>JANDJE010000009.1 GCA_024331095.1 Nitrospira sp. | reverse complement strand
TTGTCCCGAGAAAGGCCAGCCGTTCGGAAAGCAGGCCAAACAGTTTACATCCACCATGGTCTTCGGCCGGGAGGTCACCGTTCAGGTTCTCGGCGTCGACAAGTACGGCCGGACAATCGGCAGCGTGCTGCTTGGCGACGGGCGGAGTCTCAACCGGGAACTCGTGCGAGCTGGGTTTGCCTGGTGGTACCGGAAGCACTCGACGGATTTCAGCCTGGGAGATCTCGAAGATGACGCGCGCCTGGCCAAGCGAGGCCTTTGGGCCGATCCCGACCCGATTCCGCCATGGCAGTGGCGCAAGCAGAGAACGGGACGGGGGCCGTAGGGTAGAAAAGAGAGATCTCTCCGGCGGAAATCTCGCACGGTGTCGGAGTAGGGGTAACTACTGTTGGAGTAGGGGTAACTACAGTGTTGTGAAAAGCGTTGGGAAATAAGCGGGGAAAATGGGCGAAATCCGAGCACAGCGGGGGAAGCGGTCAAGGGCCGTTTTCCCCAGTGTTTATGCCGGGTTCAGCGTGTTTTCGTGCACTTGAAAACATACCCTCGGATTGGATTAGCAAACCGTTGCCTTCGGCCACTCGGCCACCTCTCCATGCTCCACGTGTTGTGCAAAAAGGCGCCCTGCGGCAGGCGGAAAGTTTCCGCCTGCCGCAGGGTACTCCCGACGACGCGAGGCCGATCTTACCTCAGCCTTCGTGGACGGCACAAGAGAGCGGTTCAAATCCGCGAGAAATATGAACGGGCGGTCAATTCCCGTCGAATCCAATGGAACAGATGCAGACAACGTGACTGCAATTGGGCGTAGGATTCTTGAAGCTTGAGCCGCTCGATCACATGGAGCACGCGGGTTTGCAGGCGGCTGTAGAGGAGATGCAAGGGAGTCGGAGAGTCGGTCTCGGAAGGAGGGGGGACGGCAAAAGATCTGGCCAGGATGCCGCTCTCGTCCGGAGAGGTCGAATAGCGAAATTCGACATTCCCAGGCCGCACCGCGCCGCTGATCGCCAGCATCTGGATCGCTTTGCGGGTCTCCTCTTTGCGTTTTCGATAGGTCTGCCAGAGTTCAAGGGGCTTGGCAAGCGCCTGTTTATGATCGGGGACCTTGATATCCACCAGGTTCTTCCAAAAGCCGTCGTCCAATTGTCGCGGGCGGTTGCATTGTACGCATCGGGCAAGCATGTTGGACTCTTCTTCTGTCGCAGTCGAAGAATGAACAAGGAGTTGATACCGATAGCCTCCGCACAGCGGACAAGCCTTACCGCGAATTTCTCGCCGTACCGTTCCGATTTTCCCGAGCCGTTTCTGCATGGACAATCCTCCTCTTCAAATCAATCGTCGGGAGTTGTTTCCTCACCGCCCACGCCTCTTGTTCCCAACCGGCGTGATGAAAAAAGCATAAACGCGGGAAGGGCGGATGAAAATACCATAGAGGTAGCGGAGTGCTAGACGAAAGAGGGATGGCATGACCGAGGGGAGGTGGAACAGCGGCTCACGCCATACACAGAAAGGGAACAAACTGAAAGTGAACATGAAGGGCCGGTCGATTAAAAGCGAATCAGGATATGTTCGGTCGCGGTCTCGTGCGTGGAGCGCGTCGCCCGTTGTGAGGCCTTAAATTGATGAAGCTTGGCTCGAACTTCCGGGGAAAGTGACAAAAGGTCGACTTTGAGTCGGTGGCTGTCGATCCAATCGACTTCGGCCAACTCGACAGACATGTGAGAATCCTCGTCGGGCAACCACAGGCGAAGCTTCACGTAATCGCCAGCCCGCAGTTGAGTTTGTGGGGAGATACGTCGGTCCGGTGCCGAAAGGTCGTACAGGCAGCCGTCTCCTTCCAAGCCGGAGCCGCCCTTTGCAAGAATGCAGTTGATTGCAACCCGAGAGAGTGGTTGAAGTGACATGGCGATGGCTCCCTCCACAGCGCGATTGTGGGAGGTACCATAGTATGGAGAACCGCGTTTCTTCAACTCCCTCAAGGGGCTAAGTGGGCCCTACAAAAGGGTTAGGTGACAATCCCGTATCATCCGTGCTCGGTCCGATATCCGGATGGCGAAGGAGGATTACCACATCCCGGCTTCTCCCTCCGGACAGCTCCGCGACTTGGGAAGGAGTTGATAGGAAGGGACTTTCTGTTCTTTTGGTTGCGGCTCATCATCGGAAAGAGGGGAGAAGAGCAACGTTTCCTCGGCGGCCGCGTCGTCTCCGGTTCGCAACAGTCCTTCCCGATTGAGAATTTTGAGCGCATTGGTGCGGGAGACAATCGGAGGATACTCATGGAACCGGTCCGACGCCACAAAGGGCACTTGAATAGTCACGGTTCGCCGGTCTTCATAGATGAATTTGCGCAGATTGTCGTCGAGAGGCGTTTTGAGGCTCAGGACAACGGAGGAGCGGGGGGCGATCGCGGGAAGGGTGACGACGAACCAGCGGCGGCCGTCATTCGGCGGGGTTTCCATCCGCCCCGTCACTTCCATTGTGGGAGCGGTCGAGACCTGTGTTGCAAAGCCGATGGCCGGTGAGCGGACAGCCAGACGAAGCCGGGTGATGGGCTCGTCCGACACGTTGTCAAGCAGCAGCTTGATGACGACCCATGATTCCTGCCGAGGAAGTCGGACTTCTCCCGGCGGGACCGTCTGCTCGACGCGACGGAGGCTGCAATTGGTCACCAGGTTGCGTTTTTCAAAAAAGTACGTCGGCGTCTTGCTTTCCGCGACCCGGGCTCGCTCGTAGGTATAGAACGCGACGCCGACGTTGATCATGGTGGGTTTGAACCAAGCGACGATGGTGGGAAGGAAAAACGGAACGACGACGGCGAACAGGCCGACGATGATGATCTTGTTCAGCCACGTTTGCCGCTGAAACCACTGCCAACAAGCCCGCAACATTTTCATGCGATTCCGTCGTCGGTGAACCGGTCAGGCGCCGCACCATCGGGCTCAGGACCGAAGATGAATCACAAAAACACGCGCACACGATGGCGGAGGGGGCGAGATTTGAACTCGCGGATGAGTTGCCCCATCTCCGGTTTTCAAGACCGGTCCGTTCGGCCGCTCCGGCACCCCTCCCAACTGTACTGTGTGATCCCTGCGCGTTCTCTCATGTCCTTGTGAGAGTGACGCGCGGGCAGATAAACGTCACAAGAAGCTTTTTCTCTCAACTTGGCGATAGAATCGCGAGCGCGCATGTCGGTTACCTCGACAGGTCACTCCTGTATCAGCCGTTCCTTGCCGCCCATATAGGGTCGCAACGCTTCTGGAATTAAGACCGACCCATCGGGTTGCTGATAGTTTTCGAGGATGGCCACCATCGTTCGGCCGACGGCGAGACCCGACCCGTTCAAGGTGTGGACGAAGTCTGGCCTGGCGTCTTTTCTGACAGGTCGATATTTGATGTTGGCCCGGCGCGCCTGAAAGGCTTCAAAATTACTGCACGACGAAATTTCCCGGTACTGTCCTTGAGAAGGCAACCAGACTTCAATATCGTAGGTTTTGGCTGCGGAAAACCCCAGATCGCCGGTGCAGAGCGTGACGACTCTGTAGGGAAGATTCAGGTTTTGCAAAATCGCTTCGGCATGGCCGGTCAGCCGTTCGAGTTCTTGGTACGATTGATCGGGTGTCGTCAAGGAGACCAATTCCACTTTGTTGAATTGATGCAAGCGGATCAGGCCGCGGGTGTCTTTTCCATACGAGCCGGCCTCGCGTCGGAAACAGGGGGTGTAGGCCGTGTACCGAAGGGGAAGCACGTCTTCGCCGAGGATCTCGTCTCGATGCAGGTTCGTGACGGGTACCTCGGCGGTCGGGATCAGAAACCAGTCTTCGTCCCGCAATCGAAACAGATCGTCTTCGAATTTGGGAAGTTGCCCGGTTCCGGTCATTGTCTGTCGATTGACGATGACGGGAGGCAGCACCTCTTGATAGCCGTGTCCGGTCGTGTGGAGATCAAGCATGTAATCGATCAACGCTCGCTCCAGTCTT
The DNA here is from genome assembly GCA_024331095.1 of Nitrospira sp. Classification (GTDB taxonomy): domain Bacteria; phylum Nitrospirota; class Nitrospiria; order Nitrospirales; family Nitrospiraceae; genus Nitrospira_D. The sequence goes on along the minus strand of JANDJE010000009.1, from coordinate 75,501 downwards.
GCGCCGGCTCCGCGCAGCAGGGCAAACCGAGCTCCCGCGATTTTGGCGGCTCGATTAAAGTCTAAAATCCCGAGGGCCTCGCCGATTTCCCAATGGGGTTTGGGCGGAGCGACGAACGAGGGGATGGTACCCCAGCGGCGAACTTCAACGTTGTGGGTGGAGTCCGGACCTTGCGGAACCGTCCGGTGCGGCAGATTGGGGATGCGAAGGGCGAGATCGTTTAAGGCGTCTTCCGTTTCCCGCAGCCGTCCTTCAATCTCTTTGATTCGGTCTCCCACCCGCTTCATCACCTCGACGGCTTCGTCGGTCGGCTCGCCGGTTCGGCGCCGGCGCGCGACGTCGTCGGATCCTTTTTTGAGCTCATGCCGAAGTTGCTCGACCTGCGTGGTCAGGGTGCGCCGCTCCTCACTGAGTTTCCGAACGTCATCCCAGGGAACATCACGGCCGCGGGTGCTCAAGACGGTGCGGATTAACTCAGTGTTTTCCCTGATGTATTTCGGGTCATGCATGACGGCGTCTCTTCCGGCTCGAAAACGTCTGGAATCTAGCATCGGCGTTGTGGAGAGTCAACGAAGCCGCCGGCCGATCGACGGGACGGCGATGAGTGCTCGTTGACACGAGGGAGCGGTCGGAGTCACCATCAAAACATGCGAGTCATCGCGAATCCTCCCAATCCCTATGAATCACGGCATCGGGACTTGCTCGAACCGGCCGGTCCCGCCGCGTTGACGGTCTATGAAGACGCGACGAGGGAAATCCTGAGTCACAATGAAAGCCCGGATCTTCCCTTTCGTTGGAGTGTGAATCCGTATCGAGGGTGTTTTCACGCCTGCGCCTATTGTTACGCCAGGCCGTCGCATGAGTATTGGGGGTTCGGGGCCGGGACGGATTTTGACAGCAAGATCGTCATCAAAAAAGATGCGCCACGGCTGTTGCGGCGCGCGTTCGACAAATCCTCGTGGCGAGGCGAGCTGATCGTTTTTTCCGGGAATACGGACTGTTATCAGCCGCTGGAGGCGGTGTACGGTCTGACCAGGGCCTGTCTGGCCGTCTGCGCCGAGTACCGCAATCCGGTCGGTGTCATTACGAAAGGGGCGTTGATCTTGCGGGATCTCGATGTTCTCAAACGTCTGGCTCAAGAGACATGGCTTCGTGTTTACATCAGTATTCCTTTTGCGTCCGATGCGATCGCCAGAAAAGTCGAGCCCCACGCCCCGTCCATTTCAAAGCGCTTCGAGACCGTCCGCGCATTGGACGGGGAGGGGATCGCCGTCGGCGTTTCGCTGGCGCCGATCATACCCGGCTTGAATGAGAGAGATATTCCCGAGCTGCTGGGGCGAGCGCGAGAGGCGGGAGCCCGCACCGCGTTCGCCACGTTGCTGAGGCTCAGCGGGAACGTGGAAACCGTGTTTCTGGAACGGATGAGCGAACTGTTCCCGGATCGCGTCGGGAAAATCGTCAACCGGCTTCGGGACGTGAGAGGCGGATCGCTCAACGAAAGCGAATTTTTCAAGCGGCAGGGGGGGACGGGTGTCTATTGGGAGATGATCGAGCGATTGTTCGACGTGGCAAGACGGCGGGCGGGATTCTCCGATGATGATTCTGGCTCGATCCCGAACACGTTCCGGCGACCGGGATACGAGCAGGGGTGCTTGTTCTGATCGGAGCCGGCGTCAAGACACGTCGGAGGCCCCGTTCTTATCGATCTCACTTGTTGGTCAGATCAAACTCCTTGACGACTTGCTCCGTGAGGTCGATGGCGTCTTTGTTGTAGATGACGATCTTCATTGTCTGTTCGCTGCCCTTGTCCAAGACGAGGGAAAACCCGCCTTTTTCGGCAACGGTCTTGGTCGCCGCCATAATCTTTTTCATATAGTCGTCGACCAGTTCTTTTTGCTTGCGCTGGAGCTCTTGATTGAACTCCTGCGCGCGCTTTTGATAATCCTGCACTTTGGTCCGAAACTGCGTTTCTTTCTCCCGTTTTTCGGTTTCGCTCATCTTGGCCGCTTGCTCGCGAAGCTGCTTTTCGGTGTTGCGCAGCTCTTCTTCATCTTTGGCCAACAGCTTTTGCCGAATGGACACATATTCCTTCAATCCTTCCAGCGCCCGTTTGCCCGCCTTGGATTTCTCCAGCACGATTTGGGGATCCACGACGCCCATCTTGAAGTCTTCGGCCGCCCAAGCAGGTGAAACGAAAACTGTAAGCGGGAGGAGAAGCAGCGATGTCACAAGAACACGTCGGAACGAGGGGATTCGCATTTGAACTCCTTCTTTCAAGGTGTCGGCACGGGTTGAATCAAAGCGGGGGCAGAATAGCTTTGCGGTCCCGGTCTGTCAAGTAAATGGGGGGCTACCATGAATCGAAGCTCAGGGGCTCTTCGCCGATCAACGCGTCGACCCCATGCGCCCATTTCAGACGACGGGCGACGGCCCGCAAGGTCCGCTCATCCACAAGGTCCGGGGCAAAGGGGTCGCTGATTGCTTTGAATCGTTCCGTCGAGAGGGGCGGCTTATAGCCCAGTTCTTTCATGGCAAGCGCGAGGAGATTCAGTTGCGTGATACGGGAGGCTTGATTCAAAACGGCCAACGCAGCCTCCGGTGAGGTTCCCGCCGCGCCAGTGTTTTGTAAGAATTCAACGGCGCGTTTTTTCAACTCGGCGCGTTGCGCGTCCGTCAGCGTCGGCAACATCAGCTCGACCAGCAAAGCGTTGGTGGATCCGGCGAACGACGGCAGACCGAAAAGCCGGCGAAACAGTCCCATAGTCCCTCCGTGAGCGAGCGCGCAAACGCTCACAACCCGCGAGCGAGTCTACTGAAAACAATCGGTGATTTTCCAGAGTGGGTTCGCCGGGTTTCTTCTTCAGCGCCGCTCTGTCGCTCGACGGTTGAGGCGGGCCGCCACGGCGAAGTGAAAGAAATAGCGATCCAGTGATGCCCAATCGCTGCCGTACAACGTTCCGCCATACATGGCGTCGCACAAAAGTTCGCGCGCGCGGGTCAATTCTTTGCGGCGGCCCGTCCACCTGGGGTCGGCGATCGTCAAATCCAACAGCTCGAGGGCTCGGACCAAGGCCTGTTCGCAACGATCCCGGTCCGATTCATACCAGCGGCTGGCGCGAGCCACTTCGCTGCCGACGTTAGCGAGTTGCTCTAAGAGGGAAAGTGAATGCCAGCGTCCTGATGCCAACTGTTTATGAGCGGGTGTCATGAGGGATGTCAGTCCCGCACCGACCGATGGATGATCGCTATAATGGCGTCACGAATCGTCGCGTTCTCCACGAACCGCGACCGGTTTCCACGGGATGGGCGAACATTGATCATCGAGTCGAACTCGATCCACTCCGAAGGCGGTTGTTCCGGATAGAGGCTGACGTCCCACAGGTTCTCCTGGCGTGATCCGTTCTCCAACAGTACCGTTTCCTCATCAGCGTGGCAGCTCGCCGCCGATCGCCATGACTCCCCGCTCGACGTCGACGACGGCCTTGACCATGTCGCCGAACTGTTGTGAAGCGATGGTTCGGAGTTTTTCCTTGGTGATCGCGTCGTGGACGATTCGGATGTCCGTGCCTTTTCTATGGGAAACCGCTTGTGCTGCCCTGGTCGAGCGAAGACACGATCACGGAAGATTCTTGTGTTTGTCAAGCGCTCAGGTATGGAGTCCCTCCGACGAGACCCCTTCGTTCCGGTAATCAAGTCATGAGTGAGGCAAGACAGTGCATCGTGCCACGTAGGCGCCGGACAAACTCAGACACATGCCCGCCGCGGTGAACAATGCCGCCAGATGATCCGGTGCCAAGGCCTCCGATACAATCTGGACCGGTGTATCGCCGACTTGCATGATCGGAGATTGGGCAAGGATCGTTTGAGCCAAGGTCAAAGCTTGAATGGTGTCCTCGGAGTCTTTGTTGGAGACCAGCAGAAAGCGAAGTTCGAGGACGATCGGCGTCGGGGCTGAAAGGGGAGGGGCGGAGCCGCCGACCGGTGCCGAGCGCGGGTTTGAGCCAGGAGTCAGTTGCCAGGGCCACAGAGCAACGTCAGAGTCGTCGCCCGGCGCGCCTAGCTTGGCCGACAATCCGTGATCGCGCAATCGCTGACAGAGTTGCTTCAGAGCGGCTGCCAGAGCGCTCGTCACATCAACACCTTTTGATTCTGTGGTCTCTTTGTCCCGATGGTCTCACGATTTGCCCTTCAAACATCACGAGCATCGCCTGATCACCGAAGGCTGTTCTTGTAGATCGTACCGTCCTTCATGATCACCACGAAATTTCTTTCCGGATCCGCGATTAATTCGAGGTTGTCCAGCGGGTTGCCGTTCACAAGCAACAGATCGGCCATGGCTCCTTCTTCCACCACCCCGAGCTTGCCCGGATAGGGGTTGCGGGGGCCGGAGCGCGCCAGCAATTCGGCGTTGGTGCCGGTGGCCATCCGCAGGATTTCGGCTGGATTGTACCAGCGGGTGAGAGTGGTGAGGATGGCGTTTTGCTTCGACGTTCGTGCCGGGTCGAACAGAATGTCCGTGCCCCAGGCCACCTTGAGTTTGTATTGCTTCGCCAATCGATAGGTTCGATCGGTGCCGGCGTGTATCTCACGTTGCTTGGCGCGTTGGAGTGTGCCATCGGGATAGGGATTAGAAAACTCATTGTCGAGGAACGCCTGAAGGACCAACCAGATGCCTTTCTCGGCCATTAATCGAGCCGTGTCCTCGTCCATCAATTGACCATGCTCGACCACCTGGACGCCGCCCGCGATTGCCGCCCGGATGGCGCGGGGCGTGTAAGCATGGACGGTGACGTATGTGCCCCAGTTTTCCGCCGCCTCCACGGCGGAGCGGAATTCCGCCTCGGTGTATTGGTTCACATCGATGGGGTCATAGTGAGATGCCACGCCCCCACCGGCCGCCAGCTTGATTTGACTGGCGCCCAGCATCAGTTGTTCGCGCACGCGTTTCCGGACCTCGTCGGGGCCGTCGGCGATGATGCCGCCGTTTAAGATTTCGCCGCGACCGAGTGGGGCGTTCCTTTGAGCCGGCACCTCGTGGGAGAGGCGGAAATCCCCATGCCCGCCGGTTTGTGAAATGATGGCACCGGACGGCCAGATACGCGGGCCGGCGATGATGCCTTCGTCGATGGCTCGCTTGAGACCGAACGACGGCCCCCCAAGATCGCGGACGCTGGTGAAACCCCGCAACAGAGTAGCCGTCGCCTCTTTGCCGGCCACCAGGTTGAGATAGCCGACGTCGGCGGTGAGCAGCGTTTGCATCGGTACGGCCGCCATCATCGTATGCCAATGGGCGTCGATCAAGCCCGGCATGAGCGTTCGGCCGCCACCCCGAATGACGAGTGTATCGGCGCGGCGGTCGGTTGCGATCGGTGTCGACGAAATCTTCTCGATTCGGTTGCCGCGTACCAAGACGTGGGATGGCGCCGACAGTCGATCGCTCTTGCCGTCGAAGATGCGGACATTGTCAAACAGGACCGTGCGGGGCGGAAGCTCCTGGGCTGCTGCCTTGCCGATTGGCAGATGCCAGACGACAAGCAGGATAAGTACGGCTTGGAACAAGAATGAAAAAACCATGTCTCTCTTCTGATTGTTCATGACACGCAGTGTATAGGTTTGCCGAGAGACAAATTCGGCTGATTGCAGTCCAGCGTCGTTCGGCGCCGAGCAATGATGAACCAGCGCATGGTGAGCGCTCCGATGAGCATCGTGCCCACAGCATAGTACCAGATGAGGCTCGAATAATTGCTTGGACCTCCCTGTTCATCGTTGGCAAAGGATACAAGAATCATCACGCTCAGTCTTCCTGCCCTGATCCAGAGCGGCCGATGTCACCACTCAAGCAACGTCATGGTAACGGCCGTACCGATAGCCAAGAAGGTTAAGAGCGTCATCGGGAACCAAAGAAGCATGAACAGAACCTGACCAACGTTCGGGCCAATGGACCATTCGTCTGGGCGTGAGGATCATAGTCCCCTCCGTCCTAGAAACTATCACTAAGTGAGTAAATGAATGGCCTACGATTGGCCAGCGGGATAGCCTGTTGCAGATCCTAATGCGGCCATGCTTGAAACAGCAGCACTATCCTGCGTCTTGTTCGCCTTTGTCAAGGTGCTGGCTATCGGGAAAGACGGTGAAGCCGCACGATCTATCCAGCGATTGTTCTGAGGCATATCCACCATCACCTTCTCTTGCTTGACCTTGATTTCCAGCGGCCCCTATAATCTTCTTGTCACAAAGTTGTATAACGTACTGATTCAGCGAACAAAATGCCCGAATTTACACACTTTAACGAGGCCGGACGAGCCCGCATGGTCGATGTGACCGCCAAGGCCTCGACGGAGCGGGTGGCGACGGCGCAGGCCACCGTGCTCATGAAACCGGAGACGTTGGAGCAGATCCAGCGCGGAAAGATTACGAAGGGCGATGTACTGGCGGTCGCCCAGGTGGCCGGGGTGATGGGGGCCAAGCGAACGCCGGACCTTATTCCCATGTGCCATCCGTTGTTTCTTTCCAGTGTGGACATTGGTTTCGAAGAAGACACACAACCCAATGTCGACGGCCTCTGTTCGATCAGGATTGTGGCGACCGTCAAGACCACGGGGCAAACCGGCGTGGAAATGGAAGCGATGACGGCAGTCACGGTCGCGGCGCTGACGATCTACGATATGTGCAAAGCGATTGATCGGGGGATGACCGTGACCGATGTCTGCCTGCTTTCGAAGTCCGGCGGCAAGTCCGGGACCTATACCAAGGAAGGCCGGGTCAAGGTTAAGGCGTAGCAATCATGGTGACGGTAATTTTTTTCGTCTTGACTAAATTGATGGCGGGAAATCACGCGACTCTGTCGCTGAATGTGGCCGACGGCCGGCAGGTCAAGGACGTGATCGGCGCCATCGAGACCGGTTACCCGGACATCGGAGAGCTGATTCAGAAGAAAAAAGTCCTGGTGTCGGTCAATCAAGAGATCGCGCACGAAGACACGGTCGTTCATGCCGGGGACGAGATCGCGCTCTTGCCGCCGTTTGCAGGGGGGGCTTCCGGTGAAGCTTCGACGGAACAAGATGAAGCAAAGGAGTTCGTCCGGGTCCAGCGCGAGGACTTCTCGATCGACCGGGAACTGGATCGCGTCCGCCGCCGGTCCACGAGGATCGGCGGCATTGCCACGTTTCTGGGTATTGCTCGGGATTGGTCGCGGGGCCGGGAAGTGGACCGGATCACGTTTGAACATTATGAAGGCATGGCCCAGAAGAAACTGCGGGAGATCCGAGAACGGGCACTCAAAGACTTCGACATTCTCGAACTGTTGATCGTCCACCGTTACGGCGAAATTGCCATCGGTGAAAATATCGTGCTGATCATTGCGGCGGCCGAGCACCGGGCCGACGCGTTTCGGGCTTGCAAGTGGGCGATCGACGAGTTGAAGCAAATCACTCCCATCTGGAAACTCGAACACACGCCGCAGGGCGAGGTGTGGGTGGAGGAACACCCCTGAGAGGTTGGTGACTGGGACATGGACGACCTCTCTCTTTCGTCTTCTCGCCGTCGCGCCATGGGCGAAACGGTCCACGATCTCTACGGCCGACCGCTTCGGAGCCTGAGGCTCTCCGTCACCGACCGCTGCAATCTGCGCTGCCGCTACTGTATGCCCGAAGAGGACTATGTGTGGCTTCCTCGCGAGGATGTGCTGAGTTTCGAAGAAATGGCGACCCTGGCCGGCTATTTCGTTGACCTGGGAGCAGACAAGGTCCGGCTGACGGGCGGCGAGCCGCTTCTGCGGCGAGACCTGCCGCGGCTGATCCGGCTGCTCTCGCAGAACCGAGGGATCACGGAGATTGCCCTGACGACGAACGGGGTGCTACTGGCCGAGCAGGCACAGGCACTCTATGACGCGGGGCTCCATCGGGTGACCGTGAGTTTGGATACGTTGAAACCCGAAAGGTTCCGGCGGTTGACCGGTCGGGATGAATTCGCCCGCGTTCTGGACGGGATCGAGGCGGCTCGGGCGGTCGGGTTTCCTGATCTCAAGCTTGATACGGTCATGATCCGCGGGTTCAATGACGATGAGCTTGTACCCCTGATTGAATTCGCCAAGCACCTCGGCGCCGAGGTGCGGTTTATCGAGTACATGGACGTGGGCGGCGCCAACGAATGGACGATGGACAAGGTGCTCTCGCGTGACGTGATGTTGACTCGATTGAGCCGGTATTATGGCGCGATTGCCATGATCGCCGGACGGGGGGCGGCTCCGGCTCAACGGTACCGGTTGGCGGATGGCACGACGTTCGGCGTTATTCCCTCGACGACGACGCCTTTTTGCGCGCAGTGCGATCGAAGCCGGGTGACGGCCGACGGCATGTGGTACCTCTGCCTCTATGCGACCGAGGGAATCGACCTGCGCGGGCCGTTGCGCGGAGGCGCTCCACCGGATCAGATTCGGGAGATAATCAGAGCCGGGTGGGAGTCGCGTCAGGACCGTGGCGCCGAGGCGCGCAAGGATCTGGAACGAACGGGGACACGGGAAAGCGGACTTATCGGGATTGAACGATTGCGGGAAGATCCGCATCTCGAGATGCACGCGCGGGGGGGATGAGCGGCTCTCTGTCAACGTTCGCCGGGGGGAGACCAACGACGTGAGTGAGCCTTCGTATACCGCCGGCCTCGGACTGGGCTTCCTGTTGGGACTGAGGCATGCGCTCGACGCCGACCATCTGGCCGCCGTCTCGACGGTGCTGGCTGAACGACCGTCGCTCCGGGCGTCCGGCGCCGTGGGTTTCTGGTGGGGCATCGGCCACACGGCGACACTGCTGGCGGTGGGAGCGATCGTCTTCGCGTTCGGGATCCGTATTTCGGAGCGGTTCGAAATTGTCGCCGAAGCCGGAGTCGGGATTCTGCTTGTCGTGTTGGGCGGAAACTTGATCTTCAAGCTCGTGACCGAACGGTGGCACGCCCACCCTCATACTCATGGTCCTCACGGTCATGGATCCCATATTCATTTGCATAGTCACCGCCGACGGATCGATCATCATCACCGGCATTGGATGGCGGATTCCATTCGCCCCCTCTGCATCGGCATGGCGCACGGGTTGGCCGGATCGGCGGCCTTGATGCTCGTGATCGTGGCGTCCGCTCGAGAATTGAAGACGGCGTTGTTGTCCATCGCGGTGTTCGGCGCCGGATCGATCGCCGGCATGATGGCGGTCGGATTGACGATCAGCCTGCCGGTCGTGTACTCGATGACATTCAGCCGGCGGGCTTTCGCGGGATTGCAAGGGCTGGCCGGCACGGCCAGTCTCTGTGTCGGGCTCTGGATGTTGGCGAGACAGGCGTTGTGGGCGGTGGCGCCATAAGATCCCGTGGGAGCCCTCTGTCAAGGACGCGGAAACGTGCGTCATGGGGAACAGTATGCTATGCTGCGCCGGCGTTTGCGGAACGTTTGATCCATCGTCGTTCGTCCTCTCGCAAGGAGCATAAGGATGGCGTGGTTTAAGAAAGACAAAGCGGCGGAGATCCCGGCTCCTGCTCGATCCAAGGGCGCCGAGGGGATGTGGCTCAAATGCAACCACTGCCGGGAAATCGTCTACCGCAAGGAAGTGGAGCGCAACAACAAGGTCTGCCCGAAGTGCGACTACCATTTTCCGATCACCGTCATGGAGCGGATCGGATTACTCGTCGACTTGGGAACGTTTCGGGAATGGGACGCCGAGTTGGAAGCGCAGGACCCGCTGGAGTTTCACGACACGAAGTCCTATCGCGAGCGGATCAAATCTCAGCAGGAAAAAACCGGCCGCAAGGACGCGCTCGTCATCGGTGAAGGTCTGATCAACGGCCAGCGGGCGGTGTTGTGCGTGTTTGACTTCGGCTTTATGGGCGGCAGCATGGGATCGGTGGTGGGAGAAAAACTCTGCCGCGCCATCGATCGGGCGGTGGAATCCAAGCTGCCGGTCATTCTGGTGACGGCCTCCGGCGGCGCGCGCATGCAGGAGGGCATTCTCTCGCTGATGCAAATGGCCAAGACGTCGGCGGCCGTCGCCAAGCTGGGCGAGGCGAAGTTGCCGTTCATTTCCATCCTGTCCGATCCCACGTTCGGCGGCGTGACGGCCAGCGTGGCGATGCTGGGCGATGTGATCATCGCCGAGCCCAAGGCGTTGATCGGGTTCGCCGGACCCCGCGTCATTCAGCAAACGATCAAGCAGCAGTTGCCCGATCAGTTTCAGCGCGCCGAATTTCTTCTCGAACACGGGATGATCGACATGATCGTCGAACGCAAGCAACTCAAAGAGACGGTCGGCACCCTCGTGTCTCATTTGTAGCCGTGCGCCGTTCCCCCGACTGATGACCTATCCCGCCGCCATCGCCTATCTGTACGGGCTCCAAAAACACGGGATCAAGCTGGGTCTCGAAACCATGCGGTCGCTGGCGCGCGCGATCGGGAATCCGGAGCGGCGGCTGCGGGTGTTGCACATCGGAGGCACCAACGGCAAGGGCTCGACGGCCGCCATGGCCGCCGCCATGCTCGAAGCGGCCGGCTTGCGAGTGGGACTGTACACTTCCCCGCACCTGGTGGACTTCCGCGAGCGGATCAAAGTGAACGGGCGCATGATCGGAGAAGACGAACTGGCGGAGATGGTGGAGACGGTTCGGGGTGCCGTTTCTCCGTCGCTCGCTCCGACGTTTTTCGAAGTCACGACGGCCGTTGCGTTCCGTTATTTTGCCGATTCGAGCGTTGATGCGGCGGTCGTCGAGGTCGGATTAGGCGGTCGGTTTGATGCGACGAACGTCGTCCAGCCGATTGCCTGCGCGATCACGACAATCGGTTTGGACCACGAAGAGTATTTGGGGCACACGGAAGAGGCGATCGCTTTTGAGAAAGCCGGCATCATCAAGCCGGGCGTCCCTGTCGTGATGGGACGAATTGCAGCGGGTGCCGCAGCCGTCATCGGGCGCGTCGCCGCACAGCGCGACGCGCCCTTGTGGAGCTTTGGGAGAGAATTCTTCGTCACGGAAGACGAGCCGGACCGATTCACCTATCGAGGACCGAAATGGGCGATGGACGGACTTGGTTGCCGGCTTGTCGGGCGGCATCAATTGGACAATGCCGCCTGCGCGATTGCGCTGCTTGAGGCGGCCGACCGATCAGGACTGTCAATAAGAGAAGATGCGGTTCGACAAGGGCTTCAGTCCGTCGCGTGGGAAGGGCGGTTGGAACTGCTTGATGGAGAACCGCCGGTACTGTTGGATGGAGCACATAACCCCGCCGCAGCCATCGCGCTGGCCCGCTATTTGGAAGAATTCCACACCGCTCACCGGGATTCGCGTGTGATCTTGGTGTGGGGCATGATGCGGGACAAGGACCGCCGTGCCTTTATCACTCCCCTGCTGCCTCTCGTTTCGGAAATCGTGTTGACTCAGGCCGGTCTGGCGCGCTCGGCCGGGGTGGAAGATCTTCGCCATACGCTTGAGGGTTGGTCCAACCCTGTCTGGGAGGAGCCGTGTCCGGCCGAAGCCCTTCGACTGGCCAAGCAACATGCGACCGCGCGCGATCTTATTTGCGTGACGGGGTCGCTGATGCTTCTCGGCGATGTGAAGGCGGCTCTGCGCGGCGGCCGGCCATCGGTGCTGCGAGGATAGCATGCCGGGCTTTGGGCGGATGATGCGCCGTTCTCGCGTGCTTGCCTTGGCCGCAGTGCTGTTCTGGATCGCGCCCATTGCGTTTGCCGCCGAAACGGACACGGACACCGGAGGTCCGCCACGCTCTTCCACACCGTTGGACGTCACGGCGGCGCGGCTGGAGTCTCGGCAGGACCAAGAGGTGTATGAGGCGGAAGGGTCGGTCGTCGTTCGTTATGGAGCCATCACGCTGACGGCGGATCGCGTGACGATTCACATGCTGCCGGGAATTCTCACCGCCAGCGGCCATGTTCACCTGACGGACCCTCAAACGGATCTCACGGCCGAACGGCTGGAATTGAACGTCAATACCGAAGCAGGCATCGTGATTCACGGCCGGCTCTTTGCGTCGTCCACCAACTCGTACGTGACCGGTCGGTTGGTTCAACGTTTCTCCGACTCCCACTATCGGGTCAAGGACGGCAGTTTCACCAACTGCGACGCGCAGGAAGGGGAGGTACCGGCCTGGCGATTGAAATTCGAGGATCTTGACGCCAGGATCGGCGACACGTTGTCGTTCAGCCGCGGATGGTTTTGTGTCAACGACGTGCCGCTGATTCCCGTGCCGGGATTCACCTATCCCTTGACCAGACGGAAGACGGGTCTGCTGATTCCCGTCGTCTCGTACGACAATCGGTTCGGTTTCCACGCACAAGCCGGTTTTTATTGGGCGATCAATCCGAGCCAAGACCTCACGATCGCCCCGAAGTATTACAGCAACCTCGGCTACGGATCGGATTTTGACTACCGTTATGTGCTGAATCGGCAGTCGCGCGGGCAGTGGCACGTGGGATATCTGCAGCAGACGGAGTTGCCCAACGTGGCGGGGGTAAGCCAAACGGAAGACGTCAAACGCGCGCGCGCGACGATCACCGGCAGTCACACGCAGATGTTTTCCGATACGTTATTGCTTCGGGCGAACGTCGGTTTTGTCACCGATCCGAATTACTTTCAACAGCTCAGCAACTCCGGGACCTTGAGGGCCTCGCCGAGCAATGAATCCAACTTGCTGGCGACGCAGCGGTTGCCGTACGGGAATCTGTATCTCCTGGGGCGATACCTCCAGCCGTTGCAAGCCGGCGGGCGGGATACGTTTCAACGCCTTCCGGAGGCGGGCTATAACCTGCCGGAAGTGCCTTTGTTCAACTCTCCGGTGCTGTTCGGGGCCGAAGGGAATTTCGTCAATTTTTATCGCGAACAGGGGTTCACGCTGAATCGCGTGGACGTGACGCCGGGGATCGCGACGGACGTGATCGACTTCGGACACGTGGTCGGCGTCCGACCGCAGGCCAAATTCCGCGAGGTGTACTACAGCCGCGGCGCGCGGACGGCCGCGTCCCAACATCGGGAAACCTTTTGGATCGGAGTCGATGCGATGTCGAAATTGACGCGCCGCTACGGTTTGGAGGGGGGCGGCAGTCTGCTGCACACGATCGAACCGACGGTGACGTATGAGTACGTGCCCGCAACGGACCAATCGAACTTGACGCTGATCGATCAAGTCGACGATTTGCCGAGGAAGAATCTGTTGACCTATGCGTTTCGGAGCCGGGTGTTGGAGCAGAACAATGCCTGGTCTTTCAATTGGCTGGATTTGACGGTCGCCCAAAGTTATCAGGTGGGGGGCGTGCAGACGTTGGCGAGGGATTTTACGCCGGGCGTCGATCCGTTTCTGGGATCGGTCGAGCAGCCGATCCAACCGAGGACGGTTCCCATCCAAGGCAGAAAATTTTCCGACATCTGGGTGCGCGCCGTCATCGGCAACAATATGCCTCACATAGTCAGGTCCCAGTTGGACGCGGCGGGGTTCGATCGCGCGGCGGGTCTGCTGGGGGCGGGCGAGCGGCCGCCGATCAATCGATATCTGATGCTCGATGCGTTTATCGATCCGTACGAGGGCACGGTGAGCCAAGTCAATACCGACATTCGATTGCAGGAAGAGAGCAATTGGTATGTCGAGATCGGTCAGCGATATTCTCGGAGCGGCCCTCGCGTGAGGCGGGGAGACATCTGGAATCCCATCTCCTTCAACGAAGTCTATGCGCCGACGGGAGAAATTCTGTTCTTGACGGCTTCGGGAGCGTTTCGGACCCCTTGGGGGTGGACGATCGGAGCCAAGGGGTACTACGACGTGAAGCAGCGAAAAAGCCCGGAGTACGACGTCGTCGCGCTGTACCAAAATCCTTGCAAGTGCTGGTCGGTGGGGTTCTATTACGTGCAATTCCCCGATCGCCATCAATTCAACTTCATGCTCAGTCTGACGGGGCTGGGCTGGACCGAGAACACCGGTACCGCCGTGATGCGGTCGATCCTGTCTCCTCTCCTGTGGGGCGAGAAAGGTCTCCCATGGTATGTGCCGTGGGGACAATACGGCAGGACGGACGGAACGTCGGCGGCCGAGGGAGTTTCGGCGGGGTCCCGCTAGGCGAGTTTCGGAACCTGGGATATGGACGTCGTGGCGGTCGACGGCGGGCTCGAGCATTTGACAGCACCATGAGGGTGGGGTACGATGCCGACGCACGGTAATCGTGTGCTCATTTCTCTTAAGGAGGGAAGACACGTGGCGGGAAATGCCTTAAAAGTCGAAGAGTCTACCTGGGATGCCGAGGTGATGAAGGCGAGCGAACTCGTGATGGTCGATTTTTGGGCGGTGTGGTGCGGTCCTTGTCAAATGGTCGCGCCGATCGTCGACGAGTTGGCGGAAGAGTACGCGGGCAAAGTCAAGGTTCGCAAGCTCAACACGGATGAAAATCCGGAAATCGCCGGCCGTTATCAGGTGATGAGCATTCCCACAATCATCTTCTTCAAGGACGGCCAACCGGTCGAAAAGCTTGTCGGGGCCAGGCCCAAGCGGCAGTTTAAGGAAGTGATCGACTCGCTCCTTGCCAAACACGCCGGCGCCGCTTAAGCGACGCCGTCGCAGCCATGCTGACCGCGCTGCGCATCTCCAATTTCGCCGTTCTGGAACAGATCGAGCTCACCATCGAGTCGGGATTTACCGTGCTCACGGGGGAAACCGGGGCCGGTAAATCTCTTCTGATCGATGCCATTGGACTGCTCATGGGCGGACGTGCCTCCGGCGATCAGATTCGGTTCGGACAAGAAGAGGCCGTCGTGGAAGCCTCTTTTGACGTTCCATCCGATCACCCGATCCTGACGACGTTGCGCGCTCAAGGAGTATTGGGTGAAACGGACACGCATCTCGTCGTGCGGCGTGTTCTTTCAAGATCGGGGCGGAATCGGGTGTATCTCAATGGAGTGATGAGTTCGGTCCATGCGCTGGAGGCTCTGGGAGGGGTGCTCATTGACATTCACGGCCAGCATGATCAGCAGTCTCTGCTGGCCCCCTCGACGCAACTGGAAGCCCTTGATGCGTTCGGCCGTCTTCACGGATTACGGGGTCGGTATCAGGAATGTTATCGAGATTGGATACGGCTGCGTCGGGAACGGGAGAGCGTGGCGGCCAAAGCGCAGGAGGCGGCGCAGCGCGAGGAGTATCTGATTTTTCAATGTCGGGAATTGGACGACGCGGCGCTCCGCGTCGGAGAGGAAGAAGCGCTCGAATCCGAACGCCGGCGGTTGGCGGCTTCTCGTCGATTGGGAGAGTTGGCGGGGGAGGCTCAAGCTCGGTTGGTGGAGCAGAACGACGGGATTCTGCCGAACACGGCTTTGGTTGAGCGGATTCTTGGCGAAATGGCCAAACTCGATCAGACCATGCAGGAGCCGGTTCGGTTGATCGCCGATGCGAAGGTGCTCGTCAAGGAAGTCGCGGATCGTGTGCGGGACTACGCCGGTCGATTGGAGGCCGATCCCGGCCGATTGGCCGTGATCGAGGATCGCATGGCTCTGATTCATCGGCTCAAGAAGAAATATGGCGGAACCGTCGAGGCGGCGTTGGAGTCTCATTGCCGAATCAGGGAGGAATTGGAGAGCATTCAACGTTCAGACGAAGAGATCGGCCGGTACGACACCCTGATCCAGGAACGTCGGGCGCAGGTTGAGCGGTTGGCGCGAGAGCTGAGCGAGAAACGCAGGGAAGCGGCAGGGCGAATGACGGAAATCGTGCGTCGAGAACTTGACGCGCTCAAAATGGATCAGACGCAATTTCAGATCGAGATCGCGACGGGAGAGGGAGACGACGCCTACGGTTCGGAAGGAGCGGATCGCGCGGAGTTTCTCTTGTCGGCGAATAGGGGCGAGCCGCTCAAGCCGTTGTCACGGGTTGCCTCCGGCGGGGAACTCTCCAGAGTGATGCTGGCGCTCAAGTCCGCCCTTGCGGGCGTCGATCGAGTGCCGGTCATCATTTTTGACGAGATCGATACGGGTGTCGGGGGAGCCGCCGCGGCGGCGATCGGGAAACGGCTCAAGGCGTTGGGCCGCAATCATCAAGTGCTGTGCGTGACTCATCTTCCACAGGTGGCGTCTCAGGCCGACCACCATTGGTACCTTGAAAAAGCGCTGGTGAAGAATCGATCGACGACGGCGGTCCGTTTGTTGAAGGGAAGCGGACGGGAGAAGGAGATCGCCCGCATGCTTGCGGGGGAGACGGTTACCAAAAAGATCAGGGAAACGGCCGCGGAGCTGATCGGCGGCGCTACTGAGTAATCAACGATGCCGGAATGGTCGGGAGCTTTCCGGGCATGGTGACGGGGGTGACGGCCAAGGGGGGGAGGGACGCTCTGTGACGGCTCAGAACTTCGACGAACAAATCGACCAGCGAGGGGTCGAAGAATGAGCCAGATTCACGGGAAATGCTGCAGGCGGCTTCTTCGATCGTTAGGTCCGAGCGATCGGGCGCTTCGACGGTCATGTAGTCGAATGCTTCGGATACGCTGACGATTCGCGCAAAATAGGGAATGCCCTCGCCTTTCAGTCCATGCGGATAGCCAAGCCCATCCCACCGTTCATGGTGATACAAGATGATTTGGCTGACTTCGGCCGGCAACCCCAACGGGCGGATGACGCTTGCGCCGATGAGAGGATGCTGTTTTTCCGTTTTCATGATGCAGGCAAGCGGATTCTGGTCTTCCAGTGATGAGCCTCGCAGGGTCGGCGAAGTCTTGCCGAGATCGTGAAGAAACGCTCCGATCGTCAGTGACCGTTGATCGCGGTCGGTGAGATTCAGCCGAGTCCCTATCAACCCCGCATAAAAGCTCACGCGGCATGAATGGCCCCATAACCGACGGTCCGTCGCTTCGATGATATCCGAAAGAAGAGGCAGACAATCGGGTAAGTCGGGGTGAGGCGAGATGTCCTCGTGCGCATGGACGGCCATCGCACGATAGTCGTGCTTCAACACCTGCCAAGCTCGCGCGGTTTCTTCTTCGGACCCCCAAAGTTCCGAAGATGAACGGAGAAAAGTCCGGATAAAGTCAAGGCGGCGCTTTTTCTCCAATGTGTGGTTCACGAGTGCAAGAAGCTCGTTCGTATTGAATGGCTTCAGCAGGTATCCCGCTGCTCCGTGATGAATGGCCGTCAGGGCCGATGTGAGACTGCCGTACCCGGTAATAATGATGACTTCGACGTGGGCGTGGGTCCGTTTGATGTCTTGCAGCAGGTCGATACCCGACCGGTCCGGAAGTTTTTGATCGAGCACCACAAGATCGACCGGCTGCGCGTGAAGAACCCGAAGCGCGGCCGCTGCGGTTTCCGCCAGGCACACGTCGAAAGAAGAATGAAGGATGATTTTCAGTGCTTCGCGCGGGCCGGGCTCATCGTCTACGACAAGGATCGCGGGTTTTCTCTGACCATTGCCCGAAAGCACGGTATGGTTTACCGTCGGTGATCGGTCGGTTTGTCGCGGAACGGGAAAGTCGTTTTTCATCATGCTCCGTCAACGATGCCGGATGCAATCATATGGTGATTCCGCCGTCAATATGGCCATCTGTAGTGGGCGATACGTCCATATGGCACCTGTCCCATGAGTCGGACAACACACGGTGGCGCGAATTTGTCTAATGACATGGTCCGGATGGCTCATTTTTGATTTCATCGTCGCCCGGTGCGGTCGGGTGAGGATCCGGTCTGCTGATTCCCAACGTATCCATGCGGTATTTGAGCATGCGCCGACTGATTCCCAGCAAATTGGCGGCATGGGTTTGCACGTAGTTCGTGCGTTTGAGCGCGTCAAGAATAATGTCCCGCTCGAACTCCATGACCGCTTTTTCGAGCGATACGCGGCCGGCGATGATGTCGTCGTGAAGTGAAGATGAGCGAATGTCGCCTTTGAGCAAGGCTGGCAGATGTTCGGAGGTGATCTGAGAAGCGCCTTGCGACCAAATGAGGGCTTGCTCCACCACGTTTTCCAGTTCGCGGACGTTCCCGGGCCAGTGGTAATGCATAAGGGCCTCCAGCGCGTCTTTCGAAAACTCGATCGGCGGACGCTTGTCCTCTTCAAGCCGTTTCGCGAGAAAATGCTTGGCGAGGAGGGCGATGTCCTCGCCGCGATCCCGGAGCGGAGGAAGATACAGTGCGATGACGTTGATCCGATAATACAAATCTTCTCGAAATTGCTCTTTCCGAACCAGCTCATCCAAGTTTTTATTGGTGGCCGCCACGATTCGAACGTCCACTTTGATCGGCTGAACGCCTCCCACTCGCGTGAATTCCCGTTCTTGAAGCACCCGCAGCAGTTTGGCCTGCGTCACCAGACTCAGTTCTCCGATTTCATCGAGGAACAAAGTGCCGGTGTTGGCCAGCTCAAACTGGCCGGTCCGTCGAGCGGTGGCGTCCGTGAAGGCGCCTTTTTCATGGCCGAACAGCTCGCTTTCAATCAGAGTTTCCGGCAGCGCCGCGCAGTTCAGGGCCACGAACGGTCGATCTCGCCGTGAGCTGTTGTAGTGCAGCGCCCGCGCCACCAGTTCTTTGCCGGTGCCGCTTTCTCCCGTGATGAGCACGGTCGTGCGGCTGTCCGCAACCTGCTCGATTTTGGCGTAGATCTCCTGCATGCCGTCGCTTTTTCCTATCAGGTTGTGAAAGGCGTATCGTTGCACAACCTGGCTTCGCAACCGTTTGACCTCCCGCTCCAGTTCGGAGGCGTTCATCGCGCGGTCGACGGTGATGCGCAGTTCCTCGATATCGAAAGGTTTGGATAAATAGTCCGCCGCTCCCAACTTCATGGCGTCGACGGCGGTCTTAATGGATTTGGTGCCGGTCAGCATGATGATCGGCACCGCTTTGCTTTCGGAGCGGATGGCTTGAAGTACGGCCAATCCGTCGGTGTCCGGAAGAATGACGTCGAGCAACACAAGGTCCGGACCTTCCGTTCTAAACACGGTGAGCCCCTCCCGTGCGTCCGCCGCTTGAAGAATCTCGTACGACGGCTCAAGAACCGACTTCAGGGCGGCGCGAACCCGCGCTTCATCGTCGATCAAAAGAACGCGTTTCTTCGGAACGTCGCTTCCCACCATCTTCCTTTCTTCGTCTTACCCCAAGGACGGCAGGGTGATGCGGAAAACCGTGCCGGCTCCTTCCGTGCTTCTGACGTGAATGGTCCCTTGATGCTCCTGAATGATTTGATGGGCGATGAACAAACCCAGTCCCGTGCCTTCATGCTCGGAGCTTTTGTGCTTGCTGGTATAAAAGGGGTCGAAAATACGATCCAGGTCGGCGGCGGGAATGCCGTGACCGGTATCTTCGATGTCGATCTGCACCTCCATCCTGCCTTTCCATCGATCCACGGCGTGCGTTTTGACTAGAAGCGTGCCTCCATGGTTCCCCATGGCATCCAGAGCGTTCGCGAAGAGATTCAACAGCGCCTGTTTGATTTGTTGCTGATCCAACATGACACGAGGCAGCTCAGGCGCCAACTCTTTTTGAATCGTAACCCCTCGACCGCGGGCCTTGGCGTCAAGCAAGTACAGGCATGAGGAGACCACGGCGTTGATGTCTGCCTCGGTCAGGTGAGGGGCTATGGAGCGAGCATAGCCGAGAATCTCATCGATCAATCGCTCGATGCGATGAACGTCGCCAAGCACCACTTGGCTGAATTCTCGTATGAATTCGGCGTCGTCTTTTCGTTCGGGGGTCAGTTGAATGAAGGTTTTGATCGACGTCAGCGGGTTTCTAATTTCATGAGCAAATCCACCGGCCAATGTTTCAAGAGATCGCAGTCGATCCGTTCGGCGGGCCAGCTCTTGCGAAGAATGAGGATCGTTGCCACTTATTATTAATAGGCAGTCCAATGAGCTCGCTCCGCTTTGCGCGATGATTCGCAAGAGGTCCGTGTTTTCCCGGCAGAAGGCCGATATGTTCGAGTCGGATCGAAGAATGGCGAATCCAAGCAGCCGACCGCGATTGACGAAAGGAATCGCCAAGCCGCAATCGAGGAAGCCCGATGACTCCACGCCGACGTGAGCGTCGACGTCGTGGGGTGAGAATCGGTCGAGAATTTCACGATGATGAGCGAGCTCATGGACAAGCGGATGAGAAAGCGTCAATGTTCGGGGGGCGGCTCTCGATTTATCAGATTGATCAGCGGCCAAATGATAAAGATTCGCCTGTTCTTGATCGAGCAGATACAGCCAACCTTGAGCGGCGCGTGTGTGCGTCAACAGTTCCGTGAGGATTCGTTCGGCAAGCAACGGAAGCGTCGGGATCCTCCCGATATCTTCTAAAAAGTCTCTTAACTGATGGAAGAATTCGGTGGTTTCGGGAGCCATGTTCATATGAGGAAAGGAAAAATCCGTCATGGGAGCTTGAACGTTTCCTCATCGGGGCACGTGACCGACCGCACCCTTGGAGATGGAGTGCCGTATGCCAGAGAGCATCATGTCGTCATCGGGAGCAAGTATACCCGGCAAGGCCTGTTTCAGCCAGCGGATTGGATTTTCAAGCGAATGAGAGGGAGTGAGCCCGTAAATTGACGAAGCAATCAGGCAAAAACGTTGATGTGTTCAGAAGATCGATCGTTACAGGAAGAAGCGTTGAGTCAGGGCCTTGCGAGAGATGAGTGGCGTGACGGACGGTCGGGGGAGAGGTCCGTTCGAACAGCGTTTTTTGATAAACCTCTCCCCTTGATCAAAACACTGAAGCTAATAGGCAGCGGCCGTATTGTTTGTTTCAGGACAGGCTTCTCGAGTCATGTATAGAAGGTAATTGCCCATCCCATGCTGCAGCTCGGTCTTTTCCAGCGGGTGGTGATGGACCATCACCATTTCATAGTCGTCGACGGTATTGATGGGAAATCCCCGACCATCACGATAAATTTGATGAGGAAGAAATTCGCGGAGCGTCCCGTCTCGCTCCACGTCCGGCACGGTTCTGAGCAGGGTCTGTTTTTTGGTCTTATTCTCCAGCGCAATCATGAGCAGTTCGTCGTGGCCGTGCGGGTAGGCGAACTTGACGCACCCGTCGACGCTGAACTTGAGGGGGGCCGTGTGAACTTGGACGCCCGGTTTGATCTCGATTCCTTCATCCGTTTGGTCGGGCGGACGGTCGCCGAATTTGGTAAAGCAGACGATGTTGACCCCGACTTGATAGACATCCAGCTCCTTGACTGTGTGTTCCTTGGGCGCGAAGTACATGGTGAAGGTGGCGATCACGTCTTTAGTGGGAGGGGCGCCGTGATAGAAGGCGACAACGGTCATGAGCCGGTCGTCTTTTGCGAGTTTCACCCCGTACCCGTCGGGAAAATGTGTTTCGGCCATTTCCAACCCGGCTCCGCCGAAGAAGAGCGGCTCGCCGGGACAGGTCAAGCTGGGCTTGCTGTTGTTGATCATCAGAATATGATGGAGATAGTTTCTCGGCAGTTCTTTCCCGTCAACCGTTGACAGAGCGGATTTAAAGCCTATCAGATACTTATCTTCGGGGAGTTGGAAGTGAAAGCGGGGCATGGAGTCGCCCATGTCGCCTTCGTTATGACCGGTGGGAAGATCGATGGGACCGAACGTGAGCGTTGCGGTGTTTTCTCCATAGGTGATCTTCGACCCGACGTGTTTTTTCAACGTGGGGACCGCATGGTGGTCATGCTTGTGGGTGCCGTCCGCATAGGCCGATGAACCCATGAAGACCAAGATGAAGGCAATCAGAAATCGTCGCATATAACCTCCAAGCAGAAGAGAAAATAAAAGACCGTGTTTTGAACCGGACTCCGTGGAGTTTTCAGATGAACGATATCGGCGGTCATTGAGAAGGGCCGGGCGGCGTCAATCGTTTCCACTCGTATGTCCCGCCGTGTTCCCGGGGGGGGATGCCTTTCTGCTTGCCCACGCGGGTGTACCACCAAATTCCTTTAGCCTGCATCCCATCCTCTGACAGGAGAACTTCAAATCCCCCCTCGCGATCATTACCCGGCTGATGCCAGGTGCCTTGCCACAGGCGATCCGCGAATTTCGTCGTGACGAAGCGACCGCCATGTTGCGTATAGGGACCGTTCCCGTTTTTATCCAACGTGGCCTTGTAGCGTTTGTTATCTTCGACTTCAAGAATGTCCCATTCGCCGCTGAGATCCGGCATCGTGGAAGCGGGAGGATTGCTGACCAGAAGCTGTTGGGATGACGCCGAGGCCGATTCGGCCGTCGGGCCGGTCATCTGGGCCGAGCGGAATGATTCATGGAAAGACAACAAAATCCATTGTCCGTTCCGTCGTTCCAGGACCCCGGTTTCCCGAAGAGGCAGGACCGTGCGGGTCTGGTTCGCCCCCGTACCGACGTATCGGATGTAATCCAGCTCCATTGAAAACCAGGCGACGTCCCCCTTGCTCCACACGGCGAGCTCGAGAATCGGGATTTCGAGTTTTTCGACGTTGACGAATTCTTCCTGCATTTCGCGTTCGAATTCCGGCCATCCGACGTACTTGCGGCCCCCGACCGAGTAACTTCTGATATCGGCGTCGTGCGCCATGAGGCGGGAAATAACCGACATGTCTTTTTCGGCGTTGGCTTGAACGAGCCTACGGATGACCGCTTCCGGAGTGTCGGGATCCGGCGTTCCCGCAAACACGGATGATGAAACGACGAGCAAGCCGGCCAGGTAACACACCCACGCTCCGACGAAACGACCCATACCGTAGCTCCCTGTGTAAGAGATCTCTTCTTATTCTTCTAAGGAGAAGAGGACTATCAAAGATTGGAAGGGGAAGCTACACGGTTCAACCGGGAGTTGTCAACTATGGCTCTCCGTTGATCCATGATCTATCGGCGATGACCGGGGATAACGGTCGGTCGCTGTGCCATCACACGTGGCCGATGACTAGCACGGTGACGTTGTCCGTGCCGCCACGGTCAAGAGAGGCGGCGATCAGGCTATCGCAGGTTTTGATCGGATCACTGTGGGCTTTCCAACAGATGTCTCGGATTTGTTCGTCGTCCAACATTTTCGTCAGCCCGTCCGAACAGAGCAGCAAGAGGTCGTTTTGCTCCAGGGGACAAGACGAGAAGGAAGGTTTTACAGAGGAAGAGACGCCTAGCGCTTGCGTGAGAACGTGTCGTTCCGGGTGTGTTCGCGCCGTCTTGGGCGTGAGGATCCCGCGTTCGAGATATTTTTCAATGAGCGTATGATCTCGCGTGAGAGGGGTGAGTACGCCGGAGCGGAAAAGGTAGGCACGACTGTCTCCGAGATGCGCGACATGTGCAATGGGAGTGGGCTGTGGGCGGATGAACAGCAGGACGATCGTCGTGCCCATTCCTTTCAGCGAAGAGTCGAGTCGGGCCCGCTCGAGGATTGCTTCATGGGCGTGTTGGATCAGATCCGCCAAAAACGCCGACGGAGCGTCCTGTTGTTCCGTTCGGATGACATCGGCTGCTTTCAACGCGTGAGCCTTGATGGTGGTGATCGCGGTCTCGGCCGCGACGTCGCCTCCCACGTGACCGCCCATGCCGTCGGCGACGGCCCAAAGGCCGAGCCGGTCCAGCAACAAGTAGGCGTCTTGGTTGCTGGACCGTACCAAGCCGACCTCGCTGCGACCGGTGCCGATCCACGTGCTCATAAGCGTGATGAATCTGTTATGACGATGGCCACGTAATGGAAGACGACTTTACGGGTTCGGGGCCGAACCGAGCCCGCATTTCTTTATAGACCAGGTCTGCGAGCGGGACAAGATTTTCCGTATCGGCGGTGTTATAGGCCAACAGGACATCGAGCGCGGCGCGGTTGCCGCGGCGCCACTGCGACCACAAGCGGACCGCGTCTCCGCCGTCAAGGCCGGCTAGGGCCGGTTCTCGTTCGATTCCCATCGCCCGTTCGAATCGTTTCAGCCCTCCGTGCAGTCCCAGACGGCGGGCGGCCAAGCAGAGATCGAAGTGCGGCATGGGAAAACGAAGACGGGGAAACTTGGCTTGTAAATAGGGCACGTCGAATCCGGTCCCGAAGAATGTCACGAGCAACGTACATTGGTTGAGCTCGGTTTGAAGTCGATCTACCGTTAAGGTTTCGTCTTGAACGAGCGTGAGGGTTCGGCCGTCTCGGTGAAGGCCGACGAGGGTCACGGTTCCTCTTGGATCATGAAGGGAAAAGCCGTTCGTTTCGATGTCAAGGTAGAGAGTGCCGGATCGGCAATTGTCGTAGAACCGCCAATGTTCCGGTCTTCGGATTCGCGCCGCCAACGATTGCAGATTGCCCTCGTCAAAGTCGGCCTGCGCGAGGGTGAGCGTTCGATCATGGAGGGTTTTCCGCTCCGGAGAGAGCCCCGTGACACGGGGACGCGCGATGAAGCTGCGCCAATCAAGCAGTCCCTCTCGCCACCAGCGTCGTTCGGTTGCGGGGCCCACGCCCTGAAGAAGAATGAACGTGGAGGTCAACACGCACGGATTGTAGCCTTGATTTCAGATGGGAGACAAGCTAGAGTTGCCTCGTTCGTCAATCGCTGATCACGCGTTGAATCCCCCATACCGACGAATAGTTCGTTCATTTCGTTGCTCGTTAGCATGGCGCAGCCGCCGAAACATATCCGTATCGTAATCGGAGGAGTGCATCTCGACGCGGAACTTAACGGCACCAAAACCGCCGATCAGATCTATGCCGCGCTTCCGCATGAAGCTCCGGTCCACGCCTGGGGCGAAGAGTTTTACTGTACGTTTCCCGGCGTGACCGACTATCGCGAAACCGCCACGACGAGTGTACGGATCGGCGATGTCGCCTACTGGGGAATCGGCCGCGTCCTGGCGATTTTTTTCGGGAGGACTCCGATGAGCACCGGCGGCGATCCGGTTCCGGCTGACCGAGTCAACGTCGTCGGACGGATTGTGGGAGACGCGACCCAATTGCGCCGCGCGATGGGTGCCTCGATCATTCGGATCGAACGGAGATAGGCGTCATGCGCTTGTCAAAAGAGCGCGTGCGACACATGGCCGAGGCCGTCGTCGGTCGTCTTCGAGAGGAGGGGTACCTTGAGACGGTCGGTGATCGCAAATCGTTGACCGACGCCCTGGAGCGGGCCATCACTGATGAACTGTCGTTGGAAGATCGCTTGAACGCCGAAGTGCGCCATATGCTCAAGATGTATGAAAAGCAGATCGAGCAGGGGCAGGTCGATTATCAGAAAATGTTTCAGTTGATCAAACAGAAGCTGATCCGCGAACGAGGTCTTATTCTTTAGAAGTTCGACAGGGCAGAACGACAAGGCGGGGCTGCACGGACGAACAGCGCGTGTCGAATGTTGAGTGAAGACAAGGTCAGTCACCTCTCGCACGTGATTCTACAGGCCGTGAAACGTCACCAGTCCGCCACCCTGCGCGGTGACGATGAACGGGTGCTCAAGGAAATCAAGCGGGTCCTCGCCGCCGAGTTGGCGCAGGAGGCGGAGATCGATCGCAAGGTCAAGGCGAAGCTCGCGTCTTATTCTCGGGGCATTGTCGAGGGGAGTGCGGAGTGGGAAGTCCTCTACCGGAAGACGTTTGAAGAAGAAACTCGGAAGAGAGCCCTGTGAGAGGCTAAAAAAGAGACGGGAGAAGGGAGTCATGAGCAGCCGAACGACATGGCTTGTGGTTCTGAGCGCTGCATTGATGTTCGTGATTCAGGCCGGAGGCTGTTCATCCAAACGAAAGCCGCTCGTTCCGTTGACGTTGACCGAGGTCGGAATCAGTCGCGAGGCGGTTGCTTTGACGGAGCAAGGGACGAGGGCCTATCAAGAAAAGCAATTCGGCGAGGCGAAGAAGTATTTTGCCGAAGCCATGGCGGCCGCGCCTGGGTCGGGGCAAGCCCATTACAATTACGCATTGGCATTGAACGCGCTTGGAGAAGCGGCGGCGGCTCGGCACCATTTTCTCGAGGCGGCGAATTTGGCGCCCGGCGACAAGGTCATTTGGGATTCTCCGGCATTGGCACCGTACGGCGATCCCGATACGAGGAAACAAACGAAAGGCCGTCCTTATGGAACGGAACGGCCTACGTTCGGCGGGATGTCTCGGTAGAAATAAGAACATTTAATATCTTCGTATAAAAAAGAGGGGCGCGGTCTATGGCTAAAGAACTTGCGGTTGGAGACCAGGCACCAGAACTCGAAATTCCGGATCAGGATGGAAGGATCGTGACGCTTCACGGCCTGAGGGGGAAACACGTCGTGTTGTATTTTTATCCCAAAGACGATACTCCTGGCTGCACCAAAGAATCCTGCGATTTTCGCGACACCGAAGCGCAAATCATGCGGGCGGGAGGCACGATCCTCGGAGTCAGCCTGGACGGTCAAGAGTCCCACCAGAAATTCATCAAGAAATTCGGACTGCCCTTTCCGTTGTTGAGCGACGAGGACGCCCGCGTATCCAAGGCCTACGGGGTGTACAAACAGAAAAACATGTACGGGAAAAAGTACTGGGGGATTGAGCGCAGCACGTTCATTATCGATCCCGAAGGAAAGGTGAAGGCTGTTTTCAGAAAAGTGAAGGTGGACGGCCATGCCGATCAGGTGCTGGCTGCCTTGAAGTCGTAGCGTTTATCCTGTTGAAGCGTCCGGTTTTTCACCTGTTTTCTCACCATGGTGATGCGGCTGGCGACAAGAGATGCTCGTGCGGCCGGTCTTATCGGTTTTCTCTTCGTTATTTCCCTCTCTCATCCGGGTGATGCTCTTCCCGCGACCGACAAGGCCGCCGCGACGCTGCTTGTGAAGGACGCGCTGACGATTCCCGGTCGATCGACGACGATCGAAGCTCGGCTTTCGACCGTTGGACCGTGGGCAACGGCGGGGATAGGCGGGGAGCCGATCGAACTGTTAGTGGAAGACAAAGTCGTCGCGACCGGCATGACCGGGGGAGACGGACGGGTGTTTCTGAGCTATCGTTCAAACGTGCAAGGCGCGTTGCCGATCCGCGTTCGCGTCGGAAAGAGTTCGCGCGTCTTGCCGGCTGAAGGGCGGGCGAACCTGGTCGTGTGGGAGCAGCGAAATCCCATTGTCGCGGTTGAATTGGCGGCGTTGATGGAGCAACCGCCCGCGCCGTCCCCCGTTCCCCTGATCGGTGCCGCGCTCGATCCGGAACGGAAACCGATGTCGAACGCCGCCGAGGAGCTTGCCAAGCTGACTCAGTTTTATTATCGCGTCATCTACGTCGTTTTGCTGCCTTCTCCGGGTGCGGATGGCTTTCGCGCCGCGAATCAAACGCGGGAGTGGCTGAATACTCATCAATTTCCGACCGGCTATGTTTTAGTGTCCCCGCCGGGCGGTGACGCGTTGGGGGAAAAACTTGATGAACTGCGCGCGGACGGATGGAAGACCTTGAAGATCGGTATCGGCCGGTCGACGGCGTTTGTCGAAGCCTTTCTCAATCGGCGGTTGCAAGCCGTCATGGTGCCGGAGCTGTCCGGTGAGCCGCCTCCGAAAGCCCGCGTGGCCAAGGATTGGAAGGAGGTAAGAAAAAAACTGTAAGCAGTCGGCCTTGTGGGCCGGTCGCCCGAGGAGGGCAAGCCGCGATCGTCGGCTTTTTTTGATCGTAGCAGGTGTTGTCATCCTCAAGGTATGTTCTGAGACGGTCCCCCATTGAGATCGCTATCCGGCTTTTCAGAGCTGATCTGTGAAGAAGTCTCTTTCTCAATCCTTTCTTTTGGTTAGACTGTTCTTTTAAGATGCTCTCTTCAGAGTGCATTGTTTGCCGAAGGCGCTGGATTTGAAAGCCAAAACCACCTTTTCCTGTCAATCCTGCGGACATCAAGCTCCACGATGGCTGGGGCGCTGTCCCGACTGCGGCGGATGGAACACGATGAAAGAGGAGCGGCAGGCGGTGACCGGCAAAGGCCGCCCCCTGGCCCTCAAGACCGCGCAGGCGCAGGCGACGCCCATCGGCGAGATCGAAGTGGTCGGCGAGGACCGCCGTCTCACGCACATCGGAGAGTTTGATCGGGTGTTGGGTGGCGGAGTGATTCCCGGCGCGGTGATTCTGATCGGCGGTGATCCGGGGATCGGGAAGACCACCCTGCTGCTCCAAGCCCTGCCGCGATTGGCGACCGCCTCGGCGCCGGTGCTGTACGTCTCGGGCGAGGAATCGCCCCGTCAAATCAAGATGCGCGGACAGCGGCTGGGCATCGAGCATCCCCGTTTGCTGATTCTCGCCGAAACCTCGCTGGAACAGATTCTGAAAACGGTTCAGGAAATCCAGCCGGCCGCGATCGTGGTGGATTCGATTCAAACCGTCTATACGGAGCAGTTGACTTCGGCGCCCGGAAGCATCAGTCAAGTGCAGGAGGTGGCCGGGCAGTTGATGTGGTTTGCCAAGCGGACCGGGGTGCCGGTTTTCATTATCGGCCACGTGACAAAAGAAGGAGCCATCGCCGGGCCGCGTTTGTTGGAACATATCGTCGATACGGTATTGTATTTCGAGGGCGACAGGGGACACAGCTATCGCATTCTTCGCGCCGTCAAGAATCGCTTCGGCTCCACGAACGAAATCGGCGTGTTCGAAATGAAAGATGCGGGGCTCGAAGAAGTCGGCAATCCCTCGGAGCTGTTTTTGGCCGAACGTCCGCAGCGCAGCACCGGCTCGGTGGTCGTGTCGAGTCTCGAAGGAACCAGGCCGATTCTCGTCGAGCTGCAAGCGCTCGTGTCCTCGACCGGCTATGCCATGCCGAAACGGGTGGCCAACGGCGTGGATCTCAACCGTGTGTCGTTGCTGCTCGCGGTGATGGAGAAACGGCTGGGTGTTCATTTGTCCGGACAGGATGTCTATGTGAACGTCGTGGGAGGTCTGCGGATCGACGAGCCGGCGACCGATTTGGGCATTGTTGCGGCGGTCACGTCCAGCCTGCGCGAGGTACCGGTCGAGCCGGGGCTGTTGATTCTCGGCGAAGTCGGTCTCGGCGGGGAGGTACGAGCGATCGGTCAGGCGGAATTGCGCATCCGGGAGGCGGCAAAGATGGGGTTCAAACGGTGTCTGTTGCCCGAGCGGAATCTGATGAAATTGGATATGATTGACGGGATGGAATTGATCGGCATTCAAGACGTGAGGGAGGCGCTGAACGTTGTCTTGGCTTAGCCGTGACGGACGCCTGGCACGGGGCGGGATCTGCGGCCTTCTGATGTGCCTGTTGCTGGTCGGCTGTCCGCTGATGGCGCCCAAGAAAGAAGCGTCGGTCGAACGGGGCTTGCCGACCACGGCGGAGGAGTTGACGACACTGCTGCGCCAACGGGAAGCGGCGATTCATTCGCTCAAAGGACTGTTTACGGCGAAAATCCGAGGCGGCCTGATTCCTATTGCGTCGCGAGTCGAAGGCACGGTGTATTATCGTCGTCCCGATGCCGTGAGGCTGCGCGGATTCACGCCGATCGGCGGCGAGCTGTTCGAATTTGTTCAAGCGGGCGATCTGTATAAACTCAGATTGCCGACGATGGGTCGAGTCTTGACGGGCCGGCAGGCGGAGATGGCGACGAGACACGAGCTGGCGCGCCCGTTTCAACTGAGTATCTGGGCGGTCGGAGGCGTGCTCGGCACCGGAGTGATCGCAAACGGCGAAACCGTGAGGCTGGTTGAAGCGGGGGATCGCTATCGGTTAGACGTGTACGCCGACGGCCGAAGCGACATCAGCAAAATAACACCGATCCGTCGCCTCTGGTTTGATCGCCGAACGTTGTTCGTCGTGCAGGAAGACCGGCTGGCGATAAGCGGCGACGTCGAGGCCACCATTTACTATGAGGATTTTCGACCGGTAGAAGAGGCGACAGGAGATTCATGGCCCCTCGAACGGAGAAGCGCGCTGGTTCGGCCGTTCAAAATTTCCCTTGAAGACGGGCGTGGCCACGGGAGTATTCAGATCACGTTTCATGAAATCCTGCCCAATCAAACAATCAAGACGGAGGAGTTGGGGGAGGTGTTGTGAAAGGGAAGAGGATCTTGGCGGTCGAGACGGCCACGTCGTGGCAAAGCGTCGCGATTCTTGAAGAGGACGTCGTCTTGGCGAAAGAAGAGCAGGATGCCGGCGGCGCTCATGGTCTGACGTTGTTGCCCGCCATTGATCGGTTGTTTGAGCGGACGGCTCTTCGAGTGACCGACCTTGACGGCTTGGCCTGTTCTATCGGCCCCGGTTCTTTCACGGGTATTCGTGTGGGCGTGGCGACGTGCCTCGGGCTTCGCACGGCGACCGGCTTTCCGCTCATGTTGGTCCCGACGTTGGAAGCCATGGCGATGGACGTCGAGTCGGCGGCATCCCGGCTGTGCCCCATGTTGATGGGACGAACGGGAGAATTGTATTGGGCGATATTTCGGAGGATGAAGGACGGACGGCTTGAACGCATTCTGCCCGAGCACGTCGGTCCTCCCGAGGCGGTGGCCGCCAGCCTTGGCCACGAGACGACGGTGTTCGGCGAAGGATGGTTCAAGATGGAGCCGAAAATCCGCGCGGCGCTTTCTCCTTCGATCACCCTGCTTCCGGCGTCGGCTGGTCATGCGAAGCCCTCCGCCGTAGCCGTCGGGCTTCTCGGTCTGCAAAAGCTCCGTCAGGGGGAAATCGCCGGCGACTGCGTCATGCCGCTGTACGTGCAGCGAGCCGAAGCGGAACTCGTCTATGAGCGGTCGGGAGGAATCTCCCCGGCCGTCCGGCGGCAGGAGCGGGTGGCGGCCAAAGTCGCTCGGCGTCTGACGCAGGCGCCGCGGCAAGGGAGACCGGCAATCCGTCCGGGGAGGGCGAATGGCGCGTGAGTTTCGGATCATGCCGGCGACGGCGGAGCTGTTGCCGGAGCTGTTGGAATTAGAACGAACTTGCTTCTCCCCCCCCTGGACGAGCAAAATGTGGGAAGCTGAACTGATCAACAACCCGTTCGCGCACGTGCTGGTCGCCGTCACGGCGGACCCTCTGCGCCCTGGCGGCGGATGCCTGATCGGGTTTCATTGTTTTTGGATCGTGTTCGAAGAACTTCGACTCATGAAACTGGCCGTCAGGGAGTCGATGAGAAGACGAGGCGTCGGACGAACCCTGGTCGCAGAAGCCATCGGCATGGGAATGACAGAGGGCTCGTCACGCGCGGTGCTCGAAGTCAGAAGCTCCAATGAAGCAGCCCAACGGCTCTATCGAGAATTAGGGTTTGTGTCCATCGGTGTCAGGCGTGGCTATTATTCGGAACCTGTGGAAGACGCGGTCGTGATGGAAATGGATCCGCTAAGGGCCCCGGCCGGTTTGCAGCCGAGCCATGAACGGAGGGGCGACGGAGAATCGGTTTCAGCGCATGTTCATGAATAATAACCAGGAGGTGCATATGCAGACGGATGATGTCATCGTAGAGCAGCTGCGCCGATCCAATCCGGAGTTTCGCGAACTGGAAGCGTCCCATCATCGCTTGGATCTGGAGTTAAGCGAATTGCAGAAACGTCACGTTCTGACGCCGGCCGAAGAAGTCGAAAAGAAGCGCATCCAAAAAGAAAAGCTGGCGAAAAAAGACAAGCTCGCCGAGCTGATTCGAGTCTACCGCGACCAATTGCAGTCCGCGGCCCATTAAGGGAGGCCACCGGCCGCCGGCTCGGCCGGCGGCTGTGCCATCGCCATGGATCCCATCGTCAATCCGCTTACCGTTCATCTTCAAACCGTCAAACGCCGATTGATCGTGGTTGGAGGAACCATCCTCGGATGGCTGTTGGTCGCGTTTTCCTTTTCGACCGACATCATGGCATGGATGAACCGACCTTTCCGGAATCAGCTTGCCTTTTACGGCCCCACGGAAGCGCTCTTTGCCTCGATCAAAGTCTCGTTTCTCGCGGCCGTCATTCTGAGTCTGCCGGTGATCTTTTATCAGATTTGGAAACTCATCGCGCCGGCCCTGCTGCCCAACGAACGGCGCTGGGCCGTTCCACTGTTGTGTTTGGCGGGAGGCTCCTTCGGTCTCGGCTTGGTGTTTTGCAACGTGGTCGTCCTTCCTCTGGCGATCGACTTTTTCGTCAGTTTCGGCCTCGATCGCGACGTAACGCCGCAGCTCAGCGTCGGAACCTACATCGATTTTAACGTCAAGTTCCTTCTGATTTTTGGATTCGCGTTCGAATTGCCGCTGGCCATGACGCTTTTGGGGGTCGCGGGAGCGGTGCCGGCGGCGACATTCGCTCGATATCGCAAGCATGCGATTCTGGCGGCGCTGATTGTGTCGGCCGTGGTCACTCCGGACGCGACCGTGTTCACGATGTTGCTGATGGCCGTTCCGTTGATGCTCCTCTATGAAATCGGCATACTCGGCGCCAAATTCTTCGGACGCCGCCCCGCCAATGATCGGGTGGACCTTCCGCTTGATCCTGATTTGCCGATGGGAACGGCGGGAACAAGGATACGATGAAAAACCGATCCCGCGTTGCTCCGATCGTTCACGCGGCCGTGATTCCGGGGCTCTTGTTGCTCGGCCCTTCACTCGATCGGTTTGACACGGAAGCCATGGCTGCGGGGGATGTTCTTGTCGAACGGACGTCCGGAGTGGAACGACAAGATCGATTTCCCGTCAGTGTGCAAGCGCTGGCAATGAGCCGGAGGGGCGAGGTCTATGCCGGTTCGTTCGGCCATGGGATTTTCCGCACCGTCGATCGAGGCGTCACATGGACGTCCGTGGGGGGCGGGGTGACCGATCCCTTCATCCTGAGCTTGATCGTCGTGCGAGACGGTTCCGTCTATGCTGGCACTTTGCGCGGCGGCGTCTTTCGTTCAAGGGACAACGGCGCGAGCTGGCAATCCGTGAACGCGGGACTCAAGCGATTGGAGGTCAAGACCCTGATGACGACGGATGACGGGCTGTACGCGGGGACGGCTGACGGCGTGTACCGTCTCAATGAGGCGGATGACCGCTGGTCGGTTTTCGCCGGGGGGCTTGACGACGTCCTGGTCCATACCTTGGCTCGGTCTGCGGACGGGACGTTGTACGCCGGGACGTCCGGCAAGGGCGTGCTCCGTTTCGTACCACGGTCTTCCGGTTGGGAGCGTCTGCGGCAAGGATTGAAAAATCATGAAGGGATGATCGAGAATTTCATTCGTGTGTTGGTGATCGATCAAGAAAATGAAATTCTGGCCGGCACGTTTGACGGTGGGGTGTTTCGGAGCATCGACGGGGGAATGACGTGGCGCCCCATTAGCCGCGCTCTTCCCAATGATTCCATTCGCGGGATCGTGTTGTGGGGACAGGACGTGATCGTCGCGACAGGAAACGGCGTTTTTAAAACTCAAGACAAGGGCAAGCGCTGGACGCCGGTCAACAAGGGATTAACGAGCTTGTCGGTCCAGACATTGATCAGCGCCGAAGACGGAAGTCTGTACGCGGGAACCAGTGAGGGAGTGTTTCGGAGCGACGACGGCCTCGCCTGGATCGCCGTCAATCAGGGCCTTAAGGGGGGAGCGGTGCCTCCTCCATTTCCGTTTCGAGAGTAACGCGCCAAACTTAAACAAACAGGGAAAGGACAAGAACAATGGCCGATTCGACTCAAGATGTTCGGGCGACCATCTCTGTGACCACCAAGGGGATTCCGATGGGGGAGATCGTGCTCAGATTTTTCCCGGATGTCGCGCCGGGCCATGTAAGCAATTTTTTGAAGCTTGCGCGGGAGGGCTTTTATAACGGCACGACGTTCCATCGCGTCATTCCCGGCTTCATGATTCAAGGGGGAGATCCCAACAGTAAAAAATCGGATCGCTCTCTGCACGGAATGGGCGGTCCCGGCTATACGATCAAGGCCGAGTTCAACAGTAAGCCGCACAGGCGGGGGATCGTCTCAATGGCCAGAAGCAATGATCCCGACAGCGCCGGCTCGCAATTTTTCATCTGCGTCGCCGACTCGAACTTTTTGGATTGGCAATATACCGTGTTCGGTGAAGTCGTCAGCGGAATGGACGTCGTTGACAAGGTGGTCAGCATGAAACGCGACGGACGAGACAATCCGTTGGAGCGAGCGGAGATGACGGTGACGGTACAAGAGGGATGAGGCGGGAGAATTAAGCGGGAGGGCGGAGTGAGTGAAGCATGGATTTGAAATCGATGTGCCGAGGCGCGGTCTCCGTCGTGATCGGAGCCGTGCTGACGGCCGGATGCGCTATCCCCCACGTGCCGTCTCGCATTGTCTATGAAGATCCCGTCAATTTCGTTCGGTTGGAAACCGACAAGACCGTTCTCCCGGAGTGGCCTCAAGGCCATTTTTCTCATCCCGCGACGTTGGGGAAAGATGTCTTGCGAGCCGTTTTGTCGGGGCTCAAGGTTCAAGAACATCGGATTGCCCCGCAGCAATGGATCCAAGGGGAGGCGCCAATCGTTCCGGCTTTTGACGAAGAGGAAGTGACACTGCTGTCGGAACAGTTGGCGGAAGGATTGGAGCAGGCTCGCTACAATGAGCGGGTGACGTTTTATCTGAGCGAACCCCTGACCTTTTTCCGGCGGATGGTGACGTCGGGAGGAATGTACGTGCGTGGCAAGGAGCTGCACATCATATTGGGAAACTGGAAGATTATCTACGGTATTCCCGCTTACGGCATGATCTATGACCGGCGATACCCGATGAGACCCACCGCTGCCAAAGGGTTCGATCTCCTCTTTGAACCGGCCGATGCGGTGATTCAGCAGGAGAGCAGTCTGCTGGACACTCTTTTCGCCAATACCAAAGACGAGTTGGTCGTCGATTTGAGCAAGCTGGCCGTTTCTCCGCCGAAGACGGAATCCGTCGGGCCTTCCTCTTTTCATCTCTTTGGTTCGGAAACGGGCGGGAACGATCCTTTCGACGGGAAGCGTCGCCAGGACATGCGCGGCACTTCTCTGACGGCTTCATAGATTGTAGACCAGCCAAGTTTGCTGCGACCGTGGGCGCGATCGCGGAACCGAATGGGGACTTCGCGCACTCGCGCTCCCAGACGAATCGCCCGCCATGCCATCTCGACTTGAAAGACGTATCCTTTGGTCATGACACCGGCAAGGTCCATTGCGGCCAACAGTTCGCGCCGAAAACAGCGGAACCCTCCGGTCCAGTCTTGTATTGCCGATCCTAGAAACAACCTGACGTAGGCATTGCCGAATTTTGAGACGAGACGTCGTCGCACGTCCCAATTTTCCGTGCCGCCACCGGGGATATATCGGCTCCCGATCACAAGATCGGCGGCGGCGCTGTGATGAACCAGTCTAGGCAAATCCCACGGCGCGTGGCTGAGGTCGCAGTCCATCTCGAGGACGAGCTGATAGGACCGCGCCAGCGCCCATTGGAATCCCGCCACATAGGCGGAGCCCAACCCTTCTTTGCGGGGGCGGTGAAGAACGTGGATATGCGGGAGCCGTCGGCTGAGTTCGTCCGCTATCCGACCGGTGCCGTCCGGTGAGTTGTCATCGACGATCAAAATGTCCGCCGCCAAATATCTGCCGATCGCTTGCGTCACGGCCTCGATGTTTTGCCGCTCATTGTACGTGGGCAGGACGACAAGAACGGATTGGTCGAAATGAAAAGCGGTTCGAGGGATCAGCGGTCCGTTCGGACTGTTCCAGACATAATCCGAGCAGATCTCGTTTGATGGGAGATGCGGGGTGATGGCGATGCAGGCGCTGTCGGCTCCACGGGCGATCAATGCTTCGGCTAACTCGAAGGATGGCACCACGAAGGCTTCGTCCGGTTTGAGTTGAATCCGATGAGGGATTTCTTCCGGTACAGTGATTCTGCGGTAACGCATGGAAGTCCTAGAGAAGTTGTCTTATGAAAGCAGTGGCCGCCGCACGAGCGCACGAGCGTAATGAAGCCTCGCCACCCCGTATTGTCGAGTGCGATTGAATCGGATTATGGGCCTGCAAGGGGAGTGATTGCCGTGTGTCGGGGCCGATCCTCTCCACGATGAAGAAAACGACGAAAACGGAAGCAAAGGCGACAACGTTTACAACGAAAAGCTGCCCAGCCTCTCAGGCAGGCGGAACCTTGTGCGTCATTCTAGACGACCGATGTGTTATGAGCAAGGAGTAGGCAAAACGCTCTTACGGGTTCGTCTTTTGACAGTTGTCAATTTGCTGTGTTAAGTTCCGCAGACCGTTGGGTTTTATGCAGCTTATTTAATCTCTGCAAGGGTCAATGGATGAGCGAAAAACAATCACATGTTGTTATTGTCGTGGGAGCCGGGCCCGCAGGCATGGCGGTGACGAGTACGTTGGCAAAAGCCGGCCATGAAGTGATCGTGTTGAATCGTGATATCAAATTCGGCGGTTTGGCCGAATACGGAATTTTTCCGGCCAAGCTCAAACTGCGCGGCGGTCTCAAGAAACAATACTGGGAGTTGCTGGAACAGCCGAATGTCCATTATTTCGGCAATGTGTCGGTCGGGAACGGAAGAGATCTTACGGTTGAAGATGTGCGGGGGCTCGGCGCTTCAGCCGTCGTGTTCACGGTCGGCGCGCAGGGAACCAAGGCCATCGGCGTTGAAGGCGACTCCGCGAGAGGGGTCTATCACGCGAAAGACGTCGTCTACCACTTCAACCGCTTGCCGGGCTTTGGTGATCGGCCGTTTGAGATGGGGAACCATGTGGCGGTGATAGGCGCCGGAGACGTGATGGTCGATATCGCCCATTGGTTGATCCGCTATAAAAAGATAGAGCGGGTCACCGCCATTGTTCGTCGCGGACCGGTTGAGCGGAAGTATAACCCGAAGGAAATTCGGGCCGTCTGCTCCAATATGGATCTTGAAGAAATCCGTCAAGAGTTCGACCGTATCAGAGATCGCATGGCCGCCGTTGGGCAGAATGCCGATGAGGTGCTGAAAGGTCTCATGGACGAGTTCACCAAATGCGAACCGAAGGTCAGCGAAACGAAAATGGGATTTCGGTTTTTGGCGTCACCGAAACGCATTCTTGTGGATGGGGACAACCGTGTCAGAGGACTGGAGATCGAGGACAACAAGCTGGAGCCAAAGGGCGACGATACGGTTGCCGTGGGACTGAAACACTATTATGAGTTCCCTTGTGACGCCGTGATTTTCGCCGTCGGTGACAAGGCGGATGAAACACTCGGCCTTCCTTACAAAGGAGGCACCTTCGTGACCAATCCCAATAAAACCGGGAACGAGCCGGACGACGCGTTGTTTCAAGCGTATGACGAATCGGCCGGGAAAGTTGTGGACGGTGTCTTTCTGGCAGGATGGGCGAGAAAAGCGAGCGAAGGGCTCGTCGGCGTTGCAAAGCGAGATGGTGACTGGTGTGCGGAGGTCGTGGAACGTTACCTTGCAACGAAGGCCCCTGGCGACGCTGTCTCACTCGTTCTTGAGAAATTGCATCGGATCTTGAAAGAAAGAAAGAGTCGCCCTGTTACCGTTCAGGACTTGCGGGTGCTTGAAGCGGCGGAACGAGCGCATCAGGGGAAAGCGGACTGTATCGGTGAATTCAAATACGCAAGTAATCAGGAAATGCTTCAGGTGATTGAACGGGGCTTGGCCTAGGCCTCTTGCAAGCCGACAGCAGACACGTCATCCGTCTCCCCACTTTAACTTCTCCCTCAGCACTTCGTAGTAGTGGCTCTCGGGAAACCGAATCAGTTTGGTTCGGCGATCGGAAGTCCTGACAAGCGC
The DNA here is from genome assembly GCA_024331095.1 of Nitrospira sp. Lineage (GTDB taxonomy): Bacteria > Nitrospirota > Nitrospiria > Nitrospirales > Nitrospiraceae > Nitrospira_D. Next base: position 37,944 of record JANDJE010000009.1, on the reverse strand, counting down.
GGTGTCTCCTTGAACCATGGCGATGCCGACTTGGCCGTCCAGGGTCGCCATGGCCCCGTCGTCCTTGCTGGTCAGGGTGACCTCAATGTCTACGTTTCCCGGGACGATCAGTGGGCGGTGGGTCAACGTGTGTGGACTGATGGGGGTCAAAATCAAAGCCTGAACGGAGGGATTGATGATGGGCCCGCCGGCAGATAAGGAATACGCGGTTGAACCTGTCGGAGTACTGATGATCAAGCCGTCCGCTCGAAGATTGGTGACAAATTGGCCCTGGATCGCGATTTTCAATTCGATCATGCGGGCCAAGGTGCCTTTGCTGATTACGACGTCGTTTAAGACGGTACCCTGCGCCACAGTTTCTCCATGTCGATGGATGTGGGCCTGGAGCATCAATCGTTCATCGACCGCAAAATCATTGGCGAACACTCGATCAAGAGAAGCGTAGAGATTGTCAAGCCGCACTTCCGTCAGAAATCCAAGGCCTCCCATATTGACGCCGAGAATAGGGATGCTTCTGTCCGCCGCCAGCCTGGCGGCGGACAGAATGGTTCCATCTCCCCCTAAAACGAGCAAGATGTCGGCTTGATTGGCCAGTTGTATCTTTTGAATACCGCCGAGTTCGTTCAACAAGGCGGCGGCCGTTGTATCCAGGAGAACAGGGATGGACCGTTCCCGCAGCCAAGCGACAACTCCTTGAAGGGTAGGTTTTATTTCAGGGGATTTTGGTTTGATGAGCAACCCGATCGTTTTACTTTTCATAAAGAGAATTGAATCGGAGGAGGGCGGTTCTGTTATAGGAAAGGCCGATGACTCTATCGAGACGATTCTGTCCCTCTCAACAATGAAAATACGCTTACAACTACTCTCAAACCATTATTCTGTTTGATTGTGCAACAGCCACGACCACTCCTGCAATCGGAATTATAATGATCGATCCCATCCTTTCAGACGCAACCTTGACTCATAGGGATGCCGCGGTTAAAATTAGTTCAACTTTTTCGCGTGGTTTGTTCTCGAGCGATCTTACGCTGGCGGGATCCAGGAGAAGGAGGCAGGATGTTCGAACGATTTACGGACAAGGGTCGAAAAATCATCATCCTTGCGCGTGAGGAAGCCGAGCGACATCAAAATGATTACTTAGGCACAGAGCATCTTGTCTTGGCCATCCTTCGCGAGGCGGACGGGATCGCCCTCATGATTTTGAAGAAAATGGGGCTTTCTACGGAGCAAATTCGCCTCGAGATTGAGCGCAATCTCCCTGGGGGGGGGACCACCATGACGTTCGGTGAGATCCCCTTCAGCCCGCGAGTAAAAAAGGTGATCGAGTATGGAGTCGAGGAAGCCAGATTATTGGGCCATAATCACATCGGAAGCGAGCATCTTCTCCTGGGGTTGCTGCGTGAAGAGGAGGGCATCGGCGGGAAAATCCTTCGAAGCTTGGGGGCCAACTTGCTGACAGCGCGGCAATTGACGGTGACCTTTTTGCGAAAGTCCGCTCCTCGCGAGCGCGATCGGAAAAGCAATACGCCGGCACTGGATGAATTCGGGCGCGATCTGACTCAGTTGGCTCAAGAGGGTCAACTGGATCCGGTGATCGGAAGGGCGGATGAAATCGAGCGGGTTCTTCAAATTCTGAGCCGGAGAAGCAAGAACAATCCCGTGCTTATCGGTGAATCGGGGGTGGGCAAAACTGCGATCGTCGAAGGATTGGCTCAGCGAATCGTTCAATCCGAGGTTCCTGATAATTTGTTATCCAGGCGAGTCATTGCATTGGATTTGGGGTCGTTGGTGGCTGGCACAAAGTACAGGGGCCAATTCGAAGAACGGCTCAAGGTCGTGATGAAAGAAATCGTGCAAGCCGGCAATATCATTATTTTCATTGATGAGCTTCACACGCTGGTCGGAGCCGGGGCCGCCGAGGGGTCCATCGATGCGTCGAACATGCTCAAGCCCGCTCTCTCGCGAGGGGAAATTCAATGTATCGGAGCGACGACTTTGGATGAATACAGAAAGCATATCGAAAAAGACGGGGCGTTGAAGCGCCGATTTCAGCCCATTTATGTGCAACCACCCAGCGTGGATGAAACGATTCAGATCATTAATGGACTACGGGATCGGTATGAAGAGCATCATGGAGTCGAAATTACAGAAGAGGCGATCGTGGAAGCCGTCAAGCTTTCTGATCGATACATCACGGATCGGTTTTTGCCTGATAAAGCGATCGATTTGATCGATGAAACGGGCTCGCGCGCCAAGCTGCAGACGTATGCGCTTCCGTCGGAATTGAAGGCGATGGAACAAGAACTCAAAAAAGTCTCTCGTGAGAAAGAGCTGTCCATTTCCATGCAAAATTTTGAAGAAGCCGTTCGCTATCGGGAAGAGGAGGAGCGGCTGCGCAAGCTGTTGGAGGAATCGAAGCGGGAATGGAAAAAGAGCCAAGAGAAAAATAAACCGGTGATCGGCAAAGAAGACGTCGCCTATGTGGTTTCCAAGATGACCGGCATCCCGCTTTTTAAGCTGGAAGAAGAAGAGTCGAACAAGCTGCTGAGAATGGAAGAGTTTCTCCATAAGCGCGTCGTCGGCCAAGATGAGGCCATTTCGGCGGTCGCGCGAGCGATTCGACGATCGCGCGCCGGTTTAAAAGAGGCCAAGAAGCCGATCGGTTCGTTCATCTTTTTGGGACCCACAGGGGTTGGAAAAACCGAACTGGCGAGGACGTTGGCGGAGTTTCTCTTCAACAGCGAAGACGCATTGATTCGGGTTGACATGTCCGAATATCAGGAAAAATTCACCAGCTCGCGGCTTTTTGGCGCTCCGCCCGGCTACGTCGGTTACGAGGAAGGGGGGCAGCTCACAGAAAAAGTTCGTCGCCGGCCGTACTCGGTCGTTCTCTTTGATGAAATTGAAAAGGCGCATCCTGACGTCTTCAACGTCTTGCTCCAAGTACTGGATGATGGAGTATTGACGGATAGTTTGGGTCGTAAGGTGGACTTCAAGAATACGGTCGTCATTATGACGTCCAATATCGGAACCAAGAACATCCAGAAGGGAGTTTCGCTGGGGTTCCAAAGCACCGAAGATGAAGTCGTCCGCCGAAAGAAGGAAGAAGTGATGGGAGAGCTGCGCAAGTCGTTCAGCCCGGAGTTTTTGAACAGAATCGATGAAATCGTTATCTTCCATCAATTGGAGAAAGAGCATCTGTACAGCATTCTGGATATTTTGATTCGGGAGCTGAACAGTCGCCTCCTTGAGAAAGGGATTGAAATAGAAGTCGATGACGAAGTGAAGCAGTGGCTTATCAAAGAAGGGTACGAACCCTTGTACGGAGCAAGGCCGATGCGTCGAGCGATCCAGCGAGCGATCGGCGATCCTCTCTCCGACGAGCTCATTCGCGGCCGCTTCAAAGAGTGCCGCAAGGTAAAAGTGGTGCTTCGGGATGGTGCGCCGGTCTTTATTCAACAAGAGGCGATGGCGGGCGTGTAGATTTTCTGATGGCGGTCATGGTTCGCATGGTTCGATTGTGATCGGGGTGTTTGACACGTCCTTGCAAAGTCCCAGAGGGGTCATTTTTTGATTGTGTCGTAATTCGGCTTTCCAATCTATCCGCAGGTCTTGGCTTCCGGACAATGTTGGCACGTCATACTGCATGGGATTTACGCCCCATCCTTGGGGTCGAATCCTCGTGCGATGAGACGGCCGCGGCTGTCATTGATAGAGACGGCCGGGTCTTGTCGAACATCATTTCATCCCAAATTGCCGTCCACCGGAAGTTCGGCGGGGTGGTGCCTGAATTGGCCGCCCGAGCCCATCTTGGAACGATCAACGGAGTCGTCGACGAGGCGTTAAAACAAGCCTGTATTGAGCAAAAAGACCTTGGGGCGATAGCCGTGACCAAAGGACCTGGGTTGGCGGGTTCGCTCTTGGTGGGTGTCAATTATGCCAAAGCTCTCAGTTACGGCCTTAATATTCCATTAATCGGGGTCAATCATCTGGAAGGACATATTTCTTCGGCTTGGCTTGCCGATCCGGATTTTCCCCTTCCCTGCATTGTATTGGTCGTCTCCGGGGGGCATACTCATTTATTCAGACGGGAACGGAACGGCCGCTGCGTCTTACTTGGCTGTACGAGGGATGATGCGGCTGGAGAAGCCTTTGACAAGGGCGCGCAAATGCTGGGTTTGGAATTTCCCGGGGGGCCGGCGATCGATAAGCTTGCAAAACAGGGCGATCCGAATGCGATTCCGTTTCCCCGTCTCCATCATCGGAAAAGTCGTTTGGATTTCAGTTTCAGCGGACTCAAGACGTCGTTGCTGTACAAACTGCGCGATATGGGTCAAGAGGAGCGGACAAGGCACGTTGCCGATCTGGCGGCGGGATACCAGGAAGCCATCGTTCACACGTTGGTCACGAAGGCGTTTGTCGCGCTTGCTCAGGAGAGACTCTCCGCTCTGGCGGTTGTCGGAGGAGTGTCGGCGAACAGCAGATTACGGACGTTGCTACGGGATCGTGCACAGCAAGAAGGAGTGAGACTGATCGTGCCTCCCATTGAGTATTGTACGGACAACGCAGCCATGATTGCTGCGGCGGGCCGGCATGCCTTGATGACTTATCCCTGCTGGACGCGAGACTTTGACATTCAACCGACGCTTCAGGTCGGGTCTTTGCTCGATGTCGGAAGCGTTTGGAAAGAAGAGGCCCTCCATTCCTGAGGTGCATGGCCAGATAGCCGGCCTTCGGCCGAGCCAAATCACGGCGATCGAGCGGCTGTATCGACGCCGTGTGGCTGCGGACCAGGTCCTGGGATCAGAGTTGGCCAAAGCCATGAGTCAATTGACCTTTGCTGTCCGCCGTCCTATCGGAGTTGTTCTGACGCGACGCGGAATTGTCCAGGAGGTCATTGTAGGAACCGATTTGTGTTTGACCCCTACGACGGCGGCAAAATTCCGGGCCGGCCCTCGGTCATTGCGAGGCTTGCGATTTATCCGAACACAACTGCATGATCAACCGCTGAGCCAAGAAGCCATCACGGATCTTGCTTATCTGCGGCTGGACTTGATCGGCGCTCTTTCTGTTTCGCCCGAGGGGACCCCCGGTCGTTTTTATCTCGCGCACATTCTTCCACCCAACGAGGAAAATAAACTTTGCAACGTCCTGGGGGCGGTTCCATTCCACCGCTGCGCCATTCAATTCGACCGATTTATTGAGGATCTGGAAGCAAAGGTCCAAGCAGCCCGCGGCCACCAAGTTATCAAGAAGGGTCATGAGGCCGCCATTTTGGTGAGCGCGTCGCCGCAGGGAAGGGGCGAGCAGGAGGAACGGTTGACCGAGCTTGCCGAGCTTGCCCGTTCTGCGGGTGTAACCGTGATCGATCGTGTCGTGCAACGGACGGACGATGGGCATCAACGGTATTTACTGGGAAGCGGAAAATTGAAGGAGGTGTTGATTCGAACGCTTCATCAGGGAGCGGACATGGTGATCGTCGATCAAACGTTGACGCCGGCCCAATCGCGTGCCATCGCTGAAATGACCGACATCAAAGTGATCGACCGGACGCAATTGATTCTGGATATTTTTGCCAGAAGAGCGCACAGTCGTGAAGGGAAAGTACAAGTCGAGCTGGCGCAGCTCCGGTACCTGCTGCCCAGACTTTCAGGGAAAGGAGCCGATCTGTCCAGACTCGGCGGCGGAATCGGCGCCAGAGGCCCCGGGGAAACAAAACTGGAAACCGATCGGCGCCGGATTCGGGATCGCATTACGCGCCTTGAACGGGAGCTTGAACTGTTTTCCAAACAGCAAGACCGACGCCGAGTCAGGCGCCGGCGATACGGTCTTCCGATCGTGTCGCTCGTCGGATACACCAACGCGGGAAAATCCACGCTGTTGAATCAATTGACCGGTAGCTGCGTGTCCGCGAAAGACCGGCTGTTTGAGACGCTGGATACCACGAGCCGACGCCTTCGTTTCCCTCGAGACCGTGAAATCATCATGACCGATACCGTCGGGTTTATTCGCGATCTTCCCCAGGAATTGATTCGAACGTTCCGCGCGACGTTGGAAGGATTACGGGAAGCGGATTTGTTGCTTCACGTCGTCGATGCCGGCGTGTCGGATATCGACGGGCAGATTGCGGCTGTCGCCGACATTATACGGGATCTCGATTTAGATGAAATTCCGCGCGTGCTCGTCTTCAATAAGTGCGATCGACTGCCTGCTCAGCAGGTGGATCTGCTCTGTCGCCGCTATCATGCGATCGGCATCTCCGCGCTCCAACCTCACACGTGGCCTCCGTTGTTGGAGGTGATCGAGAAGGCCGCATCAAGATTGACACCGGAGCATCAAGAAGGTTCTTCAACGCACGTCTCTCAAGAGAGCGCCGACCTTGTCTTCCGTTGATCAGCCAGATCGATCCGGGGTGAGACCGTGACAACGCGAACGCCTGCCCCCCCACATGGCGACCGTCCGGCCGCGATTGCGGCCGTTCTCATGAGAGCCATGAAAACTGCGAAAGTCGAGCTGGACTATCATTCTCCCTGGGAATTGGTGGTGGCCACGATCCTATCCGCCCAGTGCACTGATCGACGGGTGAATCAAGTCACACCGGATTTGTTTCGTCGATATCCGAGCCCCCGTCATATGGCGCAAGCGGATCCGATCGAGGTCGAGTCGATCATTAAGCCGACCGGATTTTATAAAACGAAAGCAAGGCACGTGATCGAGTGCGGGCGAGCGATCGTGGAGCGATTCGGCGGGAAAGTTCCCGCGACGATAGAGGAGCTGACCTCTCTTCCTGGGGTGGGGAGAAAGACCGCCAACGTTATTCTGGGCGCCGCCTTCGGTCGTCCCGCCGTCGTTGTGGATACCCATGTCAAACGTGTGGCCAATCGGTTGAATTTGACCAATTCGGACGATCCGGAACGCATCGAGCACGATCTGCAGCGCGTGTTCCCTCGACGTCAATGGACAGGTCTGTCCCAGCGACTCTTGCTGCACGGGCGATACGTGTGTCTTGCGCGAACGCCCCGGTGCGGAGCCTGTTCGTTGTACGACCTGTGTCAGTGGAAAGGAAAACAACGACGATGATTACAAGCATGACGGGATTCGGTCGGCGGCAGGCCGCCTGGGCGGATGGGAGCGTGACCGTCGAAGTGCGATCCGTGAACCACCGGTTTTTGGAAGTTGTGATCCGCGTTCCCAAGTCCATGGGGGTCCTTGAGGACCGGCTCAAAAAAGCCGTGCAGGATCACTGCACCAGAGGCCGCATTGAGCTGACCGTCATGTTGCAAGGAGGAAAAGCGGGCACAAGGTCTCTTCACCTTGACGCTGGGATGGCAAAACAGTACCATGACGCCCTTCGATTTCTTCAGCGAACCTTAAAGCTGAGAGGCTCCCTTGATATCCGACTTATCGCGGGGTTTCGCGATATCTTCGTTCTTTCTGATCAACCGGCTGACGATCCAAAACTCGAGAAGTTGGTGGAAAAGCTCGGGGCGCAGGCGATCAAAGACCTCGCCGCAATGAGGAAAAAAGAAGGAGCGTTGCTTGCCCGTGATCTCCTGGATCGCCTGAAGACAATCGACGGATTAAAGAAACGAATTGCGGAGCGGGCTCCGTTTACGGCACAAGAATCGTTCTCCCGCATGAAAGAACGGGTTCAGCGGCTGCTCAACGGGGAGATGCCGGACGTCCAACGGCTTTATCAAGAACTGGCCGTGTACGCGGACCGAAGCGATATTACAGAAGAATTAGTCAGACTCAATGCACATATGATACAGTTTCAGGAAACAGTCGAGAGCACTCAACCGGCTGGAAAAACGTTGGATTTTCTCATTCAGGAAATGGGACGCGAAGTGAACACCATTGGATCGAAAGCCGGGGATCTTGCCATCACCGGATCCGTAGTTCAGATGAAGGCGGAGCTGGAACGTCTCCGCGAGCAAGTCCAAAACGTGGAATGACTGCCGCGATGTCGGTTGAGGCGCAACAGGGTGACCATGTATCGGGTCAATATCCCTATCGGCGGAAAGGGATTCTTTTTGTCATTTCAGCGCCGTCCGGGACCGGTAAAACGACGCTCTGCAAGCGATTGGTGGCCTCCGTTCCAGGGTTGTGGCATTCCGTCTCCTATACGACGAGAAAGCCGCGTGTCGGAGAAGAGAGCGGACGCGAATATCATTTTGTCGAAGAACACGTGTTTCAGGGCATGGTGGCTCGCCAAGAATTCTTGGAATACGCCCACGTGTACGGCAATTGGTATGGGACACCACGGGCGGTCTTGATCGACAGGATGGCGCAAGGCATCGACGTATTACTCGAAATCGACGTTCAAGGCGCCTTGCAAATCAAAAAACATTTTGAGGACGCCGTTTTGATTTTCATTCTTCCACCGTCTCTTGATACGCTGCGAGTTCGACTTGAAGGACGGGGCTCGGATACTCCGGAAGAGATCCGTCGCCGGCTCCAAAAGGTGAAAGAAGAAGTCCGCAGTTTTCATGAATATGGGTATATTGTCTTGAACGATGATTTGTCGCAATCTCTTCGAGATCTGCAAAGCGTCTTTCTTGCGGAGCGGCTCAAAACTTCGCGGGTGGACACGAGCTGGTTTGAGCGCCGATTCGCGCTCGACGCAGACGCCGTGCAGAGCAATCGGAACCGTTCTCTATCCAACTAAGAAGAGGAGCAGTCATTATGGGGGATATGTTGAATTTGTTGCCGCAGTACACGCCCGAACAATTCGATTCCCGTTACCGGTTGGTGATCGTCGCCGCCCAGCGGGCCAAGCATCTCACGCAAGGGGCGAAACCGGTCGGGAGTTCGCGCTTCGCCAAAGAGACGACCATCGCGCTCGATGAAGTCTTGCGCGGCAAAGTTCCGTATTTGACCGGAAAAAGCGCGCGCGAGGCGATGAAAGAGGCCAAGCGCGGAAAAGACGGCGAGACCGAACGGATCGCCATGATGACCGGCGAGGATGCTCAGGAAATCAAGAAAGAACTCAGCGTGTATGTTGACGACACCGCCATGCCGTCGAAAGCTCAGACCGAAGAGTAGTTATGGAGTCGGATCATTCACCGGGAATCTTGCAGGGGAAGCGGCTTGTCTTAGGGGTGACGGGGAGTATCGCCGCCTATAAGGCCGTTTCATTGCTGCGGATGTTCAAGGCGCAGGGGGCCGCCGTGTCGGTCGTTATGACGGCGGCCGCGACGAAATTTGTCGCTCCCCTGACTTTCGAAGTCCTGTCCGAAGAACGGGTCGTCACGGATTTGTTTCACGCGCATGAAGAAATGAAACACCTCACCATTCCCGAAAACGCGCATGCGATCGTGGTCGCCCCCGCGACGGCCAATTTTCTGGCGAAAGCGGCCTTGGGATTGGCGGATGACGTGCTGTCCACCATGTTGTTGGCCGCGCGCTGTCCTCTTATCGTCGCGCCGGCCATGGACGGTGGAATGTGGCGGCATCCCACCGTGGTTGAGCACGTGGACCTTCTTCGAGCCCGCGGCGTACGCGTGATCGACCCGGAAGAGGGCCCGTTGGCTTCCGGGCAGGTGGCGCAGGGAAGGTTGGCAACGGAGTCGAACATTGTTGAAGCGGTTTTGGCGGCTCTGACTCCACGATCGGATTGGCAAGGACAGAACGTGTTGATATCCGCCGGCCCCACGCAAGAAGCGATTGATCCGGTGCGATTCATTTCCAATCGATCGTCGGGCAAGATGGGCTATGCCATTGCGGAGGCGGCACGAGATCGAGGGGCCAATGTGGTATTGGTAACGGGGCCGACCTCTTTGACCAGGCCATCCGGCGTGGAGGTTATTTCCGTCACGACGGCGAAGGAGATGGCGGAGGCGCTCTGCCAACGGTTTTCATGGGCGACCGTTGTCGTCATGGCTGCCGCCGTCGCGGACTTTCGCCCTAAGGAACAGGCGCCGCACAAATTGAAAAAACACGGCCGGACATCGCTTGTGCTCGAGCTTGAGCCGGCACCTGATATCCTGGCGATGCTGTCCGCTCGGAAAACCAATCAGATTTTGGTCGGATTCGCCGCTGAGACCGAGCGACTTCTCGCCCATGCGGAGGCCAAGTTGAAAGAGAAGGGGCTCGATATGATCGTCGCCAACGATGTGACGCGAGCAGGCGCCGGATTCGGGAGCGAGAGCAATGCGGCCGTCATTCTTACGCGCGGGGGTCGGCAGAGGGAATTAGAGTTGATGTCAAAACGAAAGTTGGCGGATGAACTTCTGACCGAAGTGAGAAACTTGCGGACCGACTGTCATCCCCGGTCGGTCATCTCGGTAGGGTAGCGTGGCATGGGATCGAAATACGAGAAACCGGCGAACGCGGCGGAAATCGATCGGCTGGCCTTGATCGTGGCAAAAGAGCCGGGATCGAAGGCCTTTCTTTCATTGGCGGAAGAATACGGGAAGGCCGGGATGTGGGAAGAAGCGGCCGCCGTCCTGGAAGACGGATTGAAGGCCTATCCGAATTTCATCACGGCAATGGTGGCGCTGGGCAGAGCTTATGATCAACTGGGGCAGGCCGTTAAGGCTGCGGCGATCTTGGAAGAGGCCGTACGGGTCAGCCCGGAAAACCTTCGAGCGCATCGAACGCTCGCTAAGATCTACGCCGCTCAGGGTCGGAAGGATGCCGCGGTGCGGTCATGTCGTGTCATTCTGGAGGTCAACCCGCAGGATCAAGAGGCTCTCTCGATTTGCGCTCTGCTAGGTGCGCCGCCGATAGAAACTGAAAAAGAGCGGTCGCTCCGTCGATCGGGACAGGCCTCTGTCATATCGGTGGCGAAGACGATGCCGAAGGAAGAGAATCGATCCTCTGCGGTTGTCGATCAGGTACATGAGGGGGAAAATTCGTCGGATAAGCCGGGTGTCTCTCTTGAGCGAAAAAAGATGATTGCAGCGCGGCTTGAACAGTGGCTTGCCGCCATTCAACTGCGCCGACGCGATCAACGTGCTGCGAGCGGCCAAGCCGTATGATTCCTTGGATCGTTTGACCCCGTTTTGACGGAGCGTTACAATGCCGCCCACCGACGGTAAGGCGGATGGGCGAAATTGCAATCGCGGCGAAGGTGCAGTGTCGGCTTTTATGATGCGGGTGCTGATCCTTCATGGACCGAATCTGAATTTGTTGGGTAGCCGAGAGCCGTCCGTTTATGGAACGGCGACGCTTGAGGCCATCAATGAGTCTCTCTCCAAGCTCGGCGATGAACTGGGAATCAAACTCGACGTTCGCCAGTCGAATCACGAGGGGGAGTTAGTCACGTGGATTCAAGAGGCCAAGGCGGTTTATCAGGGCATTATCATCAATCCGGCGGCCTATACCCATACCAGCGTCGCCATACGAGATGCCTTGGCGGCCGTCTCCGTTCCGGCGGTGGAAGTGCATCTCACGAACATTCATCGCCGTGAAGCGTTTCGTCGGCGCTCGTACATTTCCGACGTCGTGCATGGTCAGGTTACAGGGTTCGGGCCCACAGGGTATCTATTGGCATTGCGGGGATTGCACGCGCACCTCTCTCAACAGGTGGCGGGAGACATTGCTTCAAAACCCGGTGCAAAATAGGGAGAGACCGAGACCGGAGGCGATGAAGCAAGGCGTGGAGCAGAAACGGGGTTATTCTTGACTGAAGGGAGCAAAGAGTGATTTCGACCGTCGATTTTCGCAATGGCGTTCGCCTCATGGTCGATGGCGAGCCTTTTTACATCGTTGAATTCCAACACGTCAAACCGGGGAAAGGCGGGGCGTTTGTCCGCACAAAGCTCAAAAGCTATCTGTCGGGAAACGTCTTGGACCGAACGTTCCGGTCCGGTGAACGGTTCGAGGAACCGAATCTCGAAGAGCGGGAAATGCAGTTTCTGTACGCGACGGGGGATTCGTACACCTTCATGGATACGGAAACGTACGAGCAGCTTTCCTTTGAAAAACAAGCTCTGGGAGAAAACGTCGATCTTCTGAAAGAAAACATGGTGGTGAAAATTCTTATTTACGAACATCGGCCGATCGCCGTCGAATTGCCGAATTTTATCGAGCTCAAGGTCGTCGACGCGGAGCCCGGTGTTCGCGGAGATACCGCGTCCGGCGGCACCAAGCCGGCGGTCGTCGAAACGGGAGCCACCATCAAAGTGCCGCTGTATTTGGAAGTGGGAACCGTCATCAAAATCGATACCCGAACCAGATCATATGTGGAGCGTGTCCGGTGAGCGCGCAACCGTCGTCTCCTTCAAAAAAGAAAACCAACCGAAGCCTTTCGTCGAACGTGCTTGGCCAGCCGAATCAAGAACCGTTGTTGACCGCCGAGCAGGTCAGGCAGATCCAAGATTTCATCAACCTGCTTCGTCGGAACAACTTGACCGAGTTGGAGATTGAGCGGCAGGGACTGCGCATACGAGTCCGCCACGAAGTCGGCGCCAGACCCGGTTCAACTTCCTCGGCCGAGTCGGCGGCGAGCATTCCCCAAACGAGCCCCCGTCCGGAGGGGGAATCGATGCCGACGGAGGAGGACGCCTCCGGCTTGGTGACGATCACCTCGCCCATCGTGGGAACGTTTTACCGGTCTCCGTCTCCTGACGCGGATCCCTATGTGGAAGAAGGTGATTTTGTCAAAAAAGGGCAAGTCTTGTGCATCGTTGAGGCCATGAAGCTCATGAACGAAATCGAGTCCGAAACGGACGGCCGGATCGTCAAAGTGTTGGCCGAAAGCACCAAGCCGGTCGAGTATGGACAGCCTCTGTTTCTCATAGACCCCAAAGGTCGCTGATAACGTCAACGCACTCCTCACCGTGATTCCGGGGTGAAATCGTGTTCAAGAAAGTTCTTGTCGCCAATCGCGGGGAAATCGCGCTGCGGGTGATTCGAGCCTGCAAAGAGCTGGGAATCAAGACCGTCGCCATCCACTCGGAAGCCGATAGCGGCGCCGTTCACGTCAGGGCCGCCGACGAAAAAATATGCGTGGGGCCTGCGGATGCGTCGATGAGCTATCGCAACATTCCAAACGTGCTGAGCGCCGCTGAAGTGACCGGCGTCGATGCCATTCATCCCGGATATGGGTTCTTGGCGGAAAACGCGCATTTCGCGGAGGTGTGCGAATCCATCGGCATCAAATTTATCGGCCCCACGTCGGAAAATATCGCTCTGATGGGCGACAAGGCCAAAGCGCGCGAAACCGTCGCCAAGCGAGGGTTGCCGGTCACGCCCGGCAGTCTCGGCGAACTGCGAAATGAAGACGAAGCGATGCAGGCCGCCCAGAAAATCGGCTTTCCTGTCATCATTAAGGCGACGGCCGGCGGCGGAGGACGGGGAATGCGCGTCGTGAACAAGGCGGAAGATTTGGCCAGGGCCTTTCAAGCCGCCCAGGCGGAGGCCAAGTCCACGTTCGGAAACGAAGGGGTTTATCTTGAACGATATTTTCTGGAGCCGCGCCATATCGAAGTTCAGGTGCTGGCCGATTATCGGGGACACGTCATTTATCTCGGCGAGCGGGACTGTTCCATTCAGCGGCGTCATCAAAAGCTGGTCGAGGAAACTCCCTCTCCCGCCGTCGACGACAAACTTCGCCGTGAGATCGGGCGGGTCGCCGTCGAGGCGGTCAAAGCCGTGCAGTATCGCAACGTCGGAACGGTGGAGTTTTTGCTCGATAAGGAGCGAAATTTTTTTTTCATGGAGGTGAATACCCGGATTCAGGTCGAGCATCCGATCACCGAAATGGTCACGGGCATCGATTTGATCAAAGAGCAGATTCGTTTGGCTGCCGGGTATCCGTTGTCGATTCGGCAACAGGACGTGACGATGAACGGCCACAGCATGGAATGCCGTATCAACGCCGAAGATCCCGACAAGTTCATTCCGTGCCCGGGTCAAATCACCAAGTACAGCGTGCCGGGAGGATTCGGCGTGCGGGTCGACTCGGCCATGGAGCAGGGCGCCACGGTCGTTTCCCACTATGACTCTCTAATCGCGAAGTTGATCACTCACGGCAAGGATCGACAGGAAGCGATCGCGCGAATGAGGCGCGCGCTCGATGAATTCGTGATCGAGGGAATCAAGACGACGATTCCGCTTCACCGCAAGATTTTCGGGGACGCCGATTTTCAGAAGGGACACGTCTCAACCGCTTTCCTTGATCAGCTTCTGGCTCGATAGCTCATCCCAAGGTTTTCCGACCGCAAAGCGATCGTCAGACCGGCCCGAATCGCACGGCCGCCGGACCAGTCCCGCCGTGGGAATCTGGGGCGTGGATCGCGGTGGATCTTGTTCCACAAGATGATTGGCCGGATGCTTCCTGTTAAGATACGTGTGCCGGAGGTTTTCAGGATACAGGCATGAAGCGCGTCGGCATGATCTTCACCGTCGTCGCCGTCGGGTTGGCCGTCGGTGGATACGTCCTATTCAGCGGAGATCGGAAAGAGCCTGTTCGATATCGGACGGCCAAGGTAGAGCGAGGCGCCGTGGTTTCGGTCGTCAGCGCCACCGGAACGATCAATCCTGTGGTGTCGGTTCAAGTGGGCACACAGGTGTCCGGCATGATCAAGAGTCTGCACGCCGATTTCAATACGCGGGTGAAAGCGGGACAGACGGTGGCGGTGATCGACCCTGAACCGTTCAGGGCCCGTCGCGAGCAGGCCGCGAGCAACCTGGAAATGGCTCGAGCCGCCTTGGCCAAAGCGCGGACGGACCTTGCGCAGCGCAGGCGTGAGCTTGAGCGGCTGAAACCGTTGATGGCGGAACAGTTCGTCTCGCAAAATGACGTCGATCTCGCCACGACCAATTATGAGAGCGCCGAGGCGCAAGTTCGGGTCGCCGAAGCGCAGGTCAGACAGGCGGAGGCGGCGCTCAATGCGGCCGAGCTTGATCTCAAGTACACGATCATTCGCTCGCCGGTGGACGGCATCGTCGTCGCGCGCAACGTGGAAGTCGGGCAGACGGTGGCCGCGAGCTTTGCGACGCCGAACCTGTTTTTGATTGCGCTGGATTTGACTCAAATGCAAGTGGATACCAACGTCAGCGAGTCCGATATCGGAGGGATCGTCGAAGGCATGGAGGCGACGTTTACCGTTGACGCCTACCCGGGCGTTCAGTTCAACGGCGTCATTCGCCAGGTTCGCTTGGCTCCGATCAACGTGCAAAACGTCGTGACCTACAACGTGGTGGTGGGCGTCGACAATCGTGATTTGCGTCTCAAGCCGGGGATGACGGCGAACGTCTCGATCGTTGTCGCCAAAAAGAACGACGTCTTGAAGGTGCCCAACGCCGCACTACGATTCAGCCCGCCTCAGAAAGATCGACCGGATACGAAGGGGAAGAACGAGCAGGGCACGAAGGCGGGAGGAAGAGTGAACGGTGAGTCCGCGGTTCCAGAACAGGGCGGAGCGGCAAAAAGAGTTTGGAGACCGGCGATCGACGATGAGCCGGAACCGCTGGTCATTCGGACGGGCATTTCAGACGGCGTATGGACGGAAGTGTTGGATGGTGATGTAAAAGAGGGAGATTCGGTCATCGTCGGGCTTGAATCGTCCAGGAGTGAACGGAGGTCAAGCGAATTGCCTCCCGGTTTCGGCGGCGGTCGCCGCCGGTGATTCGACGTTCAATGATGATCGTCGCGGGATCAATCGAAAAATGGCTCGCGTTTTGGACCATGCCATGATTTCCGCGATCATCATGTAGATGATGAAGAGGATCGGCGCCGATGACCGCGCTCATTTCTTGTGAGGATCTCTGGAAGATCTATCGTCTCGGCGACGTGGAGGTTCAGGCTCTCCGAGGGGTTGATTTGCTCATTGAGGAAGGGGAGTTCGTCGCGATCATGGGGGCGTCCGGCTCGGGGAAATCGACGCTGATGAATATACTCGGTTGTCTGGACCGGCCAACAAAGGGCTGTTATCGGCTGCAAGGGGTCGATGTCGGAGGATTGCGCGCCGATCAATTGGCCGAGATTCGAAACCGCCGGATCGGCTTCGTGTTTCAGAACTTCAATCTGATTCCCCGCACCAGCGCGTTGGAAAACGTGCAACTCCCGTTGTTTTATCGAGGCCTGCCGCTGAGGCAACAGCGGGCCCTCGCGGCGGAGGCGCTCGCGCGCGTCGGACTTCAGGGCCGAGAGAACCATTATCCGTCGCAACTCTCCGGGGGACAACAGCAGCGGGTTGCGATCGCGCGGGCGTTGGTCGCTTCTCCATCGCTCTTGCTGGCCGATGAGCCCACGGGCAACCTCGATACCCAATCGAGTCTGGAAATTATGGCGATTCTCGATGGTTTGAACAAAAAGCAGGGGATTACCATCGTTTTGGTGACGCACGAGACGGACATCGCAGCCTACGCCGAACGGGAAGTCGTTATGAAAGACGGCCGTATTTTAACGGATCGCAAAACACCGTCCGGCGCGTCCGCTCTGTCGGTCGAGGCATAATGCCCACCTTTTTGTTGTTGACCGTTCTGACCGCGGTTCGGATTCTCGGTCGCAATCGGCTCCGAACCGGATTGACCATGTTGGGGATCGTGATCGGCGTGGGAGCGGTCATTGCAATGGTCAGTATCGGCGAGGGAGCGAAGGCCGCCGTCGCCGAACGGGTGGCCAGCATCGGGACCAATGTCATCCTGATTCTGCCCGGGGCCGTCGCGACCGGCGGTGTGCGGGGAGGTCAAGGAGGGGCGGTGACGTTGACGACGGCCGATGCCGCCGAACTGAAAAAGCGCGTTCCCCTCCTCCGCGAAACCGGATGGGCCAGGCGCGACGTGATGCAGATCGTCCATGGCAACAAGAATTGGAATGGAACGGTCAATGGAATTTCGCCCAGCTATCTGACGATTCGGGGGTGGTCGTTCACCGGCGGCGGACCCTTTACGCAACAGGATCTTGATGCGGCGGCCCGCGTCGCCGTGCTCGGGCAAACGGCGGTTGACAATTTATTCGAACCGGGGGAAGAACCGATCGGCTCCATCATCCGCATCAACCACGTGCCGTTTCGCGTCATCGGCACGTTGGCTCTGAAGGGGCAGTCGGCCCAAGGAATGGACCAGGACGACGTTATTTTTATTCCCTTCAGCACCGCCGAGCGGAAAGTCTTCGGCACCCGTTTTTTAGGCTCCGTCGGGGCGTTATTCGCCTCGACGGAGCGACCGGAAGATCTCGTGCCCGCGGTGGCGCAGATTCGCGAAGTACTGAGGCAGCGGCACCGGTTGCAGCCCGATCAAGACGACGATTTCTTCATCCGCACGCAGGTCGACATCGGAAAAGTGCATGAGGATACGAGTGAGACGTTGACGATCATGTTGTTTTCCATCGCCTCCGTCTCTTTGCTGGTCGGGGGCATCGGCATTATGAACATTCTCTTGGTGTCGGTGACGGAACGGACCAAAGAAATCGGCGTGCGGATGGCGGTGGGAGCGACCAGGCGACACATTCTGATTCAGTTTTTGGTCGAAGCGATGACCTTGAGCGTCCTCGGAGGCTGTCTGGGAATCCTTGTCGGCATTCTGGGCGCGCGGGCGACGACGGTTGTCGCCGGATGGCCGACGATTATTTCGCCGGAAACGGTGATCGCCGCGTTTGTGTTCTCCGTGGCCGTAGGGCTGTTCTTCGGCTTGTATCCCGCCAACAAGGCCGCCTGGATGAATCCCATCGACGCTCTCCGGTTCGAATAGTATGGGCAGGAGCGGCCGACTTCTGTCTTTCCTGAGAAGTAAGAGCATCCTCTCGAATTCTACTCCACCGGTAGACACCTGCTCATAAAAAGGGGGAACCTATCGTAGATGTCAACGGTGGAGTGCTGCAGGCGTGGAGTCCGGGTGAACCAAAGAGACAACCAGCTTGGTGGGTGATGATTGATCACTCATGGGACGTTTAGTCTGCTTGAATGAGGCGAATGCCTTTTGGTTGAAAGTCTGAAATGCGGAGATAGGTGACCGTTGAGGTATGTACTCCCTCTAGAACCACGGTAATCTTTGTTGCTTGCCCTGCCTTTAGCGTTTTCTGAAAATCATACTTGGAAGAATGCTCAACAGAAGGGTTTGAAGGGTCTGGATATCCAATCTCCATGGTGGCTTCTGTTATGTCCACAGAAGTCAGATTTCCAATTTCCAATGTTGCGATGCTACCCCTTGCATGTGCTTTTATCTCTTTCAGACTGAGCGTTGCGGAGCCAAGCTGATGGCGAATAGCCTGATAGCCGTTCGATCCCGGGGTAAGATTAACGGAAGCGCTCTTCAGTTCACGCACGTGCTTTCTTAAATCTTTTCTTAATTTTTGAATTTCGTCATGTTCGTCGCATGAGTGAACTAAAAGGAGAATAAGTAGGGCCGCTACCCCCCAGCCGTTCAAAAATGATCTCATGAGCATTCGATTCAAGACCGCGCGGTTATCCAAGTTACCTAACAGTTTGTCAACAAGCTGCTAGACTCCTCCCCCGCGCTGCAATGCTGGATAAGTTCCCACACCTGAACCACCTTGTCCGCCTAACGTTCGTGTTGAAGGATGTGCGGTTTGCTGTGTGTCTCCTTCTAACACGTCGATATGCGGCTTCTATTTCCTCCTTGGATTCTCCATCTGCGACGCAGCCCGGCAGATCAGGAACATACGCCCCATAAGAATTGGGGACTTTTTCGCCGACAACAAGGTGGCGCATACTCTTTGTTTCTCTCTTGTGCAGAGTACCCCCACAACACAGTGCGGGAAAATAAAAGCTTGAACGCGCGGCTGTCAAATCGTGGGCGGGGAGTCGGCAGCGGTCAGACAGACTTCGATCCGAGGGCTGAGTTTGTCCATCCGTTTGTACAGATGGGTTTCGACAATGCGGTTGTCGTTGATGCCCAGTCCTTCGCAGACGGCATCCTGCGTGATCTTCAAACCGCCGTCCACGTCGCGACGCAGCGGCGTCGTGAAATAAAAATGGATCGAGAGGGCCAGCGGCGTCGATTGAAGCCGTTTCATCAAGGAATCGCGGGCCGGTGATTGGGCCAGGGCGATCCAGATATGGCGGCTGACCAGAGCCTTGTACGACCGACCGGCGGAGGACAGCACGCGGCGGCCGTTCACGGTGGCATATTGATGGTTGATGCTGGGAGGAATGGGCAGAATCATCGACAGCCGTTCCGGCGTCACCGTGACGGCAGAGAGACGTTCAGCTCGGTGCCTCAGTTTTTGAACCGTAGGCGGCGGGATTGATTCGATGGAACGAGCGCGCGTGAGCGAAGAGACGGAGAACGGCTCTTTTTTGTGGGAGCGAATCGAGAGCACCGGAGCGGAAAGCCGAAAGGAGCGCCGGATGAATCGTGGGCGACGTGAGGGCATGAATCGAGCTACAGGAGATTCATGATCTTGGCCATGTTCTGCTCATACCGATCTTCCGTGCGAGTCAGATAGCGCCGCCATTCGCCGGGGCTCCAAATCTCGATTCGATGGTACAGACCGACCAGGATGACTTCCTGGTCGTCATCGAGCGGCAGCATTTTTCGCAAACGGGCGGGGATCAGAATGCGGCCCGCTTTATCGATGTCCGAGGTGCCGGCTTCCGACACGACGAAATGCATGAAAAGACGGCTTTGATCGTCATCCAGCGAGGCTTTCGTGCGCTCGAGCACTTGGTTCCATTCCTTCGCCGAGTACAACAACAACGATTGCTCTTGGCCTTTCAAAAAGACGACCGCCTGCCCTTCCGCTTCGATTTGCTCGCGAAGAGGGGAGGGGGCGATAAAGCGCCCTTTTTCATCCAGTTTGCACAGATATTCTCCGGCGAACATGGCGCCCGGCCTCGTCAGCTCAGCGATTGGCCACGGTTCTGGTCCGGTTGCGAATCCATTGTTCAAGATCCAATCGGACGAACCGCCATTCTTTTCCCAACTTGAACGCGGGAATCTGATGGCTCCTCAAATACCGATAAAGCGTGCGGCGAGTGATTTTCAGATAACGACACGTTTCTTCGACCGTCATCAATTCGCTTTTCGGAAGCGCGCCCATCCCGCCACCACGGTCTGTGTTCGCGAAGAAGCCTTTTCACGCGCATCATGGCAATGAAGCGCATTGTCCGGCCACATGCGGAGATTGTCAAGGAAAATGTGTGACAATGGCTGTCATTCGCTGTCACTATCGCCCGATTCTCCGGTTTGTTCCATAGGGCTTTCTTGCTCCATCATGGCGTCTATGTCCAGGTCGTCGCCGAAGTCTTCGCCCATTTCACGTTTCATCTTGTGCATGAAACGGGCCATGCTTCGCGGATCCTGTTCGTCCAGTCCATCGAGATCGGCGGACTCAGCCAGAGACTCCATCCGAGCTTCCTCGGATTTTGGCGCGGCGAACCGCGACATGACACGGTCCAACTCAAGACCACCGCAATGGCGGCAGGAAGCCGAGAGCCGGTTGCGATAATTCAACACCAACAGCGAGCTCCGTTTCTTGCAACTTCGACACACGTATTCGTAAATCGGCATAGGTGCATTCTCCTCTTCGTTAGCTTGACGGCCGATCATCCCGTTGTTGAAACAGCCGATCGGGGACATGGCTCACATCCATCGTTCGCCCCAGCGTGAGGGCGAACACGTCGCTTGACCCGGCCTTGCGGAGCGCCTTGGCACATTCGTTGATCGTCGCGCCGGTCGTGAAGACGTCGTCGATCAACAAGATGCGTTTCCCGGCCACGGCGTGAGGGTGTAGGACGGTGAACGCGCCGCGGAGGTTTTTGAGCCGTTCTTTCCGCCTCAGCGTGATTTGTGCCGGAGAAGATCGGTGGCGGATCAGATTGGTGCAAGATACGGGAAGACCGAGGTGGCGACCGATCCGATCCGCCAGGAGCAATGATTGATTGAACTCTCGTTCGCGCAGTCGTTCAATATGGAGGGGGACCGGAATGATGACGTCAAGGGACTCGAATCGAGGAAGGCGGTCGGTGATAAGATCGGCCAAAGGAGCGGCCAGCGAGACCTTTCCTTGGTACTTGAACAGATGTAAAGCTTCCCGCAGAGGCGAGCGGTAAGGATACAGCGTCCAGGCCTTCGTATAAGAGGGAGGACGTTTCCTGCAGGATTGGCACATATGATCGGGCGCATGGGACGTCGCGGCCGGCGAGAGAAACGGGTAGTCGCAACGGGCACAGCGGGAAGAGGCGGTGGGAGCAATGGAATTCCAACAACCGATACAGAAGCAAGGAATCGGACTATCGGCCAGAGGAAGGCCGCAGGCCGCACAGTCGACCGGCAACAGAAACCGCACGGCCTGCCTGGTTATCCCGCGAACGGAATCGATGAACGAACCGGCCATCGATGGCATCATTCCGACGATAAATCGATGACACTGGTCCATAAGCCGAAAGCATGGGTTCTGTCAAGGTTGTGCCGTTCCGAACCGGTATGTTATACGATTGCCCGTTCGTGCCGAACCGGAGCGACGGCGCTTCACTCCTCGGAGACGCGGGCGTGCATGGTTGTTCTTAAACGACTGTCGAAGACCTATGTCCGAGGCGGGACTCTCGTCACCGCGTTGCGCGAGGTGGATCTTGAAATAAAAGAAGGCGACTTTTGCGCGTTCGTGGGGCCGAGCGGATGCGGCAAAAGCACATTGCTGAATCTCGTCGCCGGGTTGGACCAGCCGACGTCGGGCGAGATTATTCTCGGCGGGCGATCCACCGCGGGATTCAGCAGCGCCGAATGGACGGCCTTGCGCCGCGAAATCATCGGAATCGTGTTTCAAGCGTTTCATTTGGTCCCCGCGTTGACGGCGGAGGAGAATATCGCGCTGCCGTTGCTGTTGCGTGGGGAGGGACGGCGCGACGTGATGAAGCGCGTGGATGAAATGTTGGAGATGGTGGGAATGGATCCAAGGCGAAACCACCGGCCGGGAGAGTTATCCGGCGGAGAGCAGCAGCGGGTGGCGATCGCCAGGGCGTTGGCCCATCGTCCGCGGCTTCTTCTGGCCGACGAGCCGACCGGGAACCTTGATTCCCATCAGGGCGCCGCGATCATGACATTGTTGAAAACACTGGCGACGGCGGGGAGCCAAACGGTCCTGCTGGTAACGCACAGCCGGCACGCGGCTCAGACCGCCGACTACGTTTGGACGATGCAGGACGGTCGACTCGTGGCGCGAGTCGATCGGGTGGAGGAAGCGGTTTCGTGATGACGGATCTGTCCACGACGATCGCGGGGGTCAAGTTTCCCGCTTGCTTCATGAATGCGTCCGGCGCATTGTGCGTAACGCGAGAAGATCTGACGGCGTTGGGACGGTCGCGTGCCGGCGCCATCGTCACCAAGTCGATGACGGTCGAGCCGCGGCGGGGCAATCCGGAGCCTCGGTATTATGGGTTCCCGGGCGGATCCATCAATTCCATGGGGCTTCCCAATCTCGGCTACCGGGCCTACGCGGAATTGATCCCGGATCTCAAACGATTTGGAAAGCCGGTCATCGCGAGCGTCGCGGGGCTGTGCGAAGAGGATTTTTCGATCATCGCCGATGCGATCAATGCCGCGGGACCGGATTTGATCGAAGTGAACCTGTCCTGTCCGAATATTCCGGGAAAACCGCAGATCGGTTATGACCTGGAGGCTTCGGAGCGGGTCATGAAACGGACACGCGCGCTGATCACGGTTCCCATGGGTGTGAAACTTCCGCCGTATTTTGATCCGGCGCATCATGAGGCGATGGGACAGGTCATCGCGCGAAGCGGCGTCGATTTTCTCAACGTGATCAACTCGGTGGGCAACGGGTTGGTCGTCGATCCCGAGCGGGAAACCGTGGTCATCAAACCGAAGGGAGGATTCGGGGGAGTGGGCGGCAAAATCATCAAGCCCGTGGCCCTGGCCAACGTCCGCGCGTTTTACAAATTGTTTCAGGGCGCCGTTCCCATCATCGGCACGGGCGGCGTCGTGGACGGCGGAGATGCCTTTGAGCACATCCTGTGCGGAGCGTCCGCCGTGCAGATCGGAACGACGTTGGTGGAAGAAGGGCTCGACGTGTTCGGCAGGCTCGAGACCGAGTTGGCCGCATTGATGGCCAAGAAAGGATACCGCTCGATCGAGGACTTCCGAGGAGCCGTCAAGGAGTTATAGAGTTGGGGCTTATTTTCAGAAGCGGCGCGGCAACAGCCCCAATTTCAATGATCGACGGAGAAGTTGGGCGACGTTGCGGACCTCCAGCCGGTGCATCAAGTGATAGCGATGCACTTCGACCGTGCGGATGCTGATGTCCAGCGCGGCTGCGATTTCTCTGTTGGTGTGGCCCATGGCGACCATGGTCAAGATTTGGGATTGCCGAGGGGTCAGACGGCCGGACGCGCGGTGAGAACGTTTCGCTCGCGGACTCTGAATCGCCGTGTTGCCTCTGCTTCGCATCTCCGTGCACTCCTTTCAATTGAACAAAGTTAGTCTAACAAAGGATCGAAAATGTGTAAACGAATCGAGCGATTTGCCCGCTTCTCCGAGCGTCTCGTGATCCTGCCCGAATGATGGCCGCCGTGTCCTTCCTGAAAGTGCTGCGGTTGATTCTCGCCGCGCAAATCTTTCAACGACCCCTTCGCACGGGATTGACGGTCATCGGCGTGGCGCTCGGCGTCTCCGCCTCGGTGGCGGTGCGGACGGCCAACGTCGATGTCCTGCGCTCGTTCGAACAGGCAGTCTTGACCGTGGCGGGGCCCACAACTCTGGAAATCTCCGGAGGGGAGCTTGGGCTTGACGAACGAGTCATCACGGCGATCCGACACGTGCCGGGCGTTCGCTCAAGCGCTCCGGTCATTCTGCAAACGGCAGTGATCACGCGCGGTGATCGTCAAGAAGCCGTCCAGGTGCTTGGTTTGGATCTTCTTGCGGAAGTTGAATCGCGAGGCTTTCATCTGAGCCGACAATCGGCGGATCGCCGGTTGGAGGCCATGCTTGATCCGAACACCATTTTATTGGGGAAGGGATTGGCTTCTGAATGGGGGGTCTCCGTAGGCGAGACGATCGATCTTCAGGTGGGGCCCGGCTTGACGACCTGCAGGATCGTCGGGCTGCTTGAAGACGCGACGGATCGGACGGCTCTGTGGAGTCGTCTTGCTGTCATGGATATTGCGGCGGCACAGGTGACGTTCGGCATGATCGGGCGGTTGGATCGGATCGATCTCGTCACGGAGAAGGATCGTGACGTCGAAGAGATCGCGCAAGCGGTGCGCGCGATCGTTCCGCCGACCGTGACGGTCGAGCGTCCGTCGAGTCGCACCGCGCAGGTCGATCACATGATGCGGGCCTTTCGCCTGAACGTCACGGTGCTGAGCTGGGTCGGTCTGTTGATCGGCATGTTTCTGATCTATAACACGATGGCCTTTGCGGTTGCGCAACGGCGGCGTGAGATCGGAATCTATCGTGCGATCGGGATGACGCAAGCGAGGGTGGCCGGTTTGTTTTTATCCGAAGCCGCCGTGTTGGGGTTGACCGGTGGTTTGATTGGAAGCGCGGCGGGGTTTCTTCTGGCCAGAGAATTGGTGAGACTGCTGAGTCGAACGATCTCGGATTTGTACGTTCCCGTGGGAGTCGGGAACGGTCTTGCCCTGGAGTCCGATTGGCTCTGGCGGTTGGCTGCGGAAGGGATTCTCGTCGGCTGCACCGTCTCCATGATCGGTTCGGTCGGACCGAGCATGAACGCGGCTCGGACGGCTCCCGTGCGGGCCTTGGCGCCCGGTGATTACGAGGCGGGACAGCGACTGCGAGTCGGTGTGTTGGGCATGGGCGGATTTATCCTGCTCGTCGTCGCGGGAGTGTTGAGCACGGCCGATCCCATCGATGGAGTTCCCGTGCCGGGGTACGCCGCAACGCTTTGCTTACTGGCCGGTCTGTCGTGCATGGCCCCCGTTTGCGTGACCGGTTGGCGCCGTGGACTCCGGCAGCCCGGGCTTCAATCGACGATGGGGGGAGTCATGCGGGCGATCGCGATCGATCATGCGTCGCGCAATCCCGGCCGCAACGGGGTGAGCATCTCCGCCTTGATGGTCGGGCTGTCCATCATGATCGGCGTGCTGGTCATGATTAAAAGCTTCAGAAACACGGTGGAAGTCTGGGTGTCGGAGACTGTCATGGCGGACGTGATCGTCGCGCCGTCGCTCTGGCTGCGTGGGACGGAAGCCGGCAGCACGGGAAGGAGTTTGCCGGGATTCTGGTCGGAGATCTTGTCGTCGATTCCCGGCGTCGCGGGGGTCGATACGTATCGAGATGTTCGCGTGACCGTGCAGGGGAGGCGGGCTGCGATCGTGTCGCGCGACTTGCGGATGCATGCCCGGATGAGCCGATATTGGGTCCGTCACGGTGATTCCGCCGACCGGCTCGTCCGCGCGGCGGATACCGACGGCGTGCTGGTTTCCGAAATCTTGGCCGATCAGCTTGGGATCCGAGAAGGCGACAGTCTTGAGCTGGTCACGCCACAAGGAGCCAGACGGTTTCCCGTCGTCGCCGTGTTCTATGACTATGCAACCGACGGAGGAAAAGTCCTCATGGATCGCCGGCTCTATCAATCGTTGTGGCAAGACGACCTCGTCACTGTGTTTCCCGTGTATCTGGACCAAGGAGCCGATCTTGACCTGGTCCGAGAACGCATGGCGGCTCGATTGAGCGAGGTCGGCGGACGTCTCCCTCCGCTGCTGATCAGCAACGCCGAACTTCGCAAGGAAGTGCTGGAGATTTTCGACCGGACGTTTCTTTTGACCTACGTGCTTGAAGCGATTGCGGTCGTGATCGCCATGCTCGGTATCGTCAACACCCTGGTGACGTCGGTGCTGGAACGTCGAAGGGAGTTCGCCACGCTCAGGGCCATCGGAGCCGGCGAAAGGCAAATAGGACAGTTGGTCTTATGGGAGGCGACGTACCTGGGCTTAATAGGGATAGGACTAGGGTTGGTGGGCGGAGGAGCGCTCGCCGTGTTGCTGATCGAGGTCATCAACAAGCAATCCTTCGGCTGGACGATCCACATGATCGTCCCGCTTGGCGGGATCCTGCAAGCGGTCGGATTGGCCGCCGCAGCCACATTGATGGCAGGCTACTTCCCTTCACGCTGGGCGGCGAGACAGTCGATTGTGGAAGGATTGCGAGAGGAATAAAAGTCGCGGTTGATCGAAGGTGACGGGATTTTTCATTCCATTTATGGACGTTGTCTTCATGAGATGGTTTTCATGTTGGACTAATGCCGTTCTCATGATACGCAATTATAGTGGCGGTGCGGGCAAGAAACGATGTTTAATCCCACGGCACGGGGATCAACAAAGGAGGAGAGAACATGAAAGACATGATCATGGCTCCGCCGACCACAAGGCTTCAGACGATAAAACGGGAGCCCTTTCGTCTATGGGAGTCGGCCGCTTGGCTGCTCAGATGTTATGCGGAGCGGTGGAAAGAGCGGGCGCGGTTTTATGAGAAATACCGCGGCTATTTCCCGAAACTCTCCTCCGGTCGTTTTGTCAAACGGTGCCGGGAATTGGAGAAAATGTACCAGAGACTTTCGATGATCATGTTGGCCGTGCCGGTGAGAGAGGAAGAGTGGGTTCCTGTGCGGCTTTCTCTTGTTGGGCGAAGAAAAAGAGGACGATTGATCGTCCGGTATCACTAGGGGGTTCCCGTTTCTTCCCCGGACAAGAGGGAGGTGCGCGATCCAGCACAGAAACGAGACAGCGTCGGGACGGGGAGAGCGAGTATGGTCTCCATTCAAACTCTCCCCCTCCTGGAGGTGGGAGAATCGGTCGGCTCATGCCACGTGGTACGGAGCAGCGTGAAGCGTCGTTGTGGGAGAAAACAATGGGAATCTTCAGACGACCTGAATTGGAAAAGGACAACCCGGTTGCACCACAACTTTATGTGGGACCGAGAAGACGTCATAAGCTATTCCAAGATGCCGAACGTGATCCCTCATCGGGGGGCGATCCCCTGGCTGATACGTTGCAAGCCTTGAGTCAAGCCGCGAAACGATTTGCGGACAGCGTGCCGACTTTGAGGCACAATCAGAAGGAGCGGACTGCTCTTCTCAAGGCGATTGCGGAGGCAAACCGTCTCTTGCTGAAAGAGTAAAACCCCCGCATCTTATTCTGACCAACCGGCGATATTCCTTTCCTGATCTCTCCATTGTTAGGAAAAATTTACCTGGCCTGGACACAAATGCCTACTCATGGGGATCTCTTTTCTCGCGAAGGCTTCTCAAGTTCATGACGGAACGATAAATCGCGCGGCGTGAATCTTGAAAGCATCGTTCATGGTTGAATCCGTGAGAGGGCGCGCGAGCATGAACTTCCTACCGACCGTCAATGACGTGTGGACCTGGGTGACGCGCGATGTGCCCCTTCTTGACGGATTTCAAATCCCGTTGGCGAGCTGCATTGGAGCCGTGGGGATCATGGTTCTTTTCCTCTGGCACGGCGGATGTTTCCTGCGAGGCATCCGGAGGCTGCGCACGGTGACGGAGCGGATCGAGCCGCAACTTGTGCTGCTTGCTCAAAGAAGACGGCAAGCCGCTCCGGAGTGGGTCGTGTTCCCCGATGAAGCGAGGAAACGGGCAAACAGGGTGAAGGAGCCGGTGGAGCAGCGAGATCTCGATGATCTCATGGCCTTGGATCGGATCATGGGCGGAGAGCCGACCTATGCGCGAGACTGGCTGGTTTTCCGCAGAAGTCTTTCGATCGAACAATCGTCCTGGTTTCTGGAGCCGACCGTGTATGCCGATAAATCGGCGGCGGAATGTTTTTCGTTTGAGGCGGCCTGCACACGCCATGTGAACCATCAGTTCTACCGACACTTTCCGTCTTTTCTGACGGGGATTGGCTTGTTGTTCACCTTTCTGGCCATTCTGATCGGGCTCGGCAAACTGCACGCAAATGGAACTCAGATCGAAGGACTTCCCGGATTCATCAACGGTCTGGCCGGAAAATTTGTGACCTCGATCATTGGCCTCGCGTGCGCCAACGTCTTTCTCCTGATGGAAAAATCGGGTTGGCACGGACTGGCCGATCGTCATTGCCGAATCGTCGCGCTTCTCGACGAGATGTTTCCGCAGAAGGTTCGCGACCATGGCGCGCTCGCCCGCGCGTCGGCTTCAACGGGCGTCGGCGAGTATGAGAACGTCGGTGCGGATCGTACGGTGCTTCAAGGGATCAAGGCCGTCCATCAGCGGATGGACGAGGCGGTCGAGGTTCTGCAGGAGATTTCCAAGAGCCTCGCTTTATTGAGAAAAGAAGATCTGCTGGTTCAACGGGAACGCTTAGCGTCGACGATCGGTGAAGAAGTACGGGACGCGCTCGCCCGAATCACGAATCCCGTCTGTGTCGCCGTTGACGAACTGCGCCGGTCTCTTGAGTCGCTGCGGCAGCCCGATGCGTTGTCCGCCCGCGATGTCAACCGTTTGATCGAGCGGCTCGGCGATCGACAGAGAAGGAAGGCTGCACCTTCGGCTACCTCAGAGGTTCAGAGGGCTGGATGGCGGTTGTCTCGCCTGTGGCCGTAGGCGCCGTGGCGGAGGAAGACAAGGAAGGACATGAAACATCAATCGCTCGGGCCGCATGATTCCGAAGAGGGAAGCTTCTCAACTGCGGCTGGGACGACCGATCTCATGACGTCGCTTGCCGTGGTGTGTATGTTGTTGCTGGCGGCCCAGAGTGTCACGGGGACTGGAGACAATCCATCGCCGCCGGCGCCCACGACTTCCGCCGTTGACGTGCTTCGTCGGGAGATGGAGGCCGACGGTCTTACGATCGAGCGGGCGGATGATCCGTTACTGCTCAGGGTGGCGGTGCCGGACAATGTCCTGAACTTTGCGTTCGGCAAGAGCGCACTTTCTCCGGCGGCCGAGGCGTTCTTAACAGAAGCGATGCCTCGCTATGCGGCCGTTCTTTGCGGACCGCTCGGTGATGAGGTGGAGACGTTTGTGATCGAAGGCCACACCGACGACCGGGGGGACGATATCGGGAACCTGAAGTTGAGCCAAGAACGTTCATTTGCCGTACTGTCAAAAAGCCTCTTGGCGATTCGAGACCGTGCACCGTGGACCTATGACTGCTTTCAACGGAAGGTGTCGGCGAACGGAAGAGGGAGCCACGAGCTTCTTCGGAACGCTTTAGGGTTTCCCGACCGAGAGAGAAGCAGGCGCGTGGTGTTCAAACTGTATTTCCGATCAGCCGCCAGGGGGTGACTCTGTCCCGAGGCGTCGGCCGGCGGCGTGACAATTTCTAGGTATCTTCTCCCTGTCGGATCGCGATCAGCAATCCGGCGATTGCCACGATTCCTCCCAAGAACAAGAAAAACGACCGGGTGTCCGGAAGTGTCGGATCACTCTCCGCAGGCCAGTTACCGATCAGACCTAATGAAATGAGACTCACCCCGAGTCCGATCAGGATTTTCCATCGGAGTCCCATCGACCCATGATATAACTCTTGAGCCCGTCTCGTCGATTGCGGCCGACTTCATGGCACGCGGATCTGCCGTATCGGTTTCCGTGAAAGCGGGAACGGGCGTGAAATGTTGTACCGTCCGTTATTTTAACTTTAACCTCCCGGAGGTGTCGTCATGAGCAAACTTAGGTCCATCACCTTGGCGTTTGCGTGTTTGGTAGGAATGAACCTGTCTGCCGATGCGGATGAGATCGGTAAGATCAAAGCCGATGTTCGGAGCGAGAAAGAAGCGGTGAGGGCTGATGTCATGGGCAAGAAAGACCAAATGACTTCCGGCGTGCTTGGTCAGAAAGACAAAGCTCGCGCAGAGATGACCGGCAAGAAAGAAGAGATGAAAGCGGACGCGAAGGATAAGGCCGACGAGATGAAACACAAGGGACATGTGATGAAAGAAGCCGGTGAGGAGATCAAGGGCGACGTCAAAGGTATGGGAGATGAGATGAAAGGCATGAAAAACGAGATGAAGGGCATCATGGGGCACTAAGACACGCGCCGTATCGGCTTGGGCAGATGCGATTTGTCAGTCAAACGATGAAAAACCGAGAAAGAAGGCGGCATCAACGTGGTGGCGGTGGAGGGGATCGAACCCCCGACCCGCGGCTTATGAGTCCGCTGCTCTGCCAACTGAGCTACACCGCCACGGCTTGGAAATTAACGTGGTTGATCCGCGTGAGTCAAGGTAGGGAAACATAAAAACGCGTTTTTGGGAGGTCTATCCATAACGGTTTCGCCGATGAGAGATCATCGAGCCGGGACTGGAGTGAAAAAACGTTCATGGATAAAGAAGCTTGGGTGCTCGCGGTTTTTGAGCGTTCGGACTCGGACTCGCCGTCTCTCCCGTGTGAAAACCCTGTCGGTCCGGCGTGAAAAAACACGGATAAACACGTTCACGGTCAGCGGTCTCCGTCGGGAGATGGAGACTCTGAGCGCACGCGAGACGAGCGCAGCGGCCAAATGCGGATGCCGGGAACCTGGTAGTCTTTTGGCAAGTATTCATCAGGGATTGTCGTTTTGTTGCCGTCGCGCACCTGGGTGTAGTGAGGTGACATGATTTCCACACCTGCTTCGTTGAACTGGTCCTGGATGTGCTGATGAAGCTCGGCGTAGATGGTCGCCATCTTGTTGGGGTGTTTGGTGTATCCATTGATCTCGTACGTGACGTAAAAATCATTAAGACTCGTTTGCAAAACGAACGGCTCCGGCGTCTCCAGAATGTGCGTCGTACGTTTGGCAGCCGTAAGAAGCAATTCGTGGACTTTCCTCCATGGAACGTCGTACCCGATCGTTACGCTGGTGTTCAGAATAAGCGGAGGCGGGTTCGTGGCCGACGAGCTGAAATTGATGATATGGGAGCTCAGGACCAACGCGTTGGGAATGGTCACGTCCACGTTCTTATTGGTTCGAACCCTCGTCACCAGAAGAGTTTTTTCGGTGATATCGCCCGTCGTTTCAGCGATCTTGACTCGATCTCCGACGCTGAACGGCCGCATGTACGTCAATACGATGCCGGCCACGATGTTGCTGAACGATCCGGCGGCCCCCAATGACACCAACACGCCAAGAAAAACCGAAATGCCCTTGAACGCTTCCGAATGGGAGCCGGGAATGTACGGAACGATGGCCACGGCCGCGAAGACGAGTGCGAAGAACCGAACGATCTTGTACGTGGGCGTGGCCCAATCGCGGTGAAACCCTTGAAAGGTGATGGCTCCTCGCTCGATTCCCGTGAAGAACAAATGAATCAGTTTGATGATGTATTTGGCGACAAGAGCGATGATGACGATCGCGATAAAATCAGGAAGGGAGGAAACGAACGTCAGACCGATCAATTTGAGCGGTTCAATGAGATACCCCAACAGTTCGAGAGACAATTGCTGAGTGGCGGGGAAGAATCCAAGGATCGATGTAACGTAGAGATAAACCAACGAAGCATACGCCACGACGCGCAAGATGCGGACGGCGCCCAAGGCGCCGTCCGCGATCTGCGTTCCGGACAAGAGCTCCACTCGTTGGATTTTGAGGCAGTATCGAGTGGTGCGACCCCATTGTGAAACTTTTTCGATTACTTGAGGAAAGAGGGAACGAAAGAGTTTCAAAATTCCCAGAAATAATCCCGTCGTAACTACGGTCAGCAGTAAGCCGGCGATCAGGCCGGCCCAATTGGGGTGCATGCCACGCACGCTGTCAAAGGGAACGGCGAGGGCCGTCAGAAACCTCTGTTCGAAATCGCGGGTTTGGGGAAAGAGGTCCAAAATAAAGTGAAAGTAGGCATAAAGGACGAATGCGGAGAGCACAATCCGAACACATCTGCTCAAGAATAAAAGCGTGTCCACCAAATGGTCGGCGGAGATCAATTCAAACCCTCGAAACGAAAGAGGGCGCAGGCGTGTTTCATGCCAGGTATCGATGAACTCATAGAGCAAAGGAAATCCGACGTGTGCTGCCACGGCGAGGAAAATAAGGAGTGCCGTCGCCAGGCCGGCCCATAACAGATCCCTCAGATGAATCGATGCAGGCGGCGGGGGCTCGGTTTCTACGGGAGGGAGTGCAATCGTCCGAAACGCCCGTTGGATAAGCTCCGCCCGTTCCTGGGCGAGCAAATAACGCGGTGTTCCGACTAATTTCGCCTCTTGCTCGGTGACGACGAAGAGCACTTCTTCGCGAGTGACGACATAAGAAGTTTCCTCATGATCCTCGATCGTAAGACTATCGATTATTGAAGGGGCCACATGGGCAAGCCGCTCAAGCCGTTTCTCGATGGCAGCGGCTCTGGTGGCGGGATCGATATCAGCCAGTCCGGTATGAATGACGAAGAGAGTTTCTCCCTTGAATCGTACCGGAGCGTTCGAACCGAGAGACGGCTGATCGGCTCCGGTCGGCGCGGTTAATGTCAAGACAAGCGCAATGACGTACCAGGTCATGTACAGGCGGCGAACGCACGGACTCCTTTGAAGAGATCGTCGTCCGTTGTTGTTCAGCACAAGAATTCTGTGCTCCTTTTGTTTGAGCGGTCTTTTCCGATTGTGCCATAGCCTTATGCCGTACGCCACTCTTGCTTGACGGATTTGTGTTGCTCTGGCTCTACCGAACCGATTCGCCCCGAGTCGGTCGAATTCCTGATCGCAAACGATGGTAGCTTCTGTTAATCAATCTGTCGTTCATGTTCACAGAGTACCTGTGTGACCGAACAGTGCCGGAATGAAAATCGAAGGACGTTCCGGAAAATGTTCAACTGGTAAGCATTCCGTCATTTTTTAGTATATTCCCTAGATGTCTTTGGGGGGAGAACGTGTCAGCGTACCCCCTTGAAATTTGTGCACAGACGGGCTCTCACACAAGAAGAATGAGGAGAGAGCGGCAAAATGACATATCTCACGATTCGAAACAGGCTTTGGATTGTCCGGTGGGTATTGAAATCGATGGTGTTAGTCCTGGCTCTGGGTGCGCTCTTGATGATCTGGCCCGGTATCTTTGCTCTTTTTTTCGGTATGCTGTTGCTGCTCCAGTCGTGTACGGCTGAACAGGAAAGTACGGTGTGGGCGTGGGCGGAGGTTAGGCTGTATTCGTATCGCCTTATCTCTTCTTCCGGTCTGGCTGGGTTTGGTCCTTCCGCGGTGTTTGGCGCTGTGTTCGCGAAGCTCTTTCATTATCCAAAGGAATGAAAGACAGAGCATCCGTCGATGTTCCAAAGGGATCGGGGGCGAGCATCGTGTGGGATGAGTCAGAGCCTATCGTCGCGAACTTCCATGTGGTATTTGGGGCGGATGCAATCACGATCGGCTTGTGACGCAATCGAGCCGCGACAAACTCGGGCAATGACGCAACGGAGATTCCAGACAATGCCGGTTCCGTCAGGATACCGGTTTGACGTTCAATTTCAGCGTCAGAAATTGTGAGAGGTCTTTCAGCGTCACGATGCCGGCCAACCGACCGCCGTCCACGACGAGCAGACGGCTGTTGCCTGTTTTGTTCATCAAAGACAAAGCCGCTTCCGTGTCGCTGTCGACGTCGATGGTGTTGTCTTTGGAGCAGGGAATCGTGAGATCACGGGCCGTCAGTTCCGCCCATCGATCACGAGGAACCGCGGAGATTTGTTTGGGGCCAACGCAGCCGATCAGACGGGTATCCTCCATCACGGGATACATATTGTGAAAGGACCGATGGAAATAGTCTTCGACCAATTGTTGAACGGATGTGTCGGATGAAACGGTGACGGGATCGGGCGTCATGATGCGTCGAATCGCCATGCTTGCCAACGTCGTCTGGGTCACCATCCGGTAATAGGAAGCGCCGGCCGTTTCTCGAAGAAAAAACCCGAGGACGAACCACCAGGCTCCGGCCAGGAGATGGCCGGTAATGACTTGAACGAATCCCGTCATCATGAACACGAAACCGCACAGTGAACCGGCCGAACAGGCGAGGCGGGTGGCTTGCCGGAGATCGTTGTTGCGGCGCCGCAGCCAGGCCCTGAGAAGCCATCCCCCGTCAAGAGGGAAAGCGGGGATAAGATTGACTCCCCCAAGGAGAGTGTTCGCGAAGGCCAAAAAACCGAATACTCCCAAGACCGCCAGAGGGAAGTTGGCGCGATAGCCGACTTCAAAAGCCACGTACCATACGGCGCCAAGGCCGAAACTTGCGATAGGGCCCGCGAGAGCGATCGCATATTCTGTTTGGGGGGGCGGCGGCTCCGTGTTCGTGTCGGCGACTCCTCCAAAGAGGAAAAGTGTCGAGGCGGCG
Source organism: Nitrospira sp. (assembly GCA_024331095.1). Taxonomy (GTDB): domain Bacteria; phylum Nitrospirota; class Nitrospiria; order Nitrospirales; family Nitrospiraceae; genus Nitrospira_D. Next base: position 3,832 of record JANDJE010000009.1, on the reverse strand, counting down.
GCGGGAAATTGACGGCGCCGTGCAACCGCGGCATGAGCCCATTCATGAAAGAGAAGCGAGCCCAAGAAACCCGCGGCGCCGATGAGCGCCATCCACCAATATGTCCGATTCTCCAATCCCAAATAGGAGGTTGGGAAGTAGCTCTGGGCCAGCGACCAAATCAGGAACAGGGTCAGAAGAGTCCAACTGAATCCAAGCCGAACCTTCAGCCCGGCGACGGTCAACGTCATGCCGCGACGCCTTGGTGATAGTGAGACATGAGGCTTACCACGCTGTGCGACGATCGATCCATGTTCCATATTATCACAAAGGCATTCTTGCCAACGTCGGCCCCATCGTGGTTCCGACATGACTTCTGATGAAGTCATTGCATCATGAGATGCGCAGAGCAAATGTTTGATGCCCGGCGACGCGCAGGGGGGCGCTCATAACCAGGTCGATCATCGAGGCTGTTATGAGTCTCCGGCTCTCGATCGGCGCATTCGTCTTTGTAGCATCCTGCAACAGTTCTATGAGCGGGCCTGTGGTCTTTTGCCTTGAGCGATTCGGGCGGAGTTTCATCGTTCTTTTTATCTGTGAGCAAAAACGAAGGGCGATGGAGCAAGGAATTCACTTGTTCCACGGCATAAAGCTTGCCGAGCGTTCTTTCGTCAGGCAAGTGACGCCTCCCGTCCGATGAGGAGAAAAAGAAAGGAAGAAAACTCCCCATGAGCACTCGAAAAGGAAAGCCCTACACGATCTCGTACAAAGAAAGACCGCATCCCAAGCAGGACCCCTATGCGATGCTGAAGGCGCCAAAAGGAACCGTGGTCTGCCGCTCATGCCATGCCATCTACGCCAACAAACGGTGGTATCTTGATCGCGTCGAGGCCGGTGAGTTGTGGACATCCCGATCCACTCGCACGGTGCTCTGCCCTGCTTGCCAGAAAATCCGGGACGACTATCCGGAAGGCATCGTGACGCTGAAATGGTCGGCCCTCCGAGAGCATGAAGCCGAAATCAGAAACTTGATCGCCAACGTGGAGGAGCGAGCTCTTTCCGTCAACCCGCTCGAGCGTGTGATGAAAATCATAAGAGCGGGGCATGATTTGGAAGTGCAGACCACGAGCGATCGACTGGCGCAACGGCTGGGACGAGAAATGGTCAAGGCCTACAAAGGTCGGGTAACCACCCGTTGGGCGCATCAAGACGTTCTGGCGCGGGTGACATGGCAAGGGCCGGATAAAAAAACACGGCCAAAAGGGAAGGAGTAATCGGCTCGCGTGCGGAGTTCCTTCTCATGCGTACCCTGCGGCTCCTGCCGTTCGTCGCGTAACGACGAAGCCTCATGTTTTCAGGATCGAGATCCTGAAGGGATCGGCGCGGTCAGAGAATTTCGCTCCAGGGAGGGCTGACGGCGAAGGCAGCGTTGATGAGGCCGATATGAGAATAGGCTTGAGGAAAATTTCCGCATTGGATGCGCGCGGAAGGAATGAAATGTTCGGAAAACAAACCCACGTGGTTGGCCGAGGAAAGAACGTGATCCAAGATGGCTCTCGCCTCGGCCGTTCGATCGAGACGAGCCAGAGCCTGTGCGATCCAAAATGAACAAATGACGAACGCCGCTTCCGGTTTCCCAAAATCGTCTTCACGCACGTAGCGATAAAAGAACCCTGTTTTTTGGTCATCTGCCGGAAACGCCAAGTTGCTGACGATTTGCAACGTGGTGGTCTCGCAAAGCCGACGATTCGGATAGCCGAGGATCGGCAGATGTGCGAGCGCCGCGTCGTAGCTCATATCGAATGGGCCGTTTCTGACCGCGTCATCCTGCACGGCGCGAAGCAGAGCCTCAGCCGCCCGAATTCTGGCCGCCGTGACGTTGAGAGAAAGGGAAGACAGATGGTCGGTCCGCTTGATGCGCTCCAACCGTTCGAGTCCGGCCCAACAGATCAGATTGGTGAACGAATGCTCTTGCCAAGCGCGGCGAATTTCCCAGAGCCCCGCGTCCGGCTGCCCGATGCTCCGTTCACACAGCCCGGCCAGATGAGCCAGCAATCCGTCAAGATCGCGGGTGCGCAAGTCGATAAAGCGTTCATCGAAAAAGATGGGGGTGAACGCGAGGATCATTTCTCCGTAGGCGTCGTTCTGAACTTGATCGGACGCCTGATTGTGGCTGCGTACCGGAACGCTGCCTCGATAGCCCGCCCAGTTGGTATGTTCGATTTCCGGAAGAGGCAGTCCTTGGCTCAATGTGTAGACGGGGCGCAGGCGATCGCGGGAGTCTTCTTGCGCGTGCGCGATGTTCAGCAGAAACTTGAGGAACGCCTCCATTTCTTCGAAGTGCCCAAGATTATGAAACGCCGTCAGGGCGAAGTAGGCGTCCCGCAGCCAGCAGTACCGGTAGTCCCAATTTCGGCTTCCGCCCGGCTGTTCGGGAAGACTCGTCGTCAGAGCGGCCAAGATCGCGCCCGTGTCCTCGAAACAGTGAAGTTTCAACGCCAACGCGGAGCGAATCAGTTCTTTTTGATACAGCAGCGGAACCGAACAATGTTTGACCCACGTGCGCCAGTAGCGTATCGTTTGTTCAAGAAAGTCATGCGTCACGGCGACCAAATCGTTTTCGATGCCGAGCCCCCAGGTCAATCCGAAATAAAATTTCTGGGTCAAGGCCACCGGTGTTTCCTCGCACAAATAGGTGAGCGGCATGTTGGTCAACAGTCGGAGCGGCTCGCCTCGAATTTCGTACCGTAAATGGTTGCTGCCTCGCAGGGGTTGCACCGGCGTTTTGTCCCATCCTGAGACCGGGCGGCAACTGACGCGAATGGTGGGGGTGCCTTGGAGCGGCTCGGCGAGTCTGAATAGCGCCGTCGGTCGATAGACGCGTCCGTACTGTTCGAAACGGGGGCAAAAATCCGTGATTTGAAACGCGTCACCGCGGGCGGTGGTGAACGTCGTCACGAGGACGTTGGTGTTGGGCAGATAATGTTGTCGGGTCGTCACGCTTTCCGTCGGAGCGGCGCTCGCGATTTCAAAGTGTCCGCCGTCCGGATCGAGGAGACGCCCGAAGAGCGGAGGGCTGTCCGGACGCGGCGCGCACATCCATTCGACGGCCCCGTTCAATCCGATGAGCGCCGAGGTCTGGCAGTTGCCCACCAATCCGTAGGGATACATGCCGGTACCATAGGCGATTTTTCTGCGGAAGTAAATGAAAGGTGATGCATGCGCCTGTCCCTTCGTTTTCTCCTGCCCTTGACGGTGGTGCTGGCCGGCATCGCGTACGGCGTGATTCCGTTGGTCGACAACCTCACGTTGAAATGGTTCGTTCGCGATATAGAGATTCGGGCGCAATTGATTGCCGGCACGATGGAGGGACCGCTGACCGACCTGCTGACGTCGGAGTCGCGTCCAAAATTGCTGGCGTACTTTCAACGGGTGATTCAAGACGAACGGCTGTTCGCCGTCGGATTTTGCGACCCGCACAATCAGTTGATCTATAAAACTCAAACCTATCCGGCGTCGATTTCCTGTGAACGAGCCGGCGCGCTCGAGTCCGGCCCCGCCGCCGTCGTGCGGCTGGCGCAGGGGCCCGTGCACGTGGCCGCCGTGGGGATCGACCACGCGGGCCATTCGCTGGGGCGGCTTCTGCTCATTCATGACATGAGTTGGGTCGAGCGGAGAAGCAGCGCCACGAAGTGGTATCTGTTCTACCTCTTCGCGGGCATCGGGGTCATGATTTCGCTCGTGACGGTCGTGGTGGCGCATTTGAGTTGGCGCGGCTGGGTGGAAGGCGTGCGGGGCATGCTGCGCGGCGAGGGGTTGATCGGCTTGATCAAAGATCAGAGACAAACACCGG
>JANDJE010000091.1 GCA_024331095.1 Nitrospira sp. | reverse complement strand
AGCGGGGCGAGTTCGGAGCGGGGAGCACAGTGTGCTCCCCCTGCGAGCCGCCCCTCTTTTTCTGTTGTCTTCTTGCGCGAATGCCACAAGGGGCATGTTGGCTGGCCGTGGCATACCTCTAAGCCTGGATATGTATGGGGCATCATGAAAAGAAGAGATTGCTCTGATTTCTCGCTGATGCTCCAAGCCTCTTTGGGTGAGCGGTGTTGTTGTGCCGGCCTCACTCTGACAGCTCGATATCCAGAGGCAGAGCGAGTGTGTCGGTGGAAGCGGCGGCGGCTCGATGATCCGAAAGTCGTCAACATATGAGCCGAGGGACCATGTTCCATGTGGAAGCTGGAAAGGCGGCGCTCCTTGAGAGGATTGGAAGCGCTCATGTATGGCCAGAAGGTGGTCGTGGTCGCAGAGAACGGACCGGGGGGCCGGAATCCCAGGAGTCGTGGAGAGCAGTGTTGCGGGACCTGCGGACGCGGGGTCTGAAGCCCTGGCGCTGCACCACGGTGGTTGATGATCCTCTGGGGGTCTAGATCACGTGGTCGAGGAGCAACCTATCGCTGCTGGACAATGCCGCTGGAATCACTCGATCGTCAATGTGCTGGATACCATCCCGAAGACTTATACGAAACGAGGCGAGCACCTGGCTCAAGGTCCTGCCGTCTGGAGGGCCTCCGGAGCGTGCGAACGTCTCTAGAATCGGTTCAGCGTCAACAGGACCGCCCCCCATCGCTCCACGCGCAAGACGCAGCAAAACGCAGAATGGGCGCCACTATCGCCAAGACGCCCAACCCATCATCCCACCACACGTTGCACGATAAGGCCCTGCACCGCCTGCACATTCAAAACAGTAGCAACCACACGATGCCTACAGAGCCTGGCCAAAGGCTTTCGGTAGCCGTGAGCTCCTGGCGCGGTTAGACGTTTCGCGTCAGCACAGCAGCCTTGACTTTGCCTCATTCCGGTCCCACTATGCGGGCTTTCTTCCGGTTGTGCAAGAATTCCTGCTGGTCTCGTGGGGGTTTTCGGAGAGACGGCCATGTGGAAAAAGAATTTTCTCTTTCGGGTCGGCGACGGTAGGCCGATGGCCGAATCGGAGAACGAGCTGTTTCATGATACCGAACCGGCGATGGACAGCGCCGGTCTGACGCTCGAGCGGTTTTTGTCCGTCTGGGTGCAGGGCGAAGGCGAGGAGGATAAACCATCGACGTTCACCAATGTCTATGTCCGAACCGCCGCGTTGGACGTGGCGAAGCGTGTGGGGTTTCTCCAGCCGCTCCAAGGACGGTCTCACCAGATCAAGCAGATGCTGACGCCGGAGCAGAAACAATTTCTGGGACGATGGCTTCAAACGCATGCGCCCGAGGCCTGGGAGGCGTCGGAGGAGCAGTTTCGCGCGCTCTTTGATCTTGAATGAACGGATTACGGCTGTGCATTTTCTTCTGGATCGGATGTTGCGTCGTCATCCCCGGATGGCCGGGAGGCGGCGTTTCGACAACGTCGGCGCGGGAAGTCTCGGCCTCTTCGGTATCGGTAGATGTCTGGTACGCGCCGGAAGACAGGCCGTTACAGCGGGTGGTGGGGATTTACGAGCGGGCGACGCAGTATATTTATGTGGCGGTGTATGGGATGACGTTTCCCCCCGCCATCAAGGCTCTGCTCGCCGCGCATAAGCGGGGGGTGGACGTGCGAATCATCACGGACCGCCAACGTTTGAACGATCCCAAACAGCGGGCGGCGATGACCGCTCTGCGGGAAGCCGGCGTTCCCGTCAAGGTCAATCGGCATGACGGCCTGATGCATCTGAAGCAAGTGGTCATCGACGATCAGGTCAATATGAACGGCTCGATGAATCATACGGGCAGCGGCAATCGATATAATGATGAACGGCTTGACGTCATTCGAGATCGGGCTCTCTCGGTCAAGGCGCGCGACAAATTTCTTTCGATGTGGCGCGATCAAGCCAGATTCGAGGATTGGAACCCCTCGTAGCGAGGCATGGCGTGAGAAAGGAAGAAGCGGACGTCGCGGTGGTGGGCGCCGGGGGAGGCGGGGCGGTCTTGGCCTTGGCCTTGGCTCACAAGGGGATCAAAACGATCGTGCTGGAGCAGGCCGCGGGGCCGCCTCGCGGCTTGCGCGGCGAGATTCTTCAACCCAACGGACAGCGGGTGCTCGATCGGCTTGGGCTGTTGCATAAGTTGCCCGCCGACTCGGTCCGTCCGGTTCGGCTGTTTCATTTTTGTCGGGCGGGCGGCGAACGGCTCTGTACGGTGGATTATGGCGACTTGCCGCCTCCCTACAACCGGGCGGTGGTGACGTTGCCCAATGTGGCGCACCATGCCATCCTCGACGCGATTCACACGCAGCCGGCGGTGACGCTGTGGTACGGAACGTCCTTCGTCGGTCTGTTGCGAGAGAACGGACAGGTCGTCGGCCTGACGGCCAAAAGGGAAGGCGAAGAGATCACGGTGCGGGCCAAGGTGGTCGTCGGCGCCGACGGAGCCTTTTCAAAAGTCCGGGAGTCCTTGGGCATTCCCGCCGACGTGCATCTGTATCCCCAAGGCTATCTGATCGCCATCATCGAGGCGCCCGTTCCGATCGACGAAGCCAAGTATTTTGTGGGCAAGCGCACGATTCTCGCGCTGTTTCCTGCTGCGGGTCGCCGCGTGTTTCTGCTCTACATGATCGACGCCGGCTCTTACGACCGCGTCAAGGCTCAAGGCATCCCTTCGTTGCAACGGGCCTGGACGGCCATCAGTCCGCCCGATGAACCGATCTTTCGAGGATTGACGGATTGGAGTCAGACCGCGTTTCTCCCGACCGGCCGGGTTCGGGCTCCGACCTGGGTGGCCGACGGGGCGGTGCTGATCGGCGACGCCGCCCATGCGATGAATCCGCATGCGTCGCAAGGGCGGATGCAGGCGATGGTGGACGCCGTCACGCTCGCCGATCTGTTGCCCGACTGTCTGGCGGCCAATGATTGCTCGGCGGAACGGTTGAAACAATTCGAGCGCTTGCGCCGACCGCAGGTCACGGTGTTGCAACGGCTGGCCGATGAGGAGGTGTTTTTTTGGAACACCGGCAACCCCGTGATCGGCTTTTTGCGAGATCGCGTGTTCAAAACCTTGGACAGGAACGCGCGGCTTCGGTATCGCATCTTGTCTACCACGGCTGGATTACGAACCAGGCCGCCGTTCGGCCTGGTTGACCGCTTCATGGCGGCGGGGTTTCTGCCAGACCCCCATGCCTGCGACAGGGCGGTCCACGATGTCGGGTGAGGCGATGTCGGTTCCGCATTGGAGCATCGACGGGTTGCCGGAAGGAACGCACAAACTGTTGCGTTCCTACGTGCAAGACGTGATCAAGGCTTTCGGCGATCGGCTGGAAGCGGTGTTGCTCTACGGAAGCGCCGCGCGGGGCGACTTCCTGCCGGGACGGTCGAATCTGAACATTCTGCTGGTCGTGTCGTCCTGCGAGCTCTCCGTTTTGAAGCAGTATGTCCCGCTGCACGCGAAATGGAGCAAGGAACAGATCGTGGCGCCGTTGTTCCTCACCGGCGACGATCTCCGGGCCTCGGCGGCGGTCTTTCCGCTTGAGTGCCAGGACATTCGCGACTGTCATCGCCTGTTGTGGGGCAAGGATCCCTTCGTCGGATTCGGCGTCGATCATCGTCATCTGGCCGGTGAAGTCTTGCAGGGGCTGCGGGGGAACCTGGTACGCCTCCGGCAGCGATTGGTGGAAGGAGAGGCGACAGGCGAAGCCATGACGATTCTGCTGAGCTTGTCGATTACGTCGTTGTTGCCGGTGCTGCGGGGCGTGCAACGGCTCTTGGATAGACCGGTTCTGTTTGACGGGGAATCGCTGCTCAAAGATCTGGAAGTCTGTTGCGAGACCGATCTCGCGGCCTTGCGGGAGGCCTGGTCGCTCAAGCGCGGTCATAGCTCGCCGGGGCGGCTCGAGGTGCCGCGATTGATGGATCGTTATCTCGAGAGCCTCGGGCGATTCGTGGTGTCGGTCGAGCGGCGGCTAGG
>JANDJE010000090.1 GCA_024331095.1 Nitrospira sp. | reverse complement strand
GATAAGCAGCGCCTCGGCCAACTCATTGACCTGATCGGTAACATCGGCCTCGGCGACCAGGCCAACCGTTCGAAAGATATCCTCGGCCGCGTCTATGAATACTTCCTCTCCCAGTTCGCCAGCGCCGAGGGCAAGAAGGGTGGCCAATTTTACACCCCCCGCTGCGTCGTGCAGTTGCTGGTCGAAATGCTGCAACCCTTTAAAGGACGCATCTACGACCCCTGCTGCGGCTCCGGCGGCATGTTTGTTCAATCCGAAAAATTCGTCGAGGCCCACGGCGGTAAGATCGGCGACATCAGCATCTACGGCCAGGAGTCCAACCACACCACCTGGCGGCTGGCAAAGATGAACCTCGCCATTCGCGGCATTGACGGCAACCTCGGCAAAGAGCACGCCGACAGCTTCCACCGCGATCTCCACCCCGACCTCAAGGCCGATTACATTCTGGCCAATCCCCCCTTCAACGACAGCGACTGGCAGGGCGAATTGCTCCGGAATGATAAACGCTGGAAGTACGGGGTCCCACCCCCCGGAAATGCCAACTTCGCCTGGGTGCAGCATTTCATCCACCACCTCGCGCCAACCGGCATGGCCGGATTTGTTCTGGCCAACGGCTCGATGTCCTCCAACCAGTCCGGCGAGGGCGAAATCCGAAAGAACATCATCGAGGCCGACCTCGTGGACTGCATGGTGGCGCTGCCGGGGCAGCTCTTCTATTCGACGCAGATTCCGGTTTGTTTGTGGTTTATCGCCCGCGACAAGAAGAATGGCCGCTTCCGCGACCGACGCGGCGAGACGCTCTTCATCGACGCCCGCAAGATGGGCCGCATGATTGACCGCGTCCACCGTGAACTGACCGAGGAGGATATTCGCAAAATCGCCGACACCTACCACGCCTGGCGGGGCGCCCCAACAAAGCCCACATCGTCCATGAAGTCCATGGACAAAATACCCGCCTACCACGATATCCCCGGCTTCTGCAAAAGCGCCACGCTCGACGACATCCGGCGCCAAGGCTACATCCTGACCCCCGGCCGCTACGTCGGCGCCGCCCCGCAGGAAAAAGACGACGAGCCCTTCGAGGAAAAAATGCAGCGGCTCGTGGCCGAGTGGAAGGAGCAGCAGGCCGCGGCAGCAAGGTTGGATGAATTAATCGAGGCAAATCTCAAAGACTTGGGATTCGGGAGCGAGAAGGTGTAACCATGACACCGGAAAAACTCGCTGAAATGATTGCCGCCGGGGAATCGCTCGATGTCGAGTTCAAGGGAGAAGAACGTGCCCCGCTTTCGGACAAGGACCTGATAGAGGCTGTCGTCTGTCTGGCCAATCGCTCCTCCAACTCGCCCGCCTGGCTCCTGATAGGTGTTGAAGACGACGGCCGAATCACCGGTGCCAGCCCCCGTCACGAATCCGGGCGAACCGATCCCTTGCGCCTGACCGCCCTTGTCGCCAACCGGACCCGGCCTTCCCTTACGCCCCGCGTAAGCGTGGTTCCCCTTCACGGCAGGGAGGTCATTGTTCTCGAAATTCCACCCGTGGTCGCTCCCGTGGGCACCATAAGCGGAAAATATCTGCGCCGGGCCATCGGCGGTGACGGTAAGCCCTGCTGCCTGCCCATGTTCTTTCATGAGATGCACGCCCGCCAGGCCGACCGCGGGGCGGAAGACTACTCCGCCCTCGTCATTCCAGACGCTCGATGGGAAGACCTGGACCCCCTGGAGTTTGAACGTTTCCGACGCAACATCAGCGAACGTCGGAACGGCGACCAGTCGCTCAGGACCCTGCCCGACCTCGAACTGGCAAAAGCCCTCGGCGCGGTGGAGGCCAACGGAGAGGTGCGCGGCGTTTGCGTGCTGGGTCTCCTCCTTTTCGGGAAGGAGGAATCACTTCGCCGTTTCCTGCCCACCCACGAAGTCGCCTTCCAGGTACTCTCGGGCCAAAAAGTCGAGGTCAATGACTTCCTGCGCTGGCCGCTTCTGCGCGTCATGGAAGAGTGCGAACAACGCTTTGCCAGCCGCAATCGCGAAGAAGAAACGATGGTCGGCCTCCTCCGAATCGGCGTGCCGGATTACCCCTCCGTCGCTTTCCGGGAGGCTCTGGCCAATGCGCTGATCCACCGGGACTACACGCGCCTCGGCGCCGTCCATGTTCAGTGGCATGCCGACCGGTTGGAAATCTCAAGCCCCGGTGGCTTCCCGGAAGGCGTGCGACTCGATAACCTATTGGTCACCCCTCCGAGGCCACGCAATCCCCTTCTGGCCGACGCCTTTAAACGGGCCGGTATCGTGGAACGCACCGCACGCGGCATCGACACCATCTTCTACGAGCAACTTCGAAACGGCCGGCCCGCCCCGTCCTACGACCGCAGCAACGAATCCGGTGTGGTCGTGGTCCTGCCCGGAGGCAAAGCAAACCTGGAATTTGTGCGGTTGCTGACCGAGCAATCACGGGCAGGCCGTGACCTGTGTTTGGACGAGTTGCTGATTCTGAACAGTCTCTGGATGAATCGCCGACTCACCACAGAAGAGGCCGCAAGGCTCACACAAAAGCCGGAAACCGACGCCCGGGCCGTGCTCAACCGCCTCGTGGAGACGGGCCTCGTCGAACCCCGGGGCGAGCGTAAGGGCCGCACCTGGCACCTTTCCGCCGCCCTCTACCACCGACTCGGCAAGCAGGGCAACTACGTCCGCCAACGGGGTTTCGAACCGCTGCAACAAGAGCAAATGATTCTCCAATATGTTACCAAGTTCGGAAAAATTACTCGAAAAGATACAGCCGAACTGTGCCAATTGGGCCCTTATCAAGCCACACGCCTTCTTGACCGATTGGTGCGGAAAGGACAGTTGGTAAGGCGGGGCAGACGAAAAGGGACCTATTATGAGCGGAATTGATAATTTATGAGCGCATACATAATAAATATGAGCGCGCTCATAAAAATGAGCGCTCTTGAACGGTTTATGGAGGGTGATGGAACAACCACACTCGCCAATATTTCCACACCGTTTAGATTCTGCCGTGAATCGCTCCGCATTCTAACCGCCAACGCCGCCCGCCTCGATAAGCTCATCTGGGCCAATATGGAGGACATCGGCTATGGGCGGTGAGTGGAAGACACTTCATCTTGGGGACCTTGCTGATCTTCACCAAGAGCAGGTGGACCCATCTGATACACCCGCACAACTGTTCGAACACTATAGCATCCCCGCCTTCGATGCCGGACAGGTCCCTGTGATGGAGCCCGGTTCGTCTATCGCGAGTCATAAGTTCACCGTTCCCTGCAATGCGGTTTTGCTTTCCAAGCTAAATCCACGCATTCCACGCGTATGGAAACCTGCGGCCGTGGGCAACTTGCCCCGGGTCGCCTCGACTGAGTTCTTGGTCTTGTTGCCGAAGAACGGAATCGACGGTGTCCTTCTTAAGTACCTCTGTCTTTCCCCAAGCGTTCGGGCGGAACTACAAGCCCGTGCCACGGGCACCTCAGGCAGCCATCAACGAGTAAGACCAGACGACGCGTTGAACATCGATGTGAGTGTTCCAGTCGACCACCGCGAGCAGCGCGCCATCGCCTGCATCCTCGGCGCGCTGGACGACAAGATCGAGTTGAACCGGCGGATGAACCGGACGCTGGAGGAGATGGCCCGGGCGCTGTTCAAATCGTGGTTCGTGGATTTCGATCCCGTCCGCGCCAAGGCCGCCGTGCGCCGCGAGCATCCCAAGTGGACCAACGAGCAGGTCAGCCGCGCCGCCTGCCCCAACCTCAAACCCGAAATCGCCGCCCTCTTCCCCGACTCCTTCGAACCCTCCGAACTCGGCGATATCCCGAAGGGCTGGAGGGTCTGTCCTATTGGCGAGGTGGTGCAAGTCCTGGGCGGTGGCACACCCAGCACAAAGGAAGCGGCTTACTGGAAAGGCGGCATCCATCCATTCTGCACGCCAAAGGACATGGCGTCGCTCACAGACCCCGTATTATTGCAGACGGAACGACACCTCACCGATGAAGGGTTGGCAAAAGTCAGTTCCGGGCAACTGCCAGCAGGCACGGTTCT
>JANDJE010000089.1 GCA_024331095.1 Nitrospira sp. | reverse complement strand
TCACTGGACTCCGCACCGTGATGACGCTTAAGGCGGGACAATCGGCGCACCTGCTGCTCAACTGGAGGCAGTCCTGTTCATCGACCTCAACGTTTGATCCGGAGCGGTTGCGTCAAGACACTAGGGAAGTCTGGCGGCGGTGGCTCACCCATTTGAACTATGATGGGCCTCAGGAACCCTTGGTTCGCCGATCAGCCATCACGATCAAGTTGCTGGACCATTTCAACAGCGGCGCCATCGTGGCAGCCCCGACGTCTTCCCTGCCTGAACTAATCGGCGGAACCCGCAACTGGGATTATCGTTATGTCTGGGTGCGAGACGCGGCCTTCTCTGTTTATGCACTCCATCGCATCGGCCTGTCGCATGAGGCGGCCGGATTTCTCGAGTGGGTGCTAGATGCGGTGGATCGAGACGGAAGGCCCAACGTGATGTACGATCTCGATGGGCGGAGGCCGCCGGAGGAACGGGAGGATAGCGAATTGGAGGGCTATCGACGCTCTGCGCCGGTGCGGTGGGGTAACGCGGCGGCTGCGCAACATCAACACGACGTCTATGGCGAAATCCTAGACTGCGCCTATCAATGGGCCACGCATCATGGCACCATTCCCGATCCGCTCTGGGACCGACTCCGAAAATTGGCGGACGCCGCCGGGAAGGAATGGCGAACACCGGACCACGGGATTTGGGAAGTGCGCACGAGCGGGCGTCCCTTCACCTACTCGGCGGCCTTGTGTCAGGTGGCGGTGGATCGCGCTGTGCGAATGGCGGAGCGGTTTGGGCTGCCAGGTCCTGTGGACGGATGGCGAGCCATGGCGGAGGAGATCAGACAGGCGATTCTGAAGGAAGCGTGGGATGAAGGCAGACAATCGTTTACGGAACATCTGGGCGGAGGCGGTTTGGATGCGAGTCTCTTGACCTTGCCGCTTCGACGGGTGGTGGCGGCGGACCATCCGCAAATGGTGGCGACGACTAAGGCGATCGTGGAGCGATTGGGTGTGGGGAAGGGGCTGCTCTATCGATACCTGCCGGATGAATCGCCCGACGGCATCGCCGGTCACGAAGGCGCCTTTCTTCTGTGCAGTTTCTGGCTCGTGGACAACTGGGCCAAGCAGGGGCGGCTCGATGAGGCATTGGAACTGTACGACTCACTCTGCGCAAGGGCCGGCACGCTCGGGCTCCTGCCCGAGGAAATCGATCCCTCGACCGGCTCGTTCCTCGGCAATTATCCCCAAGCGTTCAGCCATATCGGCGTGATCTCCAGCGGGGTGAATTTGGCAAGGTGCCTGCGAAAACGAGGGCGGATGATCTAGGGAGAGGCTTGCGTGGGCGCATGAAGCGCCCGCGATTGAATCCTCGGAAGATTCGGAGGCCTTCCGAGTGATCGTTTTGAGCTGCAAGAGAGGAGATGGTCAGTTGGTCCAATGGGATTAACGAAAGGAGCCTGTCATGTCACTTGTGAGCCGAAATCTCTCGATGGTCATCGTCGCCGTCTGGTTGTGTGCCGGAATGGGCTGCAAACAAGAAGGGCCAGCCGAACAGGCCGGAAAGAAGGTCGATCAAGCTGTGGGACAAGCCGGTCACGTGATCGAGGAGGCCAAAGAGAAGGTCGAGGATGCAACAGAGGCGGTCAAGGAGAAGGTGGAAGAAACGGTTGAAAAAGCCGAGGAAGCGACCAGGTAGCCACATCGTTCGCCGACACTCATAACCATGCACTGAGCAAAGGAGGGCCCCGATGAGTCTCAAAGACGCCTATCTCGAAAAAATGGAAGCGCAATTGCGGGAATGGGGCGCGAAGATCGACGAGCTCAAGGCCAAGGCTGACAAGGTGGAGGCGAGCGCCAAGATCGAGTATCTCAAACAGGTCGATGCGCTGAAGGCCAAGCGGGAGGCGGCGCAGGCCAAGCTCGGCGAGATCAAGGCTGCAAGCGAAGAGGCGTGGGAGGTGCTCAAAACCGGAGCCGAGCATGCGTGGAATGACCTTAAGTCGGCCCTTGATGCGGCGGTGGCTCAATTCAAATAGGATGATGCACCGCGCAGGCAGGGAAGATCGTTGGTTCGCCGGCGCGCGTTGCTCAAGCCGGTCGGATCGGTCGGCAAGCCGGTCGGACCGGTCGGACTGATCGGATCAAGAGGGGCTCGGAAAACCTAAGAGGCGGAAAGGAGGCGCCGGGATGATTCAGACTCTCATGATTTTCGGGGCGTCGGGTGACTTGACGTCGAGGTTCTTGATGCCGGCCATCGTCCGCCTTCATGAAGAGGGCAAATTGCCGGAGGGGTTTCGGGTGCTGGGGATTGCGCAAGACGACTGGGACACGGGGAAATTCCGGAGCCATCTCAAGGAGAAACTGGCGGCGTCCGGCACTGTCGATGTGTCGGGCCTGCCGGAAGCGATTTTTAGGAACATCGACTATTGCCGGGCCGACGTGACGAACCGTGACCAGCTCGCTCAAGCCGTGAGCCGTACGACCGGTCCGCTGGTGGCCTATCTGGCATTGCCGCCCGCGCTGTTTGCCCCATCCATCGAATCGCTGGTTGCACTGAAATTGCCCAAAGGGAGCAAGGTGGTGCTGGAAAAGCCGTTCGGGGAAAGTCTGGAATCGGCGCAGGCATTGAATCGCCTTCTCCACGAGTCGTTCCCTGAGCGGGACGTCTTCAGACTCGATCATTTTCTGGGGAAACAGACGGTGCAGAACATTCTGGGGCTGCGGTTCGCCAATCGCATCTTCGAGCCGGTGTGGAACACCCACCATATCGAGCGGATTGATATCATCTGGGATGAGACGATCACGGCGGCTGGCCGAGCCTCGTTCTACGATGCGACGGGCGCCCTCCGCGACATGATTCAAAATCACCTCTTGCAGTTGCTGGCGTTGGTCGCTATGGAGCCGTTGCACGCCTTGGATGAGCGGACCTTCCGCGATCACAAGGTAGCGGTGCTGCGGGCTGTGCGTCGGCTTGAACCAGACGAAGTCACGAACCAGACGGTCCGGGGGCGGTACACGGCTGGTGTGATCGGGGGAAAGGCAATCCCTTCGTATGTGGAGGAAGCTGGTGTGCGGGCGGAACGCAACACGGAAACTTTCGCCCAAGTGACGCTGGCAATCGATAATTGGCGGTGGGCCGGCGTGCCGTTTGTACTTCGCACGGGAAAGGCTTTGGGCCGGGATCGTCGGGAGATCACCATTCATTTCAAGCCGGTTCCCCATTTGGCGTTCGGACAGGAGGCACAGCCGGTTCCCAACAAGCTCTCGATCGAACTAAGCCCCGATCGCATCGCGCTCTCGGTCAATGTGAATGAACCGGGAGATTTCTGCAAGCTTGATTGCGTCGAGTTGGACAAACCGTTCCCTCCCGTGGGATTGCCGGCCTATGCCCGTCTGCTCGTCGATATCTTGGAGGGGGATCCGACTCTGTCCATTCGTGACGACGAAGCGGAGGAGTCTTGGCGGATCGTCGAACCGATCCTGCGGGTTTGGAGTGAAGGCGGTGTGCCGCTGCTCGAATATGCGGCAGGCTCCGACGGCCCGGTTTGCCTCTGAACAAGCCGGGCGGAGATCCCGCGCATGAGATTCGCAATCGAGGCTGCCGCTCGTCCGGCGTCTGCCAGATTGTAGTGGGGAAGCATGCGTTGAGTATGAAGTCCATCGGGTTCCCCTGCTGATTCCGCTCGATGACCGGCGATACTCGGTCACCTAGTAGGTGAAGAAAGGAGGCGATCATGGCGAAGAGCAAGCAGAACGAGGCAGAAGCGCAGCGGCTGATCGAGGAGGCGGAACGGAAGCGGAATTGGAAACGGTGGGGGCCCTATCTGTCCGAGCGACAGTGGGGAACGGTCAGGGAAGACTATTCGGCCGACGGCACTTGTTGGGATTATTTCCCCCACGACCATGCCAGGAGTCGCGCGTACCGATGGGGAGAAGACGGGTTGCTGGGCATCTGCGACCGGCGGGCGCGGCTCTGTTTCGCGTTGGCTCTCTGGAACGGGAAGGATCCGATTCTCAAGGAGCGTCTGTTTGGTTTGGCGGGACCGGAAGGAAACCATGGCGAAGATGTGAAGGAATGGTACTTCTATCTC
>JANDJE010000088.1 GCA_024331095.1 Nitrospira sp. | reverse complement strand
GGAGGGGTCTATCGGGACGCCAAGGGGTTCTTCCCTCAGTTTGCCGTCGATCCGGAGTCGTTCCTCGACCTGCACCCCGAGTTGGTGCTCGATCCCCGCGAGCGACGGGACTTCTTGAGCGACCGCCGGGCCTGTCTCATCGGCCGACGTCTGGCCAATCTGTACGGCTGGCGCGTCGGCGACGTGATCCCCCTCAAAGGCACTTTGTACCCCGGAGATTGGGAATTCGTCGTTCGGGGAATTTACCGGGGGGCCGAGTCCTCGGTCGATGAGAACTGGATGATCATCCGCTGGGACTTTGTGAATGAGCGCCGGCGGCAATTCGATCCCGATCGGGCCGATACCGTCGGCTGGTACGTGCTGCGCATCGCGGACCCGTCGGCGGCCGGAGCTGTCTCGCGCGCCATCGACGACACCTTTGCTAATTCGGTCGCCGAAACGAGGACCGAGACCGAGCAGGCCTTTCAAGCCGGCTTCGTCGCCATGTCGGGATCGATCGTTCGTGCCTTGGAGCTGCTCGCGATCGTGCTGAACGGCGTCACCCTGTTGGTACTCGCCAACACCTTGGTCATGGCCGTGCGCGAGCGGACAAGGGAATGGGCAGTCCTTCGGACCCTCGGCTTTGAGCGCCGCCATCTGGCGGCTTTGATCACCGGAGAAGCGTTGCTGATCGCCGGTCTCGGCTCAATCGTGGGGATTGCCATTACCGTCCCGGCTATAGACCTCTATGCGACCTTGGTCTCGACCAAGCTGGGGAATTTCTTTCAACAGCTCGTCGTCTATCCGAGCACCTTGGTGCTCGGCGTTTTGGTCACCTTGATCACAGCCTGCTGCGCAGCTACAATTCCGCTTGTCACCGTGATCCGGAGCAACGTCGCCAACGACCTGCGGCACATTGGATAGGAACCATTCCCGTGAAACTCCTGTGGGCCTACGGTGTTCGAAACGTCTGGTCACGCGGCCGAACGACCGCCCTGACCGTCATGGGAATGGGGCTGGTCAGCTTCATTTTCTTGAGCGTTTTGATGCTCGGCGACGGGCTGACGCACGCATTGATTGAAAGCGGATCGCCGGACAACGTCCTGTTGCTCCGCCAGGGAGCCACGACGGAAATCGCAAGCGGCCTCTATCGGAATCAAGCCCACATCATCCGCTCGCTTCCAGGCATCGCGTCCGATACAGATAGCAATCCCATGGCGCTCGCCGAGTCGGTCGTCTTAATCAGCCTGACGAAAACCGGAGGGGAGACGCCGGTCAACGTCACAGTCCGAGGCACACAGCCCATGGCGTTCACATTGCGACCGCAAGTCCGTGTGGTCGAGGGGCGTCCTTGGCAACCGGGGACTGCGGAAATCGTCGTTGGATCTCATATCGCCGCCCGCTTTCTTCCTCAAGGAATCGGCTCTTCTTTGCGCGTCGGCAAACGAGACTGGCTGGTCGTCGGGATCATGAGCGCCGACGGCACCGCGTTCGAATCGGAGATCTGGGGAGACGCGGACCTCCTGATGGCGGCCTACGGGCGAGAATCCTATTCTTCCTTGACGCTTCGCCTCCAGGACGAGACTGCGTTCGAGCCGCTCAGTCGACTCATTGCGGACGATCCGCGCCTCATGCTCCAAGTGAAGCGGGAACGGGACTACTATCGGGAAAAATCGTTCACCCTGGCCACCTTCATTCGGGTGCTTGGGTTCACCTTCACGACGATCTTCTCCATAGGTGCTCTGTTGGGCGGCACCATGACCATGTATGGAGCAGTCGCGGCGCGCACGAGGGAGATTGGGACGTTGCGGGCGCTGGGTTTCGTCCCCGTTCATGTTTGTTTCGTGTTTCTCATTGAATCCCTCACGATCGGCGCGGCGGCCGGAGGACTGGCCTTGTGCGGCGGCGCGGCCCTGCAATTCGTCACCCTTTCGACGATGAACTTCAGTACCTTCGCCGAAGTGGCGTTCCGCCTCATCCTGACACCGCCATCGGCCGCCGCAACCCTGGGCTTTTCCCTGCTCATTAGCCTACTGGGCGGCCTCCCGCCCGCGATACGGGCCGCGCACATCCCCACGGTAGCCGCACTCCAAGCGCCGGGGCAGTAGCCAGGCCCTCTCTGCCCCATCTGAAAAAGAAACATGCCGATCTGGTGATCGAACATGGTCAATCTCGTTGCGAGTGCAGTATACGATTGTGACAATCCACGGTATGGCTCACACAATTGACGTAAGGAGGTCTGCGTATGAAAGCGAATGCATGGCTGTCCGTTCCTCTAGGTCTGACCTTGCTCGCCGGCTTGGCCGGCTGCGGTGGAAGCGACACTCCCCCGGCGCAGGCTCAGCAAGCCCAGGCAGGCACGACGGTCGACGTCACGATCAGAGAGTGGACGGTCATGACAGATAAAGTCACCGTTTCATCCGGACCGGTCACCTTTCGGGTGACCAATACCGGCACGCGCCCTCACGAACTGGTCATTCTGAAACTCCATCCTGGAATGACACCAGATGCCATACCTGTGAAAGATGGGCGCGTGGATGAAAGCGCCTCCGGCACCGTCATCGACGAAATCGAAGACACCGACCTCCCTCCTACTGCCACACATTCGAAGACAGTGATATTGACGCCCGGCGAGTATGCGCTGTTCTGCGCGGTCGTTGAGAACAATGACCTGCCGCCCGGGACCGCGACCAGCAAAACCAAAGTGAGTCATTATCTGCATGGCATGTTCGCTAAGCTCACCGTCTCATAAACGAAGCAGACCGATATCTTTCGGCTGCGCCGGCTTCACATTCCAATGTGTGATCGCAATGGCGAACCCGTACTCAATCGGAAACGTTCCTGACCGAGACGCCCGGGCGTCATTTCATTTCTCAGGCCGGTTGACCGTCCGGGTTCTCACCGTGGCCGCACTACACGCGCCAAGGCGCTGACTCGCACCTCCTCGAACCAGTTCAACGCAAATCCGGAAACGGCGCATGGGATTCCGGCGTGAGAACATGGCTTGAGCCCCGCCCCTCACGTAAACAACTGGCGACAAGCCGTAAGCGGCTCGCACGGGTGCGTTCGCATAAGGGGTCTCGCCCCCGTGCCGGTCTTGGTCAACCATTCATCAACCATTCAACAGGAGGAACCGATCATGAGAAACAGGCCACACGGAATGTTTGGCGCAGTTGGCAGTCTGGTCATTGCCAGCGTGAGTCTGCTCGGGTTTAATGCCGAAGCGGCCATTGTTCATAACGAAGCCGTCCATGGAGACTTGTCGGACGATCATGCGAGTCCGACGACCATCTCACTTGCCATTGGCGACAACTTAATCCTGGGATCGACCACGCATCTGCCGGTCCTGGACCGAGACTTTTTCACCATCACGATTCCCGATGGCCATTCGCTGGACGCAATCGTCCTCGCCAACTACACCAACACCGACGCTAACGGGTTTGCTCAATCGTTTTTCAGCTGGACGAAGGGCAGCCACTTTCGTGGCATGGGATTTACCGACGTCAGCGGATGGATCTTGATCGGTGCGCAGCCTGGCCTTTCGGCCGGCGATGATCTCCTGGTGTTTCTCACAGGCGGTCCTCTCGGACCAGGCACCTACAGCTTTTGGCATCAGGAAACGGAAGGCGATACGACCTACACGTTCAACTATCGGGTCTCCGCCGTACCCCTGCCCGACACACTGGCATTGTTGCTCTCCGGCCTGACCTTCCTTGGAACACTTGGAACAATGGTACGTAAGCGTCTGCCACTGTCCTCCGCTTGTCCATGATCCGACAGGATCGACTCACAGCCCCGAGTTCTTCGATGTGCTTCCTGTCGGTGAGATAGAAACTGAACATATGAATCTGGTGATCAGACATGGCATTCCACCCTTGTGTTTATATAAATGATTCTGAGAATTATAATCAGTTTTGTAAACGTTCATGACCATGCCTACTACACCTACAAAAACCATGCCATATCAAGTGTCGCCCGCCCTGATTTCCCATCGCGAGCGACTATCTGGATGGGCAACGTCCATCACGGTCCATACAGCCGTTGTGATCGCAGCATCCGGCTTCTTGACCTGGATGCCTCTTCCCCTCTCTCAAGACTTTCACCTGGAGCTGGTGCTCTCGTCACTTT
>JANDJE010000087.1 GCA_024331095.1 Nitrospira sp. | reverse complement strand
ACGGCAGGCCTTCGAGCACTTTGCCCAAGCGCAGCCGGACAATGTGATCTTTCTGATCGATACGTACGATACGGAGGCAGCCGCACGACTGGTCGTCTCGATGGCTCCTTCACTCAAAGCCAAGGGTATCACGATCAAGGGGGTTCGATTAGATAGCGGCGACCTGGCTGCCCATGCGCGAGCGGTTCGCCAAATTCTGGACGAAGGGGGGCTTTCTCACGTCCAGATTCTCGCAAGTGGCAATCTCGATGAATATCGCGTGCAAGCCTTGATTGAAAGTGGGGCCCCCATTGACTGTTTTGCCATCGGCACAGCCATGAGCACATCCGCCGATGCCCCATCGTTGGACTGTGCATACAAACTGCAAGAATATGCTGGACGTCCCTGTCGCAAGCGATCGGAGGGCAAGGCGACATGGCCCGGTCGCAAACAGGTCTATCGATCGTATACAGCTGACGGCCTCCTCGACTATGACACGGTCACCACACTGGAAGATGTTCAACCGGGGACTCCTCTCCTCCACGAGGTCATGAAGGGGGGGCGACGGCTCGTCCCTTCACCCAGCTTGCACGAGGTGCGCCGGTACACCATGGCCCAACTTGCTCAGCTTCCTCCTTCATTACGCAGCCTGGAGACGGCCTCGCCCCATCCTGTTCGGATCGCCCCGGCATTACAAGCTTTGGCCCGGACGGTGGATCGGGATCTCGCCCATCAACAAGAACGGCCTTGAGGGACCACGCCATGGCCGCCACATTTGAACATCATGTCTCAATCGCGAAAGGGTCAGTTGTTTTGAAGGGAGTGCTCGGCCTGCCAGCCGGCTCGGGGGGAGCAGTTATCTTTGCGCACGGCAGCGGCAGCGGCCGATTCAGCCCTCGCAACAATTTCGTGGCCCACCATCTTCAGCACCAGAGGCTCGCCACCCTGCTCCTTGATCTACTCACGGAAGAGGAGGCGAACGACCGGCGCAAGGTCTTCGACATCGACCTTTTGGCTGATCGGCTCCTATTGGCCAAGGCATGGCTCGAATCGGACCAACGAACCAGCCACCTACGGATCGGCTACTTTGGCGCCAGCACTGGCGCCGGTGCTGCCCTGCAAGCTGCCGCGCGAGAACCGTCGAACATTCAGGCCATCGTTTCGCGAGGCGGACGGGCGGACCTGGCCGAGCCCTATCTCCCTCGCGTGATGGCCCCTACACTCCTGATCGTCGGCGGCTATGATTTCCCTGTCATTGAACTGAACAGGGCTGCCTATGATGTGTTGACCTGTGAGAAGAAGCTGGTCATCATTCCCGGCGCCACCCATCTATTCGAGGAGCCGGGCACGTTAGAGCACGTCGTGGAACAGGCGGGAAACTGGTTTCTCCGGCGTCTCCACCCATCCTCCCCCTGACAAGAGTGACATCGGAGAGGGGCGGTGATATCCGGGGGATCACCTCCGCTCAGATCGCTCAAGCAGCAGCTCTCTCAACTGCTCATAAACATCCCGCCGGGGGCCAACGAAGACAATATCGAGACGACCTTCTTCATCATGAATTTGATAGATGATTCGATACGTCCGGACCCGATAAGACCAAAGACCCGCCAGCTCATATTGAAGCGCATGACCGGCAAGAGGATTCGCCACAAGATCTTTGACGGCTTGCTTGATCTCCCCCTTGACTTGAGGATGGAGCTTCTGAATTCGTTCAGCCGCTTCTCTGGTATAGCGTGCCCGATATCCTTTCACAACGTTTCTCAGCCAAAGACCGCTTCATGGGAGACCCACTGTTTTTTCTCCGCCTGTTTCAAAGCTCGACGAAGTCCGTGCATCGTCTTCTGATCACTGAGAATCTCGATCGTCTCCATCAGTCCCTCGAACTGGTCCATGCTCAGCAGGACCGCCGAGGGAACACCGTCGCGCGTGATCGCCACCACCTCTTGTTTGTGTTTCATCCGTCGGATCAAATCCAACAGCTTATTCTTGGCCTCGCTCACCGAAACAAACTCGTCAACTTGTGGCATACATACCCCTCTCTAGCTGCTTTAATGGCCATTATACTGGCTTGCTTTGATGCCGACAAGCGCGTGTGAAACCGCGAGACCGCAAACGTTGTCCGATAATAGAGCCGATCGGTTGCGGGCGATGCACCTACCAACCCTTTCGCCAACCTGTGGGAAGAATCCTTCATCTTTTCCGGCGCCACCCATCTATTCGAGGAGCCAGGCACGTTAGAGCACGTCGCGGAACAGGCGAGGAGTTGGTTTCTCCGGCACCTAACAAAAGAGGGGACGCCTCGCTGAAGTCAGTATGACACGCCTTATCGCTCTATTGACTTCGACCGTTTCCGAACCAGCTCAACAATCCTACCTGCCGCTTCGTCTGCTGTCAGTTTGGTGGTGTCGATCGTCACGTCGGGATGGAGAGGAGCTTCATAAGGATCTTGGAGTCCCGGCACGGTCAGTGATTCGCCCCGCTGGCCCCGCTGATAGGTTCCCTTATAGTCCCGCTTCATACACAGGTCCAAGGGGCAGACAACCGCCACTTCAATGAAGTGCGGAATCAGGTTCCTAGCAAAGTCGCGGTAAGCCCGCCGGTTGGCTGTAGCATCGAAGATCACCGTTACCCCATAAGCCACCAGTCTACTACCCAGGAAGGCTAAGGCCCGATAAAAGAGATCTCGCTCCTCGCGGGAGTAGGTGGGTGCCGGGGTCAAGATCCGCCTTACGGCGTCGGACTCCAGCACCTCGATAATGTGGCCAACCGCTTCGAGCTTCGGCCTCAACGCGGCGGCGATCGTGCTCTTACCTGACGCAGGCAAACCGGTGAGCCAGACCGCGCACGCTCTGGGAGATCTATTTGCCGTCATCGGTCAAGGGTCAATACTTCGTACGCCCCAGAACCATTCGCCGAGAAATCACTCGGCAGGGTCTGTCCCGCGAACATTCCCATCGAGGCTGACGCTTGTCGCATGACGATCAGCGTCCTATTCCTATTAAAGTTAACGCCCACAGTAGTCATTCGCTCGATTCGGCTCAAACCGCGGCGACTCAAGCACCTGTTGGATGAACTGGAAGAGGCTCCGTCGCACCTCCATCGACAGGTCCGGATACCACACCGGACTGGCCACGACCAAACCGCGAAACGCATAGAACGGAGCGGCGGTTTCGATCACTTCTCGATCACCGCTGGCCTCGATATACGTGTCCCAAAACAGCCGAAACAGCACCTCAAACGGCCCCTTGAGTTTGCCCCATCGGACCAGCGAACTCAGGAGATAATTGATCGTCATGGCCGTCACATCGTCGGCCGGTTCCCCCCACTCACCGCGCGATCGGTCCAAGACGGAAAAATCCGTTCCACTCCTGAACAGAACGTTATAGGGATGAAAATCACCGTGGACCTGAGAGAGCCGATGGGCCTTCTCGCGCAACCGCCAGCGCCACCGGTTGCAGGCCTCTTCGATCGCGCGCAGCAGATCGCCCGTGATGAATCCGCACCGTTTGGGGTAACTGTCCGTGAGCCCCATGATACATTCCCCGTGGCCAATCAATTCCCGGAGCCGGCGTTTGTAGAGATCTTCATTGCGCCGTTTGGTCTTGTGGATCTTGGCGAGATACTGCGCCAGCGCGACGGTCCTTCGCCGATCCAACGGCCGCAGGGTTCCGCCTTTCGCCAGTCGCTCGAGATCCAGATGGTAACTCGTTCCGTCCACCCATTCGTTCAGAACGAAGAACTCACAGGCCTCCGCGACGGAGAAGAGGCGCTGTTTCCGATCAAACGCCCCGACGTCGAGCGCCTTCACATGCTGAGGGAGTCGGCCATACGAATCGTAATCCCACAACATCGCTTGAGCGCGGTCGGCCATGTGCTCGTGGCCGAACGGACCGGGCTTCATCGTTTCGAGCACGGCGGACTGCACATGCCCCCCGAGGCGAAAGGTCAATTTAACCGGCGTACCGTAGCCGTATCGCTTCTGAACGCCCTTGCCACCGGCCTTGCCGATGATTTCATACGCCAGCAACTCGGTCTCCGGCCCAAACCGATGCTGCAGGTACCGTTGCAACTGAACCTGGTTAAGCGCCGGCATGGTTCCTCCTCTCGCAAATGTTGTTCCCACAGACATGAAACATCGCAACATCTAGACGGCGGGCAGAATCGCTTCCCTATAAACTTTTCTGTCCAACAACCTCTGTTTCAACAACCAGGCAGTCCCTGTTGAGTATGGCACGTTCGACTT
Source organism: Nitrospira sp. (assembly GCA_024331095.1). GTDB lineage: Bacteria > Nitrospirota > Nitrospiria > Nitrospirales > Nitrospiraceae > Nitrospira_D. The sequence goes on along the minus strand of JANDJE010000087.1, from coordinate 193 downwards.
CCCCTCACAGCTCCTTTTTCATTTCACTTTTCATTTCATCAAACTCTGCGTCCCCCTTAACGTGATCTCTTTCCCCTCTGTTGCGTTCAGCCCCAGTAGACAAGCCATGACTGTAGTGAAACGCGTCACCTCGATTCCGATACCCCTCGCCGGGAGCAGATACAGTTTAAGCATTTGGAAATTCATTGAGCCA
>JANDJE010000086.1 GCA_024331095.1 Nitrospira sp. | reverse complement strand
GATCCAGCTCAAAAAATCATAGCCGGTCGTTCCATACACCGGCCAGTTCGCCGGCAACTCTTCGCTCACCCCCAAAATTTTTTCAACGACGACGTACAACGGACGTTCGACCTCCGGCAAACCGGCTCGCAGTTCGGCCTTGGCCCATCGCTGCAACTTCTTCAAATAATCGGCCGGGTCATACAACCCGTCCACGTGATCGATGCGAAGTCCCGTGACGGCGCCTTCCTTTATCAATCGGAACAGCAATCGATGCGTCTCATGGAACACGGCCGGATCTTCCATGCGAATGGCGGCCAGCTCGTTGATGTCGAAGAATCGACGATAATTGATCTCCTCGGACGCCACCCGCCAATAGGCCACCCGATAAGCCTGATCGTTCAAAATCGCGTCCAACGTGTCGAAGCTTCGAGGATCATTTTTGTCTCCGTTGATCAGATGCACGTTTTCCTCAACGAACGCGCGAATCGTCTCGCTGGACTCCATCAGCGTCGAGAGCCGACGCGCGATGATACCCTTTTCACGGTACCGTTCGGCGACCAGTTCGGGATCTTGCTCAAGGCGGGACGGCAAATGCTTCAGGGCCGTCATGATGCTCTGAAGCTCCATGAGGGCCGAATCCTCCGCCCCCAATTCTTGAATCAAAGACGGCAACCGATACCCCAAAATCAACGTCCACGTCTTGGGGGCGACCGGTAATCGATGGTCGTAATAGCGGATGCTGAAGGCCCCGGACTCATAACAAAGCCGTAACTCCTGATTCTCCAAAACCGTCCCATATTGGTCGCCCAAAATCGGGAGCAGCACCTTGTTCCGCAACTCAGGCTTGAGGGGATTCCAATCGATGTCGAAGAACGAGGCGTATCGCGAGCTGGGACCGTTCTCCAGCACGTCCCGCCACCAGCCGTTGATCTGTCTGGCGACACCCATATGATTCGACACGACGTCCAACAACTGCCCCATCCCGTGGCGGCGGAGGGCCTCGACCAACATCCGGTAGTCTTCTTCCGTCCCAAGCTCGGGATTCAACGCCGTCGGATCGACGACGTCATATCCGTGGGGACTCCCCGGTACGGCGGTGAAATAGGGTGAACAGTAAAGATCCGTGATCCCGAGACTGTGCAAATACGGCACGATGCGGGCCGCGTCGAGGAAGGTGCATCGTTGATTCAATTGAATCCGATATGTCGAGACGGGAACACGCGGATGAGAAATGGGTGGCGGAACATAACCGGGCCCTCGGCCGTTCGGCTCACCGGCCTGATGGTTCCCCGGCTCATCGCGTTGACCTTGCAGCGGCGCCGTCACACACTGAATATGTCAAACTCGACGGGCTTCGATCAACGGAAGAAACACGAGCGGGGTGAGATCGGCGTCGATTTCCCGGCGCTCATGAGGACCCGAGACCGCCCAGTCATTCCGGAAACGACGTTCCATCTGCAAACACGGCCGCCGCATAGGGCGGAATTGTCAACGAGAATCCTCGTCCGTCGATCGTCAGTTCCAACGGCAGCGGATCTTCTTCTCGCCCCCCAAAGTCGTTCGATCCCGCATCGAGTCGTTTGTACCAACGTCCCGCCGGAGCCGTCAGGGTCAGCTTCACCGGCGCACGGTTGAAACCGCATATGAGCAACGTTTCGCCGCGGTCCTTCGACCGACGGTGCAGCAGCAAGACCCGATCGGCTTCAAACTCTTGGACCTCGTGGCGCAGATCCTCGTTGTCGCCGGCTCCCAACGACGGAACGGTCCTGCGCAGTTTAATCAAAGCCTTGGTCCATCGAAGCAGGTCTTTCTGCCGTTCGGTGTGCCGTTCCCAATCAAGCTTGGACCGTTCAAACGTCTCAACCGCCTGTGGATCAGCAATCTTTTCAGGCTTCCATCCAAAATGGGCAAATTCCCGACGTCGTCCTTGCCGCACCGCTTCGATCAACACAGAATCCCCGTGTTCGATGAAATAGTGAAACGGAGCTGTTTCGCCGTATTCTTCCCCCATAAACAGCAGCGGAATATTCGGAATCAGCAGCACCAAGGCACGGGCGACAAACAAGGCTTCTATGGGAAGGACGGTGCTTAACCGATCCCCGGCAGCCCGATTTCCGATCTGATCGTGATTCTGAGCAAACACGATGAATTGTGAGGGGCGGCAATGGAGGGAAGAACTCCCATGCCGGCGCTGGCGATAGGGTGAATAGCCTCCCTGATAGACGAACCCCTCCCGCACGGCGTTCGCGAGATCCTTTAGACCGTGAAAATCTTGATAGTAGCCGGTTCGCTCTCCTGTCAAAACCACGTGAAGCGCATGGTGAAAATCGTCGTTCCATTGCCCGTCCAGACCAAAGCCTCCGACAGTCGGCGGATCAATGAGCCTGGTGTCATTCGAATCACTCTCGGCCACGACAAGCACATGCCGATCGAGCCGCTCGGCTTGGGCATGAACGGCCGCCGCCATGTCTTTCAGAATATGACGCGGGCTGAAGTCATAGATGCCGTGCACGGCGTCCAGCCGCAGACCGTCGATGTGATATTCCGTCACCCAGTAGAGCGCATTGCTGATGAAATAGTGCCGTACCGGATCACTGCCCGGCCCATCGTAATTGATGGCGGCTCCCCAAGGCGTTTTATACCGATCGGTAAAGTACGGGCCGAAATTAGCCAGGTAGTTACCTTCCGGCCCAAGATGGTTGTACACCACGTCGAGCATGACGGCCATTTCCATCGCGTGACAGGCATCCACAAGCCGTTTCAATCCTTCCGGCCCTCCGTAACTTGTCTGGACGGCGAACGGGTAGGTCCCGTCATAGCCCCAATTCCGACGGCCGGGAAACTGCGCCACCGGCATCAGCTCAATGGCCGTCACCCCCACTGTCTCCTTGAGATAGGGCAAGCGAGGAATGATCGCATCGAATGTGCCCTCAGGGGTGAAGGTTCCGACATGGAGTTCATAGATAATCATGTCTTCCATGGGGAGTCCGCGCCATGTGCGGTCCGTCCATTGAAAGGCGTCGGGATTCACCACGGCGGACGGCCCATGCACGCCGTCCGGTTGAAAGCGAGAGGCCGGATCGGGACGCTCCATCGTGCCATCGAGGATATAGCGATATCGGGTCCCTGCGGCGACACCGGCGACGGTGGCCTGAAAGTAGCCGTTTTCTTCGGGCTGCATCGGCACCGTGTTCGGATCCCCATCCGGAAATCGAATCGCCACGGACGAGGCATGCGGGGCCCACACACGAAACCTCGTCAAGTCCAGGCCTATTCGATTCGCGCCGATATCAAGCGACCACTCATGGCTCGACATGAGAGACTCACGTGTTTGCACGGCAAGCGGTTGTCGTTGTGCAATTGTTCCGAAGTGACCCGGCGTCTTGTGGGCGACGGCGGCGTCATATTATACATACGACAAACCATGAATCGCCGTTTTCGGAAAAAACAATGAGAGTGTGGCCAGGAAAACCCTACCCGCTCGGCGCCACGTGGGACGGGCAAGGAGTCAACTTCGCGCTGTTTTCCGAACACGCCACGGCCGTCGATCTTTGCTTGTTCGACGGCCCCAAACATGCGAAGGAATCTCTGCGTATTCGGTTGGAAGAACGCACCGACCAAATTTGGCACGTCTATATTCCGGGGCTCTGGCCGGGCCAACATTACGGCTATCGAGTCCACGGCCCGTACGCGCCGGAAGAAGGCCATCGTTTCAATCCGGCAAAGCTGTTGATCGATCCCTACGCCAAATCCATCGCCGGAACGATCGAGTGGTCCGACGCGATGTTCGGCTACCGGATCGGCGATCCCCAAGCCGACCTGTCGATCGACCAGCGGGACAACGCCGCGAATGTTCCCAAATGCGTCGTCATCGACCCGGCCTTTTCATGGGGCGGCGATACACAACTGAAGACACCCTGGGACAAGACCATCATTTATGAGCTGCACGTGAAAGGCTTCACGGCGCGGCATCCGAACGTGCCGGAATCCATGCGCGGCACCTACGCGGCATTGACGACTCCGGCCGTGTTGGATTATTTGCTCGATCTCGGTGTTACGGCCGTCGAACTGTTGCCGGTCCATCATTTCGTCCGCGATCGACACCTGGCGGAACGTGGATTGACGAACTATTGGGGGTACAACACGATCGGTTTCTTCGCGCCGGACATTCGCTACGCGGTTTCTCCCGTCGACGCCCACCATGTGCGTGAATTCAAAACCATGGTCAAGACGCTGCACAGCGCCGGGATCGAAGTCATTTTGGACGTCGTGTACAACCACACCGCGGAAGGCAATCACCTGGGCCCCACGTTGTCGTTTCGCGGGATCGACAACCTGTCCTATTACCGTCTTGTCGCCGACAACCGGCGGTTCTACATGGACTATACTGGTTGCGGGAACACCCTCAACGTCACGCATCCTCGGACGCTGCAACTCATCATGGACAGTTTGCGCTATTGGGTGGTGGATATGCATGTG
>JANDJE010000001.1 GCA_024331095.1 Nitrospira sp. | reverse complement strand
TCGCCCCCGCAACTTGCCGCCGAAGTACCGGCCTACAAGACGACGATTTCAGCCGTGATCTGGATGCCGCGTGGAGAAGGGGTCATCGCCTCGGCCTATGGAGGCGCCTGGTTGTGGAAGATCGGGCAGGAGAAACCGGTCCGCCCGTTTCCTTACGACGGCGCCTTGTTGACGATCGCGGTGAGTCCGAGCGGGGACTACCTGGCCTCGGGAAACCTCGACGGATCGGTCCATCTGTTCCGCACCGACAGTCATCAGCACTGGCATATGTCCGGCTACCCCGTGAAGGTCACATCGGTGCGATTTGACCATAACGGCCTCAATCTGTTCACCGCCTCCGGCCCGGCCCTCGTCGCGTGGAATATGAAGAAGTTTGAAGGCACCGGCGGCCGTCTCTTCAAAGGGCATCTAGGATGGATTCGAGACATTGCCTGTCATCCCAACCGATCGCTCGTGGCGACGGTGGGAGAAGACGGTTTGTTGTGCCTCTGGGAACCGCAGACGACCACACCGCTGGTGAGCCAAGAAGTGAATAAGACGGGTGGACTGTCGTGCGTGGCCTGGAGTTCTAATGGGCAGTGGCTGGTGACCGGCGCAAGCGACGGGGTTGTGTCACTCTTCTCCGTTCATGGCATGGAGAATCGGGCATGAACCTGTTCGGTGGAAAACGGACGATCTCAGTGGATCAGGTCGATCGTATTAAAGCCTGGACCAGAGGGGTGTTTCATCTGACCGACGAGACGACGGTCGTGGTCACGGAATTGGAATGTCGCGAACCAGGCTGTCCGCCGATTGAAACCGTGATCGCCCTGCTCAAAGGGCCTGGTAATACCCAACAGTACAAGATTCATAAAACGGCCAACGAGATTGGTCTGCCCGATATCGAAGAGTTGGCTGTCAGGGGGGAGTCGCACCATGACCAGCACTGATCATGCCCGTCGATCCGCCAAGGTGACGCCGATCTATGTGATCGCCGGATTTCTAGGAAGCGGAAAGACCACCTTGCTCAAACGATTACTGGCTCATCAGTTAGATCGGGGCATCAAGCCAGCGGTTCTGATGAACGAATTTGGGGAAGTCGATGTGGATGGGGCGTTGCTCCATGATCATCCCCGCTCCCAGGATGTCGAACTTCAGGCGCTCCTCAGTGGCTGTATCTGTTGCGACCTGTCGGGAGAGTTCAGCGAAAAAGTCGGGCATCTGGTGCGGAAGTCCAATGGAGCCCCGGTCTTCATTGAAACGACGGGGTTGGCGGACACTGGGCAAGTGGTCGTGGGAGTCGAGAAGGCGCTGACCCGGTCGACCTCAACAACGAGAGGGGTCTTGGCCTCAGTGATCGTCATGGTCGATGGACCACGGTTTTTGAAGCTCGGCGCCTATTGGGCCGCGGCGGACGATCATCTCAAGCAGGCCGATGTGGTGGTGGTAAACAAACTGGATCAAATCGACCGTCGTCAGGCCGATCTCGTCGAACGGCGTATCAAGGTCGTGAATTCGGCTGCCGCGATCGTCCGGACGGCGCATGCCGAAGTCGACGTGGACCGACTGTTCGGAGGAACGGCGACGAAGAAGGCGCCGTCGATTGAACAGGGAACCGTCAAGGATTCGGCGACCGGGTATCAGAGCGGAAGTTTCAAAATTCTGAAGCCGTTCGACCCTGTTCGCCTCGAAGCGTGGCTGAAACGGTTCGAGCGATCCGTGATCCGCATGAAGGGCTTCGTGAAAGTACAGGGGTGAACCGGGCTTCAAGAGCTTCAATGGATCATGGGATCGTTGGCATTGACTCCCTACACAGGGGCCAAGCAATCGCAGGCCAAGCTCGTTGTTATCGGTCGGCGCGTGCCCTGGCAGCGATTTCTTGATGGTCTGGAAGCGTGCCTGGTGAGGCCGGCCCGCCGGAGGAAACGCCAAACGACACGATGGAGTGGTGCGGCAAGGAGGACGTCATGATGCAAGGAAGCGGAACGCCGAAACCGACGGAAGTCCAAGCGGCACAGTCTGCCGATGATCCGGCGGCGCGACGGCTGGTTCAAGAGGCCCATGGTCGGATGTATCGGTGGCCGGCTGGCTTCGGAGGATATCGAGCGAGACTTTCGCTGAACGATGAGGGGCGTGTCTACACCGGTCGCGTCAGTCTGGTGCCGAGGAGGGAGACGACGGTGGAGTTGAATGGAGCCGATGCGACCCTTCAAGAGTGGGTGCGAGAACGGCTGTGGACCCAGGGGATGCATTTGGCCTACTCGACGTTCGAGGAGGGCGACGGCAAGTACATCCTCTCGTTTGCACCGGATGACGATCCGGTTGTACCCCACCCGCGCGGGCGCAAGGTGTTGCTGACCGGCGGGCGACTCGAATCCTGGTACCGCATTAAGGACGGTCAATACACCCAGATCGGCCGGATTACCCCGATGACGGAGCGGCGAGTCAATACCATTGAGCGGTACGACCGGGCTCCAGACGGGAGACAGTATTCCAACCACTATGTCATGACCTATTTCTCGCTCGACGGACAGTCCGTGATCGGCATGGAAAGTTATGTCAATGAGTATACGGATGTGAAGGGCCTCTGGCTCCCTCTGTGCCGGCGCGTCTCATTCGGCGAACGAGGCTTGGTGAAGACGCGGGTGATCGAGCTTTTGGAACACGAGTTGATCGAATGATAACCCGCAACCTCTGTGAAGCGTGGAGAAACTGATGCAGAACTGTGAACAGGATCACGAGGGACGGTATGGCCGCCGTGACGACCAGTGAATCTTCCAGTCGAATCGACGTGGGGATTCGTTCTCCTGATGGGGCTGCTCGGGAGTCTTGGCGCGTTGTTGCCCACCGCGCTCGTTCTGCTCATTCCCGATGGGTGGCGGCATCGGGTGATGCCGTACTTGCTGAGTTACGCCACCGGCACGATGTTGGCCACCGCGATCATCGGACTGATCCCCGAAGCGTTGGAGCATATTTCCATTTACGAAGCGGGGGTTGCGATTCTGGCCGGACTCGTCCTGTTTTTCGTATTGGAGTGGACGGTGATCTGGAGACATTCGCACGGAGATCTTCCGGACGACCACCATCGTCCCCATGGGCACGACCATACCCACAGGATGGGAAAAAAGACCGGCATGCTGATTTTGATCGGCGATGCGGTCCACAACATGGCCGATGGAGTCGCCATCGGTGCAGCCTGCCTTGCCTCTCCTGGGCTTGGCCTCGTCACGACGCTTGCCGTGTTAGGCCATGAAGTGCCCCAAGAATTGAGCGATTTCACCATTCTCCTGTCGAGCGGGTTCTCTCGCCAACGGGCCTTGTGGTGGAATACCTTGTCGGGGATGGGAACGCTGGTCGGTGTCATCGCCGCCTATGGAGGGCTCGGCTATGCGGAGGCCATCGTGCCCTATGCCCTCAGCGTGGCGGCAGCTTCATTCCTGTATATCGGGTTGGCCGATCTCGTGCCTGGTCTCCATGGACGAATGGGGGCTGCTAAAGGGGTTTGGCAGTTTGCCATGATGATCGCCGGGATGGTGACCATCGCGGCGTTGACCATGCTCCCGCATTAGAGATGGCGACGTTAGGCGATGAGGTGGTGAGAACCTTGTCGCTCGGTGTCGATCGGATTCATTGGCTGGGGCGTGGTCCTCGTCGTGGAGGGCGTCCGATCGCCGAGTGGACGATTCCACCCGAAGGGCTGGCCGACAAGCCGCTCGCGACCGGCGACCCGATAATCAATCAATATGATCTCCGTGCGGCACGGCCTGATGCCGCAGGTCGCACCATGCCGATGATCGTGATGCTCGTGGACGGAGCGATCATTCATTGCGGGACTCTTTGTGTGGGTAGCATTGGGTATGGCGTGCGTCTCACAGTCTGGGTCTGATGACGACGAATGGACAAGAGGCCGAATACAGAGGCAACGTCCTCCATCCTTGTCCTCGCCGGAGGCTGGGTGCTCGATCCGGGTCGATGGAACGGCGAAGCGGATGTGTGGATTAGAAACGGAGTGATCGACGCCGTGGTGTCGCCGGACGTCTGTCCTCCCGACGAAGCGGTTTGCATCGATGTGTCGGGGTTACTGGTGTTGCCTGGTTTCGTCGATCTCCATGTCCATCTGCGCGAGCCGGGATATGAATACAAGAAAACCATCGCCACCGGTACGGCGGCAGCCATGGCAGGGGGATTCACCTCGATCTGCTGTATGCCGAACACGAAACCGGTCAATGATGAACCGTTTGTGACGCGGTTGATCACGATGAAGTCCCGCGAAGCCGATTGTGCCAAGGTGTACCCGATCGGAGCGATTACCAAGGGATCGGCCGGATGTGAGTTGAGCGATTTTCGAGCCTTGAAGGAAGCCGGATGCGTCGCGGTGTCGGACGACGGGAGGCCGGTCATGGATGACGAGGTGATGCGACGGGCGATGGAGCGAGCTGTGGCGGTCGATCTGCCCGTCATCGATCATTGTGAGGATCTCGGTCTCTCCGGGTGCGGGTGTATGAATGACGGCCCGGTCTCGCGCGCACTGGGACGGGCGGCCATTCCGTCCCGCGCTGAAACGCGGATGGTCGAACGGGATATTCGATTGGCTCGGAAGACCGGAGCCAGGTTGCACGTGGCCCATGTCAGCACAGAGGCTACGGTCAAGGCGGTTCGCAACGCCAAGCATGAAGGCTTGTCGGTGACGGCGGAAGTCTGTCCGCACCATTTTACGCTGACCGACGAAGCGGTCCGTCGATCGGGACCCAACGCCAAGATGAATCCGCCCTTGCGAAGCGAGCAGGATCGCATTGCGGTCATCGAGGGATTGGCCGACGGCACGATCGACGCCATTGCCACGGACCATGCGCCGCATGCCGAGTATGAAAAACAACGGGGAATGGACCGGGCTCCCTTCGGGATTGTGGGATTGGAGACGGCGTTGGCCCTGACGTTGCGACTTGTCGAGGAGGGTGTCTTGTCTCTGGATCGAGCCGTGCAGTGCTTGACCAGCAAGCCGGCTGGGCTGCTGGGATGCCGGCCGGGACGATGGAGCCGGGGGCATCGGCTGACATCGCCGTGGTGGATCGCACGCGTGAGTGGGTGGTCGATCCCGACCGGTTCTACTCGAAAGGACGGAATACGCCGTTTGCCGGATGGCCGGTGCGTGGTCGGGTGATGATGACCGTCGTCGGGGGGCGGATTCGGTATCGGTGGCAGGATGCCGCGTAAGCTATGGTCATGCGTGACGTCGGGCGGTCGGTAGGGCTTGCATCGTCAATTCGGTCGGTGTAAGATGCAGGCTAGTATTGCAAATGACTTGCAATAATTGATCAAGGCGTCGTCTCGGCACGGCAAGGGACGAAGACGGTGCTTAAAGGGTGTCTGCCGCAATGCAGGCACGAGACGAGCGCAGTCGACATGTCCGAGTGTTCAACACCACCGTCGGGGTTCATGGCGTTCCTCCCCAATGAATACCAGGGGGAGTTCTCTCGTGAGTGGATCATGGGCCTGTCGCCGTTCTATGACCAAACCTGCGCGCGATGTTTGACGGTTCAGCAGAGGCAGTGGGTCGGCTTAGGGTCGCAAGAATTCGATGAACGCGCGTTGAAGTGCGAGGCGCGTGATGGCTTGGTGTAGCGAAGCAGCGAGACCGATGCAGGGCCGATTGACGCGAACGATGCTCATCGCCGCCGTTGCGATGCTGTACGTGCTGGTGGCCCTGCCGTTGCCCTATCTCCTCATCGATCACTACTCCGCCATACAAGCAGGAGATACGAATCACTCGGATGTCGACATCCATGCGTGGTTGGAGTGGGCCGCTGGCTCGTCGCTTTCCGAATCTCCGCCTCCCTTGCCGTCTTCGCTCGCCCCGTTGCCGGCATCACCTATTCCATCAATTGTGGTGCGTGCCGTTCTGCCCGATCTCGCCAGCCATTTGCGCGGTCCGCCCGCGCTCGCCTGACATCACCATCTTACCGGCAGTTGATGAAGTGACCCGACAGTTCAGTGTCGGCGTGCACCGTTGATGCTCTTTCCAGGAGAGGGTGTCATGGGAGCTGACTCATGACCGAGGAGGAACCATCATGGGTGAAGAACGGCGGCATCGCGTGATCGACGATACCACACCGGTCGATTGGAAGAATGCGGAGTGGCTGCGCAAGTTTCTGACGGACAACGGACGGATCCTGCCGCGTCGCATGACGGGCAACAGTCTGCAACGACAACGGGAGATCGCCCGCGCTATCAAGCGAGCGCGACACATGGCGTTGCTCCCGTTCAGTGGACGATCCGACATCGGCGGGACCAGGTCGTGATCATCATTTCATCAATCTCATCGGAGGAGGTCCTTTATGGCGAAGCTCAGCAGTGTGCTGCGCAATGAGAAACGCAAACAATTGGTCGCGCGGTATGCCGAGCAACGGAAGGCGTTGAAAGCCGTTATCAAGCGTCAGGACAGTACGCCTGAAGAAAAACAGGAGGCGCAACAGGAGTTGAACCGCCTGCCGCGCAATTCGTCGCCGGTGCGGGTGCGGAACCGCTGCGCGATATCGGGTCGCGTCAGGGGCTATCTCGGTCGGTTTGCGATGTCGCGGATCGATTTCCGATTGCTGGCCCTCAAGGGGGAAATCCCCGGCGTCAGGAAGTCGAGCTGGTAAAACCAAGCGCGAAGCGAAAGGGGGCGCCGATGAAGCCGGGTATTCATCCGACGAACTACCGCCCCGTCGTCTTCCATGATGTGGCGATCGACAAACGGTGGATCATGATGTCCACCGTTGAAACCCACGAGACGACGGTGTGGGAAGACGGTCGAACCTATCCGCTCTATCGAGTGGAAACGTCCATGTATTCGCATCCGTTTTACACAGGCACTCAGCGCATCGTGGATGCCGAAGGACGAGTTGAAAAGTTCAACAGGAAGTACCGTTCCCGCCGACGAACTGAAGGCCGACAAGGCATGTCGAGGCCAGGAGCAGACTATGTGCCTTGAGCGAGGGTTCTTCTTCGATTGGGACAGACGAAGGAGGTGAAAAGATCATCCCTATGGACAAAGTGAGCGTGATCGCGGTGTCGGGGTTCGTCGGCGCCGGCAAGACCACGGTCTTGAACCGTCTTGCTCAGGAAATTAGGCCGGCACGAACTGCCGTTATGACAGAAACCGGTTCCATCTGGATGCCGGAGGAGGGGAGCGCCGGTCCGTCATGTATCCGCGAGAGCATCCATGATCCTTGTTCGTGGCGACGGCACCTGACCGACATGATCATCCAGGTAGCCTATCGTGGGTGGTGCGAAACCATTCTTATCGAAAATTCCGGCGGGACGGACCCGTTGCTCGTTGCGGATCTGTTCGAGGCTCACACGCCCGATGGCGAAAGGCTAGCCGAAGTTGCCCGGCTTGACCACTTGATCACCCTCATCGATGCCGAACGGTTTTGGCTGGATTATGAATCGGGAGACACGTTGGGGGAGCGGGGAGTCAGCCGGGGGCCGGATCATGAACGGGCTGTCGCCGAGCTGCTCGCCGACCAATTGGAATGCGCCACGGCACTCGTACTGAGCAAGTGCGATCGTGTCACTCAGGATGAACGGCTGCGGCTTGAACGGTTTCTTCGGCTGGTCAACCCCGATGCGGTCTGCGTGATGGCTTCTCAAGGAAATCCTGGTTCCATGGTGGAAGTGCTTGGGCACGCCGGCAGCGGGACACGTGAGGTGAGACCAGGATGGATGCACCTCTTAAGCGGCGACCTGATGGCCGATGAAGAATGGGCCATCGATGACCTGCTGGTGTATCGAGCGAGGCGTCCCTTTCATCCGATGCGATTCTGGCGGTTCATTCAGGACGAGTGGCCGGGCGTGCTGCGCTCCAAGGGGTACTTCTGGATCGCCTCGCAACCCAAGACCTGTTACCTGTGGTCACAGGCCGGTGCCAACTGCTTGTACGAGCGATTGGGCCGTTGGTGGGTGGCGATTCCCGATCGTCAGTGGCCGAAGGAAGAAACCGCGCTCTCAGAACTGCGGAAGGTGTGGGATTTGGAGTACGGCGATCGCCGGATCGAGTTGGCTTTTATCGGGGAACACATGGATCGTTCTGCTTTGACGAGACGACTGGATGAGTGTCTCTTGACCAGGGACGAGCTGTGCCTGGACGAAGAACTCTGGCGTGCGTTTCGAGATCCTTTTAAAAAAGGGAGCTGGGAGAAACGGCATGGACGATCAGAGCAGCGGCCTCATTGACGGCCTTCTTGACAGGTCAGTGACGCTCGAAAGGAGGAGACGATGGGACAATATTGTCAAGTGACGGGCAAGCGACCGGTGTTCGGCAACAATGTGAGTCATGCGAACAACAAAACCAGGCGGCGCTTTCTCCCGAATCTGCAGCGGAAACGCTACTTCTTGAAAGACGAGAACCGCTGGATCACCCTGACCGTTTCCACGCATGGGATGAAGATCATCGACAAAAAGGGTCTAGCCAGGGTCGTAGCCGAGATACAGGCGGCCGGAGAGAAGATTTAGCTGAGAAAGGATAGGTCTCATGCGCGAAGTGATCGCAATAGCCTGCGTGGGCTGTGACACACCAGGAAAGTCCGTCTATTGGACGACCAAGAACAAAAAGAACGATCTTGATCGGACCGAACTCAAAAAGTATTGCTCCTTCTGTCGCAAGCACGCGGTGCATAAGGAGAAACGGTAAAGACAGGCGCCATTTTTGCGCCTAGCGCCGTGATGAATGAGGATCTGCTCGTTGTTTGCCATGAGGGACTCCACTGGTTCCGCCCGCTCATGGTGTAGCTTCGGGTAGTGATCACCAACGATGAGGTGTCTCGTGCTTCACCGGTGCGTGGGAGTGAATGAGCTGATGAGCTCTCTTGATCAAACGTTGCCGGCGGGCCAGGCGGGAGGCGTACACCAATTGGCTCCCGCAGGCTAACCAAAGGAACGGGGGGGCGAAAATTCCGATCATCACGAGCAGTAAGAGTTTCGTCAGCATGAGAGCCTCCGCTTGATAAGGTGCTACGTTCCTATCGGTTGCCCCAGGGAAAAGATTGAGCCTCCCGGCCATGCCCGCCACGTTCAGCTTATTGGACAAATCGACCGTTTTGAGAGTGTGAATCGGCAGTTCATGGAGGAATTATTGAGCTCTTGATAGAGCTGCTGAATACTTCACCCGGTACTTCGCCAAGGGACGAAACGCTCAAGTGGTCGATTTGATAAGAAAGGAAAGCGTCGCGTGATGGCCGGCCTTGCCACGGATATCGCCCATCAGATCGGGTTTCTGACGGGGATCGTGCTGTACGCCGTGCTGCTGGCCATGGTGTCGGCGAATTCGGTCTCTGTTTCCACAGAGGGAGAGAAAACGAGGCGTTGGCACGAGCGGTTGCCGATTCCCCTCGCGATCGCCGTCCTCGGGCTGTTCTGGAACCTCGCTGCCCTCGCCTCGGGGTTGGTATCGGCCCAGACTCCCATCGTCACACAGGCCTTTTTGTCGTTCGTGGCCGTGTCAACGTTGGGCTGGTTGCCGGCATTGGCGCTCCATTCCGTGTGGCAAGCGGAGACTGGAGCGGTGAGAAGACCGCTGGGGGCGTTAGTGCTGGGCGGCTATGGGCTCAGTGCGGCGGCAGTGTTGTGGAACGGTTGGGTCTTGGCATCCGGCGGCGCGGTCCCCGATCCCGGCGCCTGGCGGATGTTGACCGGCGGGTTTCTCTTTTTGTTTTTGGTCCTACTCCTGCTTATGAAGCGGACCTTGACCGGTCATGGCGGTTTGATGCTCGTCCTGCTCGCCGTTTGTTCTGTTGCGGCGCTACCGCTTAGTCGCCACTCAAGCGACGGTCTCCCTTGGTGGGTGGATTTCCTGGGTCACCATGCGTCGCTCCCCGTTGCCGTGGCCGTGTTGTATCGCGACTACCGATTCGTGTTTGTCGATCGCTTCGTCAGCCGAACCCTGTCGTTGTTGTTGGTCGTCGTCATAACGGTCGGTCTCTACGTGTTTGCCGTGATGCCTTGGCTCGGCGACGGCACACCCGGCCGCGTATCGCCGGTCGTCTCCGGTCTGATCATTTCACTGTGGGTGGCGACGGCCCTGGGATATCCATGGCTGCGCCGGCAGGTGAGCCGGCTGGTCGATACGTTCATCCTTGAACGATCCGACTATCGTGAACTTCGACGTCTGTTGGCACAACGTCTGGATGGACTGGACGCCGTCGACGCCGTGTTGGGCGAACTGTGCCAAAGTTTGCAACAGGCCCTCCGCTCCCGAGAGGTCCGGTGGGAACGGATCGAAGAAATCCCCTTGTTGCCGCATCTGTCCGAAGACCATCACAAGACGGATGGGGCAGGAAATCGACGGCGGGCGGAGCAGGAGGCTCCCGTTCTCACGACACAGGGAGGTTTGACGATCATCGTGCCGACATGGGAGCCGCCCCGCTATCTGTTGACGGTCGCCGTGCGCGAGGATGGGCATCGGTTCCTGTCGGAAGAGCTGACCCTTGTGGAGGAGGCGGCATCGCTCGCCGCGCGGCGGATTGACGTGCTTCGGACGAGCCATGAACGATGCGAGATCGCGTTGCGCGAACAAGAGATGCAGAAGCTCGCCACCGAGGCGGAACTGCGGGCGCTGCGCGCGCAGGTGAATCCTCATTTTTTGTTCAATGCGCTCAACACCGTCGGGTATCTGATCGATACGGCGCCCGCCCGGGCCGCCGCCACCTTGCGGGATCTGACGTACCTGCTGCGAAACATTCTCCGCCGGATGGAAGACAACTTCACCACGCTGGGCGAGGAACTCGATCTGGTGCGTGCTTACCTCGACATTGAACAGGCAAGGTTTGAAGAACGATTGTCCGTATGTATCGACGTGCCGCGGGATCTGCATCGAGTCCGGGTTCCGGCGCTGGTGCTTCAGCCGCTGGTGGAAAACGCCGTCAAACATGGAGTCCAGCCGTCGATGCGCGGCGGGGAAATCCGAATCGCCGCCTGGCTCACGTCCGAGTTGACCCGACAGGGCGGGCTCCGGTCTTCGCCGCAGTTGCTCTGTTTGGAAATTGTCGATACGGGCGTGGGAGCCTCCGAAGAGGTCTTGAGGCAGGGCCGACAACGGGGGATCGGATTGACGAACGTGGAAAACCGACTCCGCTGCCTCTATGGAGCTTGGGCCTCATTGCGGATCGTGAGCACGCCCGGCGTGGGCACGACGGTCACGGTCCGATTTCCCGTCGATGAGCCGTCGGCGCTGTCGGCGACGTCCGTCTCCGTGACGGTGGGCAAGGGAGCGTCATGACAGAACCGGCCACGAAGCTTCGCGTCGTCGTCGCGGATGACGAGCGGCCGGCACGCGCCGTCTTGACGAAACTGCTCGGATCGTTTTCCGATGTCGAGCTGGTCGGCGAGGCGGAAAACGGGCCGGCGACGGTCGAACTCATCGATCATGCCGATCCCGACCTGGCCTTGATCGACTTGCAAATGCCCGGATTGGATGGGCTGGGCGTGGCACGAAAATTCAAGGCGGCGGATCGCCCCCTGATCGTGTTCGTCACGGCCTACGATGAATACGCGGTCGGCGCCTTTGAAGTGCAGGCGATGGATTATCTCTTGAAGCCGGTGGACCGCAAGCGCTTGGCGGACACCCTTGCGCGGGTCCGTGCGAGACTCGAACAATTGGCCCTGGCCGACGGCGACATGCCGGATGCGGAGTCGGCACAGCCGGAGGAGTCATCTCATGGAGCGTCTCACTTTCTGGAACGGATCCCCGTCCGTCAGAAGGACGACATTCTTCTGCTGCCGGTCAGTCAGATCGCCTCGGTCGTGGCCGACGGCGAATTGCTCTACCTCACGACCGTCCGCAAAGAACGACATGTGATCAACTATCGCCTCAAGGCGCTTGAGCGGCGATTGGACCCCCGACGATTCATTCGAATCGACCGCGGCTCGATCGTCAACGTCGAATGTATCAACCGTGTTACCCACATGCCGGGCGGCGTCTTCCTCGTCACTCTCGCGAATACCCAACAGCTCAAAGTCAGCCGTGCTCAGTCACGCCTGCTGCGCAAGCGGTTGCTGCGGCTGTAGGGCGGCGGGCACGGGCCAAACGGCTAGAGAGATCAGCCGAAACACTTGAGACCGCAAGCGGCTAGAGTCTCGACCATTCGTGAATCATCGGTCTCGTCGTCAAAACAGGATCGATGCGAAGGTACCAGCGGCCGTCCGACGAGGCAGGGACGACCGGCGAGCGATGCACGACGCTGGGAGCGGCAGTGCCGAATCCCGCGTCTCCCTTGAGAATCAGGATCTGAAACGGCTGTGCCGCGTAGATCGTCGCATCGGGCCCGGCGACCTTGCGATTGTCGCCCCGTCCCAATCCCTTGCGGGTGACCTGTTCGTCATCCAGCCATTCGGTGCCGGGACCGCGCAAGGTGCAGAGCAGCCGAACGGCGAATCGGTCGGTGTGAAACAGAGGGCAAGATTGTTCCCGTGTTTTGCGCAACGAGAGGTGAAGGGTGTGGCCCGGCGAGATCGAGGCGAAGGCCGTGAGGGCCGGTGCAAGTTCTGTCAGAAGGTGTCGCACTAACTGGTTCTCCACGATTGTCGCGGTACCGGCCGCGTTGTCTTTCGGCAGGGTCAGCTCCATCTGAGGAAGCTCCGCGAAGGGCCGGGTCGCGATGGCTTGTTGGAGTGAAGGAGAGGGGGACCAAGGATAGAGGAGAAGGTTCTTGGCCGGGTCCGCCAGGCGGTCGATGTCGGCCCAATCGGTGATGATGACCACGTTGCGGGGCAGAAGGGGTGAATCGACCGGATTCATTCCATCGATTCGAATCGTCGAGACTGAATGGCCGGTCGGATCGTCTTCCGGTGCCGTGTGATGACCGTGTACTTTCATGGGATGCCTCCTTTTTGAGACTCTGGGGGTTTGAAGCGGCGCTCTCCTTTTTATATCGGAAGAAGCTCACCGTCTGTGACTGTTTCATGAATGGTCAGTGGAGAGCAGCCGGTGGGCCTATGTGGCTTACCAGTGGCTGTGCCTCCATCAGAAAGGTCTACAAGGGTGAAAGACTGAGACGAATCACACAGGATGCGCGCCATGGTGTTTTCCCCGTCACCGCCTCCGCATAGATCTTCTTGATCCACGAAGGCGACCGATCATCGACTCATTTCGACCGTTGATTGAAAAAAGGTCGTCAGAGACGTTGTGCGGTCTCTATACCTCACGCCACGCATGCGTGATGGGAATCACGACAGGTTCGGCAGAGTCGTCCGGCAAAACAGGGTTCCGGCCACGGCGGTGCCGGCCGCCCGGAAGGCTGTCAGGCTTCCGTCAATGGGGAGTGGTTGGGACGTTCCCTACACATACAGGAGGTGTGAGATGGTGAAGGCATTAGTGCGTGATAAGAAGGGTGCGGCGTTGGTCGAGTACAGCCTGCTTATCGCCGGTGTCGCGCTGATGGGTGCGGCTGCCGTGTCGATTTTCGGGCACAAGACCAGCGATCTGATGGCGGCGGTGGCGGCGGTCATGCCGGGCGCCCACGAAGACGATAACGCGGCGCTGGTGTCCGGCAAGCTCATCGAGACCACCGACGCTGGCGCCGGTCCCATTCAGTTGGACGTCGCCGGAATCGTGGCCAATACCGACACGGAGCGGCTGGGGAATAACATCCTCGGCGTGGCCAACAATACCGGCGCGAACGCTCTGAGCAACTTGGTCGTCGAAGCGAACCCGTAAGGGGATGGCCCGTGAGACGGACCGAGCCTCCGCCTCTCTGGCGGAGGCTCGGTCGTCTCATGAGGGAGCGGCATTCTATCTATGATGGGCGGGAAACAAACAGAAGGCCGGAATCGGGAGTCGAAAGGACCGCTTCTCTGTGTCGCGACGGCGGTTCTAGCGGTTCTGATCGTCCACGGGGTGTCGGTCTTGGCGGAGAACCTCCCTCGGACCTCGATGGGGCAAAGGCTACCCTCGCCGAAACCGGCCTCAGTCGAGGGGGAAAAATCGGAGACGACGGCGCTGACCATCGTCAAATCGCACCATCGCCGTCTGGTGATGAAAGAAGACATTCTGCGGATGGCCGTTGGAGACAGTGAAATCGTGTCGGCCGAACTGGTCACCAACCGCGAGCTGCTTCTGCTCGGTGTCGAATCGGGACGGACGACGTTGCTGATCTGGTTCAAGTCCGGCCAATTGAAACAGTATCTCGTGATCGTTGAGCGTGACCTCTCGGTGCTCCATGCCGCTCTGCACCACATCCATCCGTCGATCGGCGCCCGTCTGGCTCCGGACCGAGATGCGGTTCTGCTTACCGGGCTGGTCCCCGACGCCGGCTATTCCGTTGCCGCCGAGGCGGTGGCCAGGGACTATCTCAAGGCCGGTCAGGCCGGGGGCGGCAGGAAAGGCAAGGCGCGCGCCTTTGTGAAGGGAATCGGAAAGGCCGGCGCGGAGGGGACCCGAGCCGGCTCGCCGCCGCCCGATACAGAGGCGGAAGGTGAGGCTCCTTCAACCAACGAGACAGCCAGAATCGACGCGGAGATCGAGCCGAGCGTGGCGGTGATCAATCTCATCCGCGTCGAACAGTTGCCGCTCACGCCGGAAGAAAAAATCAAAGAAGCGATTCAGTCGATCGGCGGGAAATCGGTCACCGTTCGGAGAGTTCTCCATGGCAACAGCCGGGATGACCAGCGGGACGTGTTCGTGCTTGAAGGGACGGCGCCCAATCAGGTGGCCGTGGCCCGGATCCTCCATGTCGCGGCGCACGTCATCACCGGTGAAGCGACGGCGGAGGAGGATCTCAAGGTGCTGGCCGACGAATCCGGCGGATTGACGAGCCGGCGCGCCGCCCAGGCGGGAATGGGCACGTTACAGCAAGGCATGGGCGGCGGGGGCGGCGCCATGGTGGGCGTAGGACAGTTGGGGCAGGTGCTGCAGGGAGGAGGAGGATCGCTCAGGCAAATCCGGCAACTGCAAAATCTGATCGGCAAGAACTTGGGCCGCGCAAAAATCGTCTCCGCCGCCAAGGGGCGGCTGCTCTCGTTCATCACGGTCAAGGACTTGCCGCAGGTTCGCTTGAACGTGCGTCTCTACGAGCTCAATCGGAACAAGCTGCTGACTTACAACTCGGACCTGATGGCGATCGCGGGAACCTTCTCTCAAGGCCGGTTGAATCCCGCGCCGAACGCGATTCCCTTTCAAGGATCGGAAGCCGCGAGGGTCGGGCCGGATCGCATCTCATTCCAAAATGTGCTCTCGTTCCTCAACGGCACGTTGGGCAACACGGCTCAGTTCAAGGCGGGCCAATTTGCGCTCCAAGCGGTGTTTTCGTTGCTCAACCGCCTGAACGTCACCAGAACCTTGTCGTCTCCTTCTATGACGGTGCTTTCCGGCGAGTTGGCCACGTTCACGGTCGGAGGGGAAGTGCCGGTGCCGCAATTGTTCTCCCCGATCATCGGTGGCGGAAACGCCCAACTGCCGCCGGGCGTCTTCAGCGCCGTCGAGCTGGTACCGTTCGGTATCACGCTGGGGATCAGGCCGCTGGTGGGCGACGATGATTCCATCACGCTCGACATCGTGCCGTCGGTCACGTCCCCGGACCCGTCCCTGACGCTGTCGCTCAAGGAGACGACGGGCGCCAATCAGCTCACGACCGCGTTCCGCATTCGATCGTTCATGACCCATGCCAAAGTCAACGACGGCGAAGGACTGTTAATGGCCGGACTGTTGGCCCGCGATCGAATGGACGATCAACTGTATCCACCGGGGCTGGGCGACCTTCCGGGAGTGGAATGGCTGGTCAGAAACTTTGCCCGTCGCGACGATCGGCAAGAATTGGTGGTGGTCATCAATCCGGTGATTATCCGGGAACCCAATCCCGATGTGAATCTGTGGGTGTTTCCGCCGGTCCACGAGTTGCCGCTGGTCCGGCGCGTCGGATCGTCGATGCGCTTCAAAGAGACGGTGGAAGGAGCCATGCCATGACAGGCGTCGAGGTCCAAACCGGTCTGGGATATTTCGTCGTTCCGGCCCTCGGAGCCTTGTGGGCGACGGTCGTCGATGTGATCAACCGAGAGATTCCCGATCGGATCCCCCTGGGTGTGGCGCTGTGGGCGATCGGTGCCGAATCGTTGGGCTGGCTGCCCTTTTCCTGGCTCTCGCTGGCGTTCGGCTTCGCTGCGGCCTTGCTCGTGGGGGCTGTTGGTTTTTGGTTCCAAAGCCTTGGCGGCGGAGACGTGAAATTACTGGCGGCATTGGGGGCATCCGTCGGGTTCTCCACTGTCTGGCCCCTCTTGTTTTGGACGGCCCTTGCCGGCGGGTTGCTTGGCGTGATTGCCGCCTATCGAGGGGAGCGGGAGTTGGCATTTGCTCCGGCCATCGCCGTGGGATTGGCGGCCGTCATGCTGACGGAGGCGCTGGGATGAGGCGAATGATCGACAGCCGACGCCGGTCACCGCCATGGCCGCCGGTAGCGGCGAACGAGCGAGGCGGCGTCCTGATCGAGTTCGTGTTGATCGCGCTGGCGCTGTATTTTCTGCTCGGGCTGCTTCTGGATTTCGGACGGCTGATCTTTACGGCACAGGCCGTTCAGGAGGCGGCCCGCGTGGCTGCAAGAGAGTTGGCGCTCGCTCCGTTGCCGGGGGCCGTGACCTTCGAGGCCGCTCTGGAAGACCCGACGGTCCGGGCCAACTTGTACGATCCGAGTCGGCTGGTGATCCCCGTGACCGATGAGGCTTCGTTTCAAGCGGCGCTGGCATCGCTCCCGATCATCAACAAGGCGCTGGTGCCGTTGATGATCCATGAGACGATCGATGGAGCGGACTATCTCCGGTATCCCGGCGCGGTGTTGACCGATGGGTCGGGAGGACTGACGGTCGGCATTCCCCGCGTGGTCTCGCGCGATGACGAAGGGAGAGAAACGATCGAGTGGATCGCGCCGCTCGAGGAGATCAGGCCCGATCCGGCCGATCCGACGACCGGCCCGTTCAGTGTCGCCTCGACCGGTCCGGAGCGGGGCTTGGTGGCGATCCGCATTAACTACCCGTTTCAGGCGGCGATGTTGGTGGGGTTTCAAGGAGGGATCTCGCCGATCGTCGCCGATGACGAATCGGTCGTCGAACTCAACGGGCTTCCGCCCGGTCAGGCGCCGCTGGCGCCGCCGGGGACGGTGGGTGTGTATGGGGGACCGTTCGGCTTGGGGGGACACTACAACTGGGGCGTCGTGCGAAGGCCGTTTCGAAAACTGCTGGCGGCCCAGGCGGTCTTTCGTCGGGAGGTGTTGTTATGAACATGACCCGTTCTTCGCGTCGTCGAAGGAGTTGGTTCGGGGGACCGATCTGGTCTGGGGTAGTCCTGGTCGCGGGGGTCGCGGTTGCCGTGGCCGGTCTGTGGGCCGCCGGCGCGATCAAGCTTGATCGGTTGTTCGGTCAGTCGCATCAGGGAATGGTCGCCGTGCCGACCCCGTCGCGTCAGATCCCCCCCTATACGCGGGTGACGCGCGAATATCTGCTGGACGAGAAGGGAAACCTTTCCTTCATGCATTTGCCGCCCGACGCGGTGACGCCGGAAATGTACGTCCAATTGAGCGACATTCTCGGGCGGGTCACCAAAAAACCCAAGCCTCCCGGCTACGTCTTTACCGAAGCCGATTTTCTTCCGAAGGGCAGTCGCGCGGGTCTCGTGGCCGGAGTTCCGCCGGGGAAACGGGCGATGCGGATCGAAGCCGATCAGGTCAAGGGACTGTACGGGCTGAACATCGGAGACCGGTTCGATCTGGTCGCCACTATTCCAATCGAGACGAAAACCGGCGCCAAGGGACTCAAGATTGGCGGAGCCTATCAAGAGGTGTTGACGCTTCAGGCCGAACTCACCAACTGGATGAAGCAGGCGACCGTGCGGGTGTTGGTGCAAAACGGCGTGCTGGTCGAGCCGCTCACGACCAGGCCCGTTCCGGTAACCGCCAATACGCTTACCAAAGGCAGTGTCACGAAAACCAAGCCGGTTCAAGAGTACGTCATCGCGGTGGATCCGCGGGAAGTGGCTCTGTTGACTCAGGCGATCGCCGTGAAAGCGCAGATCAACGCCGTCCCTCGATCCGGACAGCCGGGGGATCCCGAGGACAGTCACACGCCGGATCTGCAGCCGTGGCATCCGTACGGCGGATTGGCGGGCGCCGGCGAATCGGCCAGCGACGCCTTCGGCAACATTCCAAAACTGACAATGGTCGAAACGATTTCCGGGAAAAAGAAGCTCGGATTCCATCGCGGTGTCTTGGGCGTGCCGATGAGCGAGGCGGCGGAATCGGAGCTGCGGGAACAGCGGAACACGGCATCCGGCGCGGCGCCCGTCGGCCGCACGGAGCAGGAACGGTAAAGAGGCCGATGCTTCCTTTTCTGGCGATAGTGGTGATCGGTTGTTTGGCGTTGGGCGGTCTGGTGATCGATCTGGGGATGGCGATCTTGACGCAAGTGCAAATGCAGGCCATGGCTGATCCGGCGGCGCTGGAGGGGCTCCGTTTCCGGGACGCGCTGGATGGCAACGGTCAACCGATCGGTGACGAAGGGCGCAGAGCGGCGGCCGCTCGCTTGGCCTCGCTGGTCTTCGACGACGATCTTGATCCGTCCGCTCCGCCGACCATGTCCCTTCGGATCGGGGCCGGCCCTGAACTGGTGTTGACCGATCATGACGATCCGACTATCGCGGCCCTCCATGCGTCGCGCACGATCACCGTACCGGATCAACGGACGTATCTGCCGCAGTTGCAACTGAACTTGACCAACGAGCCGTACGGCGATCTGGTGGCGGGGACCTTTGTCTCGCCCTGGCCGACGGCCTTGTCTCGTGAAGACGGCAACTATGGGAGAAACGACTTCATCCCCAGCGAACAGGCCGACAGTGCCGGAGCCCCGGCCTTTTTGGTCCGACTCCGTCGAGCCAATGACTTTGAGGGTTTCGACCATCAGGAAGGAGTGAGTTCCGGCGGCTCGCCGCTTCCCTTGTTGGCCGGACATGGTTCACTGACCCCGTTCGCCAATCCGGACAATCCCAACGATTACAACTTCCGCGCCTATGGATTCACGGTTCGGGCGACCGCGCTGGCCGACGTGAGACCGGCCCTTCAGGTGGGATTTCCACAGACCGGCGTCACACCTCCGATCGAAGGAGCCCTTCCTTTGGCTCTCACCCTTGAACTCTGGAACGGACTTCCGGTGGGACAGCCCGTCGTTCTGGCGGTGGATGGAACGGGCACCATTTCGGGGAACGGGTTGGCCTTGGCCGGCCGGTTTACGCCTCCTCCGCCAGACCCGAATGCGGCGACGACCGTCGGGCAGGCGGTCGTGGCGGCTCCTCCGGCGCTGGATGCCGAAGTCACGGGCTATGTGCCGATCTACCACGTGTTCGACGAGGGAGGAGTTCCGGTCGAGCGGGTGATCGGATTCGGCCGTGCGGCGGTGACGGGGCCCTTGCCGACCGTGACCGTGACGCGGATGTCCGGCATGGTGGCACCGATGAACGCGAGCCGGCACATCAGGGGAACGGTGCCGCTGCCGCAAGACTCGACGGTCTGGCAAGCCGTGTTTGAGGCCAACCGGGGACTGGCGGACGCGGTGCTGGCCCCCGTCTTGGTTCGGTAAGCCGGCAGGGCAAACACAAAGACGAGCGCGGATACGAGCGTGGATACGAGCGATGGAGAAACCGATCCATATTTTGATTGTCGGTCAGGATCAAACGTTGCGGCAGGAGTGTGAGGCGGCCATCGAAGGGCTTCCCTCGCAGCGTGTGGTCCTCACCTATGCGTCCGGTTTCGCCCAGGCCGAAGACCATGCGCGGAATCGGCGGCCGGAATTGGTCTGTGTCGAGTTGAACGCCCACGTCCAAGACCTCCGGTTGTTTGCCAAGGAACTCTACCGGACGGTTCCGGGGACGGTCCTGGCCGGCTTGTTTTGGGAGGATCAGTTGGGGGGGCGGGAATCCGACGCGATGGTCTTGATCGACTACGTGCGCGCGGGCATCCAAGATTTTCTGAGACGTCCTCTCTCCAGCACCGAGTTGCGGCAGCTTTTGGAGCGGCTCTTCGCCCAGCGCGCCGGGTTGCAAGGCGCCGTCGGGACGGTGGTGTCGTTCGTCGGTAACAAAGGCGGAGTGGGGAAAAGCACTCTGGCCGTCAACGCCGCCGCCGCTCTTGCCAGACGGTATCCGGATCGAGTGTTGCTGATCGATGCATCGCTTCAACTCGGAGTCTGCGCCTTGATGCTGGACGTGGCGCCGAAGACGACGATCGTGGACGCGGTTCGGGAAAAAACGAGGTTAGACGAAACGATGTTACGGCAGTTGGCCGGTCGCCATCAGTCCGGGCTCCACGTGCTGGCGGCGCCGGCCAACGCCGTCGACGCATCGGAAGTGGACGAGGAATCGGTGTATCGCGTTTTGAATCTGGCACGGCGGGCGTTTCCGTTCGTGGTGGTGGATACGTTTCCCATGTTGGACAGTACCGTGATGGCCGTGTTGGACGTGACCGATCTGGGATTCATCGTGATGCAGGGTACGGCGCCGAGCGTGGTCGGAATGGTCAAATTCTTGCCGATGCTCAAAGGTCTGGGGTTCGGCGAGGAACGCCAGCGGTTGGTGCTCAATCACACTTATCGGAATTTTTCCGGCAATTTGAAACCGGCCGACATTGAACGGCGGCTCGACCGGGAGCTGGACTACGTGTTTCCCTATCGAAAGGGCGTCCTCATCGCCGCCAACGCCGGCGAACCGTACATATTCCATACGCATCGCTATTTCGGATTTGGACGGGAAATGGAAACGCTCGTCGACGACATCGTCGCCGTGCGGGACAAGCGCGATCAGGCGGTCGATGCCGACGAGGGCTCGGAGGCGACGGGTCGTCGCGCGGCGCCGCTGCCGGAGCCGATGGAGACGTCCTCATGACCGAGCCGAATCCGGCGAAGCCCGATCGAGAGGAGACCGACCGTCGCGCCCGCTTCCGCCGGTCGCTTACCAGCGAGGCGGCGTCCCGTATCAAGCTCGCCGCAAAACGGCCCGCATTCTACCAACTGGGAGATGAATCGGAGGCGGAGGCCGATACCCGGAGCAAACAGGCCGACTATGTGGCGGTCAAGGGGCTGTTGCAGGAACGGTTGTTGTCTGAAATCGGGGACGAAACGGTTCTCGGCCGCCGGGAAGACGACGTGGCGGTCGTGGTGGAGGGATTCGTTCATCGGGTGCTGGAATCGGAACAAATTCCCCTCAACGAACAGGAACGAAGTCGGTTGGCCGAAGAACTGACGGAGGAGACGATCGGCCTCGGTCCGCTCTCGCCGTTGATGGCCGACCCGGCCGTCACGGACATCCTGGTGATCGCGCCGGACAAGGTCTACGTCGAGCGGTTCGGCAAATTGGAGAAAACCGAAGTTCGGTTTCGGGATGCGGACCATATCATGCGGGTGATCGAGCGGATCGCCGCGCAGATGGGCCGCCGGATCGACGCCTCCTCGCCCATGGCCGATCTGCGACTGCCGGACGGAAGCCGGGTGAACGCGACACTGCCGCCGGCTTCGATCGACGGCCCCACGCTGTCGATCAGACGGTTCGGGCGCCGGCGGTTGCGGCGACGGGATCTGCTGGAATTGGGCATGATGTCCGAGGAGATGTCGGAATTCCTTGCGACGGCCGTCTCCCTGCGCACGAACATCCTGGTCTCGGGCGGGACCGGCGCGGGCAAATCGACCTTGCTCGGCGCGTTGCTGGAATCGGCGCGTCCCACGGAGCGGATCATCACCATCGAGGACACGGCCGAGTTGATTCTGGATCAGGAGCACGTCGTCCGCATGGAGACGCGCCCGGCCAACGTGGAGGGCCGGGGGCGGATCACCCAGCGCGATCTCGTCATCAACTCGCTGCGCATGCGTCCCGATCGGATCATCGTCGGCGAGGTTCGAGGGCCGGAGGCGCTGGATATGTTGCAGGCCATGAACACGGGCCATGATGGCGGCATGAGCACCATTCACGCCAATTCGCCGCGCGACGCCCTCTCGCGCCTTGAAACGATGGTGCTCATGGCCGGCGAGGAACTCCCGTCGAGGGCGATTCGGGAACAGATCGTGTCGGCAATTCAGTTGTTGGTGCACATCCGGCGATATGAAGACGGGGTGCGTCGCATCGAGCGCGTGACGGAGATAACCGGCATGGAAGGCGACGTCCCGCTCTTGCAGGATATCTTCACGTTCCGCCGGCTGGGGATGGAGGGACGCCGGTTGCGGGGCGAGTTCTCCGCGACAGGCATTGTGCCGCGGTTCGTCGAGGGGTGGCGTCGGCGCGGTGTTTCAATCCCTCTCGGTCTGTTTCATCCGAGGAGCGATCATCATGTGGAGTAGCGTGGCGCTGGTCATCCTGCCGCTCGGGGGCGCGGCCGTGGCGATCTGGTTGTGGGTGGCGGAACGCCGCCGCCGTGTCGCTCGGCTGCTGGCGGCGTCCGCTCCCCGTTCGGCAGCTCAAGGCCGGACGGTCTCAACGTTTCCCCCTCGATACCGATGGATGCCGCTCGCCATCGCCGTCATGACCGCGACGGGAAGCTGGGGAGGGCTCAACTGGCCGATTCCCTTTGCGCTGGCCGTGGCGGCGATCGTCGGTGTGGCGGGCATGATCGCCGAGTCCATCGTGGTCTCCAAGCGCGTTCTTTTGTTGGAGACTCAGCTTACGGACGTCATCGACGGATTGGTCGGCGCGCTGCGGGTGGGGATGGCCTTGCCCAAGGCGATCGAAACGGCCATGCAGGAATCGAAGGCTCCTCTGCGGCCGTACCTGGAGGATCTGGTGGCCCGTCTTCGGCTCGGCGAGGACGCGCCCGGCGTCTTCCGCGATCTGTCGAGGCAGATTCCCTTGGAGAGTGTACAGTTGTTCTCCCTGACGCTCTCCGCTCAATGGACCGGAGGCGGACGCGTGGCCGGTTCGCTCGCGGCGGTCGGTCGAACCGTTCGGGATCGGATCGAAGTCTCCCGCCGAGTGCGGGCGCAGGCGGTGGAAGCCAATGTCTCGGTAATGGCGATGATGGGAATTTCATACGGGTTGGCCTGGATCATGTGGCGGGCGAATCCCGCCTCGTTCGTCGTGTTTTTGACGAGCGATCTCGGCCGGTATCTGACGGCTGGTACCATGCTGTTGCAGGCGGTGGGGATCTTGTGGGTGCGGCAGCTTAGTCGGATTCGCTACTGAGGCCGAGATGACGACGACGTTCTTGGTCGTGTTCGGGTTGGTGACCGCCGTGGCGGCGTGGGAGGCGGTCTCCTGGGCATTGCGGTATCGTACGCTTGATCGGATGCGAACGGCCAAGAGGCGGCGAGAAGGTCCCCTGAGCGTCGATTCCACGGATCCCGCCGGTCGATTGGCCAGATGGCTGTATCTCGCCGGTTTTCGCGCGTCGTCGGCTCCGCTTTTGTTCATCGGCGCGACGGCATCCTGTCTTGGCATGGGGGCCGTCGGCGCGACGGCGGCAAGCCGGTTCGGGCTCGTCGATCTTATGGCGCAAGGGTTCGCCTATATTCCCGGAGGACTCGGCGAGGGATTGGCCTCCATCGCGGAGGCTGCGCCCTGGATTCTCCTGGCCAACGTCGCGCTGGCGCCGGTTCTGGTCGTTCGGGCCGCCCGGCGTCGTCGGGTGCGCGAAGCGGAGGAAGATCTTCCGCTGTTGCTGGAACTGCTGGCGTCGCTGGCGGAAGGAGGGCTGGGATTCGACGCCGCGCTTGCCACGGTGCTCCACGCTCAGCCGCGCCCCCGAACCCTTGCGGCAGAGTTGCACACCTTTCAGGCCGAATTGCAAGTCGGCGTCGGACGAGTCCAAGCGTTGCGCCGCCTGGCGTGGCGCCTGGACGTTCCTTCCGTCTCGACGTTCGTGTCGGCCCTGATCCATGCGGAGCAAGTCGGTGCCGGTCTGGCCGAAACCTTGCGTTATCAGGCCGGGGATTTGCGGAATGCGCGACGTGAGCGGGTGCTGCTCGCGGCTCAGGCGTTGCCGGTCAAACTGGTGTTTCCGCTGGTGTTGTGTTTTTTGCCCTCCGTTTTCATTACGACATTGGGGCCCGCGTTGTATCAACTGGTCAAAGTTCTCAACCTTTCCACGCTTCGAGGATCGCCTTTACCATGAAACGGGATATGAGTTCCGGTTGGATTCCGTCGATAGGCCGAAGGGGCGTCGGGGTCGCCCTGGCGGCGGTGCTGGGTCTCGGCCTCGGCGCCTGCTCGTATCAAAGTCGACACGTGTACAACGAGTGTCCGTTGCCCGACCGTCAATTGTTGCCGGTATGGGAACAGTGGCGCGAGGCCCGCGCGAAGCCGGGCGGGTGCGGTTCGTTGGAGGAGGGACGATTCCCGTGCGAGGAGTTACGCCGGGATGTGGAGCGGGTGGCCCAGACCTGTCCGACCTATGCGCCGGGATTCATGGCGTCGGCGATTCTCGCGTACGAGGATCGCCAGTTTGCGCTGGCCCAACAATATCTGGATGCGCTCTTCAGTCTCCAGAAAGCGCACGGCCCCGCCGCCGTGCTCCGCGGCCGGATCGCACTGGAAGAGGGCAACATTCCGTTTGCGCTCAGATTTTTTGCGGAGCAGGTGAAATTGTCTCCCGAAGATGCCGATCTGCGGGAAGTTTACGCCGGCGCGCTCTTTCTCGCGGACAAACTGCCGGAGGCGAAACGGCAACTGACGATCGCCGCCAATCTCGGCGCGCCGGCCTGGCGGGTTGCCTATCATCGCGGGTTGTTCGAAGAGGCGTCGGGAAATTTTCATCTGGCTCTGCGGCACTACGAAGAGGCGATCAGCGAACGACCAGGGTGGGAGGTGGCCCTGGCGCGTCGGGACGGAATCGTCGCGGCGACTCAACAGGGGGAGAACCCTGATACCATCCCCACTGATGACGATCGACGGTGATGGATTGAGAAGAGAGAAAATCGCGCCGGCTTTTGTCAGGGCAACGGCCGGTGCGTTGATGGCGCCAGGCCGGTTTTTTAGGCCGGTTTGACGGTCAGTGATTCGGCCAGTTCGTCCAAGAGAGACTTCGTTTCGTCCCATCCGAGACAGGCGTCGGTGATCGAGACGCCGTACGCGAGCGGAACTCCCTCTTTCCACGTTTGCTTCCCGGGGTGGAGATTGCTCTCCAGCATGAGCCCCATGATCGACTGACGGCCCTCGCGGAACTGGCGGAGGACTTCGCGAGCCACGGTGCCTTGGCGGCGGTGGTCTTTGCTCGAATTGTCGTGTGAACAATCGATCATGATGGGACGGGCGATGTGTTCGCCCGCCACGGCCGTCTCGGCCTTGGCGACGTGCTCGGCGTCGTAATTGCTTTTGCCTCCCCCGCCACGGAGGACGATGTGTCGATCCGGATTGCCCATGGTCTTGATGATGGAAGTTTGGCCGTCGGCGTTGATGCCGACGAAGTGGTGCGGGGCTCGCGCCGAAATCATGGCGTTGACGGCGACCTGGAGGTTGCCCTCGGTGCCGTTTTTGAATCCGACGGGCATGGAAAGACCGCTGGCCATCTCGCGGTGAATCTGGCTTTCGGTGGTGCGCGCGCCGATCGCCGTCCAACTGATGAGATCGGCGGTGTATTGGGGCGTGACCGGATCCAGCAGCTCCGTTGCACAAGGCAGGCCGAGCTGGTTGATTCGAAGCAGGATCGTCCGGGCCAGCTCCATCCCGCGCGCAATATCACAGGTGCCGTCCAAATGGGGGTCGTTGATCAAGCCTTTCCAGCCGACGGTGGTCCGAGGTTTCTCAAAATAGGTTCGCATGATGATCAGAAACCGGTCGCGCAGGGCGTCGGCGACCGGCTTCAGTTTCTGTGCGTAGTCGAGCGCGGCATCGGGATCATGGATCGAGCAGGGCCCCACGATGATGACGAGGCGATCACGGTCTTGCCCGTGGAGGATCTTTCTGACGGCTTCTCTGGTTTCGACGACCAGTTTGGCCGCCTGATCCGTGATGGGAAGTCTGGTTTTAATCGTGCGGGGCGACGGCAGCGCTTTGATCTCGATGACATGTTGATTGTCAATGGGCCTGCTCACGGTGATCCTTTCAAGAAAAAATGGTCTCGATGCCGTAGAGTATAGGAAATGTTGGGGAAAAGTCCAGAAGGGAGTTTGTAACATGTTGATGAATCAATAAAATCACTGCCATGTCCAACCAATTTGACAGGCTCTGTCAGCTTATGGTACCCGCTATGCCCCATGATCGAGCCACGATGGTCCATAAAGTTCCAAGCCGGCCTTTCAGCCTTTCTGATGGCACTTCTGCTGGCCCTTGCGCCGTTTGCCGTCGCGCAAGACGTCCACCATGCGTTGGCCGCCGCGGACACCGACGGCCACGAACATTCGGCCCACGACATCTGCCAATGGGTTGACGATCACATCGCCGGTTCGATCGATTGTGATCTGCCGAGCCTGACTCCCGGTGACCTGGTTTGGTCTCGGGTGAACACCGCGGAAGACGCACTTTTCTCGGCGACGCTCTCGCTCGTCGGCCCTTCCCGCGCTCCGCCGCGTCTCTAGACAAGCACTGACGCACATCAATCGTCTCACGGTGGTGGAAAGGCCTTGGGCTGCCCAAGCCGTCCATCCTCCGTCATTTTGCTTGTCACCGTCTTATGCGCATAAGCAAGGAGGGGCCATGGTCGTTACAGGAAGAAGGGCGTTGTGTGCCGGGCTGATTGTCGTGGGCGCGATGGTCGCGGGGACGGCGTGGGGAGAAGATATCGGGAAAGGTGCCGATAATAGAAGAACGATCAGCGGGATCGTTCAAAACCAAGACCTTCGGCGCGTGCCGCAGGCCGTCATTGAGGTGAAAAATCAAGAGGGCGACGTCGTGGCCTCCGGCGTCTCGAGCGATGCGGGGGAATTCAAGATTGCGGTGGCCGACAAGGGCACCTACTCGATCAGCGCGGTGCAGGAGACCTATCGAAGCGAATATGTGGTGCTCACCTTGGAAGAGGAGTCGTCCAAGTCCGTCACGCTCACGTTGTCACAGACGAAGGAAATTGCTCTGGAGGTGGTCTCACCACTCCCGCCGCTCTCGACGACAGCGTCCAGCGAAACCTATTCCCTCAGCCGGAAGGAAATCGACATGCTGCCGAGGGGAAACAATAACGAGTTCCACGATGTCCTGTTGACGATTCCCGGCGCGGTCTACGGATCGCTCAAGCAGGTCCATATCAGGCAGGACCATGCGAATCTCCAAATCCGAATCGACGGCGTGCCGATTCCTGACACGGTGTCGTCCACCTTTTCGGACGTGATTACCCCACGCGCCTGGGAACGGGCCGACATCGTCTTGGGCGGGATGGAGGCCAACGTCGGGAACAAGACGGCGGCGTTGATCGACATCACCACCAAGAGCGGCACGAAGCCGGGGTTCGGATCGATCCAAATGTTCGGCGGCTCGAACAACATGATCAATCCTTCCTTCGAATACGGCGGCGCGGTCGGCGAGAAGTTCCGCTATTACTTCTTGAACAGCCATACGGCGACGAACCGTGGCATCGAGCCGCCGACGCTCGGACGCCCCACCTATCATGGTCAAAGCGAGCGCAATCAGACGATGTTCCGCGGCGATTATCAGGTGAGCAACCGTGACAATTTCACGCTGCTGTTTCTTAACTCCATCGCGAAGTATCAAATTCCGACGTCGCCGGGACAGGAGCCGAATCCGGTGATCACGGGGACGCTCAACGGTCTGTTGCCGGGCGGGTTTTCGCCGGTTCCCTCGGAAATGATTGACGAGAACCAAAAGGAAAACAATCAATACGGCCATCTCGTGTGGCGGCATGATATCAATACCCGAAACTTTTTCAGTTTGGCCGGATACTTCCGTCACACGAGGGCGACGTTTCGAACCGATCCGTTCAACGTGCTGGCCTACGTGCCGGATGAGACGGAGCCGTTTTCGGCCGGGAGCCAGGATCGAACCGCCTATTCGGGCGGCGTCCGGCTGGACTATACCTATGTTCACGGCAAGGAGCACCTGATCAAGGCGGGCTTTCAGGTCGATCGCACCCAGGCGATCAACAAAACGCGCCTGACGGCGTTCGACAGCGGACTGACCGATTTGGTGAGTCTCAACGCCGACAACCGATTGATCGGCTGGCGGCAGGAGTTTTGGATTCAGGACCAGTGGACGCCGAACGACCATTGGACGTTCAACGTCGGTGTGCGGGCCGATACGGTGCAGTATCTCCGTCACGAGGGACAGGTGAGCCCGCGAATCGGCGTGACGTACCGATACAACCCGTTCCATGCGTTCCATGCGTTCTATGGCCGGCTGTTTACTCCTCCCAATTTGGAGGCCATCTCGTTTGCCAAGTTGAACACAATCGGCACCACGGCGGAGCCGGAAGATACGACAAACAATCCTCCCCGAGCGGAGCGAGCCCATTATTTTCAAATCGGCAGTGTGCATGCATTGGGGGAGTGGGCGACGCTGCAACTGACGGGCTACTACAAACTGGCCAACTATCTGTCCGACGCCGGCCAGTTCGGGACCACGCCGTTGCTCAACTACTTCGCGTTCGAGCGGGGATGGAGTCGAGGAGCCGACGCGGCGCTCAAATTGTGGCTGATGGACAATCTGACGGTTCGCGGGAATATCGCATGGGGACAATGCAAGGGGTACGGATTGCAATCGGGGCATTTTCTCCTGCACGGCGAGGAGATCGCCGACATCCATTCGCCGGGCGGCATCTTCTGCGACCACATGCAGATCCTGACCGGCTCGGCCGTCGTGAGCTACCGGCTGCTCGATCGCACGACGTTGACCGGCCAGATGTTGTTCGCATCCGGATTGCGGACGGCGGCGGAAGGAGCCAAGACCAACTCCACCCACAGCCCTTCCTACACGATTTACAATCTGTCGATTTCCCATATCGTGCCGTTGCCGTGGCACGGGCAAAAGATGCTGTTGGCGTTTGACGTCGTCAACGTGTTAGACCAACAGTACTTCATCAATTTCGGCGAAGGGAGCATCGGACTGGGCGTGTCGCACGCCGGCATGCCGCGATCGTTCTTCTTTCGAGGACAATGGTTTTTCTAACATGAACGAAAGGCCGTCGATGACCCGTTTGGCAAACATTTTCCACCCGATCAGTCTGGGCGTGACTCTGGTCGTTGCCGCGTGGCCGCTGTTGATGAGCCCGGCCGCCGCGTTGGCGGCGGCCGGCGACGCGGCCACGCATGAAAGCGACCATGCCGAGGACGTGCTGGAGCTGCCGGAAGTTCACGTCCATGGACTGCCGTTGAACAAGGACCGGCAGTTGGGCCCGGTGGCCCTCTTCACGCCATGGCCTGATATCCCGCCGTCTCTTCAAGGGAAAGAGCTGGACGATTGGATGAAGGCCCGGTTGCTCGTGTCGAAAGAGGCCAAGGTGACCGTCGTGGTCTTGGAACCCTGCAAACATCGGGAACTGACCCGCGCCGGGGTCGATGCCCTTGGGAGATGGCGATTCGATCCACAACTCAACGGCGACGATCCCGTGGACGGCGAACTGACCGTGCGCATTCACTTTAGGACTCGATAAAGAAAGAACGTCTTGCCGCGCATTGTTGGTGGAACAAACGGACCGGTGAAGATTCCCGCCCGATAGATGATCGATAAGCGATGTCTCATGCTTGACGAATGGCGGATGACGCCGTATCGTCCTGTCGATGAGTCTGGATGAGTCTCTGTTCTATGCCATCAACGGCTTGGCCGGGCAATCGGCTCTGGCCGATCGGTTTTTCCTCCTGATTGTCAACCGCAGCACCCTCTACCTGCCGGCCGCTTGCGCGATTGTCTGGTGGATCTGGGCCCGCCGACGGGAAGCCTTCTATGGCGGGCCTCTGTTGGCGGCATCGGTCGGCCTGGCCGATTTTCTCGGAGGGCAGTTAAAGTGGGTGTTTGAACGGGTGAGGCCTTGCCGGGCGCTGAGCCAAGCGATCAGCGTCGAGCCGGGCGGCTGCGGAGGCCTGTTCAGTTTTCCATCGAACCACGCCGTCAACACTGCCGCGGCCGCAGCCTTTATTCAGGTCCTGTACCCAAAAGCCGGCTGGATCTGTTGGCCGATTGTTGCGCTGGTCGGGTTCGCCCGCGTCTACGTGGGGGCCCATTATGTCACGGATGTGCTCGGCGGTTGGTTGATCGGGGGAGCGATCGGCGCGGGATTCGCCTGGCTCTTGTTACTGTGGCCGGCTTTTCGGAAGAAGCCGGTTCCACAGGCGTCCGGCGCGCGCTCTTCTTGATGAAGACGAGGCGCTTACCGATTGCTCTTGATCGGTCGCTTGCGTTCGCAAACGGCATAGGTATTCCGAGTCCGGCGCGGGAATTCATACGGCATCGGTCTCCATGCAGTTGAGCAAGCGGCGTGCTAGGGCTTCGACGTCATATCCTCGGCCGATCAAGACGATTGCCGGATCGGGCTCGTCCAGCAACATGATGGGGGCGACCGTCGGCTCCCCCGGCGGCGCGTACTGAAACTCCTGCAATTCCGGCTTCCCGGAGAATCGGAAGAAACCTTTGGCCCGCTCAAGTTCCTTGGGAAGATCCTGGAGCCACGCCTGGAACCGTTCTTTGTTCAACGGACCGGCCAGACGGACGGTGGTGGCGATGGGATGGTAGACCGCGCGTTGAACGGAGGCGGAACGAGCTGCGTCGAACAAGACGTTCGTGGCGGCGTGGCGTCCTGTGGAAAGGCGGGAACCAAGGGAAGGGCGGGCGTCGAGCAGTTCCGCGACGTCGAGCCTCGCGTGGGACGTTTCCCAGAGACGCGCATAGGGGTTCTGTTCGATGATCGCCGCACGAAATTGCTCCCAGTGACCGGACACGTACAGGTCTTGTTTGTTGAGAATCAGCTCATCCGCGCACCGAATGGCCTGGGTCGCGACGTAGGCGGCGGAGTGGCTGGATTCCGTCGAGACCGGATGAAGCAGCGCGATCACCCGTTCAAGGGAAGCCAACCGCGCCGTATAGAGGTCAGTGACCGCATCGATCACTTCCGACGGATCGGCAAGCCCTGAACATTCGAGGATCAACACGTCCGATCCATATGAGCGCACCAGCTCGGCGATGCCCCAGGAGAGATCTTCCTTCGTGTCGCAACAGACACAGCCGCCCGCCAGGTTCATCACCTGCTCGGCCAGGGTGCCGGCGCGCGGGCCGTCGATGCTGATTTCCCCCGCTTCGTTCATGAGGACGCCGGTTTTTCGCCCTTGCGCCTTCCAGTATTCCAGCAGGCGCATCAGGAGCGTCGTCTTTCCCGCGCCGAGCGAGCCGCAGAGCATATAGAAGGGAACAGGAGTCGGAACCATAGTCCTCTGGTGTTGACCGCTTCATTGTACCGGCGTCGGGCATCAACTGAAAGCATGTCATCCGCCGCCGGGGGGTGCCCTGGTTTGAATGTTACACCGTTCTGATTACTTTCTGATCCTCGGGAAAAAGACTGATCCCATCCTGAATTCGCGAATCGCCGCAGGGGCGGCGTCAATACTCTCACCGGTTGCAACGAAAGGAGGGCGAGATGCACAGGGTCTTGAGTACAATGGCGTTATCGATCATGGTCGTCGGGCTGACGATGATCAACGGAGGAGACGTGGGGGCCGAACGAGGGGAACGGTGGGTGTTTGATCGCCAACAGGCGCCCATTGTGATCGCGCATCGAGGGGCGAGCGGCTACGTTCCCGAGCACACGTTGGCGGCCTACGCGATGTCGATTCTGCAAGGAGCGGATTTTGTCGAGCCCGATCTTGTCATGACCAAAGACGGGCATCTGATCGCTCGCCATGACAATGTGCTGGATCTCACCACGGACGTGTCGCGCAGGCCGGAATTTGCCGGACGCAAGACCACGAAGACCGTGGACGGTGCCGGAGTCACCGGGTGGTTCAGCGAGGACTTCACGTTGGCGGAGATCAAGACGCTCCGCGCCGTTGAGCGGATTCCGAGCGCGAGGCCGGCCAATACCCGGTTCGATGGTCAGTTCGAGATTCCAACGTTGCAAGAGATCATCGACCTGGTCCAGGCCTATGAGAAGCTCGTGAATCGCCGGATCGGCATCTATATCGAAACGAAACACCCGACGTATTTCGAGCGATTAGGGCTGCCGTTCGAAGAGCCGCTGGTCAAGATCCTGCGCAAAAACGGCTATGAGGGGAGAAATCAACGAGTCTTTATCCAGTCGTTCGAAATCAACAATCTTCGCAAGCTCAGCAGGATGACCAGGATTCCGCTGGTCCAATTGCTGTGGATCGAGGGCAAGCCCTATGACGTGGAAGCGGGCGGGGGCTCGTTGACCTATGAACAGATGGCGACGCCGGCCGGGTTGGCTCAGATCGCCACCTATGCCCAAGGGGTCGGTCCTGAAAAACGGTTCATTCTGCCTCTCGATTCGGCAGGTAATCTCGATCCTTCTCGTGTCACGCGGTTCGTCCAGGATGCCCATGCCGTGGGGTTGGTGGTCCATCCCTATACGTTTCGTTCCGAGAACGCCTTTCTTCCAATGAACCTCCGGTCATCCGGCGATCCCACGGCGTTGGGCGATGGAGCGGGAGAAATGCTCTTGTTCTTGAGGGCCGGGATCGACGGCTTGTTCACCGATCACACGGATCGAGGCGTCGCCGCTCGCGACGCCTATCTCAGAACCAGATGACGGGCTGATACACGAAGCTCGGGGCATTTCCGATGGGAGAGCATGGGCTCTCCCATCGGAGGTCGCTCGGTTGATTGGCGAAACCTATGAACGCAGTTGAAACGTTCGAACAATACTCACGAACGGTGCTCAATGACGAGGGGAGAGCAGTTCGGCCGGGTGGTGATGCTCGGCTAGTCGGCGAAGGTCGCAATGGACCGCCTCCGAATGACAACACTGGGTCTCCAGTTGGACAGTGAGATGGCGGATGCCGAAGTCCGACGCGACCCGCGCGCGGATCGACTGCAACAGACCGTTGGTCAACACGGTATCGTCGCCGTCGACCTGCACGTGACAGGTCAACATGATCAGCCGCGGCTCCACCGCCCATACATGGAGATCATGGACGTTCTTGACGCCGGGAATCGATTCGATCGTCGCGGCAATCGCGGAAGGGCTGACGCTGGGCGGCGTGGACTCAAGCAGCACCTCCCATGATTCCTTGAAAATCGGCCAAGCTCCTTTCACGATGACGATGACGACGACCAGACTGATCAGCGGATCGAGCGCGGACCAACCCGTCAACAGGATCATGCCGCCGCTCACGACCACGCCGAGCGAGACCCAGGCGTCGGCCAACATGTGCCAAAAGGCGCCTCGGATGTTCAGGTCGTCCTGTGCGCCCCGTTGGAGCAGCAGCGCGATGCCGAGATTGGCCGCGAAGCTCGCGGCGGCGATCCCCATGATCCAGCCGCCGTCAACGGACACCGGCTGCCACAATCGTTTGACGGCGAAGAGCGCGATGCCCAGGGCTGTCAGGAGCAGGATGAACGAGTTGAGGAACGCGGCGATGACGCCGGCGCGGTGATAGCCGAAGGTTTTGTTCTCGTTGGGCGGCTGTGTGGCGATAAGGTGCGCGTAGAGGGCCAGGAACAGCGCGCCTTGATCGACGAAATTGTGCCCGGCGTCGCTCATCAGGCCGATACTGTTCAGCAGCCAGCCGCCGATGAACTCGGCCACGATGATGAAGCCGTTCAGCGCAAGGGCTAAATAGAGGCGGGTGCGCAAACGCTCAAAAGAAGGGGAGACGGTCATAGTACAGTCTCGCATGCTCCGGAGAGGGGAGCAAGCCTTCGTCTCAATAGGATTGAACAGATCGGAGCGGGATGGCGTGCAGGATCGTCAGCGGGTGTTGGTGGTCAATCGTTCGCTGAGCACGGGATACTTGGCGAGACCCACGCCGAAATTCCCGCCGGATCGATCGGCGGCAATGACGCGCAGAGTCAGGCCGTCAGGAGCGTCGGTGTGGCGAGGGACGAAAAACGGCGCTTCGAACTCGGCGTTTCTGCCGCTGTAAAACAGTTGCAGCCGCTCGATCACCCGGTCGCCGATCAGGATCTCGCCGTAGATGTCAAGTTTGCGCGAGTCCCAATCGCCGTGCGGCCGGACCCATGATCCCGACAGGGTGCGGATCGAGGCCCGCAGGGTGAGGTCTTCGCGCGCGACGATCGGCTCATTCGGCTTGGGTTGTTCGATCTGCACGATGTAGCCGTAAAGGGTCAGCACGATGCCGTCGTCGATCATATCCTGGCCGGGAATGAGCCAGACCCGCTTGCTGACCCGCTGCATCGCCGCCGGATAGGCCAATGGCCCCTCGGCGGTGATATCCACCTGAGTGGGATGGAGAAGATCCAAGGTCGTCGTAAAGGAAGCCGAGGATTTGGTGCTGTAGATCGGTTCTTCCAACAGGCGGGGAGTCCGCATGATCTGGTTCTGGTCCCCCGCCTCGCCCTGTTGCAGGCCGGTCGCGAGGAGACGGCCGGTTGCGGCGTCGGTGATCGTGATGCGGGCGCCGCCGACTTCCTTCCCCAGCACCATCGAGCCGTGGGCGACGACTCGCACCAGGACAGTGGTTGATTTGGGCTCGTTGAGGCGCGAATCCGTCGTCTCTTGGACGATCGGATCGGCGAGGCAAAGAACGGCGCTGTGTGTGACGAAGAGTATGGCCGGACAGAATCGAAACAGGAAGCCGGTCATTTCACCTTGGTACCGGGGGCGACCGGTTCGAGCACGGTGACCAGTCCCTGGACGTCCGTGTCGCCGGCCGCCAGGACCATACCCTGCGACTCGATCCCCATCAATTTGGCCGGCTTCAAGTTGGCCACGATGACGATGGTCTTGCCGACCAGATCGGTCGGCTCGTACTTCTTCCCGATGCCAGCCACGATCTGGCGCCGCTCGTGGCCCAGATCGACTTGGAGTTTGATGAGCTTCTCCGACTTCGGAACCCGCTCGGCGCTCAAGACGGTTGCCGTCTTGAGTTGAATCTTCGAGAACTCATCGATTGTGATGTGAAGGGAAGCCGCGGGCGCCGGCGGCGTCGGCGTCGTCGTTGATAGTGGGGGTGCCGCCGGCTGGGGCGTTGCAGAAATGTCGCTCACTGGTTTGTCTCCTTGTAATGTCGTCGTTTCGATCCGGGGAAACAGCGGTCCGGCTTTCTGGATCTTGGTGCCGGGAAGCAGAGACGGATCTTTCCACGAAAGCGCCCCCCGGCCCGTTTGGGGGTCCGCACCCAGTTGCCGGGCCATGGTGGTGATGGCCGATGGCATGAACGGGTAGAGAGGCCTGATCAGCAAGCCCAGGGTATGGGCGAGATGATAGAGGCAATTGTTCAGATAAGATCGTTGTTCCGGTTTTTTGGCCAGGACCCAGGGGGCTGTTTTGTCGATGTACTGGTCGCAGAGCTGGATGATCTCTCCGATCGATTCCAAGGCTCGACTGAACCGAAGCTGTTCGACGTGCTTATCGGCGTCGGCCAGTAACTCCCCCGTTCGTTGCACCAAATTGTGTTCGAGGGGAGTGTCAACCGAAAGATCGTGAGACGGGACGATCCCTCCGGCGAACCGGTCGATCATCGTGAGGCTGCGGCTGACGAGATTTCCAAGGCCGCCGGCCAGTTCGCTGTTGATGCGAGAGACCATGCCGGTATGGGAGAAGTCTCCGTCCTGGCCGAACGGCACTTCCCGCAACAGGAAGTACCGAAACGCATCGGTGCCGAACTGGTCCACCATTTTGTTGGGATCGACCACGTTGCCGCGGCTCTTGGACATTTTTTCGCCGTCCACCGTCCACCAACCGTGCGCGAAGATGGTTTGCGGCAAAGGCAAGTCCAGCGCCATCAACATCGTGGACCAGTACACGGCGTGAGTCGTCAGAATGTCTTTCCCGACCAAGTGGATATCGGCCGGCCAGAAGCGACGGCCGGCCGGATTGTCCGGCGGGAGGTATTCCAGCGCCGAAACATAGTTCACCAGCGCATCGAACCAGACGTAGGTGACGTAGTCTGTGTCGAACGGCAGTTCGATGCCCCACGAAAGTCTGGTCTTGGGTCTGGAAATCGACAGGTCGCCCAGCGTTTGAGTCGTCAAAAACCCCAACACCTCGTTGCGCCGCGATTCGGGACGAATGAACTCCGGGTGTTCCTGAATGTGCCGCAACAGCCGTGTTTGATATTGCCCCATCTTGAAGAAGTAATTGTGTTCGCTCAGCCGTTCGACCGGACGGCGGCAGTCGGGGCAGAGTCCGTCGGCCACGTCCTTTTCGGTCCAGAACCGTTCATCGAAAGTGCAGTACCAGCCGGAATAGTCGGATTTGTAAATCAAGTGCTTGTCGAAAAGCTGTTGCAAACATCGCTGGACGACCTGCTTGTGCCGCCGGTCGGTCGTGCGGATGAAAGCGTCGTTGGAAATGTTCAATCGGCTCCAGAGGTGTTGGAACTGTGGTGCGAGTGCGTCGCAATGGGCCTGCGGATCGATCCCGGCCTTCGCGGCGGCTTGTTGGACCTTTTGCCCATGCTCGTCCAGACCGGTCAGGAACAAGACGTTCCGGTCTCTGAGCCGCCAGTAGCGGGCAAGCACGTCCGCCGCGATGGTGGTATAGGCATGGCCGATGTGGGGGACGTCGTTGACGTAGTAGATCGGCGTGGTGACGTAGAACGTGTTCGGCTCGCTCATCATGGGAGGGAAGATACCAGGTTGACGCCGAGGATGCTAGGAGCCGGACATAGGCGCGACGGGGGCTGGCGGGCGAGAGGGGCCGAGTGCGTCGCGCAGCCGCACAAGAATCGTTTCCAATGCCATCTGCATGTTCGGATGGCGGGCCGCCTGCTGTTCGATCCGGTCGATCTCGGCTGAGATCTCCAGCAACACGTCGAGATTGGCCCGTTTCGCATAGTGTGTGAGTGTGTCGAGGCGGTCGCGATGGAGAAGATGCTCCGGGTCTCCTCCAACGAGCACGACAATCAAATCCCGAATCCAGCGGCCGAGCCAGTTCAAGACGTCGCCGCCTCGTCCGTCCTTGGCCAATGTTTCGGCGGCCGAAAGGATAGCGGTGATCGAGCCCAGCGTTGACGGATCGACGAGCGCCAGGCACTCCCGCTGTTCGGCGCGCAGGACGTCGAGGTCTTGCGCCAGGGCTTTCCCGATACGGCCGTCGCAGCACAAGGCCAAGAATCGCGCATCGGCGGGAGGCAGTCGCCGTTTCAGGATCAAGGCGGCTTCCACTTGGGCGGAAGTCGGCGGCAGGAATCGTAACGACTGACAGCGCGAGCGGATCGTCGCCGGCAGCGCCATAGGTCGGCCGGAGATGAGGATGAAGAGGCCGTACGGCGGCGGCTCCTCCAGCGTTTTGAGCAGCGCGTTGGCCGCTCCGATCGTGAGGCGGTCGGCGTCGTCAATGATGCAGATTCTTTTTTCGCCGATCAGCGGCCGGTAGATCAACTGCTGTTCGATCTCCCGGATTTGCTCGATCTTGATCTGCGGGACGGCCGGTTCGCGGTCGGGTTCAATCACGGCGTAATCGGGATGGGTCCGCGCGGCGATCTGAAGACATGAACGACAGATGCCGCAACTGTCCAGGTTCTTCATCGAATCGGGATCTTCGCAGTTCAACGCTTGTGCCAGGCGAACCGCAGTCAGAAATTTTCCGATGTGGGCTTCGCCGTGGAACAGATACGCGTGAGCCAGGCGGCCGTGGCCCAGCGCCGATTTGATCGCCGCGATGGATCGTTCATGGCCGACGATGTCGCGAAACGGCATGGGTTATCTCTTCCGATCTTTCTTGAAATGAGACCGGCGCAGTTTGGCGAGGACCAACGTTTCTACCTGAGCCGCGACCACGTCGGGGGACGGCCGCGCGTCGACTATGACAATGCGGCGCGGCTCTCGCTTCGCCAGGGAGTGAAAGCCGGCGTGGACTCTGGCGTGAAATGTCCTGGTTTCCCGGTCGAGGCGATTATCGGCGGCGTGGGATCCTCGCCGCCGGCGCAATCCCATTGCGACCGGAAGGTCGAATAAGAGAGTCAGATGGGGCGAGAGATGGCCCGTCGCCCAGTCGTTCATCCACCGCAAGGTCTTGAGGTCCAATCCTCGCCCGTACCCTTGATAGGCGAACGTGGAATCCGAAAAACGGTCGCAGATGACGATGGCTCCCCGTTTGAGAGCAGGCCGGATGACGTGATCGACGTGTTGGCGGCGGGCCGCCAGAATCAGCAACGTTTCCGTTTCCGCGGCCAGGGGCTCGGTGGAGTCCGGTCGCAACAGCAGGTTCCGCAATTGCTCGGCAACAGCCGTCCCTCCCGGTTCTCTTGTGAGCAACACGTCGTATCCTTTGGCGGTCAGGGACTGGGATAAACGGAGAGCCTGCGTGGTCTTTCCGCTTCCTTCCCCTCCTTCCAGCGTCATGAAAAAGCCTGTGGGGCGTCGTGAGACGACTCGCAAATCAGCTCCTCGGTGAAGCAACGGCAAGGGATCCTATGCCATGGATTGATCAATAGGCAAGGCGGAATCGAGCCGGCCTGGTCTTTGTCTAAAAGGGTAGGCCGACAGGCGGGCGGTGGTTGTCGGGGGTGCGACCGAGAGGGCATTTGGGGGAGGGATCGACGAGGAGGAAGAGCGGCTAACCCGTTGAAATTCGCATGAAAGACTTGCGGCCTCCGTAAAGAACTCTGTATGATGAATTGCTGTGCCTTCGAAGCGAAAGTGCAGGCCCGTTCCCATGGTGAAGACCGCATTAAAACGGTATTTTTTGACCGGCCTTCTGGTCGTGATCCCCATCTGGGGGACCATCTTGATCCTCAAGACCTTGTTCGTCACGGTGGACGGCATTTTGGGCGACACGGTCGCGAGTCTCGCCCCCAGTCATTATGTGCCGGGACTGGGCATCATCATGCTCGTGATTTTGATTTTTTCCGTCGGCCTGTTCACGGCGAATTTCATGGGACGGGCGGTGGTGACCATTTGGGAAGATTGGTTGAATCGTCTGCCGTTGGTCCGAGGCATTTATTCGACGTTGAAGTCCATGATGGACATTCTGTCGTTTTCGGATCGAGGGTCCTATCGGCGCGTGGTGCTGATCCAATTTCCCAAAAACGGCAGCTATTGCTTCGCGTTCGTCACGGGGGTGACCAAGGGGGAATCGACAACCTTGAGCCAAGAGCCGCTGATCCACGTCTATGTCCCGACATCTCCCAACCCCACGTCC
This sequence comes from Nitrospira sp., assembly GCA_024331095.1. Taxonomy (GTDB): domain Bacteria; phylum Nitrospirota; class Nitrospiria; order Nitrospirales; family Nitrospiraceae; genus Nitrospira_D. Next base: position 41,698 of record JANDJE010000001.1, on the reverse strand, counting down.
GGTTATTTTCTCCTGGTCCCGGAACGGGAAGTCATATCGGTGGATATCACTGTCGAAGAAGCGATGAAGCTGATCGTCTCGGGCGGACTCTATTCTCCTTCGGCTTCGTTGACGCTGCCTCCCCATAATGCCGATCTCAAGTGGAGTCAGGTGAAGCAGCCGGAGACCGGCGTTCCGATCGGATGATCTCGATGAACAAAAGGGAGGCTGTGCGCGGCGGAGCGATGACGGAGTGAACGAAGGGGCGTCATGAACATGTCGGCAAGCGGCGCGAGTGCCGAACCGTATGGGCGAGGGTTGGGAGTGGTGGTGATGGCCGCCGGTTTGGGCACGCGGATGAAATCCAAGCGCGTGAAGGTGCTCCATCCGGTTGCCGGACGACCGATGGTCCTCTACGCCGTCGATCTGGCCATGAAGCTGGCCGCGCATCGGATCGTCGTGGTCGTGGGCCATCAGGCCGAGGACGTTCGGCGGATCGTCGGCGAAGCGGTCAAAGGACGGGCGGGCGGCGATTCGGTGGTGCTCGTGGAGCAGGCGCGGCAATTGGGAACCGGCCATGCCGTGCTTCAAAGCCGGTCGGCGTTTGTCAATGGCGGAAAGGGGCTGTCGGAGTTTCTGATCTTAAACGGCGACACGCCTTTGTTAACGGAGCAGACCGTCCGCGAATTGTTGCGGGTCCATCATGAGGAGAGGGCGACCGTCACTCTGCTGACGGCGCAGGTGGGCGATCCGAGCGGGTACGGTCGCGTGGTCAGGCGGGAAAGTGACGACAAGCGAACGCCCTTGTCCGCGGGCGACGTGCTGAAAATCGTCGAGGACCGGGATGCGACGCCGGCGGAACGCGCCATCAAAGAGATCAACGTCGGCACCTATGTGGTATCCGCCGACTTCCTCTTCCCCGCGCTGGATCGATTGGAACCGCGCAACGCCCAAGGTGAATATTATCTGACCGATATCGTGGCGGCGGCGGTCGCCCAGCGACGGTCGGTCGTCGCCGTGCCGCTGCACGTTCCCGAGGAAGGCCTGGGCGTCAATACCAGACGGCAACTGACCGAAGCGGAACGGACAATTCGGCGGCGGATCCGTGATCGTTGGCTTGAGGACGGTGTCACGATGGTGGATCCCGATTCCGTCTGGATCGACGCCGGCGTCCTGATCGGGCAAGATACGGTGCTTTATCCCAATGTGACGATCGATGGCAAGACGGAAATCGGAGAAGACTGTATCGTGCGGTCCCATGTCCGGCTGACCGATTGCCACGTCGGCAATCGCGTGGAGATTCTGGACCATTGCGTGCTGCGGGAGTCGCTGGTCGAAGATGACGTGGTCATCGGGCCGTTCGCCCATCTCCGTCCCGGCGCGCTGGTGCGTCGAAAAGCCAAAGTCGGCAACTTCGTCGAGATGAAAAAAACGGAATTGGGGGAAGAGGCGAAAGCCAATCATTTGAGCTATCTCGGCGACGCCAAGATCGGCCGCGGCGTCAATATCGGGGCGGGAACGATCACCTGCAACTATGACGGGGTTCATAAATATCAAACGACGATCGGGGATCATGTGTTCATCGGGAGCGATACGCAACTGGTGGCGCCGGTCTCCGTCGGGGATGGCGCCGTGATCGCGGCCGGGACGACCGTGACGAAGGACGTGCCCCCCGATGCGCTGGCGATCGCCAGGACGCCGCAGGAAAATCGGGCCGGTTGGGCCATGAAGCGGCGCCTCATGGTGGAGCGGAACTCCGCCCCTGTACAGGGGGCTCAGGAGGGCGGAGCGACGATCAACGCCGCGCCGCCTTCCAAGGGAAGAAGGAGGTAGACACCGTCATGTGCGGCATTGTCGGGTATGTCGGCGATCAGGAGGCCGTGCCGATCCTCATCGACGGTTTGGCGAAGTTGGAATATCGCGGTTACGACTCGTCGGGAGTCGCCGTGATGGATCGCGGATCGATCGCCGTTCGGCGGAGCGTCGGCAAGCTGGTCAATCTGCAAAAGTCGCTCAAGGAACAGGAGCTCAAGGGAACGATCGGCATCGGCCACACCCGCTGGGCCACCCACGGAAAACCCTCCGAGCAAAACGCGCACCCTCATCGGTCCAAGGGCTGCGTGTTGGTGCACAACGGGATCATCGAAAATTATCAGGAGTTGAAACGGGAGTTGGAGCAAGGGGGGTACACGTTTCAATCCGAAACCGACACGGAAGTCGTCGCGCATCTGATCGATAAATATCTCACCCAGGGGCAGCCGCTGGCGGAAGCGGTTCGTTCGGCCGTCAAGGGCGTGCGCGGCAGCTATGCGCTGGTCGTCATGTCCGAGCGGGAGCCGGAAACCCTGATCGCGGCCCGTTCCGGCTGTCCTCTGATCGTGGGCCGCACGGAGCGCGCGGCGTACGTGGCCTCCGACGTCATGGCCATGTTGGCTCACACGCGGGACGCGACCTATCTGGACGAAGGAGATGTCGCGATCGTCACAAGAAACGACGTGCGCGTCATGGACGTCGAGGGGCGGGTCGTAGCGCGCAATGTGACGCGCATCACGTGGGACGCCGCGGCTGCGGAAAAAGGCGGCTATTCCCATTTCATGCTTAAAGAAATTCATGAGCAGCCTCAAACCATTCTGGACACGATGCGCGGGCGCTATTCCTACGAGGCCGGTGAAGCCGATTTGCCGGACATCGGATTGACGCCGCGGGATTTCGCCGAGGTGGAGCGAATCTGGATCGTGGCCTGCGGCACGTCGTGGCACGCCGGCCTTGTCGGCAAATATCTCTTGGAAGACCTGGCCCGCATTCCCGTGCACGTCGACATTGCCAGCGAGTTTCGGTACCGCGACCCGCTGATCGGGAAACGCGACCTGTTCCTGGCCATCTCGCAATCCGGCGAGACCGCCGACACGCTCGCCGCCGCGAGGGAAGCCAAGGCGAAGGGCGCTCGCGCCGTCTCGATCGTGAACGTCGTGGGCAGCACGCTGGCCCGCGAATCCGACGGCGTGCTGTACACCCATTGCGGGCCGGAAATCGGCGTGGCCTCGACCAAGGCCTTTACCGCGCAATTGACGGCATTGTATCTGTTGGCCTTGCACGTCGCCCGCGTGCGGGGCGTGATGACCGCGGTGGATGGGAAAGCATGGCTTGATCGGCTGGTTCGGCTTCCGTCGCTGGTCGAGCGGATGTTGGGGCGAGAGGCCGAGATCGTGGCCATCGCCAAGCGATATTACAAAAAGCGGAATTTTTTGTTTTTAGGGCGCGGCATCAATTACCCGATTGCGCTGGAAGGGTCGCTCAAGCTCAAGGAGATTTCCTATATCCACGCCGAAGGTTACGCGGCGGGGGAGATGAAACACGGTCCGATCGCGTTGATCGACAAGGATATGCCGGTGGTGGTGTTGGCGCCGCGGGACCGCCTGTACGAAAAAACGGTGAGCAATTTGATGGAAGTCAAGGCGCGGCGCGCGCCGGTCATCGCGTTCGTGGCCGAAGGGGAACGGGATTTGGGGAAAGTCGCCGATGCGGTGTTGACCGTTCCCGACGTGCATCCCTTGATGTCTCCGATTCTCTTTACGATCCCGTTGCAGTTGCTGGCCTATCATATTTCCGTGCTCCGCGGAGCCGACGTCGATCAGCCGAGGAACCTGGCCAAGAGCGTGACCGTCGAATAAGCGGACGGACCGCCGTCAAAAAGCAGGTTACCGATGAAGATCACTCGAGAACAGGTCGAACACGTCGCCTTGCTGGCGAGGCTGCACCTGACCGACGAGGAAAAGGATGTCTTCGCCAAACAGTTAAGCCAGATTCTCGGCCACGTCGAACACTTGAATCGATACGACACGGCGGGGGTGGAACCGACGGCCACGGTGATCGGCCAGGTCAATGTGTTTCGGGATGACGAGGTGCGTCCCTCCTTGCCCGTGGAACAGGCGTTGGCCAACGCGCCGGATCGAGAAGGAGACGGGTTTCATGTGCCCAAAATTATAGAAGAACGTTGACCGCCATGCGTTGGGCGGAAATTGTACGAATGACGAGGATGTAATGTTTCGACAGATGTTGCGTTCCAAAATTCATCGCGCCACGGTCACGGGCACCTTTCTGGAGTATGAGGGGAGTCTTACCATCGACCAGGAATTGATGGAGGCCGCCGGGATCCTCCCGTACGAAGCGATCGTGTGCTCCAATCTGAACAACGGCGAACGGTTCATGACTTACGCGATCAACGGAGCACGGGGCAAGGGAGAGATCATTTTGAACGGCCCTACGGCGAGGAAGGCCGCCGTCGGCGACCAGATCATCATTTTTTGCTACGAGTACTACGGCGACGAAGAGATCAAAAAGCACGCTCCCAAAATCGTGCGAGTCGATGAAAAAAACCGCATTGTCCAAATTCAGGATAAACGCTGATGGCGCTGCATAAACTGACTCTGTTCGAGCTTCAGCGGAAGTTCGCCGCGGGGGAGGTGAGCGCCGCCGAGATCGTGCACGCCTACGGCCTGCGGATCGGTCAGGTGGAGCCGAAAGTGAGGGCCTTCGTCAATCAGACGAAGGATCAGGCCATGGCTCAGGCCGTGGAATTGGATCGGCGGTTGAAACAATGGCGCAAGACCGAGCCCTTGATGGGGATGCCGATCGCGATCAAGGACAATATCTGCACCGAAGGCGTGCCGACGACGTGCAGCTCGCGCATGCTGCAACACTTCGTGCCGCCGTACGACGCCACCGTGATCGCCAAGTTGCGCAAGCAGGAGTACCTGTTGATCGGCAAAACGAACCTGGATGAATTCGCGATGGGGTCTTCGACCGAACATTCCGCGTTCGGCCCCAGCCGGAATCCGTGGAATCTTCAGTGCGTGCCGGGCGGCTCGAGCGGAGGATCCGCGGCCGCGGTGGCGGCGGACGAATGTGTCGCCGCGGTGGGTTCCGATACGGGTGGATCGATCCGTCAGCCGGCGGCGTTTTGCGGCGTCGTCGGCTTGAAACCGACCTATGGGCGCGTGTCGCGATATGGTCTGGTGGCCTTCGCCTCGTCGCTCGACCAAATCGGACCGATCACGAAGGACGTGCGAGACGCCGCGTTGTTGCTGGGAGCGATCGCCGGTCATGATCCCATGGATTCCACGTCGGCCGACGTGCCGGTTCCCGACTACACCAAGGCGTTGGCGAAGAAACATCTCAGGAAACTGCGGGTCGGCGTCCCGCGGGAATTTTTTACGGAGGGACTTGATCCGGAAGTCGAACAGGCGGTCACGGCCGCTGTCGGCGAGCTCAAAAACCTGGGGGGGGAGATCAAGGATATCGAGCTTCCCCGAACGGATGCGGCCGTCGCGGTCTATTACGTGCTGGCGACGGCCGAGGCCAGTTCCAACCTTGCTCGGTTTGACGGCGTCAAGTTCGGCCTGCGCACGAAAGAGACCAAAGATCTGCTGGATTTATACATGAAGACGAGGCAAGAGGGATTCGGGCCTGAAGTGAAGCGACGCATCATGCTGGGGACCTACGTGCTGAGCGCCGGCTATTACGACGCGTACTATGGGAAGGCGCAGGCCGTGCGGACGTTGGTGCGCCAGGATTTTGAGACGGCATTCAAAGAGGTTGATGTGATCGTGACGCCCGCTACGCCGACTCCCGCGTTCAAGCTGGGGGAAAAAAGCGAAGACCCGTTGCAAATGTACTTGTCGGACGTCTTTACCATCTCGGTCAATCTGGCGGGGATTCCGGCGATCGCGCTGCCCTGCGGGTTCAGCAGAACCGGCTTGCCGATCGGGATGCAGGTGATCGGTCGAGCGTTCGAAGAAGAAACGATCCTTCGCGTCGCTCATGCCTACGAGCAAGCCGCCCAATGGCATCTCAAAAAGCCGCCGATTCGATGAAACGGGCGATAGAAGAATCAACGATCACGCCGGGGCTGATTTTCAGTAAAAAAAGAGAGAGGTCCATGCGGCTTTTGGAGTTGCGCGCTTCCCGACTTACGGAGGGTGCTTTATGACGGTGATGGAAATGGCCGCGCTTCTCGTGGCGGTGGCGTTCATGGTGTTGGTCGGGTTTTTGGTTCCGGTGCTGGTGCAGATCCGTAGGACGGTGGAGGAATCCGAACAGTTGCTGGCGAAGATGAACGCCGATTTGCCGCCGCTTGTGGAAGAACTCAGGACGACGAGCAAAAACTTGAATGAGTTGTCGAGCCAGGCTCGTCAGGGGGTCGAACACGCGACGGTGTTGTTGCACGCGGTCGGCGAGGTCGGCGAGTCCGTCCAACAGATTCATAACGTCGTTCGAGGATCGAGCGGCACGGTGCTGACCAACGTGATGGGCGCCGTGGCGGGGTTCAGGGCCGCCGCTCGGGTCATGCGTGATCGATTGCGAAAAGAAGGAGTGTCGCACAATGGCGGATGAAAGAGAGGCGTCGTCGGTATCGACGGTCGTGTTGGCGTTTTTGAGCGGGGCGACGTTGGGGGCTCTCGCGGCCCTGTTGCTGGCCCCCGAGCCCGGTCTGACCTCGCGGGAACGACTGCGCCGGTACGCGCGCCGGGCTGAAGACAATCTGAAAGATTTCGCCGGTCGGGCCGGGGAAGTCTATGAAGAGGTCGTCGGCCGGGGCAGGGAGCTCGTCGAGTCGAAAAAATCGGCGTTTCGGGAGGCGTTTGAAGCCGGGCGTGAAGCGATGAGACGGGAGTTGGAACGCCGGCATGGCGAGGGACCGCGCGAAACATGACCTACGAAGTCGTCGTCGGCGTCGAGGTTCATGCGCAGTTGCGGACCAAGTCCAAGATGTTCTGCGGCTGCTCGACATCGTTCGGCGCTCCTCCCAACAGCCAGACCTGCCCCGTGTGTCTCGGGCTGCCCGGCAGCCTCCCGGTCATCAATCGGGCTGCGGTCGAGATGGCGGTGCGGGCCGGGTTAGCGTTGAACTGCCGGATCAACGTGCCCAATCGATTCGCCCGCAAGAATTACTTTTACCCTGATTTGCCGAAGGGCTATCAAATTTCGCAGTACGAATCGCCCATTTGCGAGCGGGGAACGGTCGAGATCTCGGTGAGAGGGGTGAAGAAGTCGATTCGCATTCGCAGAGCGCATTTGGAGGAAGACGCCGGCAAGAACATCCATGAAACCGGATCATCAGGAAGCGCGGTGGATTTCAATCGTGCCGGCACGCCGCTGTTGGAAATCGTCACGGAGCCGGACATGCGATCGGCCGACGAGGTGGTGGCGTATCTCAAAAACCTGCGCGACATTTTAATGTACCTCGACGTGTGCGACGGCAACATGGAACAGGGAAGTTTCAGGTGCGAGCCCAATCTCTCGCTGCGACCCATGGGGCGGGAGGAGTTCGGCACCAAGGTCGAGCTCAAAAACATCAACTCCTTCAAGTACGTCAAAGACGCGATCGAGTACGAGATCAAGCGCCAGACCAAAGTGCTGAACGAAGGAGGGAGGGTCAGGCAGGAAACGCGCTTGTGGAACATCGACCGAGGCGAGACGGCGGTGATGCGATCCAAGGAAGAGGCGCACGACTACCGCTATTTTCCCGATCCGGATTTGGTGCCGCTCCAATTGGAGAAAAACTGGATCGAGGGTATTCGCGCCACCCTGCCGGAATTGCCCATGGCTCGGGCCGCGCGATTTGTGAGCGACTACGGGCTGCCCGACTATGACGCCGGCGTGCTGACGGCTTCCAAGGGATTGGCCGATTATTTCGAACGTTGCGTGAGTGTGTTCAATCAGCCCAAAACGGTCAGTAATTGGGTGATGGGCGAATTGAGCAGAGAGTTGAATCTGTCCGGCATCGACGCGGCGGAGTCGCCTGTGCCGCCGGAGCGGCTGGTCGAGTTGTTGCGGTTGGTGGAGAAGGGAACGATCAGCCTCAAGGCGGCCCGCGAGCTGTTTCCCGATCTGTACAAGAGCGGAAAAACGGCGGAGCAGCTCGTTCAAGAAAAGGGGCTGATCCAAGTATCCGACGAAGGAGCGATCGAGAAGATGATCGACAAGGTCCTGGCCGACCATCCCGCGCAGGTGGCGCAGTTCAAGGGTGGAAAACAACAAGTGCTCGGTTTCTTGATGGGGCAGGTGATGAAGGCCAGCGGAGGCAAGGCGAATCCCGGAAAGGTCAACGAGCTGCTGAGGAAAAAACTGGCGGAATGAGAACAAGCACGGTTTCGGAAGTTTCCGGCGAAGATCCCACGAGAAGATGAGAAACGGAGGCGACCGGGTTTTCTTTGTGAAAGTTGCAGAAGATGAACGCGATAGCCACCTAAATGGAGTGGAACGATTATGAGCGCAATCAGGGAGATCAAGGGCAGGCAGATCGTCGATTCGCGGGGCAACCCCACGGTTGAAGCGGAAGTCATGCTGGAGAGCGGAGCGCGGGGTCGGGCGGCCGTGCCGTCCGGCGCGTCCACCGGCGAGAAGGAAGCGATCGAGCTGCGCGATGGCGATGCCGGCCGTTGGATGGGGAAGGGCGTCACGAGGGCCGTCTCGAACATCAACGAGGTGATCGCGCCGGAATTGCTGGGAAAAGAGGCGTTTGACCAGGCCGGGATTGATCACGCGTTGATCGCTCTCGACGGGACCACCGCCAAAAGCAAGCTGGGCGCCAACGCGATCCTCGGCGTGTCGCTGGCCGTGGCCAAGGCGGCGGCTAATGAAACGGGGCAATCGCTCTATCGGTACCTTGGCGGTACGAACGCGCGGGTCTTGCCGGTCCCCTTGATGAACATCATCAACGGCGGAGCCCATGCCGATAATCGGCTCGATCTCCAAGAGTTCATGATTATGCCGATCGGAGCTCCGACGTTCGGCGAAGGGCTCAGAATGGCGACCGAAGTATTTCATGCCTTGAAGGCTTTATTGAAGAAAAAAGGACTCAATACGGCCGTCGGTGATGAAGGAGGCTTTGCGCCCGATCTGCAATCGAACGAGGAAGCGCTTGGTCTCATCGTCCAGGCGATTGAAAAGGCCGGGTACAAGCCCGGTGAAGAGATGGCACTCGCGTTGGATTGCGCGGCGAGCGAATTGTATGAAAACGGACGATACGTACTCGAAGCGGAAAAAAATCCCGAGCGGTCGTCGGAGGAGATGATCGAGTATTACGGTGAACTCTTGGATCGGTATCCTGTTTTGTCGATCGAAGACGGGTTGAGCGAGTCGGATTGGAAAGGCTGGAAGATGCTGACCGAGCGTCTGGGGAGGCGCGTGCAGCTCGTCGGCGACGATATTTTTGTGACCAATGTCGAGATCTTTTCCCGAGGTATTCGGGAGAGGATCGGCAATTCGATTTTGATCAAGCTGAACCAGATCGGAACCCTGACGGAAACGCTCGATGCGATTGAATTGGCCAAACGAGCCGGTTATACGGCGATCATTTCGCATCGGTCCGGCGAGACGGAAGACACGACGATCGCCGACGTGGCGGTGGCGACGAACAGCGGCCTCATCAAGACGGGATCGTTGTCGCGGACGGATCGGGTGGCGAAATACAACCAATTGCTGAGGATCGAAGAAGAACTCGGCTCGGCTGCGGTCTATCGAGGTCGCGAGGCGCTGAACTACGCGCGTTGAACCCATACGGAACATTTCCCATGCTGATCAAGCAAAATCGAGGTCGACACTGGCTGAGTCGGCAGCGGCGCGCGGCTGTTGCGCTCAAGATGATGGGGTTGGGCGCATGTCTCTGGCTGCTCGTCGGACTGGTGTTCGGGGAGATGGGGCTGCTTCGGTATCTGGACATGCGCGAACATGCCGGTCGTCTTGAAGGCGAGCTGGCGTCGTTGCAGGCGGAGAAAGCGGCGTTGGAAAAAGAAGTGCTGCGATTGCAGCGGGACCCCGCGAAGATTGAACAAGTAGCCAGAGAACGGTTGGGGTACGTGCGAAAAGGGGAAACTGTGTATCAATTGACTCCCGGCGCCGATGACGGCAAGGGAGGGGAGGAACGACCGTGAAGTTCGGGACGGTCGCGATCATCGGGCGATCCAACGTCGGCAAGTCCACGTTGCTGAATCGCTTGTTGGGGGAAAAGATCGCCATCGTGTCGGACAAGCCCCAGACGACGCGGACGCGCATTTTGGGAATCCTCTCCATCCCTGAAGGCCAGATCGCCTTTCTCGATACGCCGGGCCTGCATAAACCGATGCACCTCTTGAATCGACGGATGATCAAGACGGCGATCGAGGCGGTAGAGGAAGCCGATCTTCTGTATGTGCTGATGGAGGCGACCTGTCTGCCCGGCCCCGGCGATCTGGCCGTCGTCGCTTCCGTCAAAGAAGCGATGGCAAAACGGCATCGGCCGGTCGTGTTGGTCGTGACCAAGATCGATCTCATCAACAAGTTCAAGCTGCTGCCGGTTCTCGAACGATACGCCGGCCTGTATTCATGGACGGAAATCGTGCCGGTATCCGGGCAAACAGGGGATAACGTCGATCGGCTGCTGGCCGTGACGGTTCCCTATTTGCCGGAAGGAGAAGGGGCGTACGGCGACGACATGGTGACGGACCAGACGATGCGGACGTTGGCGGCGGAGATGATTCGAGAGAAAATCTTGCAGGCGACGGAGGAAGAAGTGCCTTATTCCGTCGCGGTGGAGATCGAAAGTTTTAAGGAAGAGGGGCGATTGGCCAGAATCCAGGCGTCGATTTTCGTCGAGCGCGAATCGCAGAAAGGCATCGTGATCGGCAAGCAAGGGGAGAGGCTGAAAGCCGTGTGCACCGAGGCGCGACGGGACATGGAACGGTTGTTCGGTATGAAAGTGTTTCTCCAGGTGTGGGTCAAAGTGAAGGAAGCCTGGCGGGAAGACGAGCGAACGTTGGTGGAATTGGGGTACTGAGGACCTGTGACGCAGATGACCGAGCACCAGGGAGAGCCGAGAGCGGCGGATGCGCGCCACCGTCCGTTGGAACGGGACGCCTTGCGCGACGTGCTGCGCGATCAGGCGGAACGAGGGCTGACGAAGTCCGATATCGTGATTCAATCCGTCCAACGGCTGTTGCGGCGCGGAGCCATCACCAACCTCTCGAAAATGCTGGGGCGCATGCATCCCGCCGACGTGGCGAAAGCCATCCGTCACTTGTCGTCTTCCAAGGAAAAACGGGAAGTGTTCGAATTGGTCAAGGGCGCGAGCAAGCGCGGCCAAGTATTGAGCGAGCTCGACGGCGAGAGCATCCAAGAGGTACTGGCCGATCTGCTGCATTCGGATATCGCCTGGCTGTTGAAAGACCTTGGTCCGGACGACGTCGCCTACATTCTGGGATTTTTGCCGGAGGACCGTGGCAAGGAAATTCTCTCCTTGATGAAGGCGGAGGACTCGACCGAAGTCGCCGACATTCTCCAATACGCCAAGGACACGGCCGGCGGCATTATGACGACGGAGTTTTTTTCTCTGTCGGAAGATGTCACCGCGCAAGAAGCCATCCGTCGGCTCCAGCAAGCCACCGACGCGGAGATGGTGTTTTATATCTATGTCACGGACAAAAACGATCATCTGGTCGGGGTGTTGTCGCTGCGTCAGCTCTTGACGGTGCCGCCCGATACGCCGCTCAAAAACATCATGACGCGCGATGTGATCAGCGTCACCGTCGATATGGATCAGGAGGAAGTGGCGCGTCAGGTGGCCAGCTACAACTTGCTCGCGATTCCGGTCGTTGAGAAGGACGGGCGGTTGGTCGGCATCATTACGGTGGACGACGTGGTGGATGTCATTCGGGAGGAGGCCACGGAGGACATGTTGAAGATGGCCGGCGCCATCGAGGAGGAGCCGATCTCCAAGTCCTCGAGTTTGGGCGCCGCCAAGCTGCGGTTGCCGTGGCTGTTTACCAATCTCGTGGGAAGTTTGCTGTCCGGCGCCATCTTGTGGTACTTCCGCTACACGATTCAAGAGGTGGTGGCGGTCGTGAGTTTCATTCCGGTCATCGCCGCCATGGGCGGCAACGTGGGATTGCAATCTTCCACGCTGATCATTCGCGGACTGGCGACCGGGCACATCGAACCGACGGACGTCTGGACGGTGTTTTTTCGTGAAACCAAGATCGGTTTGTTGATGGGGCTGGCCTGCGGCGTGATTTTGACGGCCGTGGGATGGGTGCTGCAAGAAGGGTTTTTGGGGGTGGTCGTGGGGGCTTCGCTGGTGATCGCGTTTTTCGTCTCGACCAGTATGGCCACGATCATGCCCATCGCGCTCAAGCGCCTGGGAGTGGATCCCGCCGTCGCCGCCGGTCCCTTTGTGACGACGGCCAACGACATTACCGGTATCACGATTTATCTCACCCTGGCGACGCTGTTTCTGAACTATCTGCGGTGACGGCGCATCGTATGAGTGAGCCGCGTTCCGCCTCCCTTGCAAAGGGCCGTGCACCATGCCGCTGGTGAAAGCGACGGCGATCATTCTACGAAGTCGAAAGTGGGGCGATGCGGATCGAATTGTCACGGCGTATGCCAGAAGTTTGGGCAAGATTCGGGGCGTCGCTCGCGGCGCTCGACGTCAGAAAAGTCGATTCGGCGCGGCGCTTGAGCCCTTTACCGTTTGCCGCCTTGATTTGTTCGAAAAGACCGGAGATCCGCTGTTTCGAATTTCCCACGTCGATGTGGTGACATCCTTCCAATCGTTGCGTGAGGATCTCGGATTGATGGCGGCGGCGGCTCGGATGGTCAACGTTGCGGCCGCTGTGACGCCGGAGCGGGATCCAGACCCGCAGTTGTTCGACACCCTTGAAGGGGGGTTGGCCGCCCTTTCTTCCAGTAAGGACCCCCTGTGCACCGCCTTGCTGCTTCAAATCAAATTGCTGTGTCGGACGGGGTTTCGTCCCCGGACCGATCGTTGCGCCGCCTGCGGAAAGAGCGTAACGGCCGGCACGTTCCATTTTTCTCCGATCGAAGGAGGAATCGTGTGTCTGATGTGCGCGGTTCGCCCTCATGCCCGTTGTGTGGCGTTGTCACAGGGAAGCGTCGCCTTTCTTCAGCAGGCCGTTCGATTGGCTCCGGCCCTTATGACTCGACTGCGGGCCGCCGGGCGAGTGCGGGACGAAGTCGAAGAGGCTATCGACCAATACGTGACGGTTGTCACGGGCAGGCGGCTTCCGCCGGCGGATTTCTTGTCTAACGCGCCGCATGGATCAGGGAGTTGACGAGATGACGGAAACCACGGTTGAGCCGCGCGATATGGAATGGCTCGGCAAGGGGGTATTGGGCATTCAGTGGAGCGACGGGCACAAAGGCGTCTATCCCGTCCGTTATCTGCGACAACAGTGTCCTTGCGCGGCCTGCGTGGATGAATGGACGGGGGAGCGCCGCCTGAACGTGGACGACGTCCCGATGCTGATCATGTTGCAGGATATCGTGCCCGTCGGTCGGTATGCGCTTCAATTTCAATGGAGCGACGGCCACGATTCCGGCATTTATTCGTACGCGCTCCTACGGAAGCTGTGCCAATGTGATAGTTGCGTACCCGTGAAGCCGGCAGAAGTCAAGTCCAGGAGGTTGCTGTGAAGGACAGTGCCAAGACCAAAGGACGAGATTCCGTACGGCCCGGTGAGAGAGTGCGAATGATCGTGCGAAGGGTCTTCATGGCCGGCACGTTGTTTTTGGTGACCGGTATCGCCGCTTGCCGGGGGATACCATCTTTGGCTGAACAGGAGCAGTTGGTCAGAGAAGGTAATCTCGCACTTGAACGGGTGACGACAAGGGCCATTGTGAATGTCTGGGGAGAGCCGCCCCATTATCAAACGAAGTTTACGCAGTTTTTTGTGATGCCGGATTTCACAATGATTCCCGCTTCCCGTGTGGCGTTGGGAGAGTCGCCAAGGGGATGGGAAGCCGGAGTTCATGCGGGAGAAGGGGTGTTTTTTTTATATCCTGATCGGGGATGGCTGTTGGTTTTTCTCGATGACCGATTGGTGTACAAAGAAACATTGAAAGCGGAAGAGATGCGAGCTTTGGTCGAATCGTGGGCATACGAAGATCGATTCAAAACTCGATTATTAGATGGAACCCCGATGCCGTAGCGTGTTGGTCGTTTCTTTTGTCCTCCAAAATGACGAGAGACCAACGATAACTTCATATCCTCGATTCCTTCGGCAGAACAACCGAGCATCATGAATATCTTAATAGCGGCGTCCGAAGCCGCTCCCTATGCGAAGACCGGTGGATTGGCCGACGTCACCGGTGTGTTGCCCGCTGAGCTTATCAAGCTGGGGCATCGAGTGACATTGATCTTGCCAGGGTATCGCGGGGTTACGGAGCGTCTGCGATCAAGTCAAATCAAGGGTCGTTTTTCGATTCCGGTGGCAGGGGTCCCGCTGAACGTGGATTTGGAAGAGGCGTTCGCTCATGTTGCGGACGGCGTGCATTCGTTAAGAATCCTGGTCGTTCGACATGATCCGTACTTCGACCGCCCCGGGCTCTATCAGGATCGAAACGGAGACTATCCTGACAATCTTGAACGGTTCACGCTGTTTTCCCGATCGGTTCTCCAGAGTATCGACTACCTCAATGAGACCTGCAGAGAGCCGGTGGACGTCCTGCATTTGCACGATTGGCAAACAGCCCTGTGCTCGGTGTATCTGAAAACCGGCATCGGTGTGCCCAAGGGAGCAGGCCCGGTGAAAACTCTTCTGACCTTGCATAACGTCGGCTATCAAGGCCTGTTTCCTGGAGAGCGATTCGCTGTCACCGGACTTCCTCTCACGCTGTTTTCACCCGACGCGCTGGAATTTTATGGGTCGCTCAATTGCTTGAAGGGAGGGATGATCTTTTCGGACGCCCTGTCGACGGTCAGTCCGACCTATGCAAAAGAAATCTTGACGAAAGAATTTGGCCATGGATTGGAGGGAGTGTTGGCGAGCCGACCCGACGGCGTTGAAGGTATCGTGAATGGCATCGATACGAATACCTGGAACCCGGAAACAGACCGGCATTTGCCGGCACATTACAATGTATCAGATTTATCCGGAAAGAAAGTGTGTAAGGAAGCGTTGCAACGAGAGCTTGAGTTGCCGATGCGAGATGTGCCTCTGATGGCTGTTATCGGGCGACTCGCTCAGCAAAAGGGATTGGATCTTTTGCTGGAGATCCTTCCTGAACTGGTTCTTCTGGACATGCAAATTGCCATCTTGGGGACGGGGGATCAAGATTTGGAGCAGCGATTATTGGAGGCTCAGGTCGCCCATCGTGATCGTATCGCGGTGCGTATAGGTTTTGACGAAGGGCTGGCCCATCGCCTTGAAGCCGGCGCCGATATGCTGATCATGCCTTCTCGGTATGAGCCGTGTGGGCTGACTCAGCTCCATAGTTTACGGTACGGGACGGTGCCGATTGTTCGGCGTACCGGAGGATTGGCCGATACGGTGGTGTCTTTCAAGCCGTCGACGGTACATGCCAATCTCGCGACGGGATTTCACTTTGGTCAGGCATCTTCCGATGCGCTATTGACGACGGTTCTGTTGGCATTGGCGGCATATCGACAACATGAAACGTGGCGTTCACTGATGCGGGCAGGAATGAGCTTGGATTTGTCGTGGGCCCAGTCTGCGAAACGATATGAACACCTCTACCATTCGCTACTTCAGAGGCAATAGAAGAGACTGGAGGAAGCTGCCTGCCGTCTTTGGGGGGACGGTTAAGGAGTTTTCAACGAAACGATAACGCCGCGATCAAGTTCCGCAAGCAGGCGTTTGGCCTGAACGACATAGTAGGGAGAGACGTCTTTATGGTGTGTAAGGACAGACGAGAAAAGATCTCGGGCTGTGTCAATCTGACCTTCGTGGATGGCCAGTTGACCGGCACGGAGCGAACACGAGGCAGCCATGGCTCGGACATCCACAGCCTGGCGGTTCGTCGGAGCACTGACCCACCGTTGAAGCTTAGTTGGAAGAGGAAGCACGAACCCATCTTGTTCTTTCAGAAAAGCTACGGAAGAAAGTTCCTTCAGCTCCAAATGAGCACGTTCAAAGTCTGAAGCAACCTTGCACGCGTTATACCGCTGCCATAGAGACATAAACCTATCATTATCATGATGACCATTGACAAGATTGGGTGTCTGAGAAGACTGACAGCCAGAGGTAAGGAGAATAACCCCTAACATCAAACCAAACCCACACTTTCTGTTCATTTTCATGATGTCTTCCTTGGCCGTGTTAGCTTACTCAGCTTTTTTAATGAAGAAGCCCACACTCGTCATGCACGTTTAGCAAACAGCGGACCATGAAAAATTAAATCATAAATTAATGATTTTATGATTTAATTTTAATTATTTTCTGTTCGAGATGCTATAAAAAACTGTGTAAATACTGACTCAGTGTGTTATTCGTGCAACTGTTTGCTGGAAGGGGTAACGAGTCAAAAAATCGGTGCTAGAGTTTAAGAGTTGAAGACTTGAACCAGAATGCCAGTGCGAGTCGAAGCGTTCGTTTTTCTCATGATGTGTTTGATGTGCTCCTTCACCGTTTGCTCGGTAATTTGAAGGGCACTGGCAATTTCTTTGTTGGTCCATCCCTTGGCGAGGTGTTCGATGACTTCCTGTTCTCGGCTGGTCAATTGGAAACGATCACGCGCATGGTCGGCATTCAGCATTTTTCTCCGCCCCAGTTCCTCCATGGTGACGACAAGTCTGGCGTTTTGGATACCACCTCGGTCCGGGAGACCGAATCCACGCAAAAGGATCGGTTGACTGGGATCCCCCGCAATGCGTTTCAGTTCGAATTGCTCCCAGTCTTTAGCTTCGGTTCGAATGTGGAGGGCCTTGATGATTTCTCCGCACAACTCCGTGAGGGCTGCGGGTAGCACCCCATGGGCGAACTTTGCATTGTTGCCTCCATTTTCCACTTCATTGATTTTCTTGGCAAGTTCAGATGCCTGACGATTCATATGAAGTAATTGCATCGAGGCCGAAAGGACGACGATCCCAGACCCTGCTCGCTGATCGGCAAGACTGTCGGTTTGATCAAGAACGCCAGGACCGTTGGTCATAGAGGTTCGTTCTGGGTGCCTGTTCCGGATATTTGTAGTCTAGCAAGTTCCATGGACATCCAAGGTCACTCAGGGGAAGCGAAAGAGGTTAGGCCCGAAAGTACACGGCGATAGTACCTAACCCTTTTGGGGGAGTCAACATAATACCTTTGAGAAAGCAGCCTACATCATCGGTATTGTAGCCGTAACATTCCCCGTCTATATTTCAACCCGTTGCCATGGAAGACGGGCTTCTTGAAAAAGCCATAAAGAAACAAAAAAGAGTAGACTTGTGATTGCGCAAGGTTGCTTGAACGAGAATGCGATCATGGCGATTCACTGGAATAGGGTTTCTTACCGAAGGGGTTGGCTGTGACGCAGAAAGAATGGGAGTGGCCTATGAAGAACGACAACCATGCGACTCACAGTGAGCGAGCGGCGCTTCTGCGACCGATTCCCTATGAGATGACCTCGCCGATTGACAAAGATGTGGAAAAAGGAAAAGGGAAGGCGCTGTCTCTCAATATCAGCCGAGGAGGCATGCTGTTGATGATGGATCAGGCGCCCAAAATTGAGCAGGTATTGAAGGTGTATGTGCCGACGCCGATCACCATCGCCGAGACCCCGACGCTTGCCGAAGTGCGCTGGGTCAGAAAAGTGCCGTTTGGGAAGACGAATGGAGGCGGGCCGTATTTTGTTGGACTCAAATTCATATTCTGATATGACGATACGATGAAATGATTGTCGGAAGTCGCACTTCCTTGGTCACAGAAGTTCGAGCCACCGTCTTTATGGAAAATCGGTCGTGTGTCAGAGCGACGATGTGGGCGTTATTGGTAGGGGCAGGGTTGTTCTGTGGTTCTGTCGAGGGTGAAGGGTTGGCGGAACTTTCGCTTCGAGTTCAAACCAAAGATGGCATGCGGGATTCGGACAAATCCTCTCTGGTGGTCACGCCGGATTACATCATAGGACCGGAAGATGTGCTGGATGTCAGCGTCTGGAAAAACGCGGATTTGTCGAGGACGGTTCTCGTTCGGCCTGATGGAAAAATTTCTCTTCCACTCATTGGTGATGTTGTAGCCGTTGGAATGACCGCGACTCAATTGGCAGACGCCATTTCGGAACGATTAAAAGAGTACAAAGAAAATCCCCAGGTCTCCATTGTGGTCAAGGAAATTAACAGCTATACGATCTATGTGCTTGGTGAAGTTGCGCATCCGGGAAAATATCCGCTCAAAAGCAAGACCACGCTTCTGCAGGCGATTACATTGGCTGGAGGATTTACGCCGACGGCCGTGCGGAATAAGATCGTCGTGTTTCGGTTTGGTGAGAAGGGAGAGAAAGACATCAAAATAAAAGTCAACTATGATGACATCATTCTGCGCGACGGTTCGACGCAAAACCTGGTGTTAATTCCAGGTGACACAATCGTGATTCCTTCGGAAACCATGGTGCTGGTTCCATGAAAGATCGCGGAAAAATGAAAACTGTAAGTCGTCCAGGGCGTGGGGCTATCGGCTCTTATGACAAAAGGGGGGAGGATTTTCTCTTGATCAGGATTGTGTTGTGTGCATTCATTCTTTTCCTGGGAGGTTGTTTGGCAGGGTCGATTCCAAGCGAGGTATTGGAAGAGGTGAATAGACCGCTTCCAAAAGATTTTTTGCTCGGTCCTGAAGATGTCGTGGAAGTGACGGTATGGAAGAATCAGGACCTGTCACGGATTGTTACCGTGCGGCCGGACGGCATGATCTCGTTGCCGTTGATCGGCGATGTGCAAGCGAGTGGGCTGACGGCGGCTCAGGTTGGCGAGATTATTTCCAAACGGTTGTCCGAGTATAAAGAAAATCCCTCCGTGTCCGTCAGTGTGAAGGAGGTCAATAGTTACTACATCTATGTTATGGGCGAAGTCGTTCATCCTGGTAAGTTTCCGTTGAAATCATATGCGACGGTTTTACAAGGTATTTCGCTGGCCGGCGGATTTACCCAGTATGCATCCAAAAATCGGATGGCTGTCGTAAGGACGATAGATAAGGGAACACCGGATGAGCGCCAGATCAGAATCCCGGTGCGGTATGACGATTTGGTAACAGGGGATGGAGAAATCGGTAACTTTCAGCTGATGTCGGGTGATACCATTGTGGTGCCGTGACCATTTTACATGGATGCGCTATGGGCTTTGGATCTTGCTCGTAGGAGAGGCATTGATTTTCATGAGTCCCGATCATTCCCAAGCGCAAGTTCCCTATGGACCAGGGGGAGTTCCTTCTCCTGAGGCTTCTCCATCCACCATTGGGGAGTTGGCCGCGAGTATACGAGGACTTGGCCCGTTCCGTGTGATTCCAACTCTGATGGTTTCGGAACGATACGACAGCAATATTTTTGCCTTTCGTGGGGTTGGAGGCGGTCAACGGTCTGATTTTGTGACGGATGTGTTTCCCGGTGCTCGCGTGACCCATTCGAACGATTACATTGACGGGACATTAACGGGACAGGCGATTGCCAGTTTCTATGTCAATAACCCAGGATTAAATTATGTGGGAGCCCAAGGCAGTTTTACGACGATATTGGACAAAATGTCTGAACGGATCGTTCGCGGCCTAGGGCTCCGCTTAAACGGGACGGTACTGTATTATCCCGAGCAACCATCTTTCGTTGGCGCCCAGTCCGTGCAGTCGGACTTCATTCGAGGAATTCAGGCGCGTCGCAATAACGCGATCAGCAACTCTACCAGCGTTCAGAGTTCTTATGCCGTCAGTCCATTGGTGCAAGTCAACACGTCGTATTCGTTTCAGACCATGCGGTTTTTGGGGCAAACCGACTTTGGCGACGGGGTGGCACGCCTCCCGCTCTTTAACATGACGACTCATGGTGCTACCGGAGGGGTGGCCTACCTTGTTTCCCCCGATCATACGATAGGGGTCACTTATGCCTTTCGGCAGATGATGTTCGGCTCACGTGTCGGCGATAGTGCGGTCGGCGAGTCTTTTGCGGGACGTTCCTTCGCAATTCATGGCGTCAACGCCAACTGGAGCGGCACGTTCGGCCGTGAGTGGAGAGCCACTATCGCTCCGGGGCTTTCCTTGGCCAGCCAAGTTCCGGATAGGATTCTGTGGACCATCAATGCGAGTCTGAGCTGGATGGGGCAAGGGAAATCTGCCAGTGTGTCATTCAGTCGAGGATTGTTCCCCAGTTTTTTTGGCGAAGCCGGATTGCTCGCCAGCAACGTAGTCAGCGGATCCGTTTCCTATCGGCTTTCTCAAAAGTGGGAAGTGACCGTGGGGGCCAATTATGCTGTGAACACTCGAAGCGGAACGGGAATAGGGACGGGCCGTCTGCGTTTTGAATCGGTCAATGTGAATGGGGCACTGCGATACGCAGTGTATCGAGGAATATCAGCTTCCCTTACCGGAAGTCATGGTGACTTTACGATCGAGCAAGGGGCCACCACATTTAACTATGATCGCCAAGTCGGCATCCTGATGCTGACTGCGGAATGGAACTAATGAGTGCATCAACGGAACTGACGATAGGGGATTATATCGATATTCTCCGTCGGCACAAGTGGATGATCGTCGGAGCAGTCGTGGTATGTCTGGCAGCGTCTGTCGCTCTGTACGAGGTGCTTCCCAAGACTTATCGATCAACCACGACCATTCTTCTGGAAGGCCAGAAAATTCCTGAGAACTATGTGAAGACCGGGGTTGAAGGGAAAGTGGACTCACGGCTCTATGCCGTCCAACAAATCGTGATGAGTCGCACGTTGCTGGCTAAAATAGGCGAGCAGTTCGGTCTGATTACACCGCAGATGTCATCGTTTGAGCGGGAGAGTGTGGTCCAGAGCATGAGGCAAAGGACTCAGATCACCAAAATGAGGCTGGGCCATTTAAAAGGGCAGGATACAACAGAGGGCTTTACGTTGTCGTTCGATCATACTGATCCTGTGATTACCATGAAGGTGGCTGAGGCCTTGGCCGCTCAATTTATCGAGCAGGATTTGAAACTCCGGGAACAGGTACTGGAGGGGGCTTCCGAGTTTCTTGACCAAGAATTGAAGCTAGCGGAAGCCAAATTGGAGGAGCAAGAACAGGCGATCAGTGCGTTCCGGGCGAAATACATGGGAGAGTTGCCTCAACAGATGGAGGCTAATCTACGGACGCTGGACCGGTTGCAGACGGAAGTGATTGCGGCTCGAGACAATGTCCAGGCGGCCAAAAATAAAATAGAAGTCTTGGATCAACGAATCAAAGAGGCGACCGCAGCGGCTGCTCAAGGAGTGACGCAGGCAGCATCTTCTACCTCTGGTCAGCCGACACACGGAGGCGACCCCTTACTTGCACGCCTGGCAGAACTCGAGCGAAATTTAACAGCTCTCTCCGCGGAATATCGCGATAACTATCCGGATATCATACTCTTGCGCAAGGAAATCGACAGTGTCAAAGCACAGTTGGCTCTCAAATACGGTGTCCAAAAAGAAGAGGTTCAGCAAGGGTCCCCCAAGTTGATTGATCCGATCGTACTCGATTTGATGCGTCAGCGAGACGAAGCTGTCAAAGATCTAGAAGCTCGGCAAGATCGGCTTCGCCGTTTACTTGAGCAGGTCAAAGACTACGAAGGACGGGTCGAGCGAACTCCGATGCGTGAGCAGGAGTTGAGCATCTTGGTTCGTGACTACGACAATATGCAGAAGAATTATCAAGCGCTGCTCGACAAGCGGTTGAACGCCCGATTGGCAGAAAATCTGGAAAAACGGCAGAAGGGCGAACAGTTTCGGATTCTGGATCCAGCCAATCTTCCCATTGCGCCGGAGTCGCCCAAACAATACATGATTCTCTTGGGCGGCTTAGTTGTCGGCTGCGGACTTGGTGGCGGAGCCGCTTTCGCTCTCGAACTGTTCAGGCCGGCCTTTAGGCGTGTGGAACAAGTGGAAGGACTATTGGGAGTTCCTATTCTTGCCGGAATTCCGTCGTTTGCCACGTTAATCGGCGCCGGAAAGAAATCCATTGCCGGCCCCCCCTCCGCGATCGAGGGAAAAAAGAAGTCTCGCCTGCTTGGATATCTCAAAAGAGGACGTGATCGAGAACTCTCCGCTTCGCAGATGGGAACGAACCTGATTCCATCGACCATTTCTTGGAATCTTGTGGCCAAATGGTGGCCGGATTCCATGATCTCCGAGCAGTATCGGGTGGCTGCGACAAGACTGGCCTTGATGTCAAAAGAGCATGATCACCCCGTTGCCTTAGTCACCAGCTCGGTGCTTGGAGAGGGGAAAAGCACCACGACATTGAATCTGGGTTATATCTTCGCGCATGCGCTGGATAAGCGAACGCTGATCATCGATTGTGATTTCAAGCGTCCGTCGGTGAGCAGGTATCTGGGCATCGCCTCCGCCCCTGGTCTGAGTGACTACTGGAGTGGAACGCATTCCATTGAAGCTTGTATTCATCAGATTGAGGACGGGCCTCTTTGGGTGTTGCCTGCCGGAATGGAGAGCCATCGAGTGTTCGAATTGTCGAAGATTCGGCAGATCGAGCAACTCTTGAACGAATTGAAACCGAACTACGATCAAATCTTACTGGACACACCGCCGGTGTTTCCCCTTGCGGATCTCAATTTCTTGTCGCGGTTGGCGGATGTGATGGTATTCGTGATCATGGCGGGAAAAACAGGACGCGACGTTGTCGAAACGGCGTTCAAGGCGCTGCGGCCTCAGTGCAAAGTAGGGATCATTCTTGCGGGCGTGGAATCGACGAGCATGCCGTATTATCACTATTACCATCACGATGAAGAGCGGGTTGTCGCTCGATATGCCGCGAGAAGGTAGAGATGGAAAAAACGATCACTCCCGTCCTGCTTAAGCCGAATAAGGAACAGGAGTACGCGTCCGGCTTGGATTTGTTCAAGCGTCGAGTCGCTCTGCTCGGCTGCGGCCAGCTGGCGTTGGAGTTGTATCGGGTTCTTGCGGAGAAACGATGGACAAATTTGCAAGTCATCGGGGTGGTTGACCAAAATCCTCCGCGTCCGACCGGTTTGCCTCCCATCCAGGATCTGCAAGTGTTGGGGAGTTGCGAGGATCTCCATAGAATCGTAGAGCAGTTCTCGGTCAACACGATCGTCGTGTGCATGGAGGACAGAAGAGCGGGATTGCCGGTGAGCGCGCTTCTTGACCTGAAAGCGAGAGGGATCGAGGTCATCGACGGACATCAGATGTTTGAGGAGGTGTCCGGTCGCCTCTCAATCGATCAGCTTCGCCCGAGTTCGCTCATTTTTTCAACCGGTTTTAAACGAAGGGCTCCGACGAAAGTATTGAAACGAACCGTTGATTTGACGGCGTCCGTCCTTGGCTTGGCGATCCTGGCTCCGGTGTTGTGCCTCATCGCTCTTCTCATCAAACTTGATTCTCCAGGGCCGGTGTTTTACCGGCAGATGCGTGTCGGGTTAGGTGGTCAGCCGTTTATGATGTGGAAGTTTCGATCCATGTATCAGGAAGCGGAGCGTCATGGACCTCGATGGGCTGAGAAAAATGACGCTCGTGTGTCGCGAGTGGGACGAATTCTGCGCAAGTTCCGCCTTGACGAGATCCCGCAACTCTATAACGTCATTCGAGGCGAAATGAGTCTTGTCGGGCCTCGTCCGGAACGCCCGGTCTTCGTCAACGAGCTGAGAAAAAGCATTCCCTATTACGATATCAGGCATACGGTGAGGCCGGGACTGACCGGTTGGGCGCAAACACAATTTCAATATGGCGCAAGTGCGGAAGACGCGCACGCCAAGCTGCAGTATGACTTGTATTACGTCAAGAACATGACGCTTACTTTGGACTTTCGGATCCTCATCGAAACGGTACGAGTCGTGTTGCTTGGCGAAGGGGCCCGATAAAGGACTAAGTAATGGAAAGAGAGGGAGTGCATGCTTTGTCGTTCGACGTGGAAGAACACTTCCAGGTCTCCGCGTTTTGGTCGGACGAAAGGCGAAGCAAGTGGGAAACCTATGAGAGTCGTGTGGAACGAAATACGGAAAAGATACTGGACTTGCTTTCGTTGCATGGAATCCACGCTACCTTTTTTGTGCTCGGTTGGGTGGCAAGCCGCCATCGGAGATTGGTGAAGACCATCGTTGATCAGGGACATGAGCTTGCTTCTCATGGGTTTGGTCATGAGTTAATCACAACCCAGCAGCCGGATCAGTTTCGCGATGATGTTCGGAAAAGCAAGCAGCTTCTTGAGGACATTGCCGGAGTGCCTGTGTACGGCTACCGAGCGCCGTCCTTTACGATTGTTCCACGCACCCGATGGGCCCTTCCCATTCTTGTTGAGGAAGGCTACCTTTATGATTCAAGCATTTTCCCCGTCCGCCACGATCGCTACGGTATGCCGGAGGCCGATCCCTACTGTCATCTGATAAAAACCGAAAGTGGACCTCTGTGGGAGGTACCGCTTTCTACATTGAAGATGGGACCTGTCCGTATTCCAATCGCCGGGGGAGGGTATTTTCGACTGTTTCCATATCCGGTCTTGCGCAGGCTTCTTGAGCGTGCCGTCGTTCATGGCCATCCGTTGATCATGTATCTCCACCCGTGGGAGTTGGATCCCGATCAGCCAAGAATGGTCGGATCGCGACTCTCAGTCTTTCGCCATTATCTCAATCTGGGGAAAACCGAAATCCGGCTCAGACAATTACTGTTTGATTTTCGATTCACCACTATACGGAGCGCTGTGAAAGCGGTGAGAAAAGCTTGTAGTGGGAACAGCAACGGTTGTCTCAGTGCAAAGACAGTTAATGTTGAGAGAGATGTAAGCCGATATGTAACGACGGGGAGAGAGAATGCCTGAACAGGCTGAAAGCCACTGGTATGTGGTCCGAACCAAACCTCATCAGGAGGCTGTGGCCGAATCGAGTTTGTTGCGGGGGGGCATCGAGGCCATCTGTCCACGCATCCAAGAGCGGCGCCTGATCAGGAGGAAAATGCAACAGATCATCAGTCCCCTGTTTCCGGGATATCTCTTTGCGAAATCCTCTCCGTCAGAATGGCGGTTGATTCAGTATGCCAGGGGGGTGCGCCATTTGGTCTCTTTGGGAGCTGGTCCGGTCGCCGTCAAGCCGGAAGTCATGGAGGAGATTTTTCAAAGACTCAAGGGAGGCATCGTAGTGCCGGAACCCGTGGCATTTACACGTGGTGCGGTGGTCCGGATTACGGAAGGTCCGTTGCAAGGGCTTGAAGCCGTGTTTGAACGGGAGCTTCCCGGACAGCAGCGGGCTCTGCTTCTCATGAAAATGCTGGTTGGTCAAGTGCGCGTAGTGTTGGATTTGAAAGCCATCGCCAATGCCTGATGGCTAAGTGAGCGGACCTCATCTGACACGCTTCGTGAGTTTCGGTTCGTCGCACATGCGGGGCGAAAGCCTCCGCGCGTGAGCGTGGCATTACTGTTTCCAGAGGGAAGAAATGCCTTCGGAAACAGCAATGAAATATGGTGCGAGCAACATGGGAGAAGGATTACTGGTCGATGTACCAGAAGGGCGGTAGCCTATTTATCGCTCTATGATCATTATCTATCCTAGGTCTGACTGGTCTTAACCGTTCATTGCATCACACCATCGTTGTATGTGCGGCATAGCCGGATTCATCACACATAATGGGGGCCCCTGCGACAGCACAATGCTCCGCCGCATGATTGCGATGGTCAATCATCGAGGGCCGGATGCCGCGGGGTTCCACGTGGCAGGACCGGTAGGGTTCGGTCATGCGAGGCTGAGCATCATCGATCTTGAAGGTGGGGTTCAGCCGATGGCGAACGAGGACCAGAGTCTGTGGATCACGTTCAACGGCGAAATCTTTAACTATGTCGAATTGCGAGAAGATCTGATTAAGAAAGGACATCGGTTCAGAACCAAGTCTGATACGGAAGTCATCCTTCATTTGTATGAGGAGAAAGGCGAATCCTGCGTCCTGGACCTCAACGGACAGTGGGCATTCGCGATTTGGGACGTGAAGTGGCAACGGTTGTTTCTGTCGCGTGACAGACTGGGCATCCGTCCGCTCTTCTATGCGAGAACGAAGGATGGGTTTGGATTCGCATCCGAGATCAAGTCGTTGCTGGCCATCCCGTCATTGCCGCGGATGATCGATCCGCTCGCGCTCGACCAAATTTTCACCTTCTGGGTGACGATTCCTCCCACGACGATGTTTGCCGGGGTGTCGGAGCTTCCTCCCGGCCATTGCTTGACCCTGGAGGAGGGGAAAATCACTGTCACGCCCTTCTGGACTCTGGAGTACGAAAGCGGCGCGAGAATCGGAAAGGAGAAGGAAGCTTGTGAGGAACTGCTTGCTCTCCTGCTCGATGCCACGAGGCTTCGATTACGATCGGACGTGCCGGTCGGCGCCTATCTAAGCGGCGGACTGGATTCAACCGTGATCGCCGCCTTGATCAAGAAACTCGGCGTCACGCGTTTGAAAACCTTTTCCGTGGCGTTTGAAGATAAAGAATTCGACGAAAGTGCGTTTCAAGAGGAAGCTCGCCGATTTCTCGGCACCGATCATCAAACCGTGCTGTGCCGTCCTGGCGACATCGGACGAGTATTCCCCGAGGTGATTTGGCATACGGAAACGCCGATCGTACGAACCGCCCCCGCGCCGCTGTTTCTCTTGTCCAGGCTGGTTCATGAGCAGGGGTACAAGGTTGTGTTGACGGGCGAAGGGTCCGACGAGGTCTTGGGCGGATACGACATTTTTAAGGAGGCCAAGATTCGTCGGTTTTGGGCCAACCGGCCGGAGTCGAAGTTCCGCCCGCTCCTTCTGAGAAGGCTCTATCCGTACATGAAACATCTTCAATCCCAGCCGGATGCCTATTTGCGGGCGTTTTTTCACGTGCGCCAAGAGGAGGTGAACAGCCCGTTTTTCTCGCATTTGCCTCGCTGGGAGATGACGTCCAAACTGAAGCAGTTCTTTTCGCAAGAGGTGAAAGAACGGATCGGGAGCAGCGAAGCCTTGCAGCGGCTGGAGCAACGGTTGCCGCACAATTATGATCGGTGGGATTGGTTCGCTCGATCGCAATATTTGGAGGCTGCTTATTTATTGCCGGGGTATATTTTGTCGTCGCAGGGAGATCGGATGGCGATGGCTCACTCCGTCGAAGGGCGCTTTCCCTTTTTGGATTATCGTGTCGTTCAATTTGCATCGAGACTGCCTGCACGCCTCAAAATGAAAGTTTTGAATGAAAAATATCTGCTTAAACAAGCAGCCGGCGCGTTGATTCCGGAGACTATCCGAAAAAGACATAAGCAGCCCTATCGGGCTCCTGATTGCCAGAGCTTTTTGCTGCAAGATGGATCCGGCTCAATGGTGGATTATGCCGAAGAATTGCTTAGTCCCCACGCGATAGCTCATGCCGGTCTGTTTGATGCGGAGAGAGTAAGAAAGTTGGTGGAAAAAGTGCGGGCGGGACAGGCTATCGGTGTGAAAGACAACATGGCCTTCGTCGGGATTTTGTCGACGCAGTTGGTGGTAGATCGATTCATCAAGCATTTTTCCAAGGAGCAAACACTATGACGCCAGTCGAGGCTCAGGTGCGGCAGTATGTGACGGATCGATTGTTGTTTGGGCGGTCGGATGTCGTGGTTGAAGGCGACACGTCGTTCTTGGAATCAGGACTGATCGATTCGACGGGAGTCTTGGAGTTGGTCGCGTTCCTGGAAGAAAGCTTTAAAATCAAAGTAGAAGACGAAGACCTCATTCCGGCGAACCTTGATTCGATTAATGCACTGACTCGGTTTATTCAGGCCAAATCCCCGGCTCTCGCCGATAGTCGCGTCTAGGTCTCCATGCTGGTCGAGGAATTTTTAGAAGCAAGCGCCGCCCGTCTTCCTGACAAGGTCGCCGTTGTTGCGGGAGAGCGAAGCATCACGTATGGGGAACTCGACGAGCGGGCAAATGCGTTGGCTCATTCGCTTGTGCAGGCCGGTATTCAACGGGGAGATCGTGTCGTCATCTGCCTTCCCAACTCCATCGAAGCCGTGCTTTCGATTTTTGGAGTGTTGAAGGCGGGCGGTGTGTTCGTGGTACTGAGCGCTTCGACAAGACTCGAGAAGCTCCTCTATGTGTTGAACCAAAGCCAAGCGGCTGGTCTCATACTATCCGAAAATCGCTTGAGCGATGTCGCCTCACAGAGCGGGCGGATGTGTTGTCTTAAGACCGTCGTCGCAGCGGGATCGGTTGCAACGGATCGGTGGAAAGCCGGGCTGCGGCTTATCCTGCTTGACAAGTGCGTGCAGAAGGGAGATCGTTCGATCCCCCCCCCTAAACGACACATCGACGTAGATCTGGCCGCGTTGATCTACACCTCATCCTCCACGGGAGAGTCGAAGGGGGTCATGCTGACTCATTTGAACATCCGTTCGGCGGCCGCCTCTATTCTCGCCTATTTGGAATATGAACAGGACGACGTTATTCTCAATGTCCTCCCTCTCTCGTTCGATTACGGGCTGTATCAAGTTTTAATGGGCCTCAAGGTCGGCGCTCAAATCGTTCTTGAGCCGTCGTTCGCCTATCCTCATGTAGTGTTCCAACGCATCAAGCAGGAACGTGTCACCGTATTGCCGTTGGTCCCGACGCTCATCGCTGCGTTGCTTGAAACGAGGCCGGACCTCTATGACTTGACTTCTGTTCGATGCGTGACCACGACGGGTGCTGCGTTGCCGACCGACCATATTCGACGGTTGCGTGAGCGTCTGCCGAAGGCGAAACTGTTCTCGATGTACGGCCTGACGGAGTGTAAGAGAGTGTCTTACTTGCCGCCCGAGGAATTAGATCGGCGACCGATGTCTGTAGGAAAGGGCATGCCGAACCAAGAACTTTATCTGGTTGATGCCGATGGCGATCGGCTTGGGCCGGGGTCGGTCGGGGAGCTGGTGGTCAGGGGGTCTCACGTGATGAAGGGCTATTGGAACATGCCGGAAGAGACCGCCCGTGTGTTAAAGCCGGGGCCTTGGGGGGACGAGCGAGTGCTGTTCACGGGCGATTGGTTCCGCATGGACGAGGAAGGTTATCTTTACTTCATTGGTCGCAAAGACGACATGATCAAAACGGGTGAAAGAAAAGTCAGTCCGCGCGAGGTAGAAAATGTTCTGCACGGGATGGCGGAGGTTGCCGAAGCGGCTGTGATTGGAGTGCCCGATTCTCGACTGGGTCACGTGGTCAAAGCCTTCGTTCGGATACGCGAAGGCGTCAACCTTACGGAGACGGACGTCATTCGCCACTGCCGAAGCTCTCTTGAAGATTACATGGTTCCGAAAGTTGTTGTGTTTATCGATGCCTTCCCAAGAACGGATAGTGGAAAGGTGGACAAAAGAGCTTTGAAGCAAACGAGCACGACTCCGCAAAGCGGCGGCCGTTGGACGTCACCGGTCAAAGTCGAAGACAACGATCCTTACGCGGCGGCGGACGGATCTCGGATTGAGCGGATCATCAACAATGTGATGGAGGCGCAAGGTCAGAGGACGGCGGTCGTTTATAAAAACGAAC
Organism: Nitrospira sp.; assembly: GCA_024331095.1. Taxonomy (GTDB): domain Bacteria; phylum Nitrospirota; class Nitrospiria; order Nitrospirales; family Nitrospiraceae; genus Nitrospira_D. Next base: position 12,279 of record JANDJE010000001.1, on the reverse strand, counting down.
GATACACCTATGGAGACCTGCGCATGCTCGTCAACGGTCAAAAAAACAAGTTGGCGGATGCGGGTTTGACCGGACAGGATCGGGCCATCATCTGGATGGAAAATTCGCCCGATTACATTGCAACCTACTTGGCGGTACTGGAGCTGGGGGCGATCGTGGTAGCGCTCCATCCTCAAACTAACGTGGAAGAAGTGGTGCGGATTGTGTGCCACGTGGGTGCCGCGGGTGTGATCATCTCTCCGACCGTGAAACACTGGACGATGGGCGATTTTGAATCCGCCGGTCTCCGCTTTGTACTCGCGGGCGACGGCCTTCGTCGCTTGCGGGCCTGTGACCGATATAATGTTCAAGGACAGGCCGTTCCCGACGGGATTGCGCAGGTCATTTATACGTCAGGCTCGACCGGCCGACCGAAGGGCGTGGTGCTCACCCATCGGAATCTCATCGCCAATACGCGATCGATTCTCGACTATTTGCGGTTGACTCGCGAAGATTCGGTCATGGCGGTCTTGCCGTTCGTCTACGCGTACGGCAACTCCGTCATGCTGACACACTTGTTTGCCGGAGGTGCGCTCGCGATCGAGAACAACATGCTGTATCCGCAGACGGTCGTGGATGCCATGATCAAGAATACCGTGACCGGATTATCAGGAGTCTCCACAACCTATGCGCTGTTGCTGAACAACTCGAATTTCAAATCCTCAGCCGTCCCATCCTTGCGCTATCTTACCCACGCGGGAGGGCCGATGCCGTCGGAGTTGTTGGGCCGAATCCGAACCGCGTTCCCGGATCGACAAATCTATTTGATGTACGGCCAAACCGAAGCCTCGGCCCGTCTGACGTATCTTCCTCCGGAACTGTTGGACGTCAAAAAAGGATCAGCCGGGCGAGCGATTCCTGGAGTGAGGCTCAAGGTCGTCAAGGATGGAGGGGAGACGGCTCGGCCCGGCGAGGTAGGAGAAATTTGGGCCTTCGGTGACAATATCATGCAAGGCTATTGGCAAGACTCCGAACTGACGGCCGAAGTTCTCCAAGATGGATGGCTACGCACGGGAGACATCGGATGGTTGGATGAAGAAGGGTTTGTGACCATCGTCGGACGTAACAATGAAATGATCAAGTCCGGCGCGTATCGGATCAGTCCGACGGAAATCGAAGAAGTCTTGTTGCAGCATCAGCAGATTCTGGAAGCCGGCGTCGTAGGAATCGAAGATCCGATTTTGGGACAGAAAATCTGCGCGGTGGTGGTTCTCAAAGAAGAAGGTTCTCTGACCCAGCGCGATTTGATGGGTTACTGCGCGCAACGGCTGGTTCCCTACAAAAGACCGAAGGTTATTGTCATCATGCCCGCCTTGCCGAAATCCCCTTCCGGTAAGATTTTGCGACATCGCTTGCGCGAAATCGGTGTCGCGGCGTCCGGAGCGGCGGTCCCGGCTTCTTCATAGGCCGCCATCGTCCACCAATCCGGTGATAGCGTAAAAACGACGGACTGTAAGACAGCCGAATGCCCAACTAGGGAGAGACAATATGGGAAAAAACATGAACAAGTTCTCGCCCGACCATCTGCGGCTTGATGCAAGCGCCGAGGCCGAGCGAATCGTCTTCTTCATCAGAGATGCGGTGTTTACACGGCTCAAACGAAAGGGGATGGTCGTCGGCCTTTCCGGAGGCATCGACAGCAGTACGGTCGCCGCCCTCGCCGTCCGTGCATTGGGAGCCGATCGGGTGATCGGGCTGTTCATGCCGGAGTCGGACTCCTCGGACGACAGTTTGCGCCTGGGGCAATTGCTGGCGAAGGAATTGGGGATCAAAACATTCACCGAAGACATCTCCGGAATCCTTCGGGGAGCCGATTGTTACCGAAGGCGCGATGAAGCGATTCGCACCGTGGTACCGGAGTATCATTCCGGCTACAAGTCCAAGCTGGTGCTCTCTTCGCTCGACAGCTCCGAGTTTCGCATCTCCTATGTCGTGGTGCAGTCCCCGGAAGGCGAACAACGGAAGGTTCGCCTCACCGCCGAGGCGTTCTTGGCGTTGGTCGCGGCGACGAATTTCAAGCAGCGCACGAGAAAAATGATGGAGTATTACTATGCCGATCGCTTTCTCTATGCCGTTGCGGGGACGCCGAATCGGTTGGAATACGATCTCGGGTTTTTCGTCAAGAGCGGGGATGGCTCGGCCGATATCAAGCCGATCGCGCACCTGTACAAATCGCAAGTCTATCAACTCGCCGGGTATCTCGGCGTGCCTCAGGAGATTTTGAATCGTCCTCCCACCACGGACACGTACTCGCTGCCACAGTCGCAGGAAGAATTCTATTTCTCTCTTCCGTACGACAAGATGGACCTCTGTCTGTACGGCAAGGCCCATCGATTGCCTGCTTCGGAGGTCGCCGAGGCGCTTGGAATGAACGAGGCTCAGATCGAGCGGGTATATCGCGACATCGACGCCAAACGAGCCGTCGCCCGATACCTTCACATGGAGCCGTTGCTCATCGAACCGATCAAGGAAACGGTCGCTGGCTTATAAAGTTCTTTCCTCCATGAAACCCGCAAGCTGTTCTTTGTCGGCGGTGGATTGGACCCTCCCTGATCGGCGAGTCCTGATGCTCGGTTTCGTTCTGGCCGCCGCGTTTCTTTTTTGTTACATGGATGTGCTGGTCGGAATGGGCAGACAGTGGTGGAACATCTCTTTTTATTCCTATGCCTTTTTGATTCCCGGCATCAGCGCCTATCTCGCATGGGTGAGACGAGATCAATTGTGGGCCGTACAGCCCCGGCCGGCATATGTGACGGGGACGATCGCCATTGCAGCTGGATTGTCGGCATTGATGCTCGGTCGCGCGGGCGGCGTTCAGACCGTGCAGCAGATATCGTTGTTGATGACCCTTCCTGGCGTCATTCTGTTTTTATTTGGGTGGCCAGTGCTCAAAGTGCTGGGTGTGCCAATCGCCTTTTTAGGATTTATGATTCCCGTGTGGGATGCTATCACCGAGCCGTTGCATTTCCCCTTTCAGCGTCTATCGGCGGATCTTGGTGTCTGGTTGCTCAATGCGGTCGGCATCCCCGTCTATCAAAACGGGGTCTTTATCTATTTGCCAAACATCACGCTGGAAGTCGCCAAATCGTGTAGCGGTGTCAACTATTTGATTGCCGTCTTGGCAACATCCATTTCTCTCTCTACCATTGTGCTTGACAGCGTCTTGAAACGCATAACCCTTGTGGTTTTTGCGGTGACGGTTTCTGCTTTGGCAAACAGCTTGCGCGTGGCCTTGATCGGAGTGTTGGCCTATTACGATGTGAGCGGCGACCTTCATGGTCCATACCATACGTTGCACGGCATGTTCACCTCGATGATCGGCTATCTGGTCATTTTCGTGGGACTCTGGGTGTTGTCTCGCGGGCAGAATCCTGCCCCGCACGTGGACACACAGGGCCCGTGGAAACTGGAATGGCCTCGCGTGCGGATAGCTTGGGTGGTATTGGCGGTGCTGCTGGTTCTTGTTGGAGCGTCCGGATACCTCGATCGGTCGCAACCTGTCGTCCTGGTATCGAACGGGAACGGTGTATCACTGGTCGATGTCGGATGGATAGGAACTGAAGTCCCGGCGAGCGACATGGTGCCGGGCGCCGATCAGAAATGGTCCTGGACCTATCGGGCCGGCTCCGGAGAGGATGTCAGGTTGTCGCTCTGGTATTTTGCATCCCAATCCCAAGGGAAAGAATTGATCCACGCCGGGACATCCGCTCTTCACAGTGGTGCGACTACCATTAGGCTGAGCCTGGATGGACGGAATGCGATCGAGGTCAATCGGCGAATCCTTTCCGAGGGCGGGAAACGGCAAGTGGCCATGTTTTGGTACGATCTCAACGGCAGACTGTTGACCGGCCCTCTTGCAGTCAAGCTCTACACGGCACTTGACGGGATGACCCACGGTCGGACGAACGGCGCGTTGATCTGGGTGGCGACGGATCTGCCTTCCGCCGGAGAGGAGGGTGTGGAACAAGCGACCACTCGTTTGGGAGCGTTTGTCTCACAAGTCTTTCCTCGGCTTACCCGGTTTCTTTCCAGTTCTACGCATAATGTAACCTGAGCTGACACGTTGGAAGGAGTATAGGTGGCGGCCGTAGCGCAAGTTCCTTGGGATCGATTGTCGCGTAAGCGGATCTGTTTCGGGCATCAGTCGGTCGGCAAAAACCTGATCGACGGGTTGATGGCCGGCCGACAAGGGCGGCTGAATGTCGTCGAAAGTTCGGACCCGAAACTGTTTCGGCATCCGGTGTTCGCCCATTTCCGGGTCGGTCAAAATCGTGATCCGCTGGCAAAATTCGAGGATTTCAAATCCGTCATGACATCCGGCGTAGGAGAGTCGGTTGACGTGGCGTTCTTTAAATTGTGTTACGTGGACATCACGGACCGCACCGATGTTGAGAATCTGTTCAATACGTATCGCCGGATGATGGACGATCTTGCCCTGACCTATTCGGCTGTCACGTTCCTGCATGTTACCGTGCCGCTGAGACGTCTTGAGAGCGGGGTACTTCAATGGATCAAGACGCAGTGGAGAGGAGACGACCGGGAACGCCTCGCGCAAATCAAACGCCATGCATACAACGAACTCTTGCGCGCCGCGTATGGGCCGTCAGGCCGGTTGTTCGACTTGGCGGAGGCGGAGGCAACCTACCCTGACGGACGACTCTCCGCCGTTCGGTATCAAGGGGAGACCATTCCCAATCTTGTCTCGGACTACACGGATGACGGCGGCCATTTAAATGAAAGGGCCGCGGAGCGCATTGCGGCTCGGCTGCTGGCTTGTATTGGATCGATTGAAGAAACCGTGAGCGGTGAATAAGAGGGCAGAGCGGTCATGATGCAGATCGTGTATTGTGATGATGGTCACGCGCGGGCGTGGGATGAGTACGTCGGCCGTCATGAGCAGGGATCGTTCTACCATCTGTTCGGCTGGAAACAGGTGAACGAGTCCTCGTTCGGACATCGAACATTTTATCTGGCGGCGATGGACGAAGGCCGGATCAGAGGCGTCTTCCCTCTGGTCTACTTGGATACCAAACTGTTCGGGAAGATTCTTTGCTCGCTGCCGTTCGTGAATTACGGGGGCCCCTGTTCGGATGATCCTGAGATTGACCGGCTGTTGCTCGATGAGGCACGGGCCATTGTCGAACGGCACGGCATCAAATATCTGGAGATCCGCGGGATGCGAAAATTGGGAGGTGATTTGCCGACTTCGGAGCACAAGGTCAGTGTCACGATTCTGCTGGATCCGAATCCCGATACACTCTGGAACGCCTTCAAAACCGGACATCGCAACAATGTTCGACGCGCTTACAAGCGGGGACTGACGGTCAGAAGTGGAGGATCTGAGCTGCTTGAGACATTCTATGAGATCTTAAGCGTAAGCTGGCGGAACTTGGGGACGCCGTTGTATCGGAAAGAATACTTTGAATGTCTGATGAAGACATTTCCAAGCGAGACCAAAATCTTCGTGCTGGATCATCACGGCGTTCCGGTCTCCGCGGCGTTGAACGGCCATTTTCGCGGAGTGGTCGAAGGCATGTGGCTGGGAGCCCTTCCCAAGGCTCGCGAAGTAGAGTCGAGCTACGTCCTCTATTGGGAGATGATCAAAGACGCCTGTGAACGAGGGTATCGCCTCTATCATCTCGGCCGATCCACGGCGGATTCCGGCGGCGAGGCGTTCAAGAAAAAATGGAATGCGTTTCCCACTCAGCTCTACTGGCAGTACGTCATGAGGAATGGAGAGCCGATTCCTCAACTGAACGTCGGTAATCCAAAATTTCAGTTGGCCATCAATGTGTGGAAAATGCTGCCCTTGTCGATCGCCAAGGCTATAGGGCCTTTGGTGGCCAAGGGTATTCCCTGATCCGGTTTCGGCTTTTTATCGTCAATTCCTGCGTTGCAGCGGGGTCGGTAACAAATCATGGCTGCCAGATTTCGATTCGTTCCACCGGCTGGCACGCCGGTCGGTTTCTCCGATGTGGCGGGCAGCATCGGGACCGCGCTTATCCGTGAAGATTCGGTGGAGCGGTTTAAGACCGAGCTTTGCGCAAGCGTGAAGGTTCGGCATTGTGAGTTCGTGTCGACCGGTCGTGCCGCGCTCACCCTTGCTTTGCTTGCGCTCAAGGAATTGGACGGCGGGCGGCGGCAGGAAGTCCTGATTCCCTCTTATACCTGTTTTTCTGTGCCGTCGTCCGTCGTCAAGGCCGGGCTCAAGGTCAGGTTGGCCGATGTCAATCCGGAGACCCTCGACTTTGTGCCGGAGGATTTGGAGGAAATCGACGGGACCAGGATCTTGGCGGTTGTGGCGACCAATTTATACGGTCTACCCAACGATGTGGAGAGATGGAGGCGTCTGACTCAGGAGCGCGGGGTCTATCTCATCGATGATGCGGCTCAATGTCTTGGCGGATCGGTTGCAGGGCGACAATCCGGCACCTGGGGAGATGTGGGCCTCTATAGTTTCGATAAAGGGAAGAACGTCACGTCGATCGATGGCGGAGTGTTGGTCACGAATTCCGATCGAATCGCGGCGGCGATCTCCGCCCAGGTAGGGAAACTACGGAATAATACGGTGGGTGAGTCGCTGTCTCACGTGGCCAAGCTGCTGGTCTATGCGACCTTTCTTCATCCTCGGCGATACTGGATTCCCAATTCGCTCCCGTTTTTGGGATTGGGGACGACGGCCTATCGGACGGATTATCCGCTGGCTCAATATGACAAGTGGATGGCGCCGCTGGGCCGGCGGTTGTTCGCACGGCTGGATGCCCTTGCCGCTCAGCGGCGCGCCGCGGCCGAGCGGTATGCCGAACGATTGCCCTGGGGGAGCCTGCTCCGTCCTATAGCACCGCGACCGACTGCGGTGCCGGCGTATCTTCGATATCCGGTATTGGTCGCTCCTGAATGCCGAGACAGGGTGATGGAATCGCTCCGACGAAAGGGGATTGGTGCGACTGCCTCTTACCCATCCGCCATCAACGATATTCCTCAACTGCGAAACCTGTTGCAACTGGAAGATCAGAAAATCTCCGGGGGGCGGGCTCTTGCCAAACAAATCCTCACCCTTCCCACTCATGGTTACGTGACAGAAGAAGATCAAGATCGAATCGCGGCGATAATAGGCGAAACTCTGGGCAGCTAGTCACGCGACGTCATCTTCCCAATGTTTTCCGGGAATATTTTTTCTTCGATCGAGAGCGTTGGACTCGACGCTCGTGGCTGGAACGCCTTGGCGATGAAAAGTCCAACCCGAACGATCTTTCAGACGTACCAATGGCTTTGGAGTTGGGAAAAGACGTTCAAGGATCGATGCGAGCCGCTGTACATTGTGGTTGATTCTCCGGACGGATCAGGCATCGAGGCGGTGGCTCCGTTGATGATCACGAAAGAGTTTCTGGGCCAACGGGTCATCAAGTTTTTGGGCGATGGCAGGGCCGATTATTGCGACCTGTTGTGTGTGGATGGCCGTCTCGATCTGTTGGAGAAGCTCTTCGACCATCTCTTTGCGGTGAGGGAGCGATGGGATTGTATTCGGCTGAATAGTATTCCAGCGGAATCGCCGATTATTTCGGGAATCCATTATCTCTGCCGTCGATACGGTTGCCGCTTGCTCCAGCGGGATCTGTATCCGAGCCCTACGCTGCTCATCAAAGGGCAGGAAGAAGAAACACTGAAATTGCTCAACAAGTACAGTCTGCGCCGACGGCTGAATTATTTTCAGCGCCAGGGCCGCCTCACCTTCAAAACGGTGCAGGGATCGGAGGTGATGTCTTATCTGGATAGTTTCTTCTCGCAACACATCGCCCGCTGGACCAATACCGGAAGCCCCAGTCTGTTTCTTGACGAGAAGAATCGATCGTTCTACCAGGAATTAGCGCGGACTCTGTCCGGGACGGGTTGGCTCGTATTGTCGATTGTGGAGCTGAATGGGCGGCCGTTGGCGATGCATATGGGGTTTGACTATGAAGGAAAGCTGTTGTGGTACAAACCCTCCTTTGATCCGGCATGGGCAAAACATTCCCCAGGGCTCGTCCTTCTTCGGTATTTGATCGGCTACGCGATTGAGCAGAAACGTGAGGAATTCGATTTCTCCGTAGGCGACGAGCCGTTCAAGCAGCGGTTCTGCAACCATGTGCGCACGACCGTTCAGGTTCAGGTTTTTAAGGACAGCGTCACCTATGCCCTTGCTCAAACGAGGCAAAAACTGGGTTCGATAAAAAGAGCGCTGCACGGAAAAACGAGGAGAACCGATCGTGCAAGTTCGTGACCCGGTCGATGTGAGTGTCATCATCCCAACGTACAACCGAGCCCGCTTGGTGGCGGAATCGATTGAGAGCGTATTGCGGCAGACGAGGCCTCCCAGAGAGATCATCGTCGTCGATGATGGATCGACGGATGAGACGAGGCAGGTGTTGGCTTCGTTCGGTAATCGGATTATAGCTATTCATCAGGACAATAAGGGAGTGGGAGGGGCGCGTAACAGCGCCTTGGAAGTAGCTCAGGGGCGCTATCTCGCCTTCTTGGACTCTGATGACCTGTGGATGGAACGGAAACTGGAATGGCAAGTGGCGATCATGGAGCAATTCCCCCATTTGGGGGTCCTATTCTCAGATTTTGTGATCACCGGTAATGGGGGCAGAGTAAGACCCAAAGGACTGAGCACCTGGTTTCACGAACCGCTCCAATGGGACAGGACACTTGAGGACATGTTCCAAGTTTTGGTGCCCTGTATGGGCCGAGACGAACCGGTTGCTCTCTATTCTGGACGCCTCTACCGGGCGTTATTGACCAATTGTTACATTCTTCCGAGCTGCGCGATTGTGCGGGCTGCTTGCGTCACACCAGATATTCGGTTCCCCGAAGATAACCATCACTGTTCAGATTGGGAGTTTTTCGCGCGATTGGCTCGAAGCTATCCAGTGGGATTCATGGATGTGGAGACGACCATCAATCGTGGCGGCGATGAGTGGCCGCGATTGACCCGTATGAGCGCCGCGGCAAAAATTCGCTTTCATCTCCGTATGATTGAGTCGGTGTGGAAATCTGATGCGGAGTTTCTCACTGCTCATCGTGACGAAATCCGGCGAGTTGAGGCGGATCTCTATTTGCAATTAGCCAAGCACCATGTCATGCACTCAAATATGCGTGACGCACGAGCAGCCATAGGACGATGGCTCTTGCTTGGGAAGTTAAACGGTTGGCCCACAGGGATAGGGGTGGCTCTATGCGCCTGGTTTCCAGGAGGCGGAGCATTGCTCAGGAGTATGCGATCATTGATGAGGAGTGGCTCAGATTAACGGATGCTTTTAGGATTAAAGCGATCGGTGAGTGGCAAGCATCTGTACGAAATTGACATGGTCAAAAACCGTTCGGCGCTCGAAGGGATGGCTCGTGAGTGGGACGGTCTTGCAGAACAGGTGGGGATGCCGACTTTGAGTCATGCATGGGTGGCAGCCTGTGTAGAAGCATTTCATGCGCAGGATCAACTCTTTATCATCGTCGTTCGCCGAAAAGGGGAATTGGTCGGCCTTGCACCGCTCGTCGAACGAAGGCACGGCGCTCTCTTGCGGTTGGAATTGATCGGTGTGTCGTTCCTTTATGAACCGTCTGGATTACTGTATCGTGATCATGAAGCGTTGGACTATCTGATGACGGCCTTGCTCGAAAGGCGATTACCCATTGTTATGGCAAGAATGCCAGTGGATTCAGCCGTAGTGTCTCAATTTCGTTCCGGTCTGCTCGTTGCTCAGCGAGGCATCGTGATGAAAAGCGGCGTTGGCTATTCGCTGATGATCCCGATCGTGTCTGACTGGTCTGCGTATTTTGAGAGGCTTTCCTCACGTCGTCGCTATGACTTTCGGCGAGCTCGACGTCGTGCTGAAGAGGCAGGCCCGGTTACGGTTCGGATTTTTTGTCCGAAGAAAGACGAACTTGAAGTGAGCATGGCCGATTTTATCCGAATAGAAGGGACGGGATGGAAAGAACGTCAAGGATCAAGTCTCAAGCAGCGTGAGAATATGAGACGCTTTTTTGAGCGATATGCGGCCCTAGCATCGTCGGCCGGGGCCTTTCGGTTTGCTTTTCTGGATGTCGCGGGCACACCGATTGCCGCGCAATTATCCGCTGTGTATGGTGACCGATTTTGGGTGTTTAAGATCGGCTATGATGAAGCCTGGAGCCGCTGCTCCCCTGGCTGGCAATTGCTGGCAGAAACAATCAAGTATGCGTTTGATCAAAGGCTTGCCTCGTACGAGTTTCTGGGGAGCGATGAAGCCTGGCTCCATGGTTGGATAACCGAACAGCGAGGTTACCGGGCCGTTTCTTATTATCCATTCACGTGGCACGGCTTTTGTGGCTTGGCTGCTGACACGATTGAGCGGGTCAAAGGCCGTTTCATGGTGGCAAAAAGGGAAAACCACTGGCAGCGTCATGAAGTGCAGTGAGCTGATGAGTAAACCGTGGATGGCCTGGTGGATCGCGCCAATTTTCATCGTGGCATTGCTAATTCTCCCCAATCTCCTGGCCAACCCATTGGCTGCCCTCTGGCTTCGCCTGCCAGGCCTAGACAAGCCGGTTCATTTTCTCGCCTTTTTTGTGGGGGTTCTCATCATATATGCCGCGATGCTCCATTCACCCTGGCCTCACCGAGAGTCCAACAAACTGTTGGTGGCGGCTATCTTGACGTTCGTGGTTGCTGTGGGGGATGAACTCCAGCAGGCAGTCTTGAGAATCGGCCGGACGGCCGAATATGGTGATCTGGTTGCGGATACGGCGGGCATTCTTGTCGGTGTCGTGGCGGTGAGAAGCCGGCAGCTTGGAATGAAATGGGCGGTGCCTTTGATCCTGCTGTTGCTGGTCCCCGTGGCAGGAGTGACGGCAAAGACTCATCAGGATTTAAAACATTACAACCTCGGCATGTTGTATGAGCGGGAAAAAGACTATCAAAAAGCCAGAGAAGAATATCAGTTTGCCCTGGACAGCGGGTTTGAATCTGCTCAACTGTATAACGCCATTGCCTGGCTGGACATTGAATTTTTAGGGGCGGATCCGCAACTGGTAGAACCCTATGCCGCTCGTGCGTATGCCCTTGATCCCAAGAATCCCGACATTCTCGATACCTACGGATGGGTTTTGGTGCAGATGGGAAAGGTTCACGATGGGCTTCCCCTCCTGGAAAAAGCCAAAAGTCTCAAGCCGGCGATGTATTGCATTGACCTTCATCTAGGTGTGGCCTACGCCAAGGTAGGCCGGAACCAATTGGCGGAGCAATACCTTCGATCTCAAATTGCTTTAGGCACAAAGGATCGATTTGAGGAGGCGGCCAGGCAAGCATTAGAGGCTCTTGTGAGGGATGACTTCGAACGAACAGAAGTTCAACAGGGGTAGGTACAGAGCAATCCTGAGTCCGCGCCATTGAAGAGGAGAGGCAGATGAAGATCGCCGGAAGGAAGCGAGTATTGGTAACAGGAGGAGCCGGGTTTCTTGGTTCCCATCTCTCCGAGCGCCTCTTGGCTCAAGGGGATGATGTTCTTTGTGTCGACAATTTTTATACGGGGACGAAAGACAACATTCGCCACCTCCTCTCGCATCCGGCGTTTGAACTCATGCGACATGACGTGACGTTTCCGCTCTATGTTGAGGTTGACGAAATCTATAACTTAGCCTGCCCCGCGTCCCCCATTCATTATCAACGCCACCCCGTCCAAACCACCAAGACAAGCGTCCATGGGGCCATCAACATGCTTGGTTTGGCCAAGCGCGTTGGAGCAAAAATTTTGCAGGCTTCAACTTCCGAAGTGTACGGAGACCCGATTATCCACCCACAGACAGAAAAGTATTGGGGGAATGTGAATCCCATTGGCGTCCGAGCCTGTTATGACGAAGGCAAACGTTGTGCAGAGACCCTCTTTTTCGACTACTATCGTCAGTATGCGCTCAAGATCAAGGTGGCGAGGATATTCAATACTTATGGGCCTAGGATGCATCCGAATGACGGCCGCGTGGTGTCAAACTTCATCGTGCAGGCTTTGCAGGACCTGCCGATTACGATTTACGGCGATGGGACACAGACCCGCTCATTTTGTTATGTGGATGACATGATCGATGCCCTCGTGTCGCTTATGAACACCAGCGATAATGTCGTGGGGCCGGTCAATTTTGGAAATCCACAAGAATACACCATACTGCAATTGGCCGAAACAATCATCGACCTCTGCGGCTCCAAGTCCACCATTGCCTTTCAGCCTC
>JANDJE010000085.1 GCA_024331095.1 Nitrospira sp. | reverse complement strand
GGTTGAGCAACAGTAATGTCATTGTCATAAATTTCGAATCGCGGCCGAAAGGCAAAGGCACCGCCAAGTGCAATCCCATGTGCAGTCGACATCGTAATCACATTGTTTCTCACGATGGCTGTTCCTCTATTTTCATAGGGATCAATTATGATCCCTCCAAAGCCGTGCTCTGGGGTTGCCCCTGGCATGTACACATTGCGCACTACATTGTGTTCAACAATGACGTTTGACGACAGAACCACAATCCCATAATGGCCTTTCAAATCAAAGAGGGTATTGTGGTCAATAATCCCCGAGAACACACCGGACTTGATATCCAGCCCCTCGCCGTTGGCCCAACCATTGACTCCGACCGACCTCCATCCAAAGTCATTGCCTCCGATCGTGTTCCCGCTGATCCTCAGCATGCGCGTCACCACTAGCCCCTGTTCCCGCCCTTGATCAGGTCCACTGAGATAACGAATATACACTCCCTCTGCACCATTGGCCGTGATCGTGTTGTTCAGAATCTCTACATCGCGAAAGGTATTGGTCCCCCCGATGTGAATGGCCTGATTGGCATTACCGAAGAAGACGCAATTGGCCACCCGCAAGGAGCCGTACCGTGCACCGGACGATTGGTACCAGAACCCGATCGCATATTCGTTGGCAAACGACAGACGCACCCCTTCCACCACCACCTGTTCGACCGCACCAGGCTGAAACTCAACGATATGGTTTCTGCTGGAGACATAGAAATCGCGAGACGGATCAGCGCCGGCAAGCGGCCTCACATACAGCACACGAGAGGGAGCATCGTGAAAAAATTGCCCTGGCGCCGTGAGGGTTGTGAGCGAGGCAACCTTGTCATAAAACCGATTGTTCCGTTCGTCATAGACAATGAGAATTTCCTTGGGGCCATGAGAGCCGGGAGCCACAGCTGCCTCGGCCGACACGATGTCACTGCCCGGCATCCGCATCCATGAACGAATATGCACCGCCCCGATTAAATGCGGAGGGTCCGGAGCCTCACCGTACGGCTCGATCGTGAGGGAACGGGACACCTTGAGCCAGGCATTCTCCCACGTACAACCTCGTTTGAACCGGACATGATCGCCATTCTGAAATTGAAAGGCGGAGACCTTGTCAACCGACCGCCACGCCCTCGCTTCGCTCAACCCATCGTTGGCATCATTTCCCGTGCCGCAGTCCACATGGTAGATCGCGGCCCGGGTTTCCGCCGCTGCGATCAATACCGTACAAAGCGCGACCAGGAGTATCGCGCCACGCAGAAGGGTGGCCGCAGATGTGAAGCACACGTGATCGTGATGTCGTTCATGCATCATGACACCTCTGCTCGATCCAGTGCGTTAAACAGTACCGCAACGAGACCTTTCCAGATCCATTCCGCTCTTCCGCCATTCCATAGGCGGTGTCCGTTCGGCCCACACAATAAACACAGATCCCTCTTGTATCTTGCAATCATCGGATTGAGGCCCATCAGTTTACTGGCGGTGACCGCTGGAATCGGACACTGGGTCTTAAGTTTGTGTTAACGAATCGTTAAAAGAACGTCTGGCGCCTCGCTCGCCTGTTCACAGGAATGATTTCTGTTGCAATAGGAGCATCGTTCGGCAACTCTGACATTGGATTCCCTCTCAGTGCGGCTATAATTTTCTTCGTGCGGATGCATGAGAAGGGACACCGCCGTTTTTTCCAAGCTTAGCCTGGTATTCAAGGATACCACCGTCGGCGGGGCATCGTTCAACAACGCGCGCAACAACAATCGAGAGCAACGAACACGAACGAGGATTTGAACATGCCGGATCTTCCGCGCATTGTCAGACTGCTGGTTTGGATATTCATCTTTTTGCCGGTCTTTCCGGTCCATGCCTACTTGACGGACGTCGGCTATACGGCTCTCCGGCAGGAACTGGGAACGGCGGTTCCGACCGGCGCCAACGTTAGGGTCTTGCAAGTGGAGGCCCCGATCAACGACACGAGCGGCGGAGCCGCGCCGATTTTTCTGCCGGACCCTGCACACCCTGAATTCGCCGGCAAGACGATCACGCCGATCGGCGGCAACCCCTCCGGCGCCTATTCCCCCCACGCCACGGCCGTCGGCTCCCTCTTCTATGGAACGGCCAGTTCCATGGCGTCCGGCATCCATACCATCACCGTGTACGAAGCCAATGGTTGGCTCGATGCCTTGCCGAGGATCGGAAGTTCATCGACGGCCGGACTGCCCCGCGTGACCAATCACAGTTGGGTCGGCGATACCGGCGACCCAACCGATAATGGAACGATCCTGCGCCTGGTTGATCGTCTGGTTGATCGGGACGAGGCGATCCAAGTGACCGGCCTCACCAACGGTCCAGGAGGCGCCCCGCTGCTGGGAGGCAGCGGGTACAACGTGATGGCCGTCGGTCGGACGGACGGCTCTCACCAACAAGGATCGATTGCGGTTGACGGTCTCTATGGAGCAGGCCGCACGGTACCCACGCTCGTCGTTCCCGTCGGCACCACCAGCAGCGCGACAGCTATCGTGTCCGCCGCTGCAACGTTGTTGGTTCAGGTCGGTCATGAAGGCGAGCTGTCTCTTTCGCAAGGCTCCACCACCATCGACGGTGTCGGTACCGTTTACAATGCCGAACGATCCGAGACCATCAAGGCCGCTCTCATGGCCGGTGCCGACCGCGAAACACACAACACCACCACGAGGGCCGACATTACCGATTACCGGAGCGGCGGGCATGAGACGGCCAACGGCCTCGACAGCCGGTTCGGAGCCGGGCAACTCAACATTTTTAACAGCTACCGTATTCTGGCCGGCGGCGAGCAGCCGAGCGCTCAACTGGGCGGAGGCGACATTGCCCCCTTTGGCTTCGACTATGGCCTTATTGGCGGAACCGATTCCCCATCGTCTGTCGCCTCGTATTTTTTTACCACGACAGGCGAGGTCACTCTGTTTGCCTCGTTAGTGTGGAACCTCGGTGTGTCCGATGGGCCCAATCCCACGGCGAGCCTCTATAACCTTGACCTTGCCCTCTACGACGTGACAAGCCACCGGCTGATTGCTTCTTCCGCCGGCCTGTTCGACAACACCGAAAACCTGTTTGTCCCTATCATGTCAAGCGGCCGTTACGAATTGCGCGTGACGGCTCGCGAAACCGGCGCCTTTTCTTGGGACTATGCGCTCGCCTGGCGGCTCGAACCGCCCCCCGCCCCCGCTCCCCTTCCGGCCGGTGCTTGGCTGTTTGCGAGCGGCATGGCAAGCTTCGCGGCATGGATGAGACGACGGGCGATGGGCTCCCGCCGCCCCTTGTAATCCTCCTCTCCCGTCCCGTCCTTTCCCTCCGAGACCCCGCCCATGAGAATCTTTTTACCTTATTTGGTGCAGTCGTTGGCACCGTTCGGTAGCCCCTTCCCGCCATCCTGTGGTTTCATGCCCCTCACCGTGGAATGCGCTCTTGCCATCGTTTCGGAACATTCTTTGGCACACCGACCCGTCATCTATATTAGCGTAGCGCTTTGGACCGAGAACGACGGTCCTGGAAAGGAAGGTTCTCCATGTTGAACGAATCGCGGAAAAAGAGAGCGTCCGTCCTCATCGCGACGCACGATCTCGGCTTTGGAATCAAGCTTGCCGATTGGCTGGCCGTTCACGGCTATCAAGCCGTGCTGATCCGGTCGTGGCTGACGATGATCGACGAGTGCCGGGACCTCCGTCCCCGGGCGATCGTGATCGACCTGTCGCGACGCGAGCAGCCGGTCTCGCCCAGTTACGAGGAGGCGTTGCGGGCCATTGAAACCGCCTGCCCGCGCGCAGTGGTCGTTGTTATGGGAAACTCTCGCGACGCATCGCCCGTGCGGGAGGGACAAGATACCACCCTTCGCTGCATTGAGACTCCGCCCGCCGACTTTACGCACATCGGCCGCCTCCTCCACTCTGAGATCGATCACGATGCGACAATTCTCTCCAGGGCGCACACCGTGCGAGCCTCTCATGAGCAATGGACCCGGCACGGCCGCGCCCGCCAAGAAGAAGGACCGAACGAGACGGATCATCGGACTTGCCACCGCTGCCAAGGCTTGATGCACCCGATCGACCCGCTCGATCCGTTGGACGCCCTGCGAACCGGCGAGCAAGACGGCGTGCAGGCGTGGCGCTGCATCTCCTGCGGGAATCTCATCGACCCCGTCATCATCCGGAACCGCCGCGTTGTCATGACGAGCCGCACCCGTCGGCGGGGGACCTCGCCACGCCAGCCGGTGTTCAGAGGAGTGACGTCCTAAGTCGGAGAAAAAGGGGCGGCGGGAGTCGTTTCTTGACAACCCCCTCTCGCCGCCGCTACGAGCCGGGCGCTGTCATCAATCCATCAATCGACGACTCCGCCCCCCCTTCTCTCCCTTATGGGATTCGTTAACGTCTTGCTTCCCAGCCTCATCGAACCTACAATCATTCGGTGTATTTCGAGATCATCGGCGAAATTGAGAACATTGAAACGATCGCGGTCGGCGGTAGAATCAAAGACATCTTACGGCTCCGGCGGGCATTTGGCCCTGGGCGGTGGAGAAAACTCAAAGGTAGGGCGCGGGTTAGGCT
>JANDJE010000084.1 GCA_024331095.1 Nitrospira sp. | reverse complement strand
GATCCACGCCCCGGCCGTCTCCCGGCGATATGAACGCCCTGTTTGCCGCTGCTTCACGAACGCTCTCCCTCTCACTCCCTCACTGCCCGATGGAGAACGACCCGCGATCGTTTTTGGCTCCCGGCCGTTCCGCTCTCACAGCCTATTTGAACTTGGCCGCCGCCGCGTCAAGGGCCGACTTGAGGTCATTCCACGCATGCTCGGCGCCGGTTTTGAGAATTTCCCACGCCTCCTCGCTCGCGGCCTTGATCTCGCCGAGCTTTGCCTGCACCGCCTCCCGCTTGGCCTTCAGCGCATCGACCTGTTTGAGATATTCGATCTTGGCGCTCGCCTCCACCTTGTCGGCCTTAGCCTTGAGCTCGTCGATCTTCGCGCCCCATTCCCGCAATTGCGCTTCCATTTTTTCGAGATAGGCGTCTTTGAGACTCATCGGAGTCCTCCTTTCCTCAGTGCATGGTTATGAGTGTCGGCGAACGATGTGGCTACTTGGTCGCTTCCTCGGCTTTTTCAACCGTTTCTTCCACCTTCTCCTTGACTGCCTCCGCTACATCCTCGATCTTCTCTTTGGCCTCCTCGATCACTTGCCGGCTTTTTCTACGGCTTGATCGACCTTCTTTCCGGCCTGCTCGGCCGGCCCTTCCTGTTTACAGCCGATTTCCATGCTCAACATTGCGACTGCAATTACCATCGAGAGACTCCACCTCACGCATGACATCATTTCCTCCTTTCGTTTAGTTCAGCGGCTCACAACCCGTGTACACTCCCACCCCCTTTTCATCATCCTGAAAAACCTCCGAATCTTTCCGGTACTCCATCGCAGAGACCTTCTCCAACCACACAAGACCGTCACTAGCCTATCTGTTCTTTCGGAGCGACCGCGCCAAATTGACCCCGCTTGAGATTACACCGATATGGCTGAACGCTTGGGGATAATTGCCCAAAAACGCGCCGGTTGCGGGATCGATTTCTTCGGGCAGGAGCCCGAGCGTGCCGGCCCTGGAGCAGAGCGAGTCGTACAGTTCCAACGCCTCATCGAGCCGCCCCTGCTTGGCCCAGTTGTCCACGAGCCAGAAACTGCACAGAAGAAAAGCGCCTTCGTGACCGGCGATGCCGTCGGGCGATTCGTCAGGCAGATAGCGGTAGAGCAATCCCCGTCCGGCCCCCAGTCGTTCGATGATCGCCTTAGTCGTCGCCACCATTTGCGGATGGTCGGCAGCCACCACCCGTCGAAGCGGCAAGGTCAAGAGACTCGCATCCAAACCGCCTCCGCCCAGATGTTCCGTAAACGATTGTCTGCGTTCATCCCACGCTTCCTTCAGAATCGCCTGTCTGATCTCCTCCGCCATGGCTCGCCATCCGTCCACAGGACCGGGCAGTCCAAACCGCTCCGCCATTCGCACAGCGCGATCCACGGCCACCTGACACAGGGCCGCCGAGTAGGTGAAGGGACGCCCGCTCGTGCGCACTTCCCAAATCCCGTGGTCCGGTGTTCGCCATTCCTTCCCGGCGGCGTCCGCCAATTTTCGGAGTCGGTCCCAGAGCGGCTCGGGAATGGTGCCATGATGCGCGGCCCATTGATAGGCGCAGTCCAGGATTTCGCCGTAGACGTCGTGTTGATGTTGCGAGGCCGCCGCGTTGCCCCACCGCACCGGCGCGGAACGTCGATAGCCTTCCAATTCGCTATCCTCCCGTTCTTCCGGCGGCCTCCGCCCATCGAGGTCGTACATCACACTGGGCCTTCCGTCTCGATCCACCGCGTCCAGCACCCACCCGAGAAATCCGGCCGCTTCATGCGACAGGCCGATGCGATGAAGCGCATAAACGGAGAAGGCCGCGTCTCGGACCCAGACGTAACGATAATCCCAGTTGCGGGTTCCACCGATCAATTCCGGCAGCGAAGACGTCGGAGCCGCGACGATGGCGCCGTTCTCGAAATGGTCCAATAACTTGATCGTGATGGCCGAGCGGCGAACCAATGGTTCCTGAGGCCCGTCATAGTTCAAATGGGCGAGCCATCGCCGCCAGACTAATTTGGTATCTTCACGCAAGCGTTCCGGGTCGAACGTTGAGGCCGATGAGCAGGACTGTCTCCAATTGAGCAACAGATGCGCCGACTGGCCGGCCTTGAGCGTGATCACGGTGCGAAGCCCGGCGAGGGGAACGGTGGACGAGAGGTGCAGACAGAGATCGGGCCTGGCCTGGCATCGAACCCGCAGCCCCCCGACCCTGGGCTCCGCCTCCGCTCCGCCACGGGGCGCAATCTCAACGGTCATTCGAACCGTACCTTTCGTCACCGTCACGCTGCGCAGCAGTTCGCGGCGGGTGACCGAAATATCCTCCGTGAGATCGGCGCCGGCGATCACCGGGCAACAATCCGTCACCCGCAACGTCCCCTCCGTACAGCGCATTTCCGTCACCAGGATGGGGCTGTCCGGCTCGTACCACTGAGCTGCTTCGCGCAGCCCGTCCGGCTCGATTCGAAACGCTCCTCCGCGCGCGCGATCGAGCAGGCCGCAAAAGATCGGCGGTGAATCAAACCGAGGCGCGCACAGCCACGCCACTGTCCCGTCGCGGCCGACGAGCGCGGCAGTCGCGCCGTCTCCGATCAATCCATAGTCTTCGATGGGCAAATAGCCGTCGGTTCGGCCATCGGTTCGATAGAGCGGCCGGAAGGGAACATCAGACATCATCGGCCTCCTGCTGTTCACGACGTTCCAGACTCATCTTCCACATCTCAACGACCGTGATCCCCACCGCGACGACCATGGGCCCGACCACGATGCCGACCAACCCGAATAGTTGCAACCCTCCCAACACGGAAAAGAACACCAGCAAGGTGTGGAGGTGCGAACGGCCGCCAACCACGATCGTACGAATGAGATAATCCATGACCGCAATCACTGCCCCGAATCCGACCAGGACGAGGGCTTTGCCGTATGTTCCCTGCCACGCTAAATACGCCGCGGCCGGCATCCAGACCAGTCCGGCACCCACCAGCGGCAGATAGGCCAGAATGGCCATGATCGTGCCCCAGAGGACGGCCGACGGCAAACCGACCGACCAAAAGGCGATCCCGCCCACCAGCCCTTCCAGCAGCGCGATGACCGTATTGCCGTAGACGGTCCCCTTCACCACGTCGTCGAATCGCTTGGCCAACACCCGCTGGCGTTCCGGCTCAATGAGGTTGGTCGAGCGCAGCCAGTCGATCAGCTTGTCTCCGTCGCGAAAGAAATAAAAGGCGCACAGCAAGACGACGGCCAGTTGCACCAGCGCATGGAGCGCATGGGTGATGATGCTGGTCACCTGCCCCACCAGCACCTTGCCCAGCTCCGCCAAATTTTCCGCGAGACTCGTTCGCAGATTCGTTCCGGTCAGCCGCTCCAGATTGGCCACCGCGTCAAGCGGGGCCGACAACAACGGATAGTCCCGCCACCCTTCCAGCAACGGTCGGTCTCCCTCGTGCAAGGACACCACCAGGGCTCGATAGGTCTTGGTCACGTCCTCGGCCACGACCAGCGAGAGATGGACAAGAGGAACAATAATGCCGACGGTCAACATCGCGCACATGACCAGCGCGCTCAAGGCGCGGCGGCCGCCGCTGATCCTGACCACCCACTTGTAGGCGGGGTTCAACGTGTAGCAGAGCACGCCCGCCCACAGGACCGGAGAAAGAAAGGGACTCAACAGGGCCAGGCTCAACGCCAAGATACCGATCGTTAATCCGATGCGAACAGCCTGGGCCGTCCGATCGTCCTTGGACTCCCGAATCGGTTCCGTCATCCCCGTTCACCAATCGGCAGGGTCGCTGGGCCGGACTTCCAGCCATCGCCTCATGCCGTCGAGGACGTTCGAGGGCGATGAGACCATCCCGTAATACCCCGTTCGATCTTGCCCGGCAACTCAAGCTCCATCTTGGCGGCCAGCACCCGCAACAGATGATCGCGCGTGATCATCCCCACCAGCCGCCCCTCCTCCACAACCGGCACCTGGTTGATGTCCTGCCCTTCGAGAAGCTGCAACACCTCCAAGATCGGGCGATCCGGCGATACGACCTGGACTTGGGAGACCGGCGTCATAGCCTCTCCCACCGAAACCCAGGACCAACGGTCCTGCGGCACCGCCTTGATCTGATGCAGCGTGACCAGCCCCCTGAGCCGATCGCCATCGGCCACCGTGAAGCACCGTTGCCCGGTCCTCAGCACATGGTCTTGGACCAACTCAGCCAAACTCATCCGCTCGGACACAATCGGGCAGTCACGGCTCATCACATCCTCGGCCGCCAAGCCGCTCAACACGGACCGGACGCTGATTTGCACGACACTCTCCTGCGCCGCATTCACAAGGAACCAACCGATGAACGCCAGCCAGAGGCCGCTGAACCAATTGGTAGTGAAACCGGTCCAGATGCCGAAGAAGATGAAGAGGTACCCGATCCCCTGCCCGGCTCCCGCCGCAATCCTCGTGGCCCTGGCGAGGCTGCCGGTCACATGCCACATGAGCGCGCGAAATATCCGCCCCCCGTCAAGCGGAAACCCCGGCACCAGATTGAACACCGCCAGCATCATGTTGATCGACGAGAGCCAGTCGGCCAGTGCCGCCATGCGCTCAAATTGCTCACCGGCGAGGGCAGCGACGACTCCA
>JANDJE010000083.1 GCA_024331095.1 Nitrospira sp. | reverse complement strand
TCGGACCTGGCCGGTTTGTCGGAAGTGCACACAAAGCCGGCTCTTGAACACCACGAGCGAGTGGATGGAACTGGCTATCCCTTTCGGCGATCGAAAGACCAAATCAGCCGCTTCGGTCTGATGGCCTCTATTGTGGACATCTATGACGCCATCACCAGCGACCGTTGTTATCACCGAGGGCGGCCCCCTCATGACGCGCTGCAATATCTCTATTTGCTGTCTCTCAAGGGGCATCTTGATCCGGGGTTGGTGCAACGGTTCATCCGTGTCGTCGGGGTCTATCCAGTGGGGTCTCTTGTCGAGTTGAACACGGGAGAAGTGGCGGTGGTGCGGCGTGTCCATCGAGAGGCTCCCTTAGCTCCGCACGTCATCATTGTCAGAAGCGCAAGTAATGTTCTGCTCTCCAAGCCAATTGAATGTGATCTCCGAGAAGAAGTGAAAATTTCTGGGCGGACCATTCGAGCGGTCAAAGGGCCACATGACATTGGGATCGATCCTGGGGTCTACCTCGATAAGGAGCCAATATGAAGCGATCGTTCAATGGTGGCCCTGCGGGGGAAGATTTCTTGACGGTTGGCTTGCCGATCAAGTTGTCTTTGCTGGTGGGCGATCGGAAGGTCGTCCATGGTAGCACGTTGTTGGGATGGAAAGAATCGGCGTGGCTGATCTGTGAATGGCCGTCCCAGCTTGATTGGGTGTCGGGTTTAGCAGAGAACACGCCCTGTACGTTGAGCTACTTACGGCATGGAACACTCGTCGGGTGTCGAACGGAAATTCGTGGCGCTGTTGCAACACCGGTGCCACTCCTGTTCTTGGCCTATCCTCGGCAGGTCGAGGAAATGCATCTTCGGCAGCATCCGAGGGTGTCGTCCCATGAGCCGGCTGTGGTCAGCCGTGTTGTGAGTCGGAGCAAGGAGAGAGGGGGGATTGTTCCGGGTGATCACCTCGGCGGCCTGGTGAAAGATTTGAGCATAGGAGGCTGTCGCCTGGTGTTGGAGCGGGTTCCATCATGGGTGAGGATTGGATCGTCCATCCATCTGGAATTTGAATTGCCCGGGGTGGGACATGTCACCAATTTGACGGGGATGGTCAAGAGCATCGACAAGGCAGAGGAGGGCAACGTGATCGGCGTCGAGTTCCAATTCGACAGGATGGAATACATCGAGTATCGAGGGTGGGGCGGTTCGGTGAGGCAGGCGATCTGGCGATGGACGGTGCAACGGAATGATCCGGTGGGAGGTTTTTCGATGGACGCCTGAGACTGTCAATCAGTCTAGACGCTGCGAAGAATTTTCTTAGGCCCCAGGTAGATTTTTCCTTCCGTTACCGAGCAGTATCCACGATTTACAAGTGTTTCCAAAGATTCCCGGTTATAGAAATAGGCACATATCTTGTAGGGCGTTGGACAATTAGTGAATCGGAAGATTGCTCAATAATTGAGCTCAAATTATGGTGAAGGATAACCACCCTGGTCAGTCAGTAAAAAGGCACCCCAAAGTCCTCCTCGTACAATTGGAATTTGCCACATGGGCAAGGGCGAAAGCATGGTCGTACCTTTCTCATTTTGCTGTCGAGGATGGACTACGAGCCCAGGGATGTGAATGTACAACGCTTCCAGCCATTTGCGAAGTGCCGGATACCTCTCCTCTATCGTGGCTTTATCACGCTCGTCATCTCTTTTCTGGTCGTCGGTTTGACCAGGTTTGGGTATGGCTTGTCCATAATCGTTACTCGGATCAGTTTTTAGAATGGCTCAGCAATCTGGCTCCGATTCGGGTCGGCCTGGTCATGGAATCGCTTCACTATACCGCGTCGGCATGTGCGCGATGGCCGCATCTTCAAGAGCGAGCTGGTTTGGTCACGCGACAGGCCTCGTATATGACCCATGTCCTGACCGTTGATGAACAGGATGCCGCGTTCTTCAATGAGTCTGGGCGTCTGTCTGCCTTATTCTGGCCATTGGCGGTTCCAAATCGATTCATTGCTCCGATCATTGAAGAACCGCCAAACAGAGAAGCGGCTTTCTATGGAGAGATTTACGGGGACCGAGCTTCTTGGGTGAAACACCCTGAACTCCAGGGGCTCATGGTCCACCCGCCGCCGGCAGAAGCGGGCTCCGATTTGCCGCTGCGCTTTGACGTGCTTCATGGTGCGATACTTCGACGACTTGCTGACGGTTGGCAACCCGGCGCATCCGATCTGACAGGGTACGTTCAAGAGTGGCGAATGTTGCGCGAAACCATCTTTGCGAACTGGTTGTCCAGCTTGAAGCAATGGACTGCGATCGTGAACCTCCCGAGCCTTCTGCAGGCCTATCCTGGTCGCGTTGTGGAAAGCATGGCGGCAGGTCGTCCCGTCGTTTCGTGGGCTATTCCTCGTCGTCCCCTTATTAACGGTCTTTTTCGAGACGGGCATCAGATCCTGCTCTTTCCTGAGGACGATCCCCGTGTTCTCGCTGCTCATCTCAAGCGGCTGAGGGAGGATAAATCCTTCGGGCGGGCCATTGCCGTCGCCGCCAGAGAGGAACTTCTACGATTTCACACTACGGAGTACCGATTTGGTGAAATTCTGAAGTGGATCAAGATGACTGATGCATCCGGTCGTCCCGACATCGATAGTTCCTCGGCATTGCAAATCGAGCGACGCGATTGCCAACCAGCCTCCAGCGGACTTCAGAGCGACGGCGGTAAGGCGACGAGAATGCAACAAGGAGCCCAACCGGCTTCGACGTGCGGGAAGGAGATGGCGATGAAGGTCGATGACTATTACACGAAGTTGTTTGTTTCGGACCCGGGATGGTCGTCGCCACATCCAAATCAAGAGGAGGCTGCGCGGTGGTGTAAGATCGCTGGTTTTTTAGAGCAGGTGGTTCGGTATCGGGAGCGGGAGCGGGAGGGAAGGGGGCCACTTCGGTTGTTGGACGTCGGCTGTGGTCGAGGGTGGTTGACACATTTGGTGTCACAGTATGGAACCGCAGAGGGTCTCGATCCCGTAAAGGCAGTGGTTGATCATGCGCGGCGGTTGTTTCCCTTGATCCGCTTTCACGTAGGAACACCAGAGATCTTCCTGGCACAGTCTACAAGTGCGCCTTACGACGTGGTCATCTGCTCGGAAGTTATAGAACACGTGTCTTATGATCGACAGGAGGCGTTTGTCGCATCGCTTGGTCGTTTAGTGGCACCGGGAGGCTTTCTGATTCTTACGACACCGCGGCATGAAGCCAGGGAACAGTGGGAACGAATAGCAAAACCATGCCAGCCCATTGAGGATTGGGTCACCGAAGCTCAGGTTGAGAAATTGTTGGCGGCACAAGGGTTCACGGCGGTAGGTCTCGAACGCTTACATGTTGAAGTGCGTCCGCTTCGCTACATCCCGGCTCCTACGCCGCACGAACTTGAAACGAAACAACTGTTGCCGCTTTATCAAGTCTGGTTGGCGCAGCGAAATTCCAAGCAATCCACTGTGTGCTCCCTTTGGATCCGCCCTCCCAAAGTGAGCGTTATTGTTCCAACATACGACCGCCCGCAGCGGCTGAAAGCGGCACTTGGGAGTATTCTGTCACAGACATTCCAAGATTTTGAGATCATCGTGGTGAACGACGGAGAGGAATCCGTGGAACCGATCGTGCGAGAGCTTGACCGGCAGTGTCGCATCACCCTGATCAACCACGATCGTAACCGCGGGCTTGCCGCGGCGCGCAATACCGGCATCAGGATGGCCAGGGGAAAATACATCGCGTATCTCGACGACGATGACCGCTATTTGCCCGATCATCTGGAGACGTTGGTGACCGTGTTGGAGAAGGGGCCCTACAAGGCTGCGTATAGCGATGCGTGGCGCGTCCACGAACGATACCAGGAAGGACGGTACGTTGAAATCGGTTGTGACGTGCCCTATTCGCAGGAGTTCAGCCTGCCTGACCTGTTGATAGGAAATTACTTCCCCGTTCTCTGCGTCATGCACGAGCGGAGTTGCCTAGAGGAAGTAGGATACTTCGATGAATCGTTGTTCGCGCATGAAGACTGGGATCTCTGGATTCGTCTGGCCGAAAAGTTCCCCTTTATCCACGTCAAAAAAGTCACGGCGGAATTCACGTGGAGAACGGACGGCAGCTCCATGACGAGCGGCACCCGACACACGTATTACAGAACCACGGACATCATTTATCGAAAGTACAGGCCCTTGGCCGAGCGATTTCCCGGTGTGCTAGCCGCGCAAGAACGGCAGTTGGCAGAGTGGAGGAAACAATTCCAATCAGATCGGTTCTCCTGCTCCATCATCATCCCGGTGTACAACAATCTCGAATTGACCAAACAATGCCTTACGGCCCTGGCCTCCGCGACAACGGGCGTCGATTACGAGGTCATCCTCGTTGACAACGGCTCGACGGATGAAACGGCGGCGTTTCTTCAAACCCTCCAAGGCGACGTCCGAATCATCCGAAACGATGAGAATCGTGGGTTTGCCAAGGCCTGCAATCAGGGCGCCAAGGCGGCGCGGGGGAAGTATCTGGTCTTCCTGAATAACGACACGATTCCGCAACCCAACTGGCTTGGTCCACTGGTGCAAGAAGTGGAAGAGCATCCAGAGGTTGGTGTGGTCGGCAGCAAGCTCTTGTATCCTGACGGCACGATTCAACATGCAGGGGTGGTGTTCATGCGCGAGAGCCCCATCCCCTACCATATCTATCAAAAAATGCCTGCCGATTCGCCCGCCGTCAGCAAGCGGCGGGAGTTTCAGGCCGTCACCGCCGCGTGTTTGTTGATTCGGCGTGACCTGTTCGAAGCTGTGGGCGGATT
>JANDJE010000082.1 GCA_024331095.1 Nitrospira sp. | reverse complement strand
ATCGCCGTTCGGCGTCGTCTCTCCTCCCATCAGAGGCAACTCAAAGAACCCTGAGACCAGTGGCATGAACCCTTTTTCTCCTTCAAAAATCGGAGCGGGGCCAGTCATTCCCTGTCTGGCCAACAGCGCGGCAAACACCCCGTTGCGCGCCGCATTGGCAAACGCACAGGCCTTCCACATCGAGATCACCCCCACCCTCGTTTGTCGCAAGGCAATGTTGGAGACTCCGGCCAGGTTCACGGCCTGTTCCGTCTGGGCCAGCGAAAGACCCATGACATGCGCGGCGCCCAGCGCCGACGAAAAGGCTCCATAGGTCACATGATCCCAGCCGCGCGGCCGGAGCGCCGCCGCATCGCAGAGACGGCAATGGACTTCGTAGGCCAGGGCGATCGCCGCGATCACCTGCTCGCCCGACGCCCGAACTGCCTCGCCGGCGGCCAACACCGCCGCGATGTTGTCCGACGGGTGAGCCGGCTCTTTGGAGAGATACGTATCGTTGAAATCAAAATACCGTACGAATGAGCCGTTCACGAACGTCGCAAGGTCGGGCGATGTTTTATGCTCCGTTCCCCAAATCGTGGCGCCGCCGGGCGCCATCACGGACCGTGCCACCTCCCGTGCGATCCGACAGGGAGGAGCCTGCCACGCCCCCATCGCACAGGCCAGACTATCCAACAGGTGCCGCTTGACCTCATGGATCACCTCGCCCGGCAAGCTCTTGTACCGGAACGCCCGACTGTACCGAGCAAGCCTGGCCGCCAACGTCGCCGAGCCTGTCTCGTCCAACCCTTGTCGCCCACGACTCATGAGACTACCTCCTTCTGGTCTTGCTTCGGCCGTCGTTTTTCCAGAAAGGCCCGCACCGCCTCTTTCATATCCGGTGTCACACACAACCGTCCGAACAGTTCCGCTTCTCTCGCCAACCCCTCCGAGAGGGGAATATCCAGTCCTCCGCGAATGGCACGGAGGGCCGCTTCAATAGCCTCTCTGTTCCGTTCGGCCATCTTGGCCGCAAGAGACTCTGTCTGAGCCAATAATTCTTCCGGAGGGACAACACGGCTCACCAGGCCGATGTGAGCCGCTGCCTCGGCGGACAGACTGTCGCCCGTTAAAATCATCTCCGCCGCACGGGACGCTCCGACCACCCGTGGGAGCCGTTGCGTCCCGCCGAAGCCGGGAATGAGGCCGAGCGTGACTTCCGGGAGCCCCATCGCGGCTCCGGTCGCGGCGAGACGAACATGACAGGCCAAGGCCAGTTCAAGCCCTCCGCCGAGGCAGAGGCCGTTGATCGCGGCCAAGACCGGTTTGTTTAACCGCTCGATCCGGTTGAAGAGGGCTTGCCCCCGTTCGGCAAACTCCACGCCACCATGAACAGTCGTCAAGCGAGCCAATTCGTTGAGATCCGCGCCGGCGCAGAAAAACCGACCAGTGCCGGTCACGATCACCGCTCGGACATAGTCGTCCTGTTCCACCTCAGCAATGACGTGATCCAGTTCTCTCAACACGGAAAGATTGAGCACGTTGGCGGGAGGATTATGGAGCGTAATCCGGGCGATATGGTGCGTGACCGTCAGCAATTGATGGGGCATGATGACCTCCCCTTCTCCATCACAACAGCATCACACTGGACCGTCACGAATGGGACATGACAGCCGGCTTTTCACGGACCCGCGCGAGTCGGTTCTCCTTCCAGGTCGTGGAGCCGTTGCTGTTCCGCAATCGCGGCGATCAATTCCGGAATGCCTTGGCCGGTCGTGGCCGTGACCTTGAGCACAGTTCGATGCCACTCCTTCAGTTCCCGCAAAGTCCGGTCTGCCTCCGGATGATCGCCTTTGTTGACCACAATGACGTGGGCCACCTCCAACAATCCAGCTTTCATCGCCTGCACTTCGTCACCCAACCCTGGCGCGACGACCGCCACCACCGTCGGCACCACCGTAGCAATCTCAAGTTCTCCCTGTCCGACTCCCACCGTTTCGATCAGGATCACGTCGTAGCCAGCCGCCTCCAAGACCGACACCGCTTCACCCGTGACGGCCGCGAGCCCTCCGTGATGGCCCCTCGTCGCCAGGCTCCTGATATAGACCCCCTGATCAAGCGTATGCCGTTGCATCCTGATCCGATCGCCCAACAAGGCGCCGCCCGTCAGGGGACTGGTCATATCGACGGCCAATACCCCCACTTTGTGCCCCAGCCGACGATAGGCGGCCACAAGCTGATCGACCACCGTACTCTTTCCCGCGCCAGGATAGCCGGTCACGCCAATGATGGCGGCACGGGGCGTATCGACCTCCAACAAGCGGAGCGCATCGTGTCCTTCCTGCTCTCCGCACTCAAGTAACGTGATCAGCCTCGCCACCGCCCGGACCTGTCCTTGCCTCACCCGTTCGGCGAGCGTTGATGCGGAATCGACCGATTTGTTCGGCTTGTTCCGATAGATCCCGAATCTCGTCATGGGGCCACCTCACAACGGACGCCACTGAGCAGCCCCTCGCGCAACACCCGCGACAATCGAGAAACGAGGGAATGGCCCATCACCGGCTCCAGCTTCAGGGCTGCAGCGACAACCGCTCGTTCATCCGCTGTCACGGCAGCGCCGGCGGTCCCCAAGGCATAGGCGACGTCCTCGGTCGCCACGTTACCGGCCGCTCCCGGCGCAAAGGGACAACCGCCCAACCCTCCGGCAGAAGTGTCGAATGTGCGGAGACCATACTCCGCCCAGGCGGTCAACACATTGGCAATGCCAAGCCCGTAGGTATCGTGGACATGGAGGGACAGCATCGAGGCCGGGATGTGCCGCAACAGCTCATCCAGCAATCGTTTGATATGCGTGGGAGCCGCCATCCCCATCGTTTCCCCCATCGAGAGTTCATCGATGCCCAGATCGAGCAGCCGTTTCGCTACGTCCAACACCCGGGGGGGAGGCACAGGCCCTTCGAACGGACAGTGCGTCACCGTCGAAATGTAGCCCCGCACGATCACTCTCTCCCGCTTCGCCGCCGAGACAATCGGCCTAAACCGCTGCATCGATTCGCCAATGGTGCAGTTGATATTCCGTTGCGTGAACGTGTCGGACGCGGCGGTGAACAGCGCGATCTTGTCCACGCCCGCAGCCCTGGCCCGTTCCCAGCCCCGCTCATTCGGCACCAACGCCGAATAGAGAACCCCGGGACAGCGCTCAATCCTGGCGAAGACCTCGTCCGTGTCGGCCAGTTGAGGCACCGTGCGAGGCGAGACAAAGGAGCCGACTTCAATCTCCGCCACGCCGGACCGGGACAGGTCGTTCACGAAAGCCACCTTGTCTTCGATCGACAGCACCGTTGGCTCATGCTGCAATCCGTCTCGTGGACCGACTTCCACGATTCTAATATCAGTCAGAGGAGACCGATTGTCTTTCGATTCGGTCATTGCTCGTTCAGCCATCCCATGCCTCGCACAAGCCTCGTTCGAGACCATGACACTTTGCGACGATTAGACCACCGCCGTGCCCGGCCAAACCGGCTTTCGCCTCTCGCAAAAGGCACGCATCCCTTCCCGTGCTTCCGGCGAGAGGCGAGCCTGCACATTGGTCTCCACAGCCAATTTCCATTGGTCGTCTTCCGAGAGGGTCCCCAACGTCCGCAACAGGGCCTTGGTTTCCCGGACAGCTCCCGGCGCCGAACAGTTGACCAGCTCCGCCACGTGATCGACACAGTCATCAAGAGCCGACGGCTCGACCACCTCATGGACGAGTCCTACTTCCTTGGCGATGGAGGCCGAAAAAGGTTCGCCGGTCAGTCCATAGCGGCGGAGAAAGGAGGAGCCAGTTTTGCGCAACACAAAGGGCGCGATCACCGCCGGGACCAAGCCCACCCGCACTTCGCCGAACGCCAACATTGCGTCGGCCCGCGCGACCACGATGTCGCAGACGGCGATCAAGCCGATGCCTCCGCCAAAGGCCGACCCTTGCATCTTGCCGATCACGGGACAGGGACAGGCGTCGATGGCCTGCAACAGTTCCAGCAATGACTCGGCATCCCTCCGGGCCTCTACCATCGTCACAGTTTCCGATCCCATCCAATGGAGATCGGCACCGGCACAGAAGACGGAGCCGGCTCCCGTGAGAATCACGCCGCGCACAGAACGAGTCCTCCCGATCTCAACGAAGGCTTGGTGCAGTTCATCGACCATCAGGCGATCAAACGCATTGCGCCGTGCCGGTCGATTGAGCGTGACCTGCACGAACCCGTCGCGCGTCTCACTGCTGCCGATGAGAATCGTTTGCCGTGTTTGCATAGATCCTTGCCTTGGGGCTCTTCCCCTGACCTTGACTGGCCTGGTTGTGATCAACACCTCACATGCGAAAGACGGGAGGGCGAGCTCTCCGCACCGGCGCCGTCATCGCGATATCCAAGCAGAATCCAAGCACCTTTCTGGTTTCAACCGGGTCGATGATGCCGTCATCCCACAGCCGCGCGGTGCTAAAGTACGGGTCTCCCTCTTCCTCGTATTGAGCCACGGTCGCGTCATAGATCGCGCGCACTTCTTCTTGAGACAACGTCGCTCCCTCCCTGGCCCGTTGCTGTTGTTTGATCGTCACCAGCACCTGGGCCGCCTGGTGAGCCCCCATCACCGAGATGCGCGCGTTGGGCCAGAGGAACAACCACCTGGGCCCATAGGCCCTCCCACCCATCGCGTAGTTGCCGGCTCCGTGGGACGCGCCGATGATGACGGTGATCATCGGCACCCCGGCGGTCGCGACGGCCTGCACCATCTTGGCGCCGTCCTTGATGATCCCCCTCGCTTCATAGTCCTTGCCCACCATGAAGCCCGTGATGTTTTGCAAGAACACGATCGGCACGCGCCGCTGGTCGCAAAGCTGCACGAAATGCGCGCCCTTCAAGGCCGCCTCTGACAGGAGCACGCCGTTGTTGCCGATGATCCCGACCAGATGGCCCATCCAGCGGGCAAAGCCGCAGACCAATGTAGAACCGTATCGCGCCTTGAACTCGTGA
>JANDJE010000081.1 GCA_024331095.1 Nitrospira sp. | reverse complement strand
GCTCATGGTGGGATTGCGCCGCTTGGCCTTGCTGACGGCTTCCCAAATAAAACTTCGATCCCGCGCCGGCACCTCGCCCGTCCCGCCCGTGATATATGTCCGATAGACGGGAAAACAGGCGATAATCTCCTGAATGGCGTGAGTCAGACTGTTGAGCGTGAAGTCCCGCGAACGGCGGTTTCGCTCGGACAGGCGATTCAATTGATAGCCGAGAACGTTCAATTCGCCGGCCATGGCGGCCTGCATGACCACCTCTTTGCAGCGACACGCTATTTCTTCAAACGATTCGTGCTCGCCGGTGAAACGTCTATAGAGTATGTCGAACGCCCGTTCGTTCGAGCGGTCGATAAAAAGCTGATTGATCCAGCTCAAAAAATCATAGCCGGTCGTTCCATACACCGGCCAGTTCGCCGGCAACTCTTCGCTCACCCCCAAAATTTTTTCAACGACGACGTACAACGGACGTTCGACATCCGGCAAACCGGCTCGCAGTTCGGCCTTAGCCCATCGCTGCAATTTGTTCAAGTAATCGGCCGGATCATATAATCCGTCCACGTGATCGATGCGAAGTCCCGTGACGGCGCCTTCCTTCATCAATCGGAACAGCAATCGATGCGTCTCATGGAACACGGCCGGATCTTCCATACGAATGGCGGCCAGCTCGTTGATGTCGAAGAATCGACGATAATTGATCTCCTCGGACGCCACCCGCCAATAGGCCACCCGATACGCCTGATCGTTCAAAATGGCGTCCAACGTGTCGAAGCTTCGAGGATCATTTTTGTCTCCGTTAATCAGATGCACGTTTTCCTCAACGAACGCGCGAATCGTCGTGCTGGACTCCATCAGCGTCGAGAGCCGACGCGCGATGATGCCCTTTTCACGGTACCGTTCGGCGACCAGTTCGGGATCTTGCTCAAGGCGCGACGGCAAATGTTTCAGGGCCGTCATGATGCTCTGAAGCTCCATGAGGGCCGAATCCTCCGCTCCCAATTCTTGAATCAAAGACGGCAACCGATGCCCCAAAATCAACGTCCATGTCTTGGGGGCGACCGGTAATCGATGGTCGTAATAGTGGATATTGAAGGCCCCGGATTCGTAACAAAGCCGCAACTCCTGATTCTCCAAGACCGTCCCGTACTGGTCCCCCAAGATCGGGAGCAGCACCTTGTTCCGCAACTCGGGCTTGAGCGGGTTCCAATCGATGTCGAAGAACGAGGCGTATCGCGAGCTGGGACCGTTCTCCAGCACGTCCCGCCACCAGCCGTTGATCTGTCTGGCGACGCCCATGTGATTTGACACGACGTCCAACAACTGCCCCATCCCGTGGCGATGCAGGGCCTCGACCAACGTCCGGTAGTCTTCTTCCGTTCCAAGCTCGGGATTCAATGCCGTCGGATCGACGACGTCATAGCCGTGGGGACTCCCCGGTACGGCGGTGAAATAGGGTGAACAGTAGAGATCCGTGATCCCAAGACTGTGCAAATATGGCACGATGCGGGCCGCGTCGAGAAAGGTGCACCGTTGATTCAGTTGGATCCGATATGTCGAGACGGGAACACGCGGATGAGAAATGGATGGCGGAACATAACCGGGCCCTCGGCCGTTCGGCTCACCGGCCTGATAGTTCCCCGGCTCATCACATTGACCTTGCAGCGGCGCCGTCACGACACTGAATATGTCAGACTCGGCGGGCTTTGATCAATGGAAGAAACACGGGCGTGGCGAGGTCGATATCGATTCCCTGTCACTCATGAGGACCCGAGACCGCCCAGTCGTTCCGGAAACGACGTTGCCTCTGCAAACACGGCCGCCACGTAGGGCGGGATCGTCAACGAGCATCCCCGCCCGTCGATCATCAGTTCTGGCGGCAGTGGATCTTTTTCTCGCCCTCCAAAGTCGCCCGATCCCGCATCGAGCCGTTTGCACCAGCGTCCAGCCGGAACCGTCAACGTCAGCGTCACCGGCGCACGGTTCAAACTGCAGATGAGCAACGTTTCGCCGCGGTCCTTCGACCGACGGTGCAGCAGCAAGACCCGATCGGTTTCAAACGCATGGACCTCGTGGCGCAGGTCCTCGTTGTCGCCGGCTCCCAACGATGGAACGGTCCTGCGCAGTTCGATCAACGCCTTGGTCCATCGAAGCAGGTCTTTCTGCCGTTCGGTGTGTCGTTCCCAATCAAGCTTGGACCGTTCAAACGTCTCAACCGCCTGCGGATCGGCGACCTCCTCGGGCTTCCATCCGAAATGGGCGAATTCCCGACGTCGGCCTTGCCGTACCGCTTCGATCAACGCGGAATCCCCGTGTTCAATGAAATAGTGAAACGGGGCCGTTTCGCCATATTCTTCCCCCATAAACAACAGCGGGATATGTGGAGCCAGCAGCACCAAGGCGCGGGTGACAAACAAGGCTTCTATGGGGAGGACGGTGCTTAACCGATCCCCGGCAGCCCGATTTCCGATCTGATCGTGATTCTGAGCAAACACGATGAATTGCGACGGGCGGCAATGGCGGGAAGAGCTCCCATGCCGCCGCCGGCGATAGGGTGAATAGCGTCCCTGATAGACGAACCCCTCCCGCACGGCGTTTGCGAGATCCTTTAGACCGTGGAAATCTTGATAGTAGCCGGTTCGTTCCCCAGTCAAAACCACGTGCAGCGCATGGTGAAAATCGTCGTTCCATTGCCCGTCCAGACCAAAGCCTCCGACAGTCGGCGGATCAATGAGCCTGGTGTCATTCGAATCACTCTCGGCCACGATGAGCACGTGCCGATCGAGCCGCTCGGCTTGGGCATGAACGGCCGCCGCCACGTCTTTCAAAATATGACTCGGGCTGACATCGTAGATGCCGTGCACGGCGTCCAGCCGCAGACCGTCGATGTGATATTCCGTCACCCAGTAGAGCGCGTTGCTGATGAAATAGTGCCGTACCGGATCACTGTCCGGCCCGTCGTAATTGATGGCGGCTCCCCAGGGGGTTTTATACCGATCGGTAAAGTACGGACCGAAATCGGCCAGGTAGTTGCCTTCCGGCCCAAGATGGTTGTACACCACATCGAGCATGACGGCCATTCCCATCGCATGGCAGGCATCCACAAGCCGTTTCAATCCTTCCGATCCTCCGTAACTTGCCTGGACGGCGAACGGGTAAGTTCCGTCATAGCCCCAATTCCGACGGCCGGGAAACTGCGCCACTGGCATCAGCTCAATGGCCGTCACCCCCACCGTTTCCTTGAGATAGGGCAAGCGAGGAATGATCGCATCGAATGTGCCCTCAGGGGTGAAGGTTCCAACATGGAGTTCATAGATAATCATGTCTTCAATTGGAAGTCCGCACCATGTGTGGTCCGTCCATTGAAAAGCGCCATGATCCACCACGGCGGACGGCCCATGCACGCCGTCCGGTTGAAAGCGAGAGGCCGGATCGGGACGCTCGAGCGTGCCATCGAGGAGATAGCGATATCGGGCCCCTGCGGCGACACCGGCGACGGTAGCCTGAAAGTAGCCGTCTTCTTCAGGCTGCATCGGCACCGTGCTCGGATCTCCGTCCAAAAATCGAATGGCCACGGACGAGGCATGCGGAGCCCACACACGAAACCTCGTCAAGTCCAGGCCTATTCGATTCGCGCCGATATCAAGGGACCATTCATGTCTTGACATGAGAGACTCACGTGTTTGCACGGCGAGCGGTTGTCGTTGTGAAAGTGTTCTATGGTTCTTGAGGTAACCCGGCGTCTTGTGCGCACCAGAGCCGGCATATTATACATACAAGAAGTCATGAATCGCCGTTTTCAGAAAAAACGATGAGAGTGTGGCCCGGAAAACCCTATCCGCTCGGCGCCACGTGGGACGGGCAAGGGGTCAACTTCGCGCTGTTTTCCGAACACGCCACGGCCGTCGATCTTTGCTTGTTCGACGGCCCCAAACACGCGAAGGAATCTCTGCGCATTCGGTTGGAAGAACGCACCGACCAAATTTGGCACGTCTATATTCCGGGGCTCTGGCCGGGCCAACATTACGGCTATCGAGTCCACGGTCCGTACGCGCCGGAAGAGGGCCATCGGTTCAATCCGGCAAAACTGTTGATTGATCCCTACGCCAAATCCATCGCCGGAACGATCGAGTGGTCCGACGCGATGTTCGGCTACCGGATCGGCGATCCCCAAGCCGACCTGTCGATCGACCCGCGGGACAACGCCGCGAACGTTCCCAAATGCGTCGTCATCGACCCGGCCTTTTCATGGGGCGGAGACACGCAGCTGAAGACGCCCTGGGACAAGACCATCATTTATGAGCTGCACGTGAAAGGCTTCACGGCGCGGCATCCGAACGTGCCCGAATCCATGCGCGGCACCTACGCGGCATTGACGACTCCGGCCGTGTTGGATTATTTGCTCGAGCTCGGTGTGACAGCCGTCGAACTGTTGCCGGTCCATCATTTCGTCCGCGATCGACACCTGGCGGAACGAGGCCTGACGAACTATTGGGGCTACAACACGATCGGTTTCTTCGCGCCGGACATTCGCTACGCGGTTTCTCCTGTCGACGCCCACCATGTGCGCGAGTTCAAAACCATGGTCAAGACGCTGCACAGCGCCGGAATCGAGGTCATTTTGGACGTCGTGTACAACCACACCGCGGAGGGCAATCACCTGGGCCCCACGTTGTCGTTCCGCGGCATCGACAACCTATCCTACTACCGACTTGTCCCAGACAACCGCCGGTTCTACATGGACTATACCGGTTGCGGCAACACGCTCAACGTCACCCATCCTCGGACGCTGCAACTCATCATGGACAGTTTGCGCTATTGGGTCGTGGACATGCACGTGGATGGGTTTCGCTTTGACCTTGCATCCGCCCTTGCGCGCGAGCTGCACGCCGTCGATCGATTGAGCGCCTTTTTCGACATCCTGCATCAAGATCCGATCCTCTCGCAGGTCAAACTCATCGCCGAACCCTGGGACGTCGGCGAAGGCGGGTATCAAGTGGGCAACTTCCCGGTTGGCTGGGCCGAATGGAACGGCAAATA
>JANDJE010000080.1 GCA_024331095.1 Nitrospira sp. | reverse complement strand
GTCCAAGCCTCTCCCCCTATCCGTGGAGAATTTGCCGAGCAACCAAGTGATAAGCAGAAAGATGGCACGAGAGAAAGCGACCGTCGGACGTGAGTCCGAAGACGTCGTAGAGTCACGTGGGCGAAGAAAAAGCAAGCTTGCAGCACGTTGCCGTCAGGCGGCCGAGGGCTTTCCATCCGTCGGATTGCAAAACGTTCGGTCTCTCGTCATGATGGCGCATCTGTTCATATGAACAAATTTTGAACGGAGCATGCCTTGCTGGGAATCTGCGACCCGGTGCTGGCCGTTTGCTCGATGCTGCTGGGCGGCGCGGCAGCCTACGTCGTTCTCAGCATCGCCGAGCGGATGCGCGCCACCGATCAACGGCTGGTGAAGCTGCAATGGCTTTCGATCGGCGCCGTCGCCGCCGGGCTCGAAATATGGGCGATCCATTTCATCGGGAACCTGGCCTTTTGCCCTCCGACTCACACGGCTCAGCACTCGGCGCTCGCCGTGTTTTCCGTTCTGTCCGCAGGAGGGGCCGGAGCCGCGGCCGTCTATCTCATCAGCAGCCATAACGGGGACCCCCTTCGACTCGTGGCTGGCGGCCTGGTGATGGGCGGGTGCATGAGCGTGACCCATTTCACCAGTTTGATGGCGTTGCACCGGTCGATGGATCTTCGGTGGGATTGGTTCCTGTTCGCCCTCTCGATCGTGATCATCGTCATGCTCGGCGTCGGCGTCGTTACGCTTGGGGCCTGGAACATTGCGGTAGGCGGCTGGCGGGTGACCGAAAAGGCCAGCGCGATGGGGTTTGTTCTTTCCGGGGCCCATGTCATCGGGATGATGCCGGCGTACGGTCTGGCCGATGCCGAGGTCGGCGCTCCGCCGGGGATCGCGGTCGACTTGCTGGCCGTGGTCGCCGTGGCGCTCTCGACCCTGCTGGCCGTGATCGATCGCCAAGTCACGAAAGCGTCGAACCTGGCTCGCGACAGCCATGCACGGATGATCGAGGCCATCGAAATGGTTCCGCAGTGGTTTGCGCTGTTCGACGCCGACGACCGGCTGGTGATCTGCAATCGCAAATATCGGGAAGTGGTCTCGCGACCCGGAGCCGAGGTGAAAGCGGGCGACTCGTTCGAGTCGATCATCCGCCGCCTCGCCGAGCGGGGCGACATCCCCGCCGCCGCCGGGGACGTTGAAGCATGGGTGCGAATGCGCCTCGACCGGCATCGGAATCCCCAGGAACCGTATATTCATCAACGAGCGACCGGGGAATGGATCCAGATCAACGAAAGAAGGACGAAGGACGGCGGGGTCATCGCCATTGCAACGGACATCACGGCGTTGAAGCGGGCGGAGCAGGCCGCCGAGGACGCCAAGGCCCGATTGGCCGAATCGTTGGCGCTGGTCGAGGCAGCCAAGGCTCGGATGCAAGAAGAGTTGAACGTCGGCCGGGACATTCAGAGAAGTCTCTTGCCGAACGTTTTCCCAGAGCGAAAGGATCTGGAACTCTACGCACTTCTTGAGCCGGCCCTGGAAATCGGAGGCGACCTCTACGATTTCTTTATGATCGACGACCACCGGCTCTGCGTCGTGATCGGTGACGTGGCGGGTAACGGGGTGCCGGCCGCGTTGTTCATGGCGATGACCAAAATCACGGTGAAGACGCGGGCGATGTCCGATCCGTCGCCGGCCAGCATCGTCACCTATGTGAACGATGCGCTCAGCGCGGACAACGATTCCTGCATGTTCGTGACTCTGTATTTGGGCATTTTGAATCTCCGCGACGGCGTGCTGCTCGCGACGAACGCCGGGCACAATCCTCCTCTCCTGAAACGGCGGAACGGTCGGTTTGAGTGGATGCCCGATCTGGACGGTCCCATGGTGGGTCCCATAGCAGGCATTGCCTTCAAGGAGAGCAGGATTCAGTTGGAGGCCGGCGATGAGTTGTTCTTGTACACCGACGGGGTTACGGAAGCCGATAACGGCCGCCGCGAATTGTTCGGCAATGATCGGTTGAAAACGGTCCTCGACCGGTCCGGAGACATCTCAGTCGTCGATCGCCTTCAAGCGGTCATGAAAGCGGTCAAAGCCTTTGCCGACGACGCTCCGCAGGCGGATGACATCACCATGTTGGGATTTCGATTCAATGGCGTGGTCGCGTCCGAAGCGGGGGACGGAGGGTTTCGTCGAACCATGTCCAACCAATTGGCCGAGATTCCCGATCTCCAGACCGCGTTCGAAGAGTACGTGGCTCAATGGGAACGGGCCAGGCCGCTGATTCCCGTTCTCAACATGGCGCTCGACGATCTGCTGAACAACGTGGTGCAGTACGCGTTCCCCCATGATCCGACGGCCCATCATGCGATCACGGTCGAGGGCGAAGTGCGCGACGAGCACGTCGTGCTCACCATTGCCGACGACGGCATCCCCTTTAACCCCTTGACGGTGGCCCCGCCCGATCTGTCGTTGCTGTTGCACGAACGTGAGATCGGCGGCTTGGGGATTCATTTGGTTCGCTCCATGTTCGACGAAGTGACGTATCGGCGCAACGTCGGGCGTAATATTCTGACGCTGAAAAAGAAGCTGGTGCCCGGAGCATCCGCTTCCCCCGGTCATGCCGAGTCGGTGGTGGGCGGCGTGGTCGAAGTTGAAAAGGGGCTTGCCCGATCCGCTCAATTGACGGGACGAATCGTGGGAAACGTCGAAACGTGGCGCTCAGGCGCCGCGGTCATTGTCGTGCCGAGGGACCGATTTGATACGAACAGCGCGCCGGCGGTCGAGCGCGTCATCACCGACCATATCGAGCGGGGCGAACGGAGGATCGTGCTCGATCTTTCCCGTATTTCATACATCTCCTCGATCGGGGTGCGAGTGATCGTCAAGACCGTCATAACACTGATGCGAACGGGCGGGCACGTCGCGCTTTTCGGGGGGAACGAGCACGTCCGCACGGTCATGCGATTAAGCGGCTCTCTGATGGCGAGCCTCCACGTCTCCACGCTTGAAGAAGCTCTGTTTAAGGTCCAAGCTGATCGCTATTGGCCTCGCGCAACTCGGCAAAAAGGCGTCCGCTCATACCAATCGGCGAGCGGTTCCGTGTGTTCCCGTTGAGATGGAAATGGAATCCGTGAGGTGTCGTTGCTATGATGGGCCGACAATCGGACAGATAGAACGCGGATAAACAGAACGCGGACAAACGGAATTGGCGGTTCACGTTGCCTGACGTCGAACGGCGTCCGGCATGATCATGCCACAAGAGGGCGCGCCGACACGCGCGCATCCTATCGGCGCCAAAGTCGAGAAGCGGTCTTCTCGCAGAAAGGAGCGTGACGATGGAACAGGGAACCAGACATACATTGACGGTAGCCGTTCCTGAAAACGCCGGGGTCACTTGTGTCGCGTTGCAGGGCAGCCTCTCCGCCACCACCGCCGAACAGGGAACTCAAGAATTAAAAAAGATCATCGATGCGGGCGCCAAGAAGGTGGTCGTCAATCTGGAAGGCGTCGACTCTATCAGCAGCGGTGGGATACGGGTGCTCATGCTGGCGCACAAACAGCTCAGCAACGTGCATGGGGAGATGAAGATCGCGGCCGCGAGGGGGATGGTCAAAGAAGCCCTTGAAGCCAGCGGGTTTAATCTGCTGAATCGCGTGTACGGCGGCTCCATTCAACTGTGCAATACGGAAGAAGAGGCCGTGGCCGCCTTTCAAGGCTAGGCCCTCAAACTTCAAAGTATCATGGCGGGCGATTGAGGAGGCCATGCACTACGTCCATCTTGGGCGCTCGGGGTTAAAGGTCAGCCGACTCTGTCTGGGCACGATGAATTTCGGTCCCCAGACGAGCGAGGCCGAGAGTTTTGCGATCATGGATCGAGCCTTGGAGCTGGGCATCAATTTTTTCGACACGGCCGACGTGTACGGCTGGAAAGTGGGCGAAGGGTGGACGGAGCAGATTGTCGGCCGATGGTTCAAACAGGGTGGAGGGCGGCGGGACAAGGTCGTGCTGGCGACCAAGGTCTATGGCCGCATGGGCGATTGGCCCAACCAATCGCGCCTGTCGGCATTGCACATCAAACGGGCCTGCGAGGAGAGTTTGCGGCGGTTGGGGACGGATTTTATCGATCTCTATCAGATGCACCACGTCGATCGGGAGTCACCATGGGATGAAATCTGGCAGGCGATGGAGCAGTTGGTGCGGGAAGGGAAGATTGTCTACGTCGGCAGCAGCAATTTCGCCGGCTGGCACCTGGCTCAGGCTCAGGAAATCGCCAAGAGCCGTCATTTTCTTGGGCTGATCTCCGAGCAGAGCCTCTACAACTTGCTCGAACGGACGGTGGAGCTGGAGGTGATCCCGGCCTGTCAAGCCTATGGGATCGGCCTGATCCCTTGGAGCCCGCTGGCGAGGGGGGCGTTGGCTGGGGCCTTGGGACCGGTGACCGGTGGGCGTCGGGCCGGGGCGGAGGTCAAGCGAGAGATCGAGCAACATCGGGCGAAGCTCGAAGCCTATGAAACGTTCTGCCGTGATCTGGGTGAACAGCCGGCGGCCGTGGCCTTGGCCTGGTTGCTCCATCAGCCGGCGGTCACGGCGCCGATTATCGGGCCGCGCACGGTCGAGCAGCTCGATAGCTCGATGCGAGCCCTCAGTCTCACGTTGAGCAGTGAGCATCTGAAACGGCTGGATGAGATCTTCCTGGGACCAGGCGGACCCGCTCCCGAAGCCTATGCCTGGTAGGAGGGGAGAGCCGCTGTTCGCCCTCGCGCACAGTCCCTGCGATGCCCATGACCGAGCACCGGCCCGTCGTTCCTTCCACCGTTTCGCGGCCTGAAATCACGGTCAAAGCGGTCGTGCTCTCGGTGGTGCTGGCCGCTCTGTTGGCCGCCGCCAATGCCTATCTTGGGCTGTTTGCCGGCATGACCGTGTCGGCGTCGATCCCGGCGGCCGTGACCTCGATGGCGGTGCTGCGCCTCTTCCGCCGCTCGAATATCCTCGAAAACAACATCGTCCAAACTGCCGCGTCTGCTGGAGAGGCCCTGGCGGCCGGCGTGATCTTCACG
>JANDJE010000079.1 GCA_024331095.1 Nitrospira sp. | reverse complement strand
CGTGGCCGCCGCCGCTCCCGGCGACTTTGTCGATCTCGTCGATAAAAATGATGCCGTGGTTCTCGACCAACTCGACGGCTTCTTCCCGCAGGCTCTGTTTGTCGATCAGCGCATCGGCTTCCTGCTCCAGCAGGATGCGGCGAGCCTCACGCACAGTCACCTCCCGGCGTTGCTGGCCCTTGGGCAAGATGCGGTCGAACATGCTTTGCAGTTCCGACTCCATCTGCTCCATGCTGACGCCCGCAGCCCCGAGGATCTGAATCGGCGACGACTTCTGCTCCACTTGCAGCTCGACTTTCCGCTCCTCGAATTCGCCAGCTTCGAGTCGCGCTCGCATTTTGTCTCGGGTGCGTTTTCGGCGATCGTTCTCCTCCGCGTCCTCCGGGTCCCACACCGAGGCCTGCGGGAAGAGCAAGTCGAGCAGGCGTTCGGTGACCTTCGAGGCGGCCTCGCTTTCCACTTGCTGCCGCTTTCGCTGTTTGACCATGCCGACGGCAATCTCCGTGAGGTCGCGGATCATGCTCTCGACATCACGACCGACATAGCCGACCTCTGTGTACTTCGTGGCTTCGACTTTGAGGAACGGCGCACCGACGAGTTCAGCCAGCCTGCGGGCGATTTCGGTTTTGCCTACGCCGGTGGGTCCGATCATGATGATGTTTTTCGGCGTCACGTCTTTGCGTAACTCGGGGGGCAACTGCTGCCGACGCCAACGATTGCGGATGGCAATGGCGACGGCTCGCTTGGCCGCCTCTTGACCCACTATGTATCGATCCAATTCAGCAACAATCTGTCGCGGCGTCAGCGCCTTCATGAGTGGCTCCTGAAGAAGACGGCAATCGGTGACTCGGACGCGACGGTCCGGACGGGATCATGTCAGTTCGTGCACTTCGATGTTGCGATTGCTGAAAATGCAGAGATCGCCGGCGATCTCCAACGACGCGCGGACGATCTGCGCCGCTGTCAGCGACGAGTGCTGGACCAAGGCCCGAGCGGCGGCCAAGGCATAGCTCCCGCCGGAACCGATCGCGGCGATGTGATCGGTCGGTTGGATCACGTCGCCGGTCCCCCCGACGATCAGCAGGTGGTCGCGGTCCAAGGCGATCAGCATCGCCTCCAAGCGACGCAAGACCCGATCCATCCGCCAGTCCTTCGCCAATTCCGCAGCCGCTCGCGGGACGCTCCCTTGATGGTCCTTCAACCGGGCCTCGAATCGCTCCAAAAGCGTGAAGGCATCGGCGGCAGCCCCGGCGAAGCCGCACCACACTTTGCCGTCGTACAGCGGTCGGATCTTGCGGGCATCGCTCTTCAAGACGACCTGACCCAAGGTGACCTGTCCGTCTCCGCCGATGGCCGCCTGACCTTTGTGCTTCAACGCCAGGATAGTGGTCGAGTGAATCCGGCCTTTCACGCTGCCTCCACTTTCGGTTTTGAATCTCGTGCTTATCATACACGCCAGGAGCGAAGCCCCGCATGGATGTCTCTCATGACATCATTGGACGAGGCTTTCGCCATTCTCGCCCCGACGTGACTCGACCAGGATGTCCGCGAAAGCCCTCCCAACGGATCCGCTCGGCGCGGGACTTGGGAACCAGGGGCGAAAGTCCTGCGTGATCTGAGGTACCGAAGCCGATTACTCGATGAGCCGAACGATTCGCATCGGCACCCGCGGCAGCCCGCTGGCTCTGTGGCAAGCAAACCACATTTCGGAGAAATTGCGCGCGTTGGGCCAAAACGTGGAACTGGTCATCGTCCGGACTCGTGGTGACGTCCTGGCGCAGCAACCGTTGACGGCCATCGGCGGCGAAGGTTTGTTTACCAAGGCCATCCAAGACGCCGTGCTCCGAGGCGAGGCCGACCTCGCGGTTCACAGTTTGAAGGACCTCCCCACGACGCAACCCGAGGGGCTGACCCTGGCCGCCGTTCCCTCCCGTGCGTCGCCATTTGATGTGTTTGTCTCCGAGCGGCACCGCCGCTTCGACGAGTTGCCCGCGGGTGCCGTGCTCGCCACCGGGAGCCAACGACGGCGGGCGATGATCCGCTACCGTCGTCCGGACCTTCAGCTTGTGGAACTTCGGGGCAACGTCGACACCCGCTTGCGGAAGCTGCAAGAGGAGGAATGGGACGGCATGATCCTGGCCGAGGCCGCCCTACGCCGGTTGGGGCGAACCGAGGTGATTGCTGAAGTGCTGGATGGGGGCTGGATGTTGCCTGCCGTGGGGCAGGGGGCACTCGGATTGGAATGCCGCACCGACGACACGGAAACCCGAGAAACGGTCGCACGGTTGAACGACCCCGCAAGTTTTGCCGCCGTGACCGCCGAGAGATCGTTCCTCGCCGCCATGGGCGGGGGCTGCGCGGTCCCGTTAGGAGCGCTGGCTGTGGTGGACGGGTCGATTCTCACGCTGACCGGTTCGGTGCTGGATCCGAAGGGGCATCGGCGCTTGGATGCACGCCTGGTCGGACCAGTGGACCAAGCGATCGATCTCGGGCGACAGCTCGCCGCTGAGATCCTGGCGAAGGGCGGCCAGGATGTGTTGCGCGGGGTGGACAGCGGACCAACCTGACCGGCTTGCTGGTGTTGGTAAGGTCGGCCAATTCTCGCCAACGTTCCCTTTCCAACGACGTTTAGCGTCGTAGAGCAACGGAGGGACGGAAAAACCGAGCGAGACAGCTTTGCGGGGGGCGTGGTTTTTTCCGCCTGGGAAATCGCGTCCCGCCCTGTTGACAGTATGGTCGAGTTGATGATACCGTAAAACGTAGGCGATCCTAAGGCAGAATGTTCCCATCAATCTGAACGAATCGGCCGGTACCCCTCAGGTTCCGGGAGGGAATCAAGACTCATGGCAATCAAGCAAGGCGTGTGGGGAATCGATGTGGGCCAATGCGCCCTGAAGGCGTTGCGGCTGGAGATGATCGACGGGACGTTGACAGCGACCGCCTTCGACTACATCGAGCACCCGAAGATCCTCAGCCAGCCGGATGCCGACCCCGATCAGCTGACCCGCGAAGCTCTCGAAACCTTCCTGTCGCGAAATTCGATCAAGGGCGACATCGTGGCGATGAGCGTCGCGGGCCAAAGCGGTTTGGCACGGTTCGTCAAACTGCCGCCCGTCGAAGAAAAGAAGATTGCCGACATCGTTCGATTCGAGGCGAAGCAGCAGATTCCCTTCCCGCTCGAGGAAGTGGTCTGGGACTTCCAGAAGATCGGTTCCGGAACCGTCACCGATGGCTTCGCCATGGATACGGAGATCGGCCTGTTCGCCATGAAGCGGGACCTCATCAACCGCTTCCTCCACCACTTCCAGG
The DNA here is from genome assembly GCA_024331095.1 of Nitrospira sp. Lineage (GTDB taxonomy): Bacteria > Nitrospirota > Nitrospiria > Nitrospirales > Nitrospiraceae > Nitrospira_D. Next base: position 2,139 of record JANDJE010000079.1, on the reverse strand, counting down.
CCGCCAACATCGAAGTCCACATCGTCCAGATGGCCCAGTTGGCACTGTGCAACTACGTGGCCTACGACCTGCTACGACGGAAAGCGGACGGCACGCTGGAGGAAAACGTCGAAGTCCCCGATGATACGCCGCCCGGCAAAAAACGGTGCGCCGTCGCGCTGGACATCGGCACCGACAACTCCAGCCTGATCATCACCGACGGCGATCGAATCATCTGGCAACGCCCGATCCCGATTGGCGGGAACCATTTCACCCGGGCATTGACGAAAGAGATGAAGCTGACGTTCGCCAAGGCGGAGCATCTCAAGCGGAATGCAGCCAAGTCGCCCGACCTCGCCAAAATCCTGAAAGCCCTCAAGCCCGTGCTGACCGACTTTGTGAATGAGGTTCAGCGGTCGTTGGGCTATTTCACGAATACGCACCGCGATGCCCATATCGCCTTCATGGTGGGGTTGGGGAGCGCTTTCCGCCTGCCAGGCTTGCAGAAATTCCTGGCCGAGAAATTGGGACTGGACGTTCGTCGTCCCAACGCGATGGAGCGACTCAGTGGTGATGCCGTGACCTCGGCACCGGCCTTCGCCGAGCACATCCTGACTTTCCCCGTGGCGTATGGCCTGTGCTTGCAGGGGTTGAACCTCGCCCGATTGACCACCAATCTGTTGCCGCAGGAAATCCGCGTCGATCGAATGATCCGGGCGAAGAAGCCTTGGAGTGTGGCTGCGGCGGCCGCGATGCTGTTGGGCGTGGGCGTCGTCTCGCTCGGCTTCGGGATGAAGAGCCAGTCGTTGGGTCAACCGAAGGACCCGGATAAGTATCGTGGGGACAAGGTGGCCGATGCGTGCCTGAAAGTCGAAGGCGCGGTGAAAGCGGCGCAACAGAACAAGAGCACGGCGGAGCAGCGGCGGCGGGACATTGACACGGCGGCGCGCGATGTGAAGAGCATCATCGCGGGCACCGACGAACGGAGCAATTGGGTCCGATTGAATGAGTTCATCAGCCAGACCCTGCCGCGGCCCGACGGCAGCAATATGTTCGATTTCACCCAGGCCCGGCCCCGTTTCAACGTCAACCAGAAAAAGTATGTCACCCCAGCCGCCCGGGAAGCCGCAGAACAGTTCCAACGTCGATGGTTGGGCGACAGCAACGTGGCCGACCGACCGATGGATGACGAACACCTCCGCCACCTGATCAACATCGATGTCGAAGGCGTGTTCACGATGTACGTGGACGACCTGAAAGCCTTCTACCAGATGGTTCAGAAGCGGATGATGGACGAGTCCCAAGAGGACATCAAGAGCAGTCTCGACTTGTTTGTACCGTATGGTCCCGACGGTCAGCCGCAGACCAAGTACAGCGAGGCCTTGCCCGAAGGTCCGGGTTGGATCGTGGAGGTGCGCGGACACACGTATAATTTGAACGGCCGCAATTTCTTGCTCGACACGATCGTTTTCAACACGAACCGCTTGGGATTCGGCAAAGGGCTTGTCCCATTCTCGGAGACATCGAAGGGCGAAGCGATCACGAAAGGACCGTTCCCGGATCCGATCGACGGCCGAATCAGCCACGCGTTCCTGTACAAATGGCGGCAGGTTCCCAACCCGCAACCCGGCGCGTTTGAGATCATCAGCGGCAGCCATCTTCGCTCGCTGCTCGGCGGAGGCAGCGGGGGTGGGCGATATGGTGGCGGCGAGAGCGAGGGCATGGGCGGTGCGAGCGCCATGTTCCAGGCGGGTGGCGGGGGCGATGCCGGGGGCGTGGCGAGCATTGTCAAAGCCGAGCGAGCCAGTTGGGCACCGTTGGGTGCGGGTGCCGCCGCCGGTGCGGGTGCGGGGATGATGGCCGGTGGGGGCGAGGGGATGGGTGGTTACGCCTCCCGAGCCGGCGGGCAGATGGCCCTGCTGCGCAGTGGACCCGTTGGGGTCGGCGGTGGCGGCGGAGCAGGTGCCGCGGCACCACCCCCCATGTCAGCAGCGGGTGGTGCTGGTGCGACGATCCCCTCCACTCCCGGATTGGGGCAACCGCCGGGAAGTGCGAATTTGGCCCGACCTTCCAATCGTAACCGGTACGAGTTCGTCATGATGTTCGTCTGGCGCGAGCCTCTCGGTGTCGATAGCTCAGCGAAGTAATCCGCAAAAAAAC
>JANDJE010000078.1 GCA_024331095.1 Nitrospira sp. | reverse complement strand
CTTTATAAAAAGTCGTTTGTTCCCAACTCTGCTGCGGATCTCAGTGATCCGACCCTTCAGCCGATCTATCGACAGGTGCCAGACTGATTATGAGGGTACCGGCTACTCTGCCGATTCCAAACATATTGGTTGATGACAAAAAACAGCGTGCTGAAACGGGTGATCCTGTGGTCGTTTGTTCTTGTCCCGATGGTGCTGGGCGGCCTGGTGGTGCTGTTGGTCGGTTCGGCCCTGTTCGTCATCCACGTGACTCATGATGCCGAAGCATTTGCCGGTGCAATGGAGCCGTTCCGACAACTCGCGAGAGATGTGTATGAAAGACATCGATCCATCTGGCAGGCGCAGAGCGACTGCATCGTGTTCGACGAAGTCCTGTTTTACAAGCCGCGACCGGGGCTCTGCGAGTTCAAGAATGTCGAGTTTTCGACGGTCCTCACCTTCGATGGGATGGGATTTAGACAATCGGGTTTGTCCGATGAGAGGGGAGGACGCCCGACCCGTGGCCGAGTTGTGGTACTTGGCGATTCTCAAGCCATGGGTTGGGGCGTTCAAGACCACGAAACGTTTGCAGCCGTGCTGGCTCATGAATACGGTTTTGAAGTCTTTAACCTTGCGGTATCAAGTTATGGAACGGCCAGGGAACTTTTGAGACTGCAAAAAGAATTTTCGCTTCAGGAAGGCGACATAGTGGTCATTCAGTATCATCCCAACGACTTGCCTGAAAACCAGGCCTTTCTGATGAACGGGGGTCGCTTGCCTCATCATAGTCCGTCCGATCTGGCTCGACTGAAGCACGCACCTCAAGACTATGGAGTGTTGCAGGTGACGGCGTCGGTCTTCTTTATTCTGAAGGGGAAGCTCATTCATGCCGTCAGCGGCTCGTCGGAAGGAGAAGGAGACGGTCGCCACGCGGAAACATTTCTCGCCGTCGTTGATCGCTTCCCGTTTCTCAACAAAGCGCGCGTTCTTGTCTGTGAGGTCAACAGTTTCGGCCTGGCAACGTCTTTTGCAGATGAGATCAAACGATCAGCCGATGGCCGCCTTGGTGTGTTAAAGCCGGTATGGGAACCAGGGGACTTCTACCAATTGGATCCTCACCTGACCCCAGCCGGTCATCGCCATGTCGCGCGCGTCATCGCTGACGCCATTGTGACGCATTGAGCCGGCGTTGACTGATCGATGAGAGGTTGATCGATTACATCATGATGAGCCGTTGAAGGTGGGTCGGTCATAAAAGTCATGAGCCGTCGGATCCTTGTGATCATTCCCTATGACATTACCATCGGCTTTGCCTTCAGCCGACTGATAGGAGTGTTTTTCGATGCTTGTGTCCAAGCCACGGAAAATCCCGACAACGTACACTTTGCCTTCTCTACCGTGGGGGGGCAGCGTTCGGCGGCTCTGCCGGGCGGATTTTCCAACCTTGTTGAATTCAATTCACGGGCTTATCAAACCAATGATGTCCAAAGGCTGTGTGACTATATCCAACGGTATGGTATCGAGGCGGCGTTTATCGTCGACGTCGCGGTGGAAGCCGGTTACCTACGTGATATTCGGAACGCGGGGATTAAGACCATCATTGCGTACTGGGGGGCTCCTTTAAGCCGGATCAATCGAGGGTGGAAACTCTTGCTGAAGCGTTTGGAAGTGAAGTACTTGCGTCCGGCAAAACCGGATCATTTTATTGTGGAATCGCAGGCTATGCTGGATACAGCCATTCGAGGGCGAGGGATTCCCCTCTCCATGACGACCATTGTGCCGACCGGCGTGGACGAAGCCAAGTTCTGCCCTCTTTGGGAATGCCAGAAATACGTCTATACAAAGTTTGATATTCCTCCGCATCGATCCGTGGTTGTTTTTATGGGGCATCTCCATAAACGAAAAGGAGTGCACATCCTCCTCCAAGCAGCCGATCATATCGTCAAACAACTTCGCCGAAAGGACATGCATTTTCTTTTTTTAGGAAATCGTCCTGGAGAGGCCGATGGCTTTGACGGGGCCTATGATCCGCTTGTCACAGGTCCGTTCATTACATTCGGAGGCTATCAGACGGACGTTCCGGAATTGTTGGCCGGATGCCGAGTGGGGTGTGTGCCGACCACGGGATGGGATTCTTTCCCTCTCTCTCCATTGGAAATGCAGGCGTGCGGGTTACCGGTGGTCGTGAGTGATTGCCAGGGCCTTCCCGAAAGCGTCATCGACGGTGTCACAGGGTTGGTCGTTCCGGCGGGCGACGTGACGGCCTTGTCGTCGGCTCTCCAGCGAATCGTTGATAATAACGAGATGCATCGTACAATGAGTGCGGCGGCTGTCGAGCGCATTCGTTCCTCTTTTACCCGATCTCGTCAGGTTGACGGGATTCATGAGGTGGTCCGTCGCGTGACCGGATGGCGAGAAATGTCCTCTGTACCAAGTACGGCGTAGGATTTTGATTCGGCCGGGTTCCTCGGGAATTGAGGCGCCTCATATCGTGGAGTTGCACGGTGTCATTCGCATTTGGTGATAACCCCGCCTGTTCGAATCGGCAGGAGCGACGAATCAATCTGATGATCGTAGCGTCGCATCTGTGGATCGGAGGGGCGGAAACCGTAATACAGCATCTGGCTGAATCGATCGATCGACGTCGTTTCAATGTGACGGTCTGTTGTTTGAAGCAGCGGGGGACCGTCGGCGATGAATTGGCGAGAAGAGGTATCGAGATCGTCAGCCTGTCGGATGACGGAAAAACGGACTATTTCTCGTTTCGAAAATTGCTCAAAGTGCTCCTGGCTGGACGCATCGATGTTGTCCATACGCACACCACCCACGCGTTGGTCGATTCGTGCTTGTGCTCTTTTGTGGTGCCGCGTCTGAAAATCGTTCATACGTTTCATTTCGGAAATTACCCCCACACGAGTCCTCGTATTCTATGGATGGAGCGACTGAGCGCTCGAATTGCGGATCGATTGGTCGCCGTCGGCGAGGTCCAGCGAAAGCAAATTCAGGCCGTCTACGGCTTACGGGATGACCGGATCGGAACGGTTTATAACGGTGTTCCGATTCGGTCGAGTCAAGGCGACCCGGGATTGCGGCAGACGATCGGAGCGGAGCATTCCGTCTTGATCGGAACGATCGCGACGTTCATTCCTCAAAAGGGGCTGACCTATTTGCTCGATGTGGCGAAAGCCGTAAGAGATTCCGGTCGAAAGGCGGTATTCGTCATCGTGGGCGAGGGGCCGTTGAAGAGGGAGTTGGAGGCCAAGAGGGATCAATTGGGCCTACAAGGGGTGGTGGTCTTTACCGGATGGGTCAATAATGCGGCGGAGGTGGCGCTTCCCACGTTCGATATCTTTTTCCAGCCATCCCTGTGGGAAGCCATGTCGATGGTCATCTTGGAGGCGATGGCGTGCGGGAAGCCGGTCGTAGCAACCGCCGTTGGAGAGAATAATCTGATCATCGAGGATGGAGTGAGCGGATTGCTCGTTCAACCGAAAGCCGTTGAAGAAATGGCCGCGGCACTGGGGCGGTTGATCGATGATGCGGCCCTTCGCGTTCGGCTCGGCCAAGAAGCTCGCCAAAAGATTGAACGGCGATTCACGGTTCAGCACATGGTCCGTGATTATGAGACCGTATATGAAGAGTTGATGCGATGAACGTTCTGTTTCTCTCGCAAATCGTCCCCTATCCACCGCATGGGGGTGTGCTTCAGCGCGGATACAATCTCATCAGGGAATTGGGAAATGAAGTGGAGGTTCACCTGCTGGCGTTCGTCCATCCCGATGTGTTGACTGGCGATGCGGTGATAGAAGAAAGTCGTGTCGCGCTGCAAAAACACTGTGCGAAGGTAGAGTATTTTCGGCTGTGGCCAAAGGCCTCGCCCGTCCATCGCGTTGCGGGTTTGACGGCCGCGGCTTTGTCTTCGACGCCGTTCAGCGTGCTTGCACATCGCTCGCGATCATTTCGCGGACGCGTGAGAGACTTGGTTTCAGCGAACAGGTTCGATGTCATCCATGCCGACACCATTGCGTTGGCACAGTTTCTGGATAACCGATGGCCGATCCCCACTGTATTGACCCACCATAACATCGAGTCCCAATTGATGGAACGCCGAGCCGGAGCCGAGACAGGATTTCTGGCTCGAACATACCTGCGTCGTGAAGCGTGCAAGTTGTCGGCCTATGAGAATCAGAGATCCCGGATGTTTGATGTCAACGTGTTTGTCTCGGAGGCCGACGAGCGGACGCTGGCCGGGCGAATTCCGGGATTGCGGACGGCCATCGTACCGAACGGCGTTGATGTGGAGTACTTTACGCCGCATCAGAAGAACGGCCGGCCGACGTTGATTTACACGGGCGGCATGAACATGTTCGCCAATCGGGACGCAGTTCTGTATTTTCTTGAGAAAATATGGCCTCTGATTAAGAAGGCAGTCCCAGACGTGCGGTTTTTTGCCGTCGGCCAAGATCCGCCGAAAGAGCTGCTTGATATTGCGGCTCGTAACCCTCAAGTGGTGGTGACCGGCTATGTCACTGACGTCCGCCCTTTTGTCTGGGACGCGACGGTGTATGTCGTGCCGCTGCGTGTGGGCGGAGGAACCCGCTTGAAGGTTTTGGATGCCATGGCGATGGGGAAGGCGATGGTCTCGACGTCAATCGGCTGTGAGGGGCTCGACGTCAAGGCGGACGTTCATTTGTTGGTGGCCGACGAGCCTGCGGCATTCGCGGACAAGACCATTCAATTGCTTCGGGATGCAGAAAGCCGGACTCGATTGGGGCGCAACGCCCGCGAGCTTGTGGAACAATGCTATTCCTGGAAGAAAATCGGCAGGCAACTTGTCGAAGCCTATCGCCTGGCAATTGATGGGAGGCGCCGGCGCTCATGAATCGGTTGGCGGCCGCGCTGTATAACCTGGCGCCCGTGTGGGGGCAGAATCTGATCCTCTCGGGCTACAGTCTGTTGCTCGATCGCGAACGGTACGGCGAGCGCTTTCGAGGGTTCAGGGATCTGTTGGCGAAAACGGAGTGGTATTCGGAGAGCGAGCTTCTGGCCTATCAAGATGAGCGGCTGCGCGCCACGATCGAGCATGCGTACGAGACCGTGCCGTTCTACCGGCGCCGGTTCGATGAATGCAAATTAAAACCGGCCGACATTCGCGGGCAGCGGGATTTGCCAAAAATTCCGTTGCTGACGCGAGATGACGTGCGCGCCCATTTCGGCGAGCTGTGGTCAAGCCGCATCCCTCAAGGGGCGCGAAAAACCGGCCATACCAGCGGCACGACCGGCACACCGCTGACGGTCGGATACGATGAGCAAACGATCGGGATGGCCTATGCGGCGCTTGATCGTCACTATCGGTGGGCCGGGTGCCGGCTGGCCAGAGACGGCGACCGTATCGCCGTTGCACGCGGAAACGTCATCGTGCCGTTGCATCAGAAGAAGCCGCCATTCTGGCGGCTGAATCGTTGCCACAATCAATTGCTCTTGTCCTCTTTTC
>JANDJE010000008.1 GCA_024331095.1 Nitrospira sp. | reverse complement strand
AACAGACTCGTGGGGTGCGGGGAACCTTTTTTATTCAAACGAAGTATATCCGCGATTTCAATGACGAGGTCTTTTTGACCGATCAGTGGATCGCAGATATGAAGGCCTTGGCCGCCATGGGGATGGAGATCGGCAGCCATACGGTAGCCCATTCAAAAGTATTTGATCAGTTTCCGATGGGGACGGGAATGGAGCAGTACCCTGATTATCGGCCGATTGTCACAGGTCGGTTGTCGGCTCGGGGAGCCACCGTACTAGGCGAATTGCGGGTGAGCAAGTTTCTGCTGGAGACTCTGGCGCCTGGGGTCGTGGTCCAATCGTTTCGGGCAGGAGAGCTGGCATACCCACTCGGCCTGCCCCAGGCGCTGGTGGCAACGGGGTACCACTACAATTCGACAGCGACGGCCAACACGGCCTTGACCCATTTGCCGTACCGGCTGATGAAAGACCGGATGGATGTGGTCGAGGTCGATCAATATGAATTTCCGGTCGCTGTCGAAGATGAAGATCCACCGCCTCTCGGTGAGCGGCTTTCCGATGCCGTGAAACTGGCCGAACAGATGAGTCGATATGGCGGGGTCTTGACGGTGCTCATTCATCCCAACATCCTTGATCACAAGCTGCGATTTGAGGTTGGCTTGATCGAGGCGCTCAAGCCAACGGCATGGATCGGTGCGCTCGATGAGTTTGGAGCCTGGTGGAAGGGGCGGGATCACGTGGAGGTGGATGTCGTGGACACCTCCCGGGGGGCTCATCTGCGGCTTACTGCACGTGAAGCCGTATCCGGCCTTACAGTGCTGCTGCCTTCGTCCTGCACGGTTCAAGTACCGGATAGAGGGTTGGAGATGCGACGTGCTCCGCGCCCCTGGGCCTCGACTGCCATGGTGGTGTCGCTGGCTGCTCATTCTGAGCAGGTGATTCCCTTGAATGGCTGCCGGCAAGCAAGTCGCCGTGAGGTCTGAACGATAAACGTACGATCTCTCTTGTTGCGAAAGAATCCGGACCGGCCCGGCGAGAATCGGTTGAGGAATGAGGGGCTTCGAGCGGCAAATTCACTTCCAATGGAAGCCGAACGTCATGTCAGCTCGTCACGGCACCCTCCGATGCCGATGAAACGTACCTGGCATATTTGGCCATGACGCCGGACGTATAGCGAGGAACCGGCTGCTTGACCTTTTTGAGCCGCGCCGCGATCTCTTTTTGCGTCAGTTTCACATCCAGCCGTCGTTTAGCAATGTCAAACGTAATGAGATCACCGGTTTTGATCGCCGCAATCGGCCCGCCCTTGGCTGCTTCCGGCGCGACGTGACCGGCCATCAATCCGTGCGTCGCTCCTGAAAATCGCCCATCGGTCAACAAGGCCACGGAATCGCCAAGCCCGGCGCCCACGATGGCGGCCGTGACGCCCAGCATCTCGCGCATGCCTGGCCCTCCGGCCGGTCCTTCGTAACGAATCACCACGACGTCGCCCGCTTTGATTTGTCCCGCCTTGACGGCGACGAAGGCGTCTTCTTCTCGATCGAAGACTTTGGCCGGTCCCTGGAACTTCAGAATGGAATGGCCGGCCACCTTGACCACGCAGCCTTCCGGCGCCAGATTGCCTTTGAGAATGACGAGGCCGCCGGTCGGCTTGATCGGATTGGACAGGGGGCGAACCACCGTTTGTCCCGGTGTCTCGATCGCGCTCCCGGCCTCTTGGCCGATCGTACGTCCCGTGACGGTCGGTTGATCGCCGTGGAGGAGACCGGCATCCAGCAGCCGTTTGGCGACCAGCGTCGTTCCACCGGCCGCATAGAGATCGGCGGCGGTAAACCGGCCGCCCGGCTTCAGATCCGCCAACAACGGCACCTTCCTATTGATCTTGTCGAAATCATCGATGCCAAGTTTGACGCCGGCTTCTCTCGCAATGGCGAGCAAATGCAGGACGGCATTCGTCGATCCGCCCGTGGTGGCGACGGCCGCGATGGCGTTTTCTATGGACTTTCTGGTGATGATCCGGCGAGGCCGCAGGTCATTTTTTATCAAGTCCATCACGAGCTTACCGCATTCAAAAGCGACGTCGTCTTTTCGACCGTCCATGGCGGGGACGCCGTTGCGGCCCATCGGCGAAATGCCGAGAAATTCAAATGCGATCGCCATGGTATTGGCCGTGAATTGCCCGCCGCAGGCGCCCGGTCCCGGGCAGGCATGGTCTTCAAGATCTTTCAGCTCACTGTCGGTCATCTTGCCGGCGGCATGTTTGCCGACGGCTTCGAAGACGTCCTGAATCGTCACGTCGTGACCTTGAAATTGCCCGGGCATGATCGAGCCGCCGTACAACATCAGCGAGGGGACATTCAGCCGGGCCAGCGCCATGACGGTCCCGGGTATCGTTTTGTCGCAGCCGGAGAGCGCCACCACCGCGTCAAACAAGTGGCCGCGGGCCACCAATTCGATTGAGTCGGCGATGACCTCCCGGCTGATCAGCGAGGCTCTCATCCCCTCCGTGCCCATTGAAATTCCGTCCGACACGGCGATGGTGTTGTATTCGATCGGGGTGCCGCCCGCGGCGCGAATGCCGGCTTTGACCCGCTCCGACAACCGTCGGAGATGGTAATTGCACGGCATCACCTCGATCCAGGTATTGGCCACTCCGACGATGGGCTTTGCCAGATCGTCATCGGTGAATCCCACCGCTTTCAGCATCGCTCGAGCCGGCGCCCTCGATGGACCGACCAGCAGATCATGACTCGTGAGCTTCAGTTCTTTCGGCATACCCTCGATCCTGTTCTTTTCCTCGGCCCATCCTTTATTTCTGTGGAGTCCGTGCGGTTTTGACTTCTTGCTTTCCTTCTTGTGCCGGACCGACTTCGTCCTCTGTTATTGGACGGACAGGTCGGCGGGCGGAACAGGCGGGTGACCTCCCATTCCCTCATGCGGATTTTTCTTATGATGAGGATAGGCGCCGTATGAACCAGCGCCGCCGTGCGGGCTTCCATAGGAGGATTTGCCGTGCTCCCGCAAGACCTTTTCATGCTCCGTCTTTTCTTTTTCGCGCTGCTCCGGTGTCAACAGACCCAACACGTCTCTCTTCATTTTGAGAGCGGTCAGACGAAGCGCCACTCGCTGCTCGGCGCTCTGTTTCAGTTTCGCCTCGACGGCGGCAAGGTCGGCTTTTTCATCTTCGGTCAGAGCCGTGATCTCTCGCTCGGTGATTTGGATTTCGGCCTCGGCCTTGATGCGCGCCTTATCGAGGGCCAATTGGAGATCTTTTAACTTGGCCACTTGGTCGGGCGTCAATCCGATGTCTTTTTCGTGTTTCAGCAGGTGGCGGATCAGATGTCCGGTTCCTCCGTGCATGAACGATTTACCGTATCCGCCCATTTTGCCGTGACCGCCGTAGCCGTAGCCCGGTTCGTTGGCCCACGATCCCGTGCCTCCGCACATCAGCATCACCGCCGCTGCGACGCAGGATACGATTCCACTCATGATCGGTTTCATAACCATACCTCCTTCCTCTCAAGCGATAGGGAAGACCATGTGTTCGATACGACGAGAAGGTAGATTGCCACATTAGTCGTGGCAACGCAAGCAAGCGTCTTGGGTTGGGACGTCCCTACTCGTGTTGTGATTTGGCGATGATCTCGGATCGAGGGTCGGGGTGGCTCTGCCGGGCGAGTTGCTGGTAGAGCGTTCGCGCTTCGTCCGATATGACACGCGGCATGATGATCTGCAGGGTCAAAAGCAGATCGCCCTGACCGCCGGACGCCGTCGGAAGCCCTTTCCCTTTGAGACGCAATTTGCTTTCCGCGGCGCTGCCCGGCGGGATTTTCACGCGCACGGGTTGAGTAAGGGTCGGGACCGTGACCTCGGCTCCCAAAGCTGCTTCCCACGGCCAAACGGGGAGGATGGCGTGGAGATCGCTCCCTTCTCGATGAAAAACTTTTCCTGGTTTGATTTTAACGTGAAGATAGAGGTCTCCGCGTTTTCCGCTCTCTCCTCCGGGCCGGCCTTTTCCGGCAACGCGCATCTTCGTGCCGTCTTGGATGCCGGCCGGAATTTTGACCTCGATGACCCTCGACTCCGCACGGGCGCCGCTTCCAAAACAGGCGTGACAGATCCGCCCGCGCAACGAACCGCTTCCCCCGCACGTGGCGCAAGGAACCGGCTCCAGCAGCGAGACTCGTTTCGTGACACCCCAATAGACGTCCCTGAGCGACACCTCAACGGTCGTTTCGACGTCTTCTCCTTGTTCGTTGAATCCTGAAGGAGGGGACTGTCGTTGCTCGCCGAATAAGTTTTCAAAGAAATCCGCGAAACCGCCGCCGCCGAAACCGGTCTGGGTTTGGCGGCCCGTGAAGCCGAAATCGTCGGACTTCGCCCTGCTTTTCGTGTGCGTCTCCGACCGACTCCATGCGGTTGACGAGCTTCGTTGATCGTACTGTTTTCGTTTTTCCGGGTCGGATAACACTTCGTAGGCCTCGTTCAATTCCTTGAACTTTCTTTCCATTTCAGATTTTGCGGCGCCGGAATGAAGGTCGGGATGATACTGCCTGGCCAAACGACGAAAGGCTTTCTTGATGTCGTCAGGGGAGGCGGCTCGCGAAAGCCCCAGAATACGGTAATAATCGCGCGTCGTAGAGCCCATCCGATACCCGTCTGGATTGTGTCAGTGCGACGTCGCCTGTTTGGCCTTTGCCATCAACTTGCAATAGGCGCAGAGCACGGCCGTTGTCGGTTGACCGCATGCCGAGCAGGGATGGAGAAGAGCCCGGTCATTTTCCGTCATGGTTTGGCTGTCGGGGACATTCCGGCTCTGCCGTTCCAGAAACCCCCAGTAGAACGATTGTTTGGTTCCCGGCGACTCGGTTTCCAACCGATTCAACATGTCCTTATACGCAAGCGTTCTGGCTCCCTGCGCCATGGGACACTCATCGACAATGTACTCAATCTTGTTGAGGATGCAATAGGCGGCCAACTCTCGTTCGGTCAAACGATACAGGGGCTTCACTTTTTTGGCGAATCCTTCCATGGAGGCGGGAAGGACCGGTCCTTGTTTATCCAGATAGTCGGTTTGCCAATGCAGGACGTTGCCCAGCAGACGCGCGGCTTCGTCGTCGAGGTTGTGCCCGGTCGCCATGACATCGTATCTGTGCTCGAGCGCCAAACGATTGAATTGATAACGCTTCAGCGTTCCACAGGTCGAGCAGGGAGGACGATGAACCAATTGAGCCAATTCCCGAATCCCGGCGCCCTCCTCCTTTTCAACTTTGTGAATGTGCAGTGTTGCTCCTCGTGGGCGAGCGACACCATCCGCGAAACGTTGGACCTTCTCCTGCGAGCGATCGGAATAGCCCGAAATGCCGAGATGAACGTATAAGGCATCCGCTTGATACCCGATTGTGAGCAGGATATGCCACAGCGCCAGACTGTCCTTGCCGCCGGAGACGGCGACAAGGATACGGTCATTTTTGGCGAACATCGCGTGCGATTTGATCGCCCGTTTGACTTGATCGTGCGTGAAGCCGATGAAACACGAGCCGCAGAATGCGGCATGATGTCGGGGTATTTTAATGACGGCGTTGCCTCGGCATTTCACGCAATTCATGGCACAGTGATCTTACGGATTGCTTAATAAAGAAGCAAATCGTTTGCGCATTGATCAAGCAGGCGCGGCTCTTCTTTTCGGGAAGGTTTTCCGACCGCCGAAGATTCTGTTATGCTGCAACCGTGAGGGGTGGAGGGAAGGGGATTCGAGAGGCAGCGCAGTGGAACCACTCTATAAGTTGACATAATCAATCTTATCAGACATGACATTTGAGATTGTCGATCGTATCCGCAAAGAACTCTTCATTACCGGCAGCGCCCTGTATGAAATCGTTCTCGCCGTTTCGGAACGTGTCAATCGCAAGATTCAGATTATTCGCCTTCATTGGCAGGCCTCGACTTTTCTTCAGCAAATCGACTGGATCGCCATGGAAACGGGTCGACAGTTGGCCGATCATCTGACTCGTTCCCGCTTCACAAATGGAGAGCACTCCGTTCTTGCAGCCATGGACGCCATACTGGCCCGCTCAATGAGCCAGGTTCACGATCTTAAGCAAGCCTTGCTGCAGGTCGATACCCGAATTCGCGACTTGAAACTTGAAGCCGTTCATGATGATCTACTCAAAATGCAACAAGATTTAAGCGTTCGCTCTGCAAGAATTGAACGGCTGACCGTCGCCCGCCGTGCCGCGGCGGTCGGCCGATCCACTCGTGAATTGCCTTGTTCATCGTCTGTCCACCTTGTTGTCATAATGCGCGGGGCATTTCTCTTGGCGCCATCGGATGATTCGGATGATGTGGTGTTTCAATCCGATGATATCGTCGTGTTGATCGGCCCGGAGTCCGAACTGTCTTCGTGTGTGACATGGTTCACAAGTCAGCGGTCGTAAACACGTTGCTCGCCCAAGCGACCAGAGCCCTGTTGTGCCCGCGCATGGCAGTCTTAATTTCCCGCCGGAAATGTGCGAGGATGTAAAAAAGGAGGCATGATTCGATGGGGAAAGTTTTAGCGATTGTCTTCATGGCTGCCGTGACAGGGCTGTCTTTTGCGAAATGTGCCTCTGCAGAACAAGCAGCCGCCGGCACCTTGCGAACCGAACCGCCGGGCATTCGCCTGCTCGAAGAAATTCAAACCGTCATTACCAATCTGGCGGAAGAGGTAAAGCCATCGGTCGTCAATCTTTTCCCGGTTCCTGCCGGCGGGCGTCCACGTGATGGAGTAAAGACGCCGACTCCGAATGGGCCGGGATCCGGGTCCGGCTTTATTGTCGATAGCGACGGACACATCATTACGAATCACCATGTGATCGGCGATGCCGTTGAAGTCGAGGTTCGGTTCGCGGACAAAAGCAAACTGATCGCCCAGGTGATCGGCAGAGATCCGGACACGGATTTGGCTCTTCTCAAGGTCACGGCGGACCGGCCGCTGCCCAGCACTCGATTCGGCGATTCTTCTTCCGTCAAAGTCGGGCAATGGGTCCTTGCCGTGGGAAATCCGTTCGGCCTTGACCGTACGGTCACGTTGGGGGTCGTGAGCGGCATAGGGCGGGAAAATATCAATCTATCTCGATACGAAAACTTCATTCAAACCGATGCGTCGATCAATCCCGGTAATTCCGGAGGGCCTCTTTTCAATCTTCATGGCGAGGTCATCGGCATCAACACGGCGATCATCAACTTCGCTCAAGGCATCGGTTTCGCCATTCCGTCGAACATGGCAAAACAGGTCATTGAGCAGCTTCAGGCTAAAGGAAAAGTCGAGCGCGGATGGCTTGGAATCGGCATTCAACCGCTGACGCCGGAGTTGGCGAAACAATTCGGCGTATCCGAAAACGAGGGAGTACTGGTCAATGAAGTGTTTGACGGCGACCCCGCCTCCCTCGCGGGCATGAAACCGGGCGATATCATTATCAGTCTCAATGGGATCGTGGTGGATTCACCCAATCGTCTCTCCAGGTTGATTGGCACGCTCTCTCCGGGCAGCACCGCAAAAATCGAGGTGGTCCGAGACCTGGCGCGCA
The DNA here is from genome assembly GCA_024331095.1 of Nitrospira sp. Classification (GTDB taxonomy): domain Bacteria; phylum Nitrospirota; class Nitrospiria; order Nitrospirales; family Nitrospiraceae; genus Nitrospira_D. The sequence continues at coordinate 73,368 of JANDJE010000008.1, read as the reverse complement.
TCGTTCTGAACGTTCCCTTGACCGCGAAGCGCGACGGTCCCGTGGCAGCCGCTTTGCCTCAAACCAAGAAAGAAGGCAGACTGGGGCTGGGTGTCCAAGACTTGACGCCGGCATTGGCGGAGAAGTTCAACCTGAAGGAGACCCAGGGCGTCCTGATCGCCCAGGTGGAAAGCGGCGGCCTTGCTCACGCCGAGGGCTTGCGCGAAGGCGATTTGATCAAGGAGATCAACCGCCTTGCGGTGTTGACCGCGCAAGACTTTAACGAAGCGCTTGGTCGGATTCGTCGCGGGGACTCGGTCCTCCTCCGCGTCTTGCGCGAAGGGCAAGCGTTCTACGTGGTGCTCAAAGTGACCGACTAATGACGGCCCTGCAAACCGGAAGGGCCCTGTTCTCATTCCGCTCTTCTCGGTTCCATTCACACAGAAGCCGCGGCGTGCCGCTCCGCTTTGTGCTGCTCGACGATTCTGGCGACTGATTCGTTGGGAACTTCTTCGTATCCGGAAAATTCCATGACGTAGGTTCCGCGCCCGCCGGTCAGACTGTCGAGCGTTGTCGCGTAGGCGAGCAACTCGGCGAGCGGGACGAGCGCGTGAATTCGTTCGATCTGAGCGTCCGCATTGACGGACTGAATGCGGCCCCGCCGCCCGCTTAGGTCCCCCATCACCGCTCCAACGGCGTCGGCCGGCGTTTCGATTTCGACGGCCATGATCGGCTCGAGCAACACCGGGCGGGCGGTTTCCATGGCTTTTTTAAAGGCCATAGCGCCTGCGATCTTGAACGACAGTTCGGAAGAATCCACGACATGATAGGACCCGTCATAAACGGCCACGTGAACGTCGACGACGGGAAATCCTCCCAAGACGCCTTCGTGCATCGCCTCGACCACTCCCTTCTCAACTGCGGGGATGAAGTTTCGGGGAATGACCCCGCCGACGATTCGGTTCTCGAACGTAAATCCCCTGCCGCGCGGCAAGGGAGCCACCTCGAGCCAACAGTCTCCGTATTGCCCGTGGCCTCCGGTTTGTTTTTTATATTTGCCCTGCGCCTGAGACACCGTGCGGACGGTCTCGCGGTACGGAATTTTCGGCATGTGCAGCGAAACGTCGGCACCGAATTTTCTACGAAGTTTCTCCAACGTCAGGTCGATGTGGAGCTGGCCCAGCCCGCTCAGCACCATCTCTTTGGTTTCCGTGTTGCGCGTAAATTCCAATGTGGGGTCTTCTTCGATGAGCTTATGAAGACCAAGGCCCACTTTTTCGATCTCTACCTTTGACTTGGCTTCGATGGCATACGAGAGGACCGGCCTCGGCAATCCGAGGTCGGGATACCGAACGGAATCCTTTTCGTGACAGAGGGTATCGCCCGTATGTGTATCATGCAACTTTCCGATGGCGATAATTTCCCCTGCCTTGGCCGATCCGACCATCGTGTGCCGTTTCCCCATAAGGGTATAGAAATGCCCTAATTTCTCGCGCGATTGTCTCGATGTATTCCACACGGTCGAGTCGGCCTGAACGGACCCTGAAAAGACGCGACAATAGGACAGTCGCCCCACGAATGGGTCGATCAGGGTTTTAAACACCAAGGCTGAAAACGGCTCCTGCTCGTTTCCCTTCCACGTGCAGGGTTGACCTGTGTCGGGATGTGTGCCGGGTAATGGGTAAACCGTCCCTCGGTCGGTCGGCGATGGCAATAATGCCACGATCGCGTTCAGCAGAGGCCAGATGCCGACTGTCTGTAACGCCGAGCCGGCATAGAGAGGAGCCAGTCGCCGGGTCTGGACGCCGGAACGCAGCCCCGCGAGAAGGGCATCTTGAGACAGATCTTCTTGGGCGAGATACGTTTCAAGAAGGGTTTCGTCACTCTCCGCGACCGATTCGACGAGTCGTCTGCGCTTTTCTTTGAGGATCGACTCCAATGCGGGCGGAATTGGCTGGAGTTGAGGCCTTGCAGTATGAGGTGCCGAGCGAACCACTGATCCGCTGAGAAGGTCGATAACTCCTTCGAGTTGAGGACCAAGTCCGACCGGCACGACCATGGGAATCGGCTGACAATGCAGTTGCGTCCGACAGGCTTCCAAGGCCGGATCAATCGACGCCCCTTCATGATCTAATCCATTTACAAACAACAGGCAGGGAAGGGAAAGTTCTTCGATCCGTCTCCAGAGACGCGCCAATTCCGTCCGAACGGCCCCTTGACTGTCAAGGACGATGATCGCCGCATCAACGGCCTGCAGCGCCGCGAGAGATTCGCCGATCAAACTAAGGGCCCCGGGAGTATCCAGGAGCGTGACCTGGGTGTGATTCCAAGAGAAGCGGAGCACGCTGGTGCTGATGGAACAGCGATGGCGGAGTTCTTCCGGCTCGAAGTCGGAAACAGTCGTTCCTTCTGCGACCGATCCGAGGGTGGGAATGGCGCCTCCGACAAACAGGAGCGCCTCACTGAGGGACGTCTTACCCGCGCCGGCATTGGACACAATGGCGACATTTCTGATGGGCACTGCACGGATGTCTTCCATAGCCTGCCCTCCCTTACAAATAAGAAGTGGAAAGATGGTGCTGGCTGGTGCAATCCTCCTTGTTTTGTCTTATTCCCAGGCGGCCGTCTTCGTGAGCCACCCTTCGTCCGCAAAGCTCACGTAGCGCCCGTCTCCGATGATCACATGATCAAGTACTGAGATCCCAAGCAATCTACCGGCGGCGACCAAACGATCCGTCAGCCGGCGATCTTCCTGACTTGGAGTTGGGTCGCCGCTGGGGTGATTGTGCAAAAAAATGACACCGGCGGCCGATTCGCGTATAGCCGATGCAAACACTTCCCGCGGGTGAACGATGCTGAGCGTCAGGCTCCCCTCCGAAATCGTAGTTTCTTTAATGATCGCGTTCTTGGCATCGAGCAGCACGACTTTGAACAGTTCCTGTTTTCGGTCGCGCAAAACAGGATAAAAGTGGCGAAAAAGATCGGCACTCGATGAGATGCGCATGCCCGTAGAGAGAGGAGTCGCCAGAGACCTTCGACCCAATTCCAGCGCCGCTTTGAGCTGCGCCGCCTTGGCCGGCCCCACCCCTTCGACCGAGCACAGTTCCTCCACACCGGATTTGATCAAGCCGCTCAGACCACCGACATGACGTAGGAGCTCCATCGCCACCTGCACGGCCGATGAATCACGCCTCCCCGTTCTCAGCAAAATAGCCAGCAATTGGGCGTCCGAAAGAACCTCAGGCCCTTTGCTCAGAAGCCGTTCGCGAGGTCGTTCACTTTCAGGCCAATAGGGAATTCCCTTGGCCGCCATTCTCCACCCCTCTGACATTTAAAAGGACAAAAAAATGACACCGCGGACGTTTTTGTTCTAGGGAAATAGGTCGTATATAACCGCACCTTGAAGTGAAAAAATCAGAACATATTGAAATATAAATGTCTTTAAAATTGGTTCGTCTTTTGCTTGATGAAGTGACAGAAGTGAACATATTCACCTGAGGAGGGAGTGATGGAATGTCCAAAGTGCAAAGGGCTCATGATGTTGGAACGATTCTCTGATTTTTTCCTCATTTTCTATGCCTGGAAATGCATTAACTGCGGCGCGATTATTGACCGGACCATCTCCAATAATCGACGCAAGAGCCTTGCGGCTCGGGAGCCGCAGCCCGTCGCCACTCGTTAACGGCAATCGGCTGTTTCGAGGTCGGATCATCATCACGGGGCTCTCCATCTTTGACCCTCGTGAAGATTGTGAAGTGTTGTGGACAATGATCGGATTACAAAGAAACTTACGTGTCGGTCATTATAGCCCCTCTCCCGGTTGAGGGTCAAAAAATATGCTTTTTTATGACCTGACATGCTGACCCGACTGCTGAGAAGAACGCAACGTAGAAATGGGGGCGTCGTTCGCCGGATAATCGGGTACCCGTCAACGGTTTCAATTTCTTGACCCCTTCAAAAACGCTGTGTTACAGTCCTCCCCTGTCATAAGTGGGGTTGCTCGCCTTTTTCATGCGTGTCATCGCTGGAACTCACCGTGGCCGACGTCTTCGCCAACCTCAAGGGCTTGGGCTCCGTCCTACTTCCGAGAGAGTTCGAGAAGCTTTGTTCTCTATTCTTGGTAATCGTCTTCCACGCTGCCGATTTTTAGATCTCTATGCCGGCACGGGGGCCGTCGCAATCGAGGCCTTGAGTCGAGGGGCCTCACATGCAACGTGCGTTGAGTCTGATCCTTCATCGCTCAAATTGTTAAGACAAAACGTCCACGATTGTGCAGTGGGCTCTTCCCTGACTGTATATGCTCAAACTGTCGAGCGGTTCTTATCGCGTCCTGATCTGTGGGGAGGGGGATATGACGTTGTCTTTGCGGATCCTCCCTATACAATGGTTGCCGAACTGACATCGATCTTCGAGCATTCGGACCATGACCGCCTTCTTGCTCCGGATTCCTGGTTTATGATCGAGCACGCGGCGAAAACGAAACTGCCCCCGCTGCTTGGATCATGTGTTTACCTTCGCAACTATCGTTACGGTGATACCGCGCTCTCCCTTTATTCGCACACAAGCCGGACGCCGTCATGAAAATAGGAGTCTATCCGGGAACGTTCGATCCTATCACGCATGGCCATACGGACATCATCACCAGAAGCCTTCGAGTCTTCGACATTGTCGTGGTCGCCGTTGCGCCGAACCCTGATAAATATCCGCTGTTCAACCTGGCCGAACGAATTGAAATGGTGAAATGGGTCACAAAAGATCTGAAACAGGTTGAGGTCACCTCGTTCGAGGGACTGTTGGTCGAATACGTCGAGCGATCCGGGGCCCATGCCATTATCAGAGGATTGCGGGCCATTTCCGACTTTGAACACGAATTTCAGATGGCTCTCGTCAACAGAAAATTGGCCCGTAACGTCGAAACGGTCTTTCTGATGCCGAGCGAGGAGTACTCCTATCTCTCATCCACCATCATTAAGGACGTTGCCAAACACGGCGGTTCGCTGACGGAGTTTCTGCATCCGGAGGTCGCGCAACGTTTACGGGAACGAATCAAGAGAGTTGTCTTATGAAATTGGCTGCGCGGGTCAATAAGATCACCCCCTCCCCCACCTTGGCCATGACCGCGACGGCCAAGGCGATGACGGCACAAGGCATCGACGTGGTGGATTTTTCCTCCGGCGAACCGGATTTTGATACCCCGGAGCCGGTAAAGGCGGCCGCGGAAGCGGCCATTCGAGCCGGTTTTACGAAGTATACGCCGTCGTCCGGCATTGACGAGCTCCGTCAGGCCATTATTGAGAAGTTTCAGAACGAATTCGGATTGCGGTACGAGAAATCTCAAATCCTCGTGTCCTGCGGAGCCAAACATTCCTTATATAACTTAGCTCAGGCCTATCTGGAGGCCGGCGATGAAGTGATCATTGCCGCTCCTTATTGGGTCTCGTATGTCGATCAAGCGCTGCTCAACGACGCGATGCCGGTTTTTCTGCGGACCAGCGAAAATAACGGGTACGCCATCGACGTGGATGACTTGCGACGATTAATCACGCCGCGGACCAAGGCGATTGTCATCAACAGTCCCTGCAACCCGACGGGAGCGACGTACGATCGAAAGACCCTGCAATCCATCGCCGAGATGGCCGTGCGTCATCACATACTGATTATCTCCGACGAGATTTATGAAAAGATCGTCTATGACGGGGTCACGCACGTGAGCATCGCCTCGCTGGGACCGGAGGTAGCGGCCCAGACCGTCATTATCAACGGCGTCTCGAAAGCCTATGCGATGACCGGTTGGCGGATCGGCTATGCGGCGGGGCCGAAAGAGATCCTGACGGCGATGGCCAATATCCAAAGCCAGAGCACGTCGAATCCCTGCTCAATTTCGCAGAAGGCCGCCGTCGCCGCTCTCAAGCTCGGCGCATCGTTCACTGAAAAAATGGTAACGGAATTCGATCGTCGCCGCAGGACGATGATCGACCGATTGAACCGAATCTCAGGAGTCACATGCCGTATGCCCACCGGGGCGTTCTATGCGTTTCCCAATGTGGCGGGAGTGCTGGGGAAGCGTGGACCGGACGGTCCGATTGACTCCCCACAGGCTCTGGCTGATTACCTCTTGAAACATGCCCACGTTGCCGTTGTTCCCGGAGAGCCGTTTGGAAGCAAAGAACACATCCGACTTTCCTACGCCACCGGCATGGACACAATCAATCGAGGGCTTGACCGCCTTGCGGAGGCGGTGCAAAAGCTACAAACCTGATAGAGCCCCCCCCTTGACTTCCGACGTCTCGCGGTTATCTTCCCTCCGTTCATTTCATTGCAAATCAGGAGAGCGCCGTGCCGATCTACGAATACTGGTGTCAAGCGTGCGCGTATAAGTTTGAAGTCAAGCAGAGCATCAAGGACGATCCGATTGCCGCGTGCTCTCGATGCGGGAAATCGGTCAACCGCATCATCTCACCACCCGCTATTATGTTCAAAGGAAGCGGCTGGTACGTAACGGATTATTCGGATAAACTGAAACCGCCGTCCGGTGATACAACGGATGCATCGACCTCCTCAAAAAAAGAGACACCGACCAACGCGGCCGCTGCCCCAGCGGTGTCACCATCCCCGGCGACAGCTCCCTCCTCTTCGGGAACAGCTTCCTCAGGCAGTTCTTCAACGTCGAGTTGATATGTGCTCCCCTGAGCATAGACGATCAATCTTCAACTGCACGCACGGGCGTGAGGCCTATCGCTTTGTCGTCGAAGACTTTTTCCCGGGCGAGCGCGTGGTCGATTTATGAGTAGGCTTGCTCACTCCCTTTTGAGTTTTGGACGATTTCGCCTGGAATGCCGCGACTTGACGCTGTAAGCCGGTGATCAGCGTCGTCTTTTCTCGATTCAACCGGCTTAGCTCATCGACCTGGGTTTGGAGGTCGCGCTTGGTTTTGGTCAATTCATCAACCTGTGACTGGAGTTCGGACTTTTCTGCCGCCAGGGTCTGGATTTCAGTCCGTAATTGTTCAATCTGAGCCTGAAGCGCCGGGGGCCAGTAGTCACATCCCGAGAGACCGAATATCAGTACGAAACATCCGGTCAGGCCCGTACACCGCCGCACCCATCTTTTTGTCAACATTCCGCCGTTCCTTCCGTTCGCGTCATTAAACTCTTAAACCTTTCCGTAACACCGCGCAAGGCGGCCTTCAGGTAAAGGCCGGATTCTTCGTTCCCATCGCGGTTTGCAACATCGCTCGCGTCACGGCTCCTTCACGGATGATCTGGATGGTTTCTCCGACATCGACGACGGTCGATGGCGCTCCTCCCGGCGTCGTTCCTCCGTCAATCACCAGATCGATTTCCGCACCCAACGTCTTGACGACCTCAACCGCGGTGGTAACCGGAGGATCACCGGATCGATTGGCGCTGGTTCCAGTCAACGGCCCGACGCGCGTTAAAATATTCCGTAATGGTGAGCAGGGCGTCAGTCGGACGCCGACCTTTCCGGTTCCCGCCGTGAGGGCGGATGGGAGGGAAGGTGTCGCAGGGAACAGAATGGTCAGCGGACCAGGCCAGAAAGTATCAATTAACAACGCGGCCACGGGAGAAATGGACTCAGTCAACAGGGACAGATGCTCCATTTTACCGATCAGCACTAGGATGGGTTTGTTGTCCGGGCGACCTTTGATTTGTATCAGCCTCCCGACGGCCGTTGAGTTGAAGGGGTTCACACCGAGCCCATAATAGGTCTCTGTTGGAAACGCCACTACGCCGCCTCGCTCGATGGTCTCCGCGACCGTCTGTGAAAGACGGGAGCACTCTTGCTCACTATAGGAAAGGATTGTTGTCATCGATGCAGGGCCTAAAAAAGGAGCGGTCATCGCCCCAACGCGCGACTGGCGATGTCCCTGCGGTAGTGGCATCCTTCGAACGAAATGGATGCGGCTCTTTTATATGCCTCGGCTTGCGCGTCTCTCAACGAGGCTCCCCGTCCCACCACGCCCAGCACCCGTCCCCCGGCGGTAACGATCTCCCGCCCACGACGGGCTGTCCCCGCGTGAAACACCATGGAAGAAGGGCTCTCCGCCGATGGTAATCCGGAGATCAAACACCCCTGCCGATACGAGCCCGGATACCCTTTCGATGCCATCACGACGCAAACGGCTGCATCATGGTGCCATTCGACGGTCATTTGATCCAATCGATGCTCAACAACTGCCTCGATAATGTCGAGCAGGTCCGTCTTGAGCAGCGGCAGTACCACTTGCGTTTCAGGATCACCCATTCGTGCGTTGAACTCCAGCACGAAGGGCACTCCCTGCGCCACCATCAAACCGGCATAGATTACGCCTTGAAACGGAGCCCCCACCCTCGACATCGCATCGACGATCGGTTGTAAAATATCCCGCGCCACCAGTGTGCGCAGCGCCTCCGTGCCCAGCGGAGCCGGACAGTAGGCGCCCATGCCGCCCGTATTCGGCCCCGTATCTCCGTCCCCCACTCTTTTGTGATCCTGTGCCGGTAACATGGGCACGACGGTTTTGCCATCCGTGAAGGCCATGATCGTCAATTCCTCTCCCCGGAGGCATTGTTCGACCAAAATCCGCTTGCCGGCCTCGCCGAATACCATCTTCTCCATGAAATCGATGATGGCATTGCGCGCCTCATCTCTCGTCGTTGCAATCACAACCCCTTTCCCCTGCGCAAGGCCGTCAGCCTTGATCACGACGGGCAGTGTCTGTCGTTCTACAAAGGCCACCGCATCATCGACCTTATCAAAACTTGCGGCCCGGGGGGTGGGAATTTTTGCCCGAGTCATGACCTCTTTGGAAAAAATTTTACTCGACTCCAACCGAGCCGCTTGCTTCGTTGGACCGAAAATCTTGAGCTTGGCCCTTCGAAATTCATCGACAATTCCCGCCGCGAGCGGGGCTTCCGGTCCGACCACGGTCAGATCGATTCGTTCCCGCTCGACGAAGGCTTTCAAGCCGTCGATGTCGTCGGCCTTGATCGGAACACAGGCGGCGAGTGATTCGATGCCGGCGTTTCCCGGCGCGCAATATAACGTGGGGGTGCGAGGACTCTGCGCCAGCTTCCATGCGAGCGCGTGTTCACGCCCGCCGCTTCCGACGACAAGAACTTTCATGATCGCAACGCGGTTCCCAACGAGAAGATCAGGAGATTTGACCGATTCTCATCCGTACTTCCCGCAGGCGAGAGACGAGGCATGCACTGAATCATGGAGTATGCTCTTCGGCAGATATTTCCCGATGCAGCGGCGCGAGAAAAGACAGTGATGGTTTCACGATCCGATCAGTGGCGGAAATGCCGCATGCCGGTGAGAATCATCGCCATGCCGTGTTCGTCGGCGGCTTTGATGACTTCCGCGTCGCGGATCGACCCACCCGGTTGAATGACGGCGGTGATCCCCGCCTGCGCCGCGGCATCAAGGCCGTCGCGGAAGGGGAAAAAGGCATCCGACGCCATGACGCAGCCTTTGACCGGGAGCTGCGCCTTCATCGCCGCCAGCTTGACCGAATCGACTCGGCTCATCTGGCCGGCGCCGATACCGACCGTCTGACCGGGTCTGGCATAAACGATCGCATTCGATTTGACATGTTTGCAGACTTTCCAGGCGAAGGCGCAGGCGGCATATTCATCATCCGTCGGTTTGCGCGCCGTCGGCACCTGCAACGTCCGCAGGTCCGGCAGTATGCCCAGATCACGATCCTGAACGATCAATCCACCGACCAGCTTTTTCAGATCATAGCCGTCTTGTTTCACCTTCGTCAGCGGCCCCACATCAAGCAACCGAAGGTCCTTCTTGCGCTTTAGTTCCGTGAGCGCGTCCTCGGTAAAGCCGGGGGCGACGACGACCTCGACGAACGTGGAGGTGATTTCCTTGGCCGCCGCCACGTCAACCGGTCGATTGAAGGCGATGACTCCGCCGAAGGCCGAAACGGGATCGGTCTCGCGGGCTTTCACGTAGGCTTCCACCGGAGTCGCACCCAAAGCGACGCCGCACGGGTTGTTGTGTTTGATGATGGCGACGGCACATTCGTCGTATTCCTTGGCAAGCTCGAGAGCGGAATTGGCGTCGAGAAAATTGTTGTACGACATCGCCTTGCCGTGAAGAATCTTGCCGCGTGAAACCGACGGTTCCTGCGATCCGGCCTCGCGATAGAACGCCCCCTGCTGATGCGGGTTTTCACCATACCGAAGAATCTCGCCCAGCTCAAACTGGAGAGAGAGCAGTTTGGGAAACTTGACCTCCCCACCCCGCACCTGTTTTTCCAGATAGCCGGCGATCAAGCTGTCGTATCGTGCGGTATGCTGAAATACCTTCATCGCCAACTCGCGGCGCAACTCGCCCGTGACGGCGTCGGCTTTTACGGCATCCAACACGCGCATGTAATCGGCGGGATCGACGACGACCAGCACGTCTTCATGATTTTTCGCCGCGGACCGCAACATCGACGGTCCGCCGATGTCGATGTTCTCGACGGCGTCTTCAAACCGGCAATGGGGATTGGCGATCGTGGCCTCGAAAGGATAGAGATTCACCACCACGACGTCGATCGGATTGATATGGTGCTGTCTCATCTGTTCCACATGCGCGGACACCGACCGCCGAGCGAGCAACCCGCCGTGAATTTTGGGATGGAGGGTTTTGACCCGACCGTCGAGAATTTCCGGAGCCCCCGTGTAGGAGGCTACGTCCGTAACCGTCACACCCGCGTCGCGCAAGGCTTTGGCCGTTCCTCCAGTCGATAAAATCTCCGCGCCGAGGGCCTCAAGCCCCTTGGCCATCTCGACCACGCCCGTCTTGTCCGACACACTGATCAGCGCCCGCTTGATGCCAGCCATGTGCGCGCTCCTTGGCAATGCTGATTTGTAACTTGTTGGTTGAAGGGTAAATGATCGCTTCCGAAAGGCGGGCGCAGGATAACAGATGAACGCAAGTGAGTGCAAGAACCGGAAGTCCGTCCGTTTTTGACAAGGCTGCTCAAAGGCTGCTCACTGGATGTTCCACTCTGAAACAATGAATCGGAGCAGGCCCGTGACGCCCGGAGTGGTTTCACTGTCGAACGGAACGTCAAGTTCGACCTTGCCGCCCTTGAGTTTCTTAGGATCCAACGAGTGGCTGACCGGGCCACGATTGTCGCTTTGCCAATCGAATCGGACGGCCCAATCCGCTTCTTCGTTCGCCGGCGGAATCAACTCAACGATGACAGTATCGTGAAACAGGTACCCGCCTTCATAATGCCCATCCGGCCAGAACTTCCGTTCGATTTCATAATCCGGCACCCGAACGCCCAACGTCACGCCGTAAGCCAGCGACGGACGGTCTTGCCTCACGCGGGCTCGTTTGGACAGAAAAATCGTCGAGAGGTAGAGGCTTCGACGGCCCTTGCTTTTGGGGTCCGTCAGTTCGCGATAGGTTCGACAGGCCGCCGAATCTTCTTCCGCGGTCCGGCGCGTCAAGTACCATCGCTTTCCTCGAGGCGCCGCCAGCACTTCAAATTGATACAACGCATTGACGGTCTTTCCTTCCAGATCGGCCGGCAAACGAACGCCGGTGACTTCCACCCACATGTCCACCCGCACGTCACCGAAAAGAAAACGGATAAGACTTTGGTAAGCCTCTTCGCTATTGACGATTCCAAAATAACCCGAGTGCGACCGATACGCGTAGGCGGTTGCGCAAGGCGCCGAAATCTTCCCCGACTTGCTCACTCCCCATACGGATGCGTTTTCGATGCGAACGAGCCCGTCGCTTCCATGGCCCGCGAAAGCTCTGGATAGACCCAGGGCCGCTTCGTAGTCTCCTCGATTGGTTCCGATCATGCAGAAAAACTTTTCGGAGGGGAACGCTTCTTCCGGCAGCCAATCGACTCGTTCGGTCTCTTGATAGAGTTTCTCAAGCTTCAGATAGCCGGCCATTCTCTTTCTATTGAAGTTGTTGATGTCATTGGCGCTCAGCCATGAGGGAACATTGATCCCGACAATGTCGATGCCGTTATGCGGAGTTGCATAGGTGAAGACCTTCTCAACGCACGCGCGGGCTTCGGGCTTCCCCAAGGCCGGGTTTTGCAAAAAGGCCCGGCAGACGAGCCCTCCCATGGAGTGAGCCACGAGATAGCACCGAAAGGTTTTGGGCGTCACCTCGTTTGCGTGATTTCGACAGACAAGATCGCGGACGCGGATGACCAATTGGCTTAAACCCTTGGCAAATTCTTCGATATCCGGCGTTTCTCCAGAACCCAAAAGCCGGGAGGCCTGTTCATAGTATCGGTAAACGATGATCGATCGGCGAGGAATGCCTCCGTTCCATGCCGGATTTCCGGCCCAATCCGGATCCATGATGTCAAGTCCGTTATCAAACACGTCGGAGTAGTCGAAATCGGAGCCCAGACGCACAACCGGCGACTCAAAGACAAATTTCTTGGCCGGCTTGTCTTTATCAGGGGTCGCCCGATAGACCGTGGAGCCAAGGTTAAATCCGCAAAACGGGTCTGCCGTAGTCTGGTCGATCTCTCCCTGCGTCATTGCGTAGCCCCGCACATAAATGATCGGATGCCATGGGCCGTTCGTATCGGAAGACATAATGGTCTCTCCTTTTTCGGAATTTATGTTTCGGAATTTATGGAATTTGCGGCGGATTCTCTGCCGATTGGAAAGATCCGTCAAGGGCAATCGGCCGAATCTGTTTCATCGCTCTCGGTCAAACAAGCGATTGACGGCGCTGATCGCGATCGGGTAATGTCGCGCCTGAGCATATAATGTTTTGGGGAGGTGACTGGGTGTACTGAAGCGATACCTTCTTACCTTTTTAACATAAGGAGGGACCCTATGTTGGCCAGCCGATTAGTCCGGCTCATCGAGCAACATTCGGAACAACTGTCCCGTGAACTCAATGAGAAGGTTTGGAACTCCCCCCGTTGCAGCGACCTCCATAAAGTCCCGCCGGACGAATTACGGGCCCGTGCCACTGAAATCTATAAGAACCTCAGTGATTGGTTAATGGAAAAGCCGGAAGCCGAGGTCGAACAGCGATATACAGAACTGGGAGCGCGCCGAGCTGGACAAGGGGTTGCCTTTAGCCACTTTCTTTGGGCCATCATCGAGACAAAAGCTCATATGTGCGCGTTTATTCAGCGAGAGGGCTTATCCGAGAGCGCGGTGGAGCTACATGGAGAACTGGAGCTGATCTATCTCGTGAACAAATTTTTCGACAGAGCCTTATATTATGCCTCCGTCGGCTACGAGCGCGAACGCACTCGGATTGGAACCAATCTCAGACGACGGAGAGACGACGTTCAGAAAGTCTACTTGTAGCCTTGTCGCTCCCAGAAACAAGCACGCGGGAGAGCCCGCGCGCTTGTTTCTCACAGCCGATTTGGAACCATCGGTACCGCACCGCTTGCCCCAAGTAAGCTGATTATCCATAAGACGACTGGAATACACGAAGAGCCCTTTCGGCACATGTCCTGCGGATTTCTTGATTCCCGACTTCCTCAATTTGTTTCTCCTTTTCAATGAATGATGTCAATTTCTTCTTGAGGAATTGATTCATAAAGACCCGCTCCATCGTCCGGTATAAAGACACACGATTGCTTCCTATGTAGCCGACAAACGCATGCGAGCACGGGTGGGTTGAGCATGGATCATGGATCTCTCCATCATCATTCCGGCGTATAACGAAGAACGCCTCATTGAGCGGTGTCTGGCGTCGATCTTTGCCTCGTTGGCCCGTTGCGGCAAACCGGACCTGATGTCGGAGGTGGTGGTCGTCGACAATAATTCCACCGACAGGACGGCTCAGTTGGCAAGAAAGGCCGGAGCTCGCGTCGTCTTTGAGCCGATCAATCAAATCGGCCGAGCGCGCAACGCCGGCGCTACCGTGGCGACCGGCGACTGGCTGCTTTTTCTGGATGCCGACAGTCTGATGAGCCCTGAGTTATTAGCCGATATCATGATGACGATTGAACGAAACACCTGCGTCGGTTTGGGCAGCACGCTCTTGATGAACGGTCTGCCCTGGTGGGCGAAGGGCATCTTCCATTTCTGGCGAAGCATGTCCATTGTATGTCGATGGGCCGCCGGCGCTCTCTTCGTGTGCCGTCGGGATGCCTTTTTCGACGTCGGTGGATTTCCCGAGGACGTCTATGCGCTCGAGGAAATCGAACTCAGCAGGCGACTGAAGCAATGGGGGCGTCGGCGCAATCTTCAGTTTGTGATTTTAACGGCGCATCCGCTTGAAACGTCGTCTCGGAAAGTGACGTTGTATTCAAAAGCCGAAATCGCGAGGCAGATCTTGCGCATTTTCTTTCGCCGAGGTCGAACGTTGCGGGATAAACGGCTTCTGTCCGTCTGGTACGACGGACGGCGCTGACCGTCCGCCGGACGGCTTCATTGACTTCCCCTCGCCACCTTCATAGAATCCGGAACATGGCTTCGTCGTTCGTTCATCTTCACGTGCACACTCAATTCAGTCTCCTTGACGGCGCCAACCAGATCGATCCCCTGGTACAGCAAGTTCGGGCGTTCGGCCAGCCGGCCATCGCGATCACCGATCATGGCAATATGTTCGGCGCCGTAGAATTTTACCGAAAAGCCAAAGACGCCGGCGTCAAACCCATTATCGGGTGCGAGGCTTACATGGCCATGGGAAGCCGTCACGCCAAAAAAGACAGCGGCCTGGCCCATAACGATTATTACCATCTGATTCTCTTGGCCAGGAACGTGACCGGCTATCAGAATTTAATCAAGCTTGTCAGTAAAGGATATCTTGAAGGTTTCTACTATAAACCTCGAATAGATAAAGATCTTCTCGGAGCTCACCATGATGGAATCATCGCCCTCTCCGGTTGTTTAAGTGGAGAAATTCCCTATTTGATCGGCCGAAACGATATGGCCGGCGCCATGGCGGCGGCGGCTGAATTTCAAGAAATTTTTGGGAAAGACCAGTTTTATCTCGAGGTTCAGGCCAACGGCCTTGATCACCAACGTGTCGCCAACGCCGGCCTGATCGAAATCCACAAAAAATTGGGGATTCCTCTGGCCGGAACCAACGATTGCCACTATTTGAGGAAGGAAGACGCCAGGCCTCACGAGTTGATGCTGTGTCTCCAGACCGGAAAAACGCTCAGCGATCCGTCCAGGATGAAGTTCGATACGGATCAACTGTACGTCAAGTCGACGGAAGAAATCGCCCCGGCTTTCGCGGAATTTCCGGGAGCGGTGAGCAACACCTGTCGCATCGCCGATGCCTGCGAGTTGGAATTGGCTCTCAACAGGACGTACCTGCCCCAGTACACGGTGCCGGAAGGGTTCAAAGATCGTGAAGCGTATCTGGAACATCTTGCGCTGGCCGGATTGAGGGAACGTCTTCAGGAGCGACCGAGGACCAGACCTGCCGCAGCCTATGAGCTGCGGCTTCGCGAAGAGTTGATGGTCATCTGTTCGATGGGATTTGCCGGATATTTTTTAATCGTATGGGACATCATTCGGTTCGCGCGCTCGCGACAGATTCCCGTGGGACCGGGCCGCGGGTCGGCAGCCGGCAGCCTTGTCGCGTACGCCCTGCGCATTACCGATCTCGATCCCCTGGAGTACGCCCTCCTGTTTGAGCGGTTTCTCAACCCCGAACGGATATCTCTGCCCGACATCGACATGGATTTTTGCATGGAACGCCGCGGAGAAGTCATCAACTATGTCGTTGAAAAATACGGCTCCGACCATGTCGCGCAAATCATCACGTTCGGAACGCTCGGCGCGAAAGCCGCGATTCGCGACGTCGGCCGCGTGCTGGAAATGCCCTACGCCGAAGCGGACAAAGTCGCGAAATTAGTGCCCAACCAGATCAATATCACCTTGCAAGAAGCGTTGGATCTTGAACCGCGGTTGCGTGAGTTGGTCCAGACCGACGCGAAAGTCTCGGAGCTGATGAACATCGCCCGGTCGCTGGAAGGTCTCGCGCGGCACGCTTCCACCCATGCGGCCGGCGTGGTGATCTCCGAGGGCCCGCTCACGGACTACGTTCCCCTCTACAAAGGGGCCAACGACGAAATCGTCACCCAATATTCGATGGGCGACATCGAAAAGATCGGATTGGTGAAGTTCGATTTCCTCGGTTTGAAAACGTTGACGATGATCCGGCTGGCGGAGACCTTGATCAATGAGAAACGGCCGGATGCCGCCCCCTTGCGGATCGATCGGATTCCGTTCGACGACGAGAAGACCTTTGCCCTGCTTTCCTCCGGCAAGACGACCGGCGTGTTCCAGCTTGAAAGTTCCGGAATGCGGGACTTGCTGATGGGGTTTCGGCCGGACCGGTTCGAAGACATCATCGCGATCATTGCATTGTATCGTCCGGGTCCGATGGATCTTATTCCGGACTTCATCAAGCGTAAGCAAGGCAAAGTTCCCATCACGTACGAAACGCCGGAATTGGAACCGATCCTCAAGGAGACCTACGGCGTCATCGTCTATCAGGAACAAGTCATGGCGATCGCCAACAAGGTGGCGGGGTTTTCGCTGGGGCAAGCGGACATCCTCCGGCGCGCCATGGGAAAAAAGAAACCGGAGGAAATGGAAAAACTCCGCGCCAAGTTCCTTGAAGGCGCGATGAAAAACAAGATCCCGGACAAGAAAGCCGAGCGGCTCTATGAGTTGATTCAAAAGTTCGCCGGATACGGCTTCAATAAGTCCCACGCCGCCGCATACGCGGTCCTGTGCTATCAGACCGCGTACTTGAAAGCCCACTACCCCACCGAATTCATGGCGGCCCTGATGACGACCGATATGGGCAACACGGACAAAATCATGGGGTATTTTACCGAATGCCGCGATCTCGGCATCAAAGTCCTTGGGCCGGACATCAATGTCAGCGGAAAGAATTTCACCGTCGTGGACGGGGCGATTCGCTTCGGATTGGCGGCGATCAAGAACGTGGGGGAAGGTGCGGTCGAATCGATCGTGGACATCCGCAACCGGACCGGCCCCTTTTCATCACTCTTCGATTTTTGTCGGCGAGTCGATCTCCGGAAAGTCAACAAACGGATGTTGGAAGGATTGATTAAAGCCGGGGCCTTTGATTCGACCGGTGCGAAACGGGCTCAACTGATGGCCGTGCTCGATCAGGCTGTTGAGTGCGGCGCCGCCGCTCAACGAGAGCGGGATCTTGGCCAAATCAACATCTTTGGCGAGGAGCCATCCGGCTATCTTGCGTCGGGCCATCCGAACACACCGCCATTGCCGTCGGTGCCGGAATGGGACCACGCGCAACGACTGAAGTACGAGCGAGAATTGACGGGGTTTTACATTTCCGCCCATCCCTTGAGCCGATATGAAACGATCATCGGCGCCTTGGCGACGGCGACGACGGGCGGCCTCGCCGACGTCTCGGACGGGAAAGAGGTCAAACTATGCGGCATTATCGTCACAATGAAGCCCATGCTCACCAAAAGGGGCGATAGGATGGCGTATTTGGCCGTGGAGGATCTTCACGGCACGGTCGAAGCTATCGTGTTTCCGGATGTGTACAAAACCGTTCAAGAGTGGATCGCTCCCGAAAGTCTGATTCGGATTACCGGCACCATTGATCGTGGGGATAAGGGCACGAAGCTTCGCGCCAGCAAAATCGAACCGTTGGCTGAAGTCCAAAAGCGGGCGGTCAAACAGGTTCGTATCCGTCTCTCCGACCGACCCGATGCGTTGGATCAACTGCTTCGCCTTCGCGAGATCCTTCAACGGCATCCCGGCGAAGCCTCGGTCTCGTTGTCGTTGCAAATGGACACGGCGTTGGAGGCCGAAACGGCGCCGTTGCCCAACCTGACCGTGTCTCCCAGCGAGCATTTTGTGTCCGACATCGAAGAAGTGCTAGGCAAAGGGGTTCTTTCTTTGCTATCTTGATGCGCTTGTAACACATCCCATCGCGGGATGATCGTTCTCCTCGCCTCTCATTGAGGAGCGTATTTCACTCGGAAAAGGCAGAGCCCATGCGCGATTATCTGGATTTTGAACAGCCTGTTCGTGAGATCGAAGAAAAAATCGAGAAACTGTCGGCTGCGGCGGCAAGCGGCAAGACGGCGGCTCAAGGGGAAATCCGCAAGCTCCGCGCCAAGCTGGCCCAGATCGAACACGAACTCTACCGGAACCTGACTCCGTGGCAGCGCACTCAGTTGGCCCGTCATCCTCAGAGACCCAGCACCCTCGATTACATCAACGAATTGACCCGTGATTTTCTGGAGCTTCACGGAGACCGTGCGTTCGGAGATGATCAGGCCATCGTCGGGGGATTCGCGCGATTCAACGACCGAACTGTGATGGTAATCGGACATCAGAAAGGCAAAACCCTGAAAGAGCGGATGCAGCGCAACTTCGGCATGCCCAATCCGGAGGGCTATCGCAAGGCCCTTCGGTTGATGCGTCTGGCGGAGAAGTTCAACCGTCCCATCATTTCTTTTATCGACACACCCGGCGCCTACCCCGGCATCGGAGCCGAAGAGCGAGGACAGGCAGAAGCCATCGCGCGGAATTTGCTGGTGATGTCCAGGCTTCAGGTTCCTATCGTGTCGATCGTCATCGGCGAGGGGGGGAGCGGCGGAGCCCTGGCATTGGGGGTTTCGGATCGTATTTTGATGTTGGAACACGCCGTCTATTCCGTCATTTCACCGGAAGGCTGCGCGGCCATTCTTTGGGACAATCCCGCCAAAGTTCAGGATGCCGCCTCCGCTTTGAAAATGACCGCTCAAGATCTTCTCAGCCTGGGCGTTATCGATGATATCGTTTCCGAACCCGTTGGCGGCGCGCATCGTGACCCCAAAACCACCTGTACATTGGTCGGCAAAGCCATCACCAATCAACTCTTTGATCTGACTGATCTTCCCGTGGAAGACCTTCTGGCCCGCCGAGAAGAAAAATATCGACGAATCGGCGCGGTGTGCGGAGCTTTGCCGGCCTAGCGCCGTTTCACGGCAAGCAATCGGACGTTGGTTCTTCCATCAACCCGACACGAATGAATCGGCCTTCAATGGCAGATGTGATTCGACGGGTCAGTTCCCGGCGAAACGGCCCAAGAGTCTCATGTTCCAGGTAGCGATCGAGCGTCCTCGGTAATTTTCTTCGCCACGCACGGGCGGATCGTCGCGCTTGCTCCGCCGCATCGGAATCTCCGGAAAGGATCTGTCCGATCTCCTGCTCGAAGAAACCGACGTGTCTGTGTTCGTCGTCGAGAATCGAGGAGAGATCCGGTCGAATATCGGCAAGGAGTTTTGCAAACTCGAGACCGAGCGTCTCGTATCCATAGAGATGGACGGCCAATGTCTCCCACTGCCGAGGCATGGAGGGAAGACGATCCCGCTCATGCGACCGCCGTCCAAGCAGCGACTCAAACTGCGCGAGGTGGTCTCGTTCGTCCGCTTCGTGCCGTTGAAGAAACCCTCTGACGTTCACCGGCAGGTCTTGCCATTGCGCCGACCGGACGGCCCAGAGCGCCATGGCTTCGGCTTTAAGAAACCGTTCCAACAAGGCCTGCTCGCAGATTCGAGGCAATCGAAACGGTTCCGTTGAAGAGTCAGGCTGCATGATGAGAGGCGATTTATGGTACGGGAATTCCGGTCGCATTTCCAGGCCGTTTTCCTGTCCGCATCCCCGTTCGCCCACGATTCCACGATGTCGGCCCCCCTTTGCTCTTGATGCTATTGCCAGAGCCGTCGACTTTTGAGAGACTACGCAGACGAAGTCTCGGACCGCGATCGGCTTCGCCGCTTGCGTGGACGGTGGTCCTTCACCAAGGATGGCCCACGATGAATCACTTACGGCTATGCGACACGGAGTCCGGTTCTTATTGGAATCGCGCGCTTCATCTGCTCGGTTTCTGCGTTCTGGCCCTTGCCGTTCTGACCGAAACGGGGTGCGTCAGTCAGCGTGCCTACGAACGGGTGAAGGCCGAGACCGACGAAATGTCCCGATCCTTGATCACGGCTCGGGAGGAAGTCGCGCTGTTGCATCAGTCCATCTCGTCATTGGAAACGGCCAACAGGGAGGAAGAACACGCGGCGGAGGAATTGCGGGCGGCCGTCCAACGGGAGGTCGAACTGCTGCCGGTCTTGAGACAGCAGGCTCATGAACGAATGGCATTGCTACAGATGCAGATCGCGACGTTGGCCGGCCAAAGCCGAATGTTGGCGAAACAGGTCGCCGTCGCCAGACGAGAGAGCAACTCTCTCAAAGTTCTCGTCGCTCAGTATAAACGGGAAATGGAAGAGGCCCGCGCGCAACCGGAAACGCCGCTTTCTTCAGGAACGTCTGAGGCGCCCCCAGTGATTGCGTCCACGGACGACGCATCGTCTTCCATGGAGTCTGTTCCCCCTCCCGTCACGATACCGCAGCAAGTGGCTCAAACCGCTCCAATCACGCCGGTAAAACAGACTTCTCCTCCCGCTCCTCCTCAGACACCGGCACAAACGGGCGCTGAGTCGTGGATCGACGTGATAATGAATTGGTTCTCCAGCGTTTGGAACTGGATACTTGCACTGTTCGGTTAGGTACACGGCCTTGTGCGGGACTCCGCCCATTTAAGAGCTCCCGCTCCGGCCCATCGGCCGGTGGCCAAACAGGCCGTCAGCAGATACCCCCCGGTCGGGGCCTCCCAGTCCAACATCTCCCCCGCGCAAAATAGACCGGGCATTTTCCGTAACATCAATCGCTCATCCAAGTCCTCAAAGCACACCCCTCCCGCGGTACTGATCGCTTCCGCGAGGGGACGAGTCGCACGCAATACGAGCGGCAAGGACTTGATGGACGCGGCAAGGGCTGCCGGATCGGCAAACGTTTCGCGGGGAAGCACCTCCCGCAACAGGGCGGATTTCACTCCGCTGATTCCGGCGTACCGCCGCAGATGAGTCGCCATCGTCCGCTTACCCCGAGGACGCGACAGATCCTGCTCCAAACGGACTCGGTCGCGATCCGGGGTCAAATCAACGGTCAGCACCGCCCGCCCTTCTCGCTCGATCCGGTCACGGAGTACCGAAGACACGGCATAAATCACCCCTCCTTCCACACCGGTTTCAGTAATGACGAATTCGCCTTGCCGGCGTTGGACCGCGCCGTCCGGCGTTGTCACGATCAGCGCCGCAGATTTCACCGGTTGGCCGGCAAAGCGGGTCTTAAAATACGTGCTCCACTCAACGTCGAATCCGCAGTTGGCCGGCCGCAATGGAGCGACCTCGACGCCGCGACCGCGCAGGAGCGGCACCCAGGATGCGTCGGACCCCAACTTGGGCCAACTGGCTCCGCCCGTCGCAAGAATCACCGCGTCGGCGTGGGCCGATTGCTTCCCGGTCGGCGTCAGAAACAACAGCGCTCCCCCTTCGTCCCAACCTGACCATCGATGTCGCACATGAAACCGAACGCCGGACTGCCGCAATCGGCGCAACCAGACTCGCAAGAGCGGAGCGGCTTTCATATCGGCGGGGAAGATTCGGCGTGACGTTCCTATGAAGGTTCGTATACCGAGTCCCGACGCCCACTCGCGGATCGCGTCAGGCCCGAATGAGCGAACGATCGGAGCGAGCTGCGCCTGTCGTGAGCCGTAGCGCGAAAGAAAAGTTTCCAACGGTTCCGCATGGGTGAGGTTCAACCCGCCCTTGCCGGCCAGGAGAAATTTTCGACCGACCGACGGCATGGCATCATAGAGATCGACTTGCGCGCCCCCTGCGACGGCCGTTTCGGCCGCCATGAGGCCGGCCGGTCCTCCGCCGACGACGGCAACTTGCATCATTGCAACCCTTGATCCCGCGGTCGGAATCGTATGAAAGTATTCCTGCGGCAATCAGCGCGGCGCTCGCCGGGTCGTCTCATGTTTGAGCGCGTCCAACGCATGTCCGATGATGTCTTCAGAGTTCTCTCCTGTGACCTGTTCTCTGACGATTCAGACAGGGATCACAGACACCCGGACGTGAGCGAAACTCGATCACTCCCCCTCGACGATCCAGCTCGATCAGGCAACAGTCATTCAGCATTTGCCTGAGCTGTTTGCGCCCCCGTTGTACGCGGGATTTCATGCCGGGCAAAGAAATTCCCAAGCGCCTGGCGGCGGCCTGCTGCGTCAGCCCATCGAGTTCTACCAGGACGATGGCTTCCCGATAATCTTTGGACAGCCGTCCAATCATGGGGCGTAGGCAGTCGGCGAGTTCCGCACGCACTCCGCCCGGCTCATCTTGGCCCATGAGATCGGAACCTGAAAATACCTCGACCAATGCTTCAATTTCTGCGTTTAATCCAATGGGAGTTTCACGCTGTTTTCCTGGTTTTCGGTAATAATCAATGATCGTGTTCCGCGTGACTTGATATACCCAAGCAACAATCCGACTGGAATCCTTCACACTGTCCATCTGCCGATGGACGCGCTCGAACACGTCTTGCAGAATGTCATCGATATGGCCATGATCGCTCACCCGCTTGGCAATGAAGGCCCGGAGGCCGTCATGAACGAGTTGCCAGAGTTCTTCAGTTTTGGTAATCATGACGGCCCCTTTCTTCCATGCTATCTTACAGTACCGTTCAGGCTCAGCCTCCGCAAGCAGCGGGCTCTGACGCGCTCCCCTTCTTGGGGGCGCAACAACCGGTGTGACTGAGAGCGCCTGTGACCTCCAGTTGCTCATGAACGGTAAAGATCTCCCACGCATTCCCGTCCGGGTCGCTGAACCAGAGTTTGTCCTGTCGGGCGAAGCAACAGGCGATATTCTCTTCGACCTTTTGGAGAATGCCCCGCTCCTGCAGGCGGGTTTTCCACGCGGCGATCTCATCGACTGTTTCGACCTCGATCCCCAAGTGATCCACGGAACTCACCTCTCCGGTCGAAGAGATCAGCGAAAAATTGAGCGGGGGCACCCGCAAATCGAACTTGGCGTAATCGGCCGCCTGTTTTTGCGGCTTCACGCCGAACACCGCTTCATAAAACGCCGCCGATTTGGCGACATCGCGCACATCGAGTGAAATATGGGGACGCATGGGACCTCCTTACGATTGTGCGACGGGTCATTCCGTCGTTCATCCTTAAAGACGGAGCATCAGGAAAAAGGATGCAAGAGCGGAGAGAGCAAAAGAGTTGCTGTCCGGTAGGTTGACGGGAGAACGCTTCTCCGCGACTGTCATGTCGGTGATATCACGATCGATCCGTTCCGATTGGGCCCGGAGGGGTTCTTGATGGAGACCTCGGTTTCCGTCGTTTCTTGTCAGACGCGATTCCCGCCGCCGTTTTCTGGGGGACGCGGGGTTGAGAAAAACGGAGGTGTTTGAGGAGAACGCTCCGGAGGACAACGGCTTGATTATGCCGTTCGTCCTTGGCCGAATAGAGCAACGTGATCGGTTTGGTTTGAGCCTCCTCGATGAGAGCTGACAACAGATTCATTTTCTCCGTAAGTTCGGCTTGATAACGTCGGCAAAACTCAGCCCACCGGGCTGGATCGTGGCTGAACCATTTGCGCAAGGCGGTTGATGGACCGATCTCACGGAGCCAAAGGTGGATATGCGCAGTCTCCTTCGATACCCCCCTCGGCCACAGGCGATCAACCAGCACACGGAAACCATCGGACTTGGCCGCCGGTTCGTAGATCCGTTTAATCAAAACTTTCATAAATCGCCGATTGATTCAATGTGTCTCACGTCTTCCGCCGATAAGGTGAATCGATCTGAGAGCAAGTCTTCTTTCATATGCTCGGGATTCGTCGTGCCGGTGAGGGGCAACATCCCTACCTGCATTGCGAATCGGAAAACAAGTTGAGCCGGAGTGGCCTGGTATCTGGCCGTCATGGCTCGAATGCGGTGGTCGATCAACACCGCCCGATTCGCGGTCAACAACGAAAACCCCTGGTAAATGATGCCGTATCTCCGACAAATCTCCCGAACGTTCTTGTCCCATCCCAACGCGGCGTAACATCGGTTCTGCACAACCATCGGCTTGTGTTTGGCTCGCTCGCAGAAGAGAGTCAGTTGCTCGGCCGAGACATTGCTCACGCCGATCATCTTGGTCTTTCCCGCATCATACAACGATTCGATGGCGGCCCAGACTTCCCAGTCTTCCCTGCCCAGTCCCCGACGGGAGTACGGACCGTGGAGCACATAGGAATCGAGATAATCCGTGCGGAGATGGTCAAGCGAGCCGGCGAATGATTGACGGACCTGCTCAGTGAGGCTCGCGCGAGGGTCATAGGGCAGACGATGGTCGTGGCCGTGAAGGGGAGTAAATTTGGTCTGAAGAAACAACTGGCTGCGCGCGATTCCTTGTTGCGCGAGCTGTTCCAGCGCGTCCCCGACCTTGGCCTCGTCGTAATGGACGAGCTGATTGGCCGTATCAATCGCCGTGAAGCCGGCTTCGACGGCCTTGAGCACCAATGAGGTCGTGGCTTCTTTCTTCCAAGCCGTTCCGTACATGAAAGAAGGAATCGAGATATGATTGTAAGCGGTCAATGGCATCGGAGTCTCTCCTTCGCGAAGGCCGTACCTTACACAGTTCCGGGTGGCGGACACAATCGGAGAATTGCTAGAGTACGACCATGCAGCCGGGAGACGACATCGCGCTCGCCGAGATTCGGATCAGTTATCGTTACCGTCAGGAGCATCCCTGGGTCGTGACGGCCGTGAACGGGTTTCTCTCGGCCTATTTCATGGAGCAGCCGGGTTTTCGGGTGCAACGCCATTTTGATGAGCTGGAATCCGGCATGCACGTGTGGCTGTGCGAGGTGCCGTCCACGATGAAAATGACGACTCTGCTGCGAAGGCTGCAAGCCGACCTTCCGCCGTTTCGATTCAGCCGGACCGAAGCCGAGACGACACCCCCTCCGCCATCGTATGTCATTGACGTGTCAGACGGTGAGTAATGCCTCGACTCTTCGCTCGCTTCATCTTGAAGCAGATGCTCGCCTTTCAATGATCGAGTATAATCCTCCATCATGAAACACGTGCTGGTGCTTGGAGCGGGAAAGATCGGGTCGTTGATCGCCTGCCTGCTTTCTCAGCGGGGAGATTATGACGTGCATCTGGGCGATGTCACGATCGAGTCGGCGGAACGTCTCGTGAAGAATCTTGGATTGGAGCGGGTCACGCCGTGCCTGCTTGATGTCCGCCATCCGGACGCCGTCAGCGCCTATCTTGCTGCTCATTCGTTTGAGGCCGTCCTGTCGTGTCTTCCCTATTTTTGCAATCCGACGGTGGCGGGTTTGGCGTTGACCCATGGCCTGCACTACTTCGATCTGACGGAAGACGTCGAAGTCACGAACCGGATCAAGGTGTTGAGCGCCGGCGCCGCCCGCGCCTTTATGCCGCAATGCGGTCTTGCCCCCGGCTTCATCAGCATCGTGACGCATGATTTGATGACGCATTTTGAGGAATTGGATACGGTGAAAATGCGAGTCGGGGCCTTGCCGGTGCACCCCAGCAATGCGCTCAAATACTCGCTTACTTGGTCGACCGACGGGCTGATCAACGAATACGGCAATCTTTGCTACGGCATCGAGGCAGGTGAGAAGGTTCCCCTTCAACCGCTGGAAGGCCATGAGACGATCG
Organism: Nitrospira sp.; assembly: GCA_024331095.1. Lineage (GTDB taxonomy): Bacteria > Nitrospirota > Nitrospiria > Nitrospirales > Nitrospiraceae > Nitrospira_D. Next base: position 47,836 of record JANDJE010000008.1, on the reverse strand, counting down.
AGGTGGACGGCCTGTTGTACGAAGCCTTTAACACGTCGGGAGGTCTCGGAACATTGGCGGACAGTTATGCCGGAAAAGTGAAGACTATGAATTATAAAACGCTCCGGTATCCGGGGCACTGCGAGAAAATTCAATTGCTCATGAAAGATCTCAAACTCAACGAAGACCGTGAGACGCTCAAGCGTATCCTCGAACGGGCCATTCCACAAACGCTCCAGGACGTCGTTCTGATTTATGCCTCCGTGACGGGAACCCAAGGAGGGGGACTGTTCGAGGAAAATTACGTCAAAAAGATCTATCCTCAATGTATCAAGGGGAAACTGTGGTCTGCCATTCAGGTCACCACGGCATCGAGTGCGTGCTGCGTCATGGATCTTGTGTTGAGTCGGCCGTCGCAGTACCATGGATTCGTGACGCAGGAATCGATTCCCTTGAAGGATTTTCTCGACAACGAATTTGGAGTCTGTTTTCGATGACGACGTTTCAAAGCGCCCTTAAAGATCTTGGTATTCAAGCCGTCAATTCCGGCGGCAGCACCGGAGCCGGATGGTGGTCCGGCCAAGGCGATCGACCCATTTTGCAATCGATCAACCCTGCCACCGGTGAGACGCTGGCCGGCGTCTCGCCTTGTTCTCAAGAGGATTACGAACGAATCCTGAAAGATTCGGTCGAAGCATTTCGAACCTGGCGCATGGTGCCGGCTCCTAAACGAGGCGAAGTGGTGCGATTGATCGGTCAAGCCCTTCGGGAAAAGAAAGATCAATTGGGCACCTTGGTTTCCTTGGAGGTGGGAAAGATCAAAGCCGAAGGCGACGGCGAGGTGCAGGAAATGATCGACATGGCCGACTTTGCCGTCGGCCAATCAAGGATGTTGTACGGCCTGACCATGCAATCCGAACGGCCGGCCCATCGCATGTTTGAACAGTGGCATCCGTTGGGGCCGATCGGCGTCATCACGGCCTTCAACTTTCCCGTGGCCGTCTGGGCCTGGAACGCTTTTCTGGCCGCGGTAGCCGGAGACACGGTCGTGTGGAAACCTTCACCGAAAGCTCCCCTGTGCGCCATCGCCGTTCAGAAGATCTGCAATCAGGTCATGCAGCAACAGGGCTATACCGGCATTTTTTCGTTGTTCATCACGGATCACGTCGACCTTGCCGAGCAAATGGTTCAGGATCGACGACTGCCGCTGATCTCGTTTACCGGCTCCGTCGCCGTCGGCCGCCATGTCGCTTCCGTCGTCGCGCAACGACTGGGTCGGACCTTGTTGGAACTGAGCGGGAACAACGCGGTGATTGTCGATGAGACCGCCGATCTGGACCTGGCGGTGCGAGCCGTCGTCTTCGGCGCCGTGGGGACCGCCGGCCAACGATGCACGACGACCAGACGACTGTTCGTCCATGAATCGCGTTACGAAGAACTGACGAGCAGGCTGATCAAAGCGTACGGCCAAGTACGCATCGGCAACCCGCTTGACTCCAACGTCCTGATGGGCCCCCTCATCGATCAAGCCGCCGTTCAGGCTTATGCCTTTGCATTGGAAGAAATCAAAAAAGAGGGAGGCGAGATCCTCTATGGCGGTCACGTCTTGAATCGGACCGGCCACTTCGTGGAACCGACGATCGTCCGAGCCAAAAACCACTGGCCCGTCGTCCAACGGGAAACCTTCGCCCCGATTCTGTATGTCATGACGTTTTCGACTCTCGACGAAGCGATCGCCATGCAAAACGACGCGCCGCAGGGACTTTCATCCGCCATGTTCTCCAATCACATTCGGCATACCGAGCAGTTTCTCTCGGCCGCCGGCAGCGACTGCGGCATCGCCAATATCAACATCGGGACATCGGGGGCTGAAATCGGCGGCGCTTTCGGAGGAGAAAAAGAAACGGGCGGCGGCCGAGAAGCGGGATCGGACGCATGGAAAGCCTATATGCGACGCCAAACGACGACCATCAATTGGAGCGCCGATCTCCCGCTGGCGCAAGGCATTAAGTTCGGCGAATAAGTTCTCGAAAAGTCCCCGTGCTGTGGAGCGGCGACGTCTTGGAAGAGACCGGCGCGGAACGCATGCCGGCCGATGAGCGGACCACAGGAGCCCTTTTTATGGACCAAGCCAAGGCACTGGATGAGCTCTTGCAACGGATGGTAGCGGACTATGTTTCCCACAATCGAGCCGCGTCTCTTCTCAAACACATGCTTGACGACGCGGGTGTCGGGCTGACTCCCGTCATCGATCACGTAACGATCCGGACGCTCGATATCGATCAAGGGGCGAAGCCGTTCGTCGAACTGGGCTACGTCTATGACGAAACCATTTCCTACGACGATTGGTACGCCAAGGTTTATCGCAAGGCCGGCTATCCTGCTCTTTTTGTCGACCAGGCCTATGTCGATGATCGAGGAAAAACCAGCATCATCCCGGCTTGGGTTCGGAAATTCGGCGACAAGGTGTTTCACCATGTGGCGGTGCGCGTCGAGGATATCGAGTCGGCGGTGGATCGCCTCAAGTTAAAAGGCGTGGTGTTCGCCGGCACGATCGTCGGCAATCGAGGCGATCGTCTCCGGCAGGTATTCTCGGCTCCGGAGACGGTCGACGGCCAGCCGTTCACCGTCTTGGAACTGGCGGAGCGGCATCGCGGATACCTCGGATTTCTCCCGCCGCAAGCCGACAGTCTGATGAAGTCCACCGCCCCGCGCTGATCCGGGCGTTCGACCGCCAAGGACTCCGCGTCTCACCCGAACAGGTTCATTGTTCGTATGAAGGTTCACTCCTCTTATCCCATATCCCTCAGCGTATGGTTGGGATTGCGGTCCCTGGCGATCGTTTTCATCAGGTGGTCGCCGAACAGGACGACCAATCGATCTCGTTGATCCTTGACGATCATCGAAGCCGAGGGCGGCTTGAACGTGTCGAGGTCTCCCTCCAGCCAGGCGCTGCAGGTAAACGGCAAGGGGTCCAGAATCGTTTCAACCTGGTATTCGTGCCGCAGGCGGTATTGAAGGACGTCGAATTGCAGTCGCCCGACCGCCGCGACCAGAGGTTCTTGTCCGGCGACGGTTCGCATAATTTGAACCGTCCCTTCCTGAGCCATCTGCCGCATGCCCTTGTCGAACGTCTTTCGCTTGCCGACGTCGGTCGGTCTGATGCGCGCGAAGATCTCCGGTTGAAACTGCGGCAGCGGCTTGAAATTGAACCCGCCCGTCACCGAGATGGTGTCACCGATGGCGAAGATGCCGGGATTGATGACGCCGATAATGTCGCCTGGGAACGCTTCTTCGACCGTGCTCCGCTCTTGCGCCACCAGACTGTGCGGCCTGGACAGACGAACCTCACGCCCGAGACGATGGTGCTTGACGAGCATGTCCCGTTGGAACCGTCCGGAGCACACTCGCAAAAACGCCGTGCTGTCGCGATGTTTGGGATTCATATTAGCCTGAAGCTTGAAGACATAGGCGCTGAAGGGCTGCTCGATCGGATCGATAAAGAGTTCGGTGCCGTCGTCGCCGTCGGCCGGTCTGCTTCCCGGAGAGGGAGCCAGATCCACGAACGCATCCAGAAAACTCTCGATGCCGAAATTCGTCAACGCGGAGGCGAAGAAGACCGGCGTGATCTCGCCGTGAAGAAATCGTTCTTTGCCGAAAGGGTTTCCGGCGATTTCAAGCAGCTCCAAATCATGCCGAACCTGTGCCGCCACGTCCTCGGAGAGTCGCCCGCTTCGATCAAGTTCGTCCCACGTCAATACTTCGACGTTCACCTTGGAGGCTCCTCCATGAGCTGTCTTTTCAAAGAGTTCCACGCGGCCATCGCTTCGATTGACGATTCCCACGAAGTCGCTTCCCGACCCGATCGGCCAGTTGATCGCGCTGGCTTGGATACCCAAGGCTTGTTCCACTTCGGTCATTAGATCGAGCGGAGGGCGGCCGGGCAGGTCCATCTTGTTGATCAATGTCAGAACCGGGATTCGGCGCATGCGGCAGACGGCAAACAACTTGCGCGTCTGCGCCTCGACGCCTTTGGCCGCGTCGAGCACCATAATGGCGCTGTCGGCCGCGGTGAGCGTGCGGTACGTGTCTTCCGAAAAGTCCTGGTGCCCCGGCGTATCCAGCAGATTGATGACGGCATGTTTGTAGGGAAACTGCATGGCCGAGGCCGTGATCGAGATGCCCCGCTCCTGCTCCATACCCATCCAATCCGAGGCCGTTGCCTTCATCCCTTTACGACCGCGCACCATGCCGGCGGTTCGAATCAAGCCGGAATAGAGCAAGAGCTTCTCGGTCAATGTGGTTTTGCCCGCGTCCGGGTGACTGATAATGGCAAAGGTCCGCCGCCTGGCCGCCGCCGCGGAGAGTTCCGTCAAGAGAGAAGCATCCGTCTTCATTGCGTCATGTACCTCATCCTCTGGTAATAGCGGGCGGACCGGAAACGGCTTTCATCCGCCGAAGAGTTCGTCGCTCGTGGTCAAATCCCTTCATGGGCGAGCGCAAATGAACGCGGACCCGCGCAATGACGCGCGTCGACGGCAAAAACCGTCACAAACACAATATAACCGAACCTGTCGAAGCGGTACGGAGTCTGCATAAGATTCCAACGGCGTGTACCGTCATTTTTCAAAAAGGAGCCGACCATGGTCGTACGAAAACACCCTCGATTTCCCGCGTCGTTTTCCGGGATGGTCATTCATCGGAGGCAAAGTCACACCATCAGTAAATCGCTCGATCTCTCACGAAAAGGTTGCCGAGTGCAAAGCGCCTTTCCCGCGTTTGCCGGCATGAAGGTGGATCTTCAACTGAATCTTCCCGATCTTCCCGCGCCGCTGCACATTCGAGGCGCCATCGTCCGGTGGGCCGGTTCGCAGGGAATCGGGATCGAGTTTCCTCCCCTCCCTTTCCCGTATGAACAACAACTCGAAGGAATTATCCGACGGCTTGAATCAAACACCGAGCAGGTCGTATCACAAAAAAAACCGCTCGTCGCCTGCACATGATCATTTCGGTGACGGTCGGCGCCCGATCAGATAAATGATGGCGGGAAACAGCATGGTCGTGCCGGGAAAGATCAATCGATAGCCCCACCACGGAAGTTTGAGTTTCAAAAATCCCAATCCGAATGTAAGCAAAATCGACGCAACGACTCCATAGGCAGGCGGCGGAAACAGGGATGCGGCCTCCGGATCGTTCCGTTGCGCAAGAGCGGCGATCACTCCTTTCACCATCACATAGACCGCCACGATGATACAAGCGACGCTGTAGTACAGATTGTACTCTTCCATGTGTTTCCTCAGTTGAACAACGTGCGTGTCTTCACATTGAACGAGAAAGCGGAAACTACCGATTTCCGGCCGACTCGTCAACGCCGAATTCTGAGGCCGAATACCGCTGAAGGTCAAGAGACTTGGCCGATGATGACCCTGAATCGTTTCAATGAAGCCGGACGCTCTTGACATTCGGCGGAGCCCGCTCTATCGAAGAGAACCAGGTGCAGGGATGAAAAACAATCTTTTTGTCAGATGGGCGCGATACGCGCGGGGGGCGTCGGTGGCTTTCACGGCGGTCGTCTGCGCCTGCGCGATGGGTGGCGCTCCCCTTCAATCCATGGAGCCGACCAAGCCGCCGGCTTCCTCGGACCAGACACCTGTGTCTCTTCTCTCGGAAAAAAATGAAGGAGAGACGACCTACATGAACGCCTGCCGCATGAAAGGGGTCCCGATTCCCCCGGATTGGCACGTCTCGTCATCGGAGTGGGTCGCTCACGGCAACCTGAAAACCATTTTGCTGACTCCCAATCACCTCGAAGCGGTTCAACCCGATGACACGACTTTTGCCGGCGTCTGGTCCTATGCTCACCCGACCGTTCGAGGCGCCTGTGTCGCGTTGGGCAGAAGCAGCGGCACGTTTGAAGTGATCTGCCAAAGCGCCGAGACGGGCTACGCTTGTTTCTGGCGAAACGATCCGTTTTTGCCGGGCAGCCGATGGACTCGCGACACATCCGGCGTGCCCCTCTCATCTCTGCGCGATCCTGAACAGGGATTTGCTCCCGGCACTGTGGACTGCACCGAATGTCATCGTGGGACGAACGCCTTTCTGGTGGCACCCGATGACCCCACCTGGGCAACAGTATTGAGGCCGCCCACTCCCCGCCCCACCTTCACAACGTTGGTGGATCGGCCGCCGACCTCGGAATCCTCAACTGCCGGCGCAACCATCACACCCCGCCCCCGCTTTACTCCCCTTGGAGGAACAGCCGTTACCTTGAGCAATCCCGTGCCGACCGGTCAAGGGTGCTCCGGCGCCTGCCATGAACTACATGATGAGATATTGAAGAAGGGATACACGGTCGAAGGCTACGTCAGGATTCCCCGCCCCATGGGCCCGAACTGCGCCCGCACATCCCCTGATCATGATCCGACGAGAGACTGTTACCGGTGACCGGACGCTATTCGTCTTTCTCGCTTTGAGCCCTGTCACCGTTGCAGGAGCAATGTTCCGGTTAGGCAAAGGAAAACTTACTGACCAGTCCGGCCAATGTCATATTCTCCGCGATTACGTCGTGCGGGATCAGCACATACTTCCACGGCTTGCCGCCGTTGCCGAGGGCGTGGTCGGTGGCGCGGGCGCACCAGGTGACGGCTGCTTCTTTCTTGGCGAGGACCTCAGGGCTGGTCATTTCGTTTCGCGCTTTGGGCTCTAACATGTAGATATAGTCCATGGTCTCGGCCACAAAATCAGGTACGTATTCACGGTGATCCGTACCGATCTTGTACGAAATCTGAAACTGGCCCTGAGCCGGCTTGAACCACTTCTGCGCGTCACGGTCGAGGACAATTGCGAGCCGCCGTTCGGTGTCGGAATCAAACTTTTGGACCGAATAGAGGCTTCGCTGGAATCCTCCGAAAAGCATCTGCGGGATTCGCGTTCGATCCTCGACGGTCTGACGGAAGTCATGGACCGGCTCGCCATCCCTCGCCGTATAGGCACAAGGCTTCAACGCAGTGAATCCCTTGCTCACCACAACATCATAGCCCGTAGCCTTTTCCCATTGATGGGCCTGCATCTGGGCATGGACAAACGCGGCAAGCGGCTGCTGATAGTAGATCAGGACATTGTGCGCATCCTCTTCGGAAAGATAAGAGCGGAGATGTCGGACGAGTTGCCCAGCCAGGTCGTAGAGCAGGTCCGCATGGTCATCGTAAGAGATGTCGTCGAAATCCATGAGGCCCCGAACGATGTAATCCTCCAACCGTTGCTCGGCCTGTAATGATCCGCCACCGGTCAATGTCTCCTGTTGATTGGTTCGAAGATGCTGGATGAGGAGGTCTCGCGCAACGGGCTGGTAGTGGATGCCCGAACAATCCAACGTGAACGCATGGAAGCCGGTCGTGACCTCACCCTTGGGCACGACCAGGATTCGTGGAATATCGATCGTCTGCTGCACGATCAGCTCAGCCGTCTTGGCCACGACATCGGCGATGCTCGGCGTCGCGGCCATTCCCGGAAGTACCTGCTGGGACGGCGTCACATATTCTTTCACCTCTTCGGCAATTCGAGCTTGGACGTCCGGCTTCAGAAGATAACTGGAGGTCGGCAGGTTCTCGTATTTGTTGATGACCTGATACGTCGCCTCGGCAATCTTTCGCTCCACCTCGCCGGTGAAGACGGCAGAATCCAGGGCGGCAAGCTGTTCCTCAATCTTTGGTTGAGCTACGACGGTCTTGGTTTTCTGAAGATCCGTGGCCGGATCGAGAATCACCTGGGTCAGCCGGACCACTGAGTCCGGCCGATTGGCCTCATCCACAATCTCCTGGAACCGGTCGTGCGCCACGATGTTCAGCCGATCGACGGTGCTGACCCCGGTACGCCGGCCGTAGGGCAGTCGCAATCCGCGACCAATAGACTGTTCAATCAAGGTGCGAGCATTGGCCGGCCGCAGCGGGACGATCGTAAAAAGGTTCCTCACATCCCAGCCTTCCTTGAGCATGTTCACGTGAATCACGATCTCGGTCAGCTCATCCGGGTTTTCCACGGCCAACAGGCGCTGAACCATTTCGTCTTCTTCCGCGCCGGTCTTGCTGGAGTCCACCTGGATGACCTTGTTTGCGTACCGGCCTTCGAAGAACTGGGGCGACCGGATCAGTTGCATCAGGTGGCCGGCATGGGTCGTATCGCGGGCGATGATCAGCATGAACGGCTTCACCACTCGCTGCCCGGTCCGCCGAGCATAGGTTTCCAGTTCGACCTTGGTGTTCTCGTGCAAACGAATGCCATCTTCCAGCTTGATCCGTTCGAGCTGCGCGGCATTAAACTGACCGGGGTCAAAGTTCTTTTGGGTAACGACGGCCGGTTCCTTGACGAACCCATCCGCCATGGCTTTGGCCAGCGGATAGTCGTAGATCACGTTCTTGAACGGCACCGGCCCTCTGCTTGATTCCACAAACGGCGTGGCGGTCAGTTCGAGTCCCAGAACCGGCTTCAGCTCATTGATGGCCCGAACACCGGCCGATGCCCGATAGCGGTGGGACTCATCCATCAGCAGGACGAGATCGTCCAGGCCGGCCAGGTACTCAAAATAGCTCTGGCCGATATACTCGGACAGCCGTTTGATCCGTGGCGCTCTCCCGCCGCGCACTTCCGAGTTGATCTTCGAGATATTGAAAATGTTGATGTGGACCTCCTGTCCGAAGCCGGGCAGAGATGTGAGACGAGCGGCCACACCGGATTCGTAGTTGTCTCCGGTGATGATCGTCGGCGGCTCGGTTGCGAATTCGGCGATGCCCGTGAAGACGTACTTCGGCGTGTTCGGCGTGAAGTCGGTGATCAGCTTGTTGTAGATGGTCAGATTCGGCGCCAGGACGAAGAAGTGCTTGATCCCGTGAGCGAGATGCAAATAGCTGATGAAGGCGCCCATCAGGCGGGTCTTGCCGACGCCGGTGGCCAGCGCGAAGCAGAGCGAAGGAAAATCGCGCTCGAAATCCGTCACCGTCTGGAACTCCCGGCGGATCGCCTCCAACGCCGAGGCCAGGTCGATGCCTTTCTTGGGCGGCACGATCTCCGTCACGCGGTCGAGAATCTCCAGCGACTGGCGCTGCGGGGGCCGGAGGCTCAGCCGGCCGGCGATAGCGTTGACGTGACGGTTCATCGAAACTCCACCTTATCTAACCGGCCGAAGCGAGCTTCTTGGGACGAGTCTCAAACTGAAAATCCATTAAATTGACCGGGTGTGGTCTCTTCGAGAGATAGAGCACCTCAATGCCGACCACTTGATTGGACTTGTCATAGTCCACAATCACACCAGGCGCAACCTCTTCCGACTCTTCCACCGGAACATCCACCAACTGCAAATGCAGCGCATCGGCTTCTTCGTCAACTCGAAGTCTCATAACTGCCTCCTCATCTTTCGATCGAAATAAAACGTGATGATCCGTAGTGGAGTCGTGTTTTTCTTCACGATCACGCGCAAGACCCGCCCATCATACTCCTGGATACGTCCCAACCGATGCTCCAATTCTGCATCTACCGAATCCTTCTCCACCAGTTGAGGCTGCCTCAGTACTTCTTCGATCCACTCCATGCGAATAACCGGACGCTTGCGCCAACTCTCTCTGGCGTGCTCCGACAACTCATAGAGCTTTTCTTCTGCCATCAGGAGAATTCCAATCCCTGCTGGCCCGGTGGAGCCGGCGCTTTCGGCAAATTCTCCACACGCAGGCTGTAGTCATCCTTCCCCCATTCGCAGCGAGCCATGACGGCCTTGGGAATCTTCTTGATCGTCAGATTGGGGTAGCGATCCGGCTTGCCGCGAAAGGCGGAGCACATCACCAAGAGCGTCCGCCCTTCGCCGACCTCATCGCTCAAGACCTGTAACTGCTCGTGGCTTAGGTTCTGGGTGGTGACGTAGATGAAGTCCCGTTCGGTGGAGTACCCGTGCTGCCAATAGACCGTATCGCTCGGCGCGTAGGTAAAGCCTTCGAGCTTGCAGACCGCCTCGGCCAGCATCGCGGGGTTGTAAGCCTTGTTGATGACCCAGTTCCCCCACTTGTCCTTCTCCAAGAGCGACGGGGCCAACCGGTAGTAGCGGAAGCCGCCCCCGCCTTTCCAACCGACCGCTTCCGTGATCCCGCCTTTGTCCTCGCCGTCGATGACTTTCTTGAGTCGCGGGATGATGTGCGTGTGGCAATGCTCGCCCAGCTCCACCATGATCCATCGCCGGCCCATTTTATGAGCGACAGCCCCCGTGGTGCCGGAACCGGCGAAGGAGTCGAGAACCCAGTCGCCGGGGTTGGTGGCTAATTCGAGAATGCGCTGGAGGAGCTTTTCTGGCTTGGGTGTCGCAAAGATATCCTCGGAATTGAATGCGGCAACCTCTCGCTTGGCATCTTGATTATCTCCTACCTCCGAACGCAACCAGATCGTCGTGCAAACTATTCCCTCTTGCACCTCGGAAAGAAATCTCTTGATGCGCGGCACGTTGTTTCCAGTTGCACCGAACCAGATTCGGTTGTCTGCAACCAATTCCCTGAAGCGTTCGGGCGATCCTCCCCAACAGCGCCCTCTTGGAGGCATAAGCTTACGACCGGAAGGCGTCGTTATCTCATATATGTTAGAGCTAACCCCGGTTCTTGCAAACTGAGCCCCTCGTTGTCCGCCGGTGAGACTGATAGTGAAATCACCAGATGTCCAAGGGCCTCTAGGATCATTATCGGGGTTCGAATAACGGGCATCCGACTCTGCTGTTCTCTTCAGCAAGTTAGGGCGCCATGTGCTCTTATCCTTGGCGTATACGAGTACATGGTCGTGGCTATCAGAAAGCCAGATTGCGTTTGCTTGAGGGGAAAACTTTTTCTGCCATACCACATTAGCAACGAAGTTCTGCCGGCCAAAGATCTCGTCGCAAAGAACCTTCATGTAGTGCGCTTCGTTATCGTCCAGTGTGATCCAAATCGAGCCATCCCCTGCGAGTAGGTGCCGCAGAAGTTCAATTCGGTCACGAATCAGAGACAACCACAGAGAATGCTCAAGCCCGTCGTCGTAATGACTAAAGGCTGAGCCCGTGTTGTACGGCGGATCGATGTAGATGCACTTGATCTTGCCGGTGAATTCCTGCTCCAGCGCTTTGAGGGCCAGCAGGTTGTCGCCGAAGATCAGGCGGTTGTCGAAGAGATCATGGTCGGTGACGCGGTGCGGAGCATGGTACGACTTCGCCGGGTCCTCCAGCAGAATCCGCGGCTCCAGCTTGGGCCGGTTCTCCTTGCCGATCCAGGTGAGTTCGAGCTTGGGTTTCTTGATCATCATTCTCTATGCTGCATACTGACGAACATCCACCTGCACCCCAGTTCGGGCAGCCTCCTCGACCCAAACCTCCTCTACCTGGGTCAATGGCTCGCGTGTCACACTCCGCATCAAACGTTCGGCCAGAACTTCCCGATCTTTTACCGACAAGCGAGCCGCTTCACGTTCGATTTTCAGCAATGCTTTACTCATATTCCCTCCCTTCGGTTCTCAGCTCACTCCGCCACGCTGTCATGCACGTCGCGATTGACCCCACAACGCTGCCTGGTGCGACTTTCCCGACTCCTCCAGCAGAATCCGCGGCTCAGACTTCTGTAGTGGCCCCCATCGCTACTGCTCGATGGAATCTTCTCCATCGAGTTCCGGTCCCTCCAAGGCCTGCATCTCCAGCCCCTCGATCTCCTTGAGCGATTTCCCCGCGATACCTTGCAAATCCCCGTACATGCCGACGGTGGCCTGCATGACCCGCTCGATTTGCTCCTCCCGCTTGGCCCACTGTTTGACAATCGCTTTTTTCTCTTTGTCCAGGTCCTCCTGCATCGATGAGAAGGCTTCGACGATGGCCTGCACCCGTTGGCGAAAGCGCGGGCCGGTCAGGTACTGATAGACCATCTCCATCTTGGTTTGCCGGCCCTCGGAAGCCTGGCGAGCGGTGGCCACCTCCATGAGCATCTGGCGAAGCGCCGTAGCCACGGGAAGAACCGCTTTGGGATGGACGACCCACACCCCTTCAACCTGATCGAAGGTCTCCACCTCCTTGGGTAAAGCCTGGCTCACGATCACCGCCACCTCTGCCTTGGCGGTGCGCTGATCATCGCGGAGCTTGGCCAGCCACCCGTCGCTCCAGTTCTTGGTTCGCTTGGATTCCCACAAGATCTTCCCGCAGGGCTGCCCCAGCGGACCGATGACGGTCTCGATCACATCGCCGCCGTGCTCGCCTTTCGGGACCGGTTGAACGGTGTCTCGCGGGAACTTCATGCGTAACAGCGCCTCGAGTTCCAGCTCCTGCACTTCCCCTTGGAGTTGCTGCGAGCCCTGCTCGGCCTTGCGCTTCAGTTCTTCGATCTGCTTCTGCATGGAGGCGATGGTCTGTTCTTTCTCCAGCACCTTGAGTCTGAGGGTTTCCTCCGCCTCTTTCTTCGCCTGCTCGCGCGTGGCGGCCAGACTCTCCTGTACACGCTTCTCGACCGTGAGATCAAACTCGCGCTTGGCATCATCCAGTTCTCGTTGTTTGCGAAGGAGATCCGCCTGAGCCTTCTGCGCCTCGGCGAGCTTGGCATCGCGCTGCTTGATGACGTCTTGAAGATCGGCGAGTTCTCTGGTCTTTTGGTCCAGCTCGGTCTGCAACGCGAGCTTGGCCTTCTTCGCTTCCTCGGCGGCGATCCTGCCTCGCTCCTGCCGAAGCTTCTCGGCGACTTGGTCGTCGATCGACTGCCGCGCCTTGGCGACGGCTTCTTCCCGCTCGCGCAACGACGCCTCTCGCTTGGCCACGTCCGCATCTTTCTGAGCCAGACGCTGCTCGTAGCTCCGTCGCGTGGATTCGATCAGCGGCGCCGCGAGGGACTCGGTAAGCTTGATCTCGGTTTTGCAGTTCGGACAAATGATGGTCGGCTCACTCATGGAGTTTCTCTTTGGGGTGGTCCGAAGTCATGTTGTATGCTGGCTCTTACCGTACATGCCAGCGGACAGCAAAAAGCTGCTGGAAGCTTACCTGTTGTTGCAGCTTTCTCTCAATCTCGGCGATCAGTTGTTCGCGCCGGCGGTCGATCTCGTCCTGGGCGTCGAAGAGGGCGCGGCGGCGCTTGTTTCGCTCGGCTTCGAGGGCTTTAAGCTGCTTGTGCCCGGCCAGTTTCTCCTCTAACGTCATGGCTGCAACCACCGTCTTTCGGACTTCTTTGATCCGCCGATCGAACTCCTTGATCTCTCGCTCTAGCCCTACCTTTAAGTCATCGGCCCAGGCGTCCAGCTTGTCGGCCTCGGCCTCAAAGAAGTCCGCGTTGCGCTTGGAGATCCGGCGGCGAATGGCCTCCTGGCGCTCTTCGGCTTGCTTGGTCAGCATCGGGTGCTCAAGAGGCGCGTGCACAGGCCGGGTGACGCCGGCAGGCAGGGTAAATAAGCGATGGACGACTTCTTCCTCCAAGGCATCACCCTGGTCTGTTACGCCTGCACAGATGAGGTAGTCTTCGGCCTGGTCCAGCGCTTCGACGGTGAAGACCGAGATAGTCAGGACACCGGACTTGCCGATGAGGGGCTCCAGGACCGTCACTTTACCGTCATGTTTGCCGTATTCGAACGTCAGTTCCGCCGGCTCCAGCATGCGGCTCTTGGCCTGGGCGAGGACCTGTTCCGCCAAGGGATGGGCCGGCCGATACAGATGCGCCTCTCCGGACCGGCGTGGCAATTCATAGAGGCCCAGGGGAATGTCTCCCGGGAATGGGCAGGATGTGAGCCGGAACGAGGAATCCGTGAGAAAGTCGGCATGGTCTGCCAATTCATACCGCGTCAGTTGCATCAGGATGCGCTCGTAGCGATTGAGGTAAAGCCGTGATCGTTCATCGCTCACACGCAGCTTTTCCCGCACTTCGTCGTCGAAGTGTTCGAACAGCAGTTGACGGGCGCGGGTCATGGCCTCGTCAATTTGCTCGCCCAGTTCGCTCTGGAGTTGATCAAAGGACGCCTTGATTTCCTCCGGAGTCCGGCAGCGCTGATAAATGTCGGCAATCCGTTTTTCAAAGTCCACCCCGGACTCGATGGCTCCCAGCACCTCGTCACTGGCTCCAAAGACGCCTTCGAAGAGTTGAAACTTTTCGGAGAGCAGGCGGAAGACATGTTGGTCGGCTTCGTTATGCCGATTGAGGAAATTGACCACCACCACGTCATGTTTTTGCCCGTAGCGATGGCACCGGCCGATCCGTTGCTCGATCCGCTGCGGATTCCAGGGAAGATCGTAGTTCACGACCAGGGAACAGAATTGCAGATTGATGCCCTCGGCTCCAGCCTCCGTCGCGATCATGATCCGGCCCTGGTCCTTGAAGTAGTCCACGATCGCCGAGCGCATGTCGGCGGACCGAGCCCCTGTGACACGGTCGGTTCCCTGATGGCGCCGGAGCCAGTCCTGATAGATCCGCTTCGATTTCTCGTCGTTGTTGGAGCCGTTGAAGAGGACGATGTGGTCCTTCCATGGGCTGTCGGCCAAGACACGAAGCAGATATTCCTGCGTGCGACGTGATTCGGTGAAGATGATGGCTTTCTGCGCGGCGCCGAGTTCTTCGGCCTTGCCAAACGCCGTCCGTAAGGCGGTCAGCAGGGCTTGCCCCTTCGCATTGTGGGTGATGGAGACAGCCAGTTTCCGAAACTCTTCGAGGTCCTCGATCTCCTGCTGAATGGCTTGACGGTCGGCTTCTGAAAGCGCTTCGGGCGGAGTTGCCTCTTCTTCCCACTCTTCCGCGATTTCGTCCAGCGCCTCGAAGTCTTCTCCGAGCGTTTCTTCGATCGGCCTCGGCCCTTCGGCCTGTCGGAGGCGGTCTCGGAGACGCCGGCTCATCGATTCCAAGGCTCCGGCGATGGCAAACGAGGACGAGGCCAGGAGTTTCCGCAGCACCAGGATCATGAGCGACCGTTGACTGGCCGGCAACGCCCGCAGATTGTCTCGTCGAAGATACTCCGAGACCAGATGGTACAGCCGGTCTTCGCTTTCCGCCGGGGTAAACGGCTGCACGATAGGCAGCCGCTTTGTGTAGCGCACATACGGCAGCACCTGGCGGCGTAGCGTGCGCTGACAGAGCGGGCGAAGGCGGGCTTTCAGTCTGTCGAAGGTCGCCTGGTTGTGGAGATTGGCGAACTGATCCTTGAAACTTTTGAGGTCGCCGAAGATGCGGTCGTCCACGACGCTGACCAGCCCGTACAGTTCGAGCAGCGAATTCTGTAGCGGCGTCGCAGTGAGCAAGAGTTTGGGGGCATCTTTAAGCGCCTGCTTCAGAGTATTGGCTATCACGTTGGTCGGTTTGTAAACATTCCGTAGTCGGTGGGCTTCATCGATCACGACAAGGTCCCAATGAATGAAGCTGATCTCCGCCGCCTTGCTACGTGCGAATTGGTAGGAGCAGATGACGATGTCATCACATTCAAAGGGACGGACGTTCCCTTGACGCACCGCAGCGTTGTAGGACTTTGTTTCCAGAATGCGGCACGGCAGGAAGAACTTCTCTTGGAGTTCCTGATGCCACTGTTTACGAAGATTGGACGGCGTGATGACGAGCACGCGACGCTTCCGCTCCGCCCATTTCTGCGACAACACCAATCCGGCTTCGATGGTTTTGCCGAGTCCGACTTCATCCGCGAGAAGCGCCCCCTTCGAGAGGGGTGACCGAAATGCGAACAGCGCGGCCTCGATCTGATGAGGATTCAGATCAACCTGGGCATCCACCAACGCGCCGGCCAGCTTTTCGATACTGTCCGACGGACAACGCTTGGTCAGTTCATGGGCGAAGTACTTGGCGTGATAGTCGGTGAGCATGCGCGCCGTCGTCACACCGCCGAGACAGGATTCTATGACGAGGCAACCGCCTCCGGCGGCTCGTCACATTTTTTGCAGTTCAAGACCATGCCGAGATGTCGCGCGCGCCCCTCCTTGGTCGTCACCCAGGGGCGGCTGAAAAAAGGCGGATGGTGCCGCACATGTTGCCCGTGGCCGCAGGCCAAATCGGCGACCCAATGACCCTCTTCATCCTGGTGATAGCCGACGATGGGCTGGTTCATGTTGTTGCGTGCTGCTGTTCCGCTCGCATATTCGACGAGAGCCGGCGGGCTATCGTTTCTCGAACGGCAATTCCGGCCGTTGCGCGGCAGAGAGATAGACCCAGCGGCGCTCCTCGTTTTGATCGAAACTGCCCACAAACACCACGTTGCGATCCAAATGACGAAACTCCGAGAGCGTCGTGCGACAGTCTCGCGAATCGATGACGCGGGCGTCATATTGCCCCACGACATAGACCATGCCTTTGGGGGCTAAATAGACATTGCGCCGTCCGGCATAGCCCGTGTCGGGAAACAGCTCCGTGGTGGTCGAACACCCGCCCGGTCCCGTCACCTTCATCGTGAGATTGAATCGCTGCAAAAACAGATCGGTGGCGGTCCGCACGATCGTCAGCCGCAGACCGGTGATGGGAATGTCGGCTGATGCGGGCTCCGGCGCGCTGCTGTTGCAGGCGCTCCAGAACAATCCCGCTCCGGTCAGAACCATGAGCCAGAGTCCGCGACTCACTTGGGCACGGTGACCTTGGGCGCCGCGCCGATGGCGTCAAGCCCGCTCTGGGCACAGGCATCGTCCAGATGGGCGCCCGGGGCTCCGCCGACGCCGATTCCACCCACGAGCTCGCCGCCGATCTCGATCGGCAACCCTCCGCCCAGGATCAGAATCTCATTGTTCATGTCACGCAGCCCCTGTAGCGCCGGATTTTTACCGATCAGATCCGCCAGCTCCGTCGTGGGTCGGCGGATACTGGCCGCGGTGTAGGCCTTCTTCCGGCTACTGTCCACCGTGTGGGGTCCCGCTCCGTCGGCCCGTCCCATGGCGCGTAGAACACCGGAACGATCGACGATCGATACGCTCACTCGATAGCCGTCTTTTTTGCAGGATTCGATGGCCGCGGCAATGGCCTTGTTGGCAAGGCTCAAGGGCAGCACCGATTCTTTCCACACCTCCTGAGCCTTTGCAGAGTGGACGGCACTTAGACTGAACAGCAGGCAAACCATTGTCCCAACGCCGATGCCAAGGGTAAGGCCCTTACCATGCTGTTCTCCGCGTCCGAACCGGTGTTGAGCCGTTTTCATCGTTCCCCTCCTCGTCCTCGAAAGCCTTCGGTGGAATAGTCACGCTTGGTCGAGCCTACGAATGTGCCTGGCAACTGTCAAGGGATCAACGGCGCCGGCCGAGTTCTTCAATCAATAGCCGCAACGGTTCGGCCACCGACCAGGCTTGGGAAGGACAGCCGCGAGGTTCATGGGGAGGATCGCCGTCGAAAATTTCCGATACCTGCCCGATACAGGCTGCATAAAGATGAGCCTCCAAACCTTTCAAAAATGATCGAGCTTCAGCTTTTCTTTTTGCACTTCTGCCATGCACGTTGAGCCAAGCCGTCACGAAGGGTCCCAGCAGAAACGGCCAGACCGTTCCTTGGTGGTAGGCGCCGTCTCGCTCGACGATCCCTCCTTCGTAACGGGGATGGTACCGGGAGTCTGCCGGCGAGAGGGTCCGAAGACCGACCGGCGTGAGAAGATGGTCCGTGACCACGTTGAGGATTCGCCTGGCCTGCTCGTCGGGTATGACATCTGGACAGAGGGCCAAGACATACAGTTGGTTGGGGCGGATCGATGCGTCAGGACCCTCCGGCCCGTCGACCACGTCGTAGAGATAGCCGCCTGTTTCATACCAAAACTTTTGTCGAAAGGAATTGACGGCGAGATCCCGCTCTCGCCGACAGCGAGCCGCATAAGCCGGCTCGCCGAACCGTTCCGCCAGCCGTTTGCCGACATCCAATGCGCGCATCCACAGAGCCTGGATCTCGACCGGCTTCCCATGACGAGGGGTGATGACCCAGTCTCCAACCTTGGCGTCCATCCACGTCAGTTGGGCTCCGGGTATTCCACCTGCAATTAATCCGTCGCGATCCATCCGGATTTGGTAGCGAGTGCCGCGCCGGTAGCCGTCCAAAATCTGTTTGATGGCCGGCCAGGCGACGGTTCGAACATGGCTCTCATCCCCCGTATAAGCCAAGTACCGATCCACGGCGTGGATGAACCAGAGCGACGCGTCGATGCTGTTGTATTCCGGCGTTTCACCGGAGTCGGGAAATCGATTGGGAATCAGTCCTTCCGACACATGGGTTGCATAGGATTCGATAATCTGCCGGGCCTGATCGTGGCGGCCGGTAACGAGACAGAGTCCGGCCAGCGAGATGAAGGTGTCGCGCCCCCAATCGGTAAACCAAGGATAGCCCGCGAGCACTGTGTGGCCTGCTGCTCTCTTTACAATAAAGCTGTCCGAAGCACGCCATAATTGGGACGCCAATGGAGCGAATCGGGAAGCTCGGTTCATGAGAGCGGC
Source organism: Nitrospira sp. (assembly GCA_024331095.1). Classification (GTDB taxonomy): domain Bacteria; phylum Nitrospirota; class Nitrospiria; order Nitrospirales; family Nitrospiraceae; genus Nitrospira_D. Next base: position 29,451 of record JANDJE010000008.1, on the reverse strand, counting down.
ACGTCTCTCCCGTTCCTGTTGGAGCAGCGACGTGGGATCAAGCGAATCGGTCTGTTCGGTGGTCAGGATCAAAGTCCGGGGCCGTTCCGGCGTGATAGTGAACTCAAATTCTCCAGGAGACCACCAGTCTTCTTCGCAGTCGAGTCCCCGTTCACGCTCAACCGGAAATTGAACGCGCCGGAACCAGTCGGGATTGTGCCGATACGTCCCTTCATAAAAGACTCGAACAGCCGGAACACTGAGATACGGCTGCCACGAGACCCACCCGTTTCCCTCAGAGACGGTAGTGAACAACACGGGATTCTCGTGATGGGTGTGATGATAGTCTCGGCCGCTCACCATCGGTCTAATGCGAAGCACGGCGGACTGTTGTGCTCCGGCAAGCAAGGACCATCTCACGACCGCCAGATCGCGCTCGTGAACACACAGAATCTCCCGTTGAATGGAGATCGAGCCACACTGATAGGTCCAGGTCGGCCAGGGATCGGAAGAGAACCCTGTACAGGAAGCATAGCCGGTCGGATGAACGGCTCCCGGGTAGAGATTGGTCGACAGGGGTACCTGATGGCCGTCGAGATCGATCCATTCTTCGAGGTGATTGACCAGGACAAATCGCTCTAGAGGAGGTCGGCGGGCGATCAACAGCAGGGCATGGTATCGCCTAGTGTTGGCACCGGCCACCGTACCGGAGGCGAACCCGCCACGGCCGTTGGTCTCAAGCCATTCGAGGCGAAGGGCGCGATCAAGATCTTGGCACGCGGCGGCATCGATCATCACACCCCGCTGTTTCCGGTTTGTGTTCACCCCTCACTCCCCGCTCTGCTGAATCAGTTTGGCGACCAACGATGTCCAGCCGGTTTGGTGACTGGCGCCGATCCCGGCTCCATTTTCTCCGTGAAAGTATTCATAAAACAGGATCGTATCACGCCACAGCGGGTCTTCTTGAAATTTTTTGGCACCGCCGAAGACGGGCCGCCGACCGTCCGGCCCCCGCAGAAAAATATGAACCAATCGGCGGGACAGTTCCGCCGCCACCTGATTCAACGTCGTCATGCGACCGGAACCGGTCGGATATTCGACCTTGTACTCGTCGCCCAGAAAATAATGAAACTTCTGCAACGATTCGATCAGGAGAAAATTGACCGGAAACCAGATGGGACCGCGCCAATTGGAGTTGCCTCCGAAGAGCCCCGTGGTCGATTCGGCCGGCTCATAGGCGACCCGATACTCCGTTCCCATCGCCGAGAACGTGTAGGGATGGTCGAGATGGTAACGGGAAAGCGCACGGATGCCATATGGCGAGAGGAATTCCCGCTCATCAAGCATGTAGCGCAATACGGATTTGAGTCTGGTGCGGTTGACCAGCGACAAGAACCGCCGGACTTCTCCATTCTGCGACTGGGTTTCCACGTGGGAGCTGAAATCCGGTCGATTCTCGATGAACCATTGCATGCGGTGCTTGAATCGAGGCAGACGATCGATCAATTCGGAGTCCAAGGTCTCAACGGCGCAGAGCGGGATGAGTCCCACCAGCGACCGGATCTTCAACGGCAGGGTCCGTCCATCGGGCAGGTGCAAGACATCGTAGAAAAACCCATCTTCCTTGTCCCAGAGTTCGATCTTCTCGCCGCCGATGTTGTTCATCGCCCGGCAAATGTAGACGAAGTGTTCGAAAAACTTGCTCGCAACATCTTCATAGGCCCGATTCTCGCGGGCCAGCTCCAGCGCAATGGAGAGCATGTTGAGACAATACATGGCCATCCAGCTTGTCGCGTCGGCCTGTTCGAGCCGCCCGCCGGTCGGCAATGGCTTGCTGCGGTCAAACACCCCGATATTGTCGAGTCCCAAAAATCCGCCTTGGAAAATGTTCTTGCCGTCCGCGTCCTTCCGATTCACCCACCACGTGAAATTCAGCAGGAGTTTGTGAAACACGCGTTCAAGAAAAAGCCGATCGCCGACCCCTTTTCGCTTTTTTTCGATCTTGTACACGCGCCAGGCCGCCCACGCATGGACCGGCGGGTTGACGTCGCCCAACGCCCACTCATAGGCGGGAATTTGCCCGTTCGGATGCATGTACCATTCACGAAGCATCAGGATGAGCTGTTCCTTGGCGAAGGTCGAATCGATCAGCGCAAATGGAATGCAGTGAAAGGCGAGGTCCCAGGCCGCGTACCAGGGATACTCCCACTTGTCCGGCATGGAAATCACGTCGGCGTTGTAGAGGTGGGTCCAATCGGCGTTGCGCCCTTTCGACCGCTCGCGCGGCGGCTCCGGCATGCCGGGATCGCCTTTGAGCCAGCGGGTAAGGTCGTAGTGATAAAACTGTTTGGTCCATAAGAGGCCGGCGAAAGCCTGTCTCTGCACCAGCTTGGCGTCCTCGGACAGATGGGCCGGCGCCAGTTCGCGATAGAACTCGTCCGCCTCTTTGATCCGTTGTGAAAACAGGTCATCGACGACTTCCCGCGCCAGCGCTTCCGGATTTTCTTCGTTGGTAAAACGGAGATGAATCGTCTTCGAGGAACCGGAATCGAGCGAGCATTCATAGTGAGCGGCGGCCTTCGATCCTACTTTGGCCGGGTTCACCGCCTCCTTGTCGCCGTGAATGACGTAATCGTGAAAACTGTCTTTGACGTAACGAGCTCCATCCGGATCGCCGTACAATCGGCGAGTATTCGTCTCGTTCTCCGTGAACAGCAGAAGCGGCGCTTCTTCGCAATAGAGCAGCCTCCGGCCGTAGTAATCATGGTCCAACGTAATCAGACGAGCATTCTGAATCCCTTTGCCCTCGCGCATTCTCGGCCTGCGCAGATCCAATCCCCAAGACCAGGTATTTCGAAACCACAGGGTCGGCAAAACCGTGAGCGTGGCCGCTTCAGGCCCTTGATTCGTCACTCGGATACGAACGAGCAAGTCCTCCGGCGAGGCCTTGGCATACTCGACGGAGACGTCGAAATATCGACTCTCATCGAAAATCCCGGTATCGATCAGTTCATATTCCGGATCGTGCTTGGTTCTCCGTCTGTTTTCTTCGACCAATTGCCGGTATGGAAACTCCGCCTGCGGGTATCGATACAGATATTTCATGTACGAGTGAGTCGGCGTGGAATCCAAGTAGAAATAATATTCTTTGACGTCCTCGCCGTGATTGCCTTCGTTGCCGGTCAAGCCGAACAATCGCTCTTTGAGAATGGGATCGCGTCCGTTCCACAAAGCTATGGCCAAGCAAATATATTGATGGCGGTCCGAAATCCCCGCCAGCCCGTCTTCATTCCAGCGATAGGCTCTGGATCGGGCTTGGTCATGCGGAAACGATTCCCAGGCGGTGCCGTCCGGACTGTAGTCCTCCCGCACGGTTCCCCAGGCCCGCTCGCTCAGGTAAGGCCCCCAACGTTTCCAATGGACCTTGCGGCGGGCGTCTTCTTCCAGGCGCAGGCATTCGATCGGTTGCGGGAGGGCGGAAGATCGAGGACGTTCAGAGGCTCCGGCCATAAGAAACTCTTCTCAACGAGAGACCGCACGGCTGTTTCATGACAAGGCTGCCTTCGTTCGGCGTCCGGTCGCCCTGGTCTACGGTCGGCTTATGAACCATCGGCCGACTTTCGACATGAAACCGCCTCGATGACGTGCGGAGAGAGGGCGCGACGCATCACTCTCCGATCGAGCGTCATTGTCGGCAATTTTTGACGGCAGTCAAGAGGAATGTCCTGAAAGAACGGCGTCGCTCACTCATTAGAATGCGTCGAACGTGAGGAGACGGCCTCAAGAGGATGAAGGACTCTGTACCGTGGCCGGCTAACTCCAGATGACCCGTTCTCGATTCAGCAAGTAGTCGATGACTTCGATGCTGTCGCGCATCTGAATTTGAGCCTGTTTGGACATGGGGATGACGGCTCCCACCAACTTGCCGGATTCAATTTCATTCAAGGGAGGCAGATCCGCGCCGGGGCACTTTTCGAGATCGCTGCGAAAACTTGCCAAGGGAAACCTCCTGGTTGATTCCTTATCGGCTTGCCGAACGGATACTTAAGCCTCCCATTCGGCGCGGAACCGAGCGCACCCGTGAAAAACATAGCACATGACCATCGACGGGGGGAGCAAAATCCATTGCGTTGCGTCGGTCGATTATTGCCGCTGCGAGACCGAGGATGAGACGGGAGGCAAAGCTCCAAGATAGGAAAAGCCTCCCTGGTCGAGAAGAGTCGTATCGGGAAGCAGTCGATAGTCGTCGTGGTCGGCGTCCGCGAACCTCGGATCGGCGATGATGTCGGATTCGGGTTGCAAGTCCGGAGCGGGCTCGCTGGGAGAGCCGGCTTTCATATAATTTTTTTCCCGATTAAACAGCGCGTTGAACGACATCGTCGTTCGACTGGCCGGATGGACGAGAAAGCCTGTTTTATTGAAGGCGACGATGTTGCCGGACACGTCGTTTTGAGAAGAACCCCAAAACGCCGCGCCGCCCCCGTTCTTCACCAACGTATTTCCGACAAGAGTCGCCGTCGCGCCGTCATCCACCACGATCGCCTCGAACAGGTTGCGCAAGATGACGTTCCGCTCGATTCTGACCGTGGATTTGCCGACCACGTTCACGCCGTGATCGTTGTCATGGATCACGTTTCCGACGAGCACCGCTTGAGAATCGGCCAATTGCACGCCGGTGGTTTCACTTTCTCCGATCACGCAGTTTTCGATGCGCATCCCCTTCACCTGCTGACTGAACAACAATCCTTTGACGTGAAGAGCGCGGAGAGTAACGCCTCTGGCGTTAAAAATCCCGACCGCGTGACCCCCGTGATCGTGAATGGTCAGACCGGTAATTTCAATGTCGCTGGCGCCGTAGGGCCACTTCCCGACGTGCAAAACTCCGACGTGCTCGCCGTGTCCGAGCAACGTCACTTGATCGGCCCCGGCACCGACCACCCTGATGCCTTCCTTGCTGTGAATCGTGACGTCTTGAGCATACACGCCGGGCTTTACGAAGACGGTGTCTCCCTTCTTGGCTTGATCGACTGCTTCTTGAAGGGAGGCGAAGTCGCCGGTGCCGTCCAAGGCGACTACGATCGTTTTCGGCAAAGAGCCGTCGGAGGCATCGGCTCGTGCAAGGGCGCCGACAACGACGGCCACCCCCAGTACCGCGACCAAGACAACGTGTGCCATACGCCACCTTTTATCGACCGGGACGCCGGCAAGTCAACTGCGTTGGGCTCCGGTGGAACGTTCATCGTCCATGGTTCGACGGTCCGCCAACGTTTGAGCGGGCGATCTCGACCGTGAAACGAAACTTTGTGTATGCTCACGGACATGGTGCTTGTCGGATTGACCGGAGGCGTCGCGACCGGTAAGAGCACGGTGGCGTCGATGTTCAAACGATGTGGGGCGGTCGTTATCGACGCCGATGCGCTGGCCCGCTCGGTCGTCGAACCCGGCAAACCGGCCTGGCGCGAGATCGTCAAATCCTTCGGGAAAACCGTGCTGAATCCCGATCGCACCATCAATCGCCGCGTGCTGGGCGGCATCGTGTTTCGCGATCCCGAACAACTCAGACGGCTTGAACGAATCGTTCATCCGCGCGTTTCCCGCGCACAGCGACGACTGGTTCGGTCGGCCTTTGCGCGGGACCCTCGCGCCGTGGTGGTGTACGACGTTCCGCTTCTGTTCGAAGCGGGGATTGAGAGAACGGTCGATCATATCATCGTCGTCAGCGCCGATCGCGACATCCAAATCGCCCGCCTTCAGAACAGGGACGGCCTCTCGCGGGCCGACGCCATTCGACGCATCAAGAGCCAAATGCCCCTCGCGAAAAAACGTCGCCTGGCCGATTTCGTGCTTGATGGAACGATGAGCAAACACGCTCTGTTTCGCCGGGTGAAGACGCTCTTCCAACGTTTTCGGACGGCTGCGTAATCGATCCCTCTTATGGTAGAGTGCCGCCATGCGTCACGTCGTCATCATCGGTTCCGGACCGGCCGGGCTCACGGCCGCCATCTATACGGCCCGCGCCGACCTTTCTCCATTGGTGATCGAAGGCTGGCAATCGGGCGGTCAACTGACGACCACCACCGAAGTGGAGAACTACCCGGGTTTCGCCCAAGGCGTCATGGGACCGGAGCTCATGAAAGACATGCGGCGACAGGCCGAGCGGTTCGGCACGGAATTCATGACCGGCGATGTGTCCGCCGTAAACCTTCGCCGGCGTCCTTTCGAGATCACCGTTGACGGGGAACGGACGGTGCGGGCCTCGACCGTGATCATCGCGACCGGCGCCTCTCCGATCCAGCTTGGATTGCCGAACGAGAAACGCCTGACCGGCCGAGGCGTGTCCACTTGCGCGACCTGCGACGGATTCTTTTTCCGCGGCAAGGACCTGATCGTCGTCGGAGGGGGAGACAGCGCCATGGAAGAGGCGGTCTTTCTGACGAAGTTCGCGACCGCCGTTTCCATCGTCCACCGCCGGGATAAGCTGCGCGCGTCGAAGATCATGCAGGATCGGGCGATGAAGAACGAAAAGATCCGCTTTCTCTGGAATTCAGTGGTCGAAGACATTGTGGGTCAGGAAACCGTGGCGGGCGTCCGGCTGAGAAACGTCGTCACCGGCTCCGTCTCGGAAATCGCCTGCGCCGGAGTCTTCGTCGCCATCGGACATCGGCCCAACACCGCTCTGTTCGCCGGCCAACTTGAGATGGACGAAAAAGGTTATATCCTGACCCACGATGGAACGGCCACCAGCGTCCCGGGCGTCTTCGCCGCCGGCGACGTGCAAGACAGCAAGTATCGGCAAGCCGTCACGGCCGCCGGTTCCGGCTGCATGGCCGCCATCGACGCCGAACGATTTTTAGAAGCCTCGGAAAATCGTTGAGGCACGCTACGGTCCTGTACCGAACGTCCCCCGCTGGATCTGAACACGGTTTGACCATGCACTGCGCGATTGCCCACTACCACGAGTTGGCCCTCAAGGGTCGCAATCGCGACTTCTTCGAGCGGCGGCTGGTCCGGAACGTTCATCTGGCCCTCAAAGACCTTGGAGAGATACGAGTCGAGCAGCTCCATCGTCGTATTCGCGTGTCGTTTCAACCCGGCGCAAAAGTCGACGCGATACGGGATCGGTTGGCGCGCGTGTGCGGAGTGGCGAATTTTTTCATGGCTCGCGCGGTCCCGCTCGACCTGGCCGAGCCTCGTCTCGACAAACTCAGCGAAGCCGTCATCGAGGAGATCCGATCGCGGCCGTTCTCCACGTTTCGCGTGACGGCCAAGCGGGCGGACAAACGATTGTCCGTCACGTCCATGGACGTGGAGCGGGCCGTCGGCGCCGCAGTCTGTCGGGCGCTGGGCAAATCCGTGAGCCTGAAACATCCCGATCAAACGATCTATATTGAACTGCTTTCCAAAGAAGCGTACATCTCGACCGAGAAAATCGACGGGCCGGGCGGCATGCCGGTCGGAGTCAGCGGCAAAGTGGTCTGTCTGTTGTCTGGAGGGATCGATTCGCCGGTCGCCGCCTACCGCATGATCAAACGCGGCTGCCGCGCCGTCTTCGTTCACTTTTCAGGCCGGCCGCTGGTGAGCCGCGCTTCGGAGGAAAAGGCCCGCGATCTCGTGAAACTGCTGACCTCGTATCAATACACATCGCGTCTTTACGTCGTTCCCTTCGGAGAAATCCAGAGAGACATCGTGCTGAATACGCCGGCGCCGTTCCGTGTCGTGCTCTATCGCCGCATGATGCTGCGCATCGCCGAGCGCATCGCCGAGAGGGAACGGTGCTGGGGAATGGTGACCGGCGACAGCCTCGGCCAAGTCGCGTCGCAGACGCCGGAAAACCTCTCGGTGATCGGAGAGGCCGCGACGTTGCCGATCCTTCGGCCGTTGATCGGGATGGATAAAATCGAAATCACCGATGAGGCAAGGAAGTTAGGCACCTACGAGATTTCCATCGAGCCGGACCAGGACTGCTGCAAATTGTTCACTCCGCCCCATCCGAGTTTGAAGACTCGACGCGACATGCTTCAGCACGTTGAAAAGACATTGGACATTCCCCATCTGATCCGGCTGGGGATCGAGAAGACTGAAGTGGAAGCATTCACGTTCCCCGCCTGACGCCGTCGTGGGTATCGTCACAATAGATCACGATCCAATCGGTCCCTTCAGCCGATACGGCCCCGACCCAACCGGGTTCAAGACTCAGGAACCGAACGGATCTGACCGTCTCCGGCTCTCGTGCTGTTCCATCGTTTTGCATCATCCATTGCGCAGTCCCATCCTCCATCAAGACAAGATGGTCACGATACAATGGGAACCTCATGCCGGTGCCGTCCACTTTTGCTACGGCTTCCCGGGCTACCCACGTCATCAGAAATCGCTCGTGCATGCCGGTCGGTTCCCTCCCCTCGATAAAATCCTGATCGTGTTTTGATAAAAACCGCCGAGCGAGGCTCAGCACATCCACCTCCGGTCGAATCTTTTCGAGATCGACCCCGACGTCGCGATCCCGGGCGATAGCGACGAGAGCTCTTCCGTAGGAATGGGTCAAGCTGAAACGGAGCGAGGGAATGTCCCGCAAATACGGCTTGCCGGCGGCCGCCCTCTCGATCTTGAGATCGGCATGACGAGGGCAATACCGGTTCAGGAGTTTCCGTAAACCGGCATGGGCGGCGATAAACCATCGGCGATGGAGATCCGACACGAACCGATCGGCCCGTGCCCGTTCTTCGTCCGATAACGCGGATCTTGCGAGAGCGATCTCTTCCTCGCCGAGATCCAAAACGAATCCCCACACGTGGATTTCGGCGCGGGCGATTCCGTCCAAAGAACGTGGGGCATCGTCGCCACCCAACCTGACGCGGTGAAATCGAAGGGGGCGATCGCCGAAGCCGGGAAGACCTTCCCATTGCAAAACGCCGTCTGGCACGGTAAGCTCCTGCAGAATTCGTCGAGTCGTCCGCCTCACCGGTTCACAAGTCACACGCGGGCCGGTTCCCTTCCCTCGGAGAGGTGCGAGAGTGGCCGAATCGGGCAGTCTCGAAAACTGCTGTCGGGGTAACTCGACCGTGGGTTCGAATCCCACCCTCTCCGCCACATCCCCTCACTGACCGGCCGTGTCCCCCTCATGACGGCGAGACACACTCGCTAGGCGGCAGGTCCCTTCTTCATCCCACTTCCCTCGCCGATCAGCCAAGTGACGATCCGTTCGCTTCTTCAATCTTTTTTTGAAGCGTTCGCCGCAACTCTACTAATGCCAACGTGTCTCTTGCACAGTATTCAAGCAATGCCGATCGGATGGCGGCCTGTTCAATCCAATCGGTCTCAACGAAGACCATGCGGTAATACTCGGCGGCGGCTTGTCCCCCCGATTGAATGGCCAAATCACCGTATCCCAAAGAAGGCACCACCGCCGGCAAGACCGATTTGATGGAGTAGGACCCATTGAACCGAGGGTGGTAATAGTGCTGCTTGATGACCTCGTGCAGGTCCCAGAGGCGCTTCAAAATAGGCTGAAACGCCGAACGGAACTCCGGAAACGCCTCGACCAGTTGCCGCATCATGGCCTCTTCGTAGGAAGAGTACACGCAGATGCTCCCTTCCCGGCCCAATGATTCGATCAACGCCTCCGCCCACCGTTTGCGCGGCTCGGTCGGCTCGACGTGAAGAAATTCCTGATGAATCAGGCAGCCCGGTTCTTCTTCAATATGGTTCGACCATTGCACGGGAATCGACTGATAGGGTCTTGTGGAGGGGAACCGGGGCACCGCCAACATGACCGTCTCGAAATCCACGTGATGAACCGGATAGCGGATCGATCGCAAGGCGGCTCTCAGACCGGGAGAAATCCACTCGACGTTTTCCTTGACTCGGCGTTGAGAGGGCGAAAGAGGCACGTCCGCCGGAATGTCGTCGATGATCGAGATCCCCCGCCCGACCAAACGTTCGGCGACGTCTTTGGAACCCGGTAAATAATAGATCCAGCGGTCGGGCTTGTTTTGGGTGCAATGGTTCCAAAAGGGACATTCATAGGGGCTGTGGCACTGGCGGCCCGGCTCGACCGCGGGGGGGACGGGAGCGAGTAACAGGGCTTTCATCGCGGCAATCCGCTCCGGCACCTCGATCCGCCGATTCGCCACGGCCGTCGTCACGTCTTCTATCATGAACAAGCGCCGCCAATCGACGGAGCCACCTTCATACACATAGTCGGTATCGATGTGCATAAGACAGACGGCCGAGAGGATCAGACCGGCGCCTTCCAACACGGCGCTTTGGATCGCCAGGTCGTCGAGATGAACGTCTTTGACGCGGGAGGACGATTTGACTTCGATCAACCGCCATGAAGGGGGAGTCCCGTCAGGACCCGCGTCTCGTTCCAGAATGTCCGCGCGCACGAACACGCCGTCATGCTGAAACGCGCCTTCAAAAACGGCGGTGACGGACGGATCGGCCATCACGGACGCCGTGTGGGCCAAGGCTTCGTCTCGTTGGCGATGGCTTTCGTCGATCAACACTCCTCCGGGGAAAAGGCCCCGCGCGTGAATCCCGATCTCGGTTCCCATGTCCAAGACCGCTTGTGTCGCGGGATCGGGCGAAGTGGCACGCTCCGGATGATGCACCTCCAGATACAACCGTTTGTGGCATTGAAGTCCGGCCAAATACTTTGATTTCGACAGTCGAGGAAGGATCGCCGAAGAGAAACCGTCTTCCGAATGCATCATCGAGCGTAACCCTAGCGAACCGGAAATGGATTTGTCTAGTTCCGTCCTTCCGATCTTCTGTTAGGATACATCCCCATGGCCGCCAGGCAACGTATCAGACGATCCGTACTCTCTCTCGCGCTACCCGTGACGGTCAGCACGTTGTTGCAACGGGCGGAGGGAATCGTCGCCGTCTTCTTGGTCGGAGGGCTCGGCGCGGAATCGATCGCCGCCGTCGGCTTGGGGCAACTCCTTCTTTTTATCGCCACCACCCTGTTGTCCGGCCTGTCGGTCGGCGCCAACGTGCTGGTGGCGCAACTTTGGGGGGCCAGGCGTCTCAAAGACGCCGGTGAAGCGGCCGTCCATCTCGTCTGCTGCTCGATCATCGCGTCCGTCTTACTGGCCTTGATCGGAGTGAGCGTCAATCAGTCGGCCATGGCCGCCTTGGGCGCGCAGCCCGACGTCATCGCTCAGGCCGTCCCCTATTCGACCATCATTTTTCTTGTCGCCCCCTTCACAATCCTGCTCCAGGTCCTCTCATCCATCCTCCAAGGGACGGGCGACACCAAAACGCCGATGTACGCCCTCATCGGCGTCAATCTGCTGCATATCCTCCTCGCCTATCCCTTGATTTACGGCAAATGGGGCGCGCCGGCCTGGGGTCTCGAAGGCGCGGCCTGGGCGGTCGGCCTGGCGGAATCGACCGGAGTCGCTTATTTGTTCTGGCGCTGCCGAACGTTGTTCGAACAATCCGACGCCGTCCGGCTCGACCTAGTCCAATCCGCTTGGCGGATCGGCGCCCCCGTCTCGGGCGAGCGTGTCTTGCAGCAAGCCGGGGTGATGTTTTACACGAAGATCGTCATCCTATACGGCACAGTCTCGTACGCCGCTCATCAGGTCGGACTGTCCATCGAGTCGTTCTCGTTTCTGCCCGGCTACGGCTTCGCCATCGCGGCCGCCACCATGGTGGGGCACAGCATCGGAGCAGGCAAGTACGTCCGCGCCAAGCTGGAAAACTGGGAGGCCAATCGCCTGGCCGCCGCCGGGATGGCGGCGATGGGGGCCGTGTTTTTCTTGTTTCCCTACGTGCTAATGCGGGCATTCACACAGGATGAAGCCGTGGTGGAGTTGGGCACGCAGTTTCTGCGGATTGTGGCTGTTTTGCAGATTCCCCTGGCCCTGACGATGGTCTTGGCCGGTTCTCTCCGCGGGGCCGGCGATACCCGTTTCATCCTGTGGGCCACGACCGTCGGCATGTGGGGAGTGCGGGTCCCTCTGGCCTTTATTTTCGGAATCTGGCTGAAACTCGGGGTCGTCTACGTCTGGATGGCGATGATTGCGGATTGGTCGGTCCGGATGGCGTTGTTGTGGTGGCGCTATCAATCGGAGCGGTGGCGGGCCATTCAGCTCTTGCGATGATCGGACCAGGCATAGGCCGCGCCGAAACATGCTCCCGCCACCACGGCCCGTATAAATACATCATCCGCCCGATCGGCAATGGCCCACCACACCATTGCGGCGAGCACCCCGGCCACCGTGCCCAAGAGAATCTTTCCACCGGCCAGGTTCAGCCAATCCGTCAACAAGACACGGGCGGCCATATAGATCACACCGGCGGCCATGGCGGCCCATAAATAAGCAAGGCTGTAATCGAAGAACCACACTTGGATGGCGCCGGCGATCGCGCCGATGATGAAGCCGGTAATCGCCCGTGCAAGGAGCGGGATGGAGATGGTACGGGGTTCCGCTGTCTGTTCCTCTCCGCTCATGTGAGGATTCTTACCCTTTTACCTCTCCAAATAGCAAGCAGGTCATGCGCTGTCCGTTCGCCACGGCCGGTCGGCACCGTTCTTCAGGCTTCATCGCCGCTACTGTTGCCGAACGAGATGATTTTTTAGTCTGTTGAGTTGAGCGCCTAGTACAACCATACCCGTCCCCCAGAGCGGAGCACGACGCCCGATTGCCGCGTGACCTGCTCTCTGCCGAATAACCAGCGGTGCTCAGGCCGCATGAAATAAAGCCTCGCGGCCTCGAGCATCGATCCTCGATCCCCTTGCGCGTCCAGCGTAACCCCCAGAATTTGCCGCCAGGCCGAACGCCAGAGCCATGGTCGAATGTGGATGGGGTCGAATCCATACCAGGCCGGGTTCAACGGGAAAAACTCCACGCCATACTTCGCAGCCAACAAGGCCATTCCTCCGTTGACTTGCTCCGCCCGATCGAGAACTTGCGCCAGCGAGAGCCGACAAGACGGCACCAAGACCGTGCGAAAGGCCAGAAACTTGAGAGTCGTCAGGCGGCGGATTGAGGCGAGCGGGAGCCCGGTCAGCACGATATCCTGTGTGGTGCGACCGAGGCGAACCAGGACTTCTTCGACCCATCCCACTATGCGTTCGACGGGAAACCCGTACAGAATATCGTTGCCGACGTCGGTGACCAGCCCTCTGGTGATCTTCCTGGGTTGTCGTTCCAATTCGTGCCACAGACCGGACTTGAGAATACCGGGCAAGGTGCGAATGAGAAACCGGCTCGGGGCTCCGTATGATCGTCCGTGACCGAGTGCCGCGAAGACTTCGACTTCCGGCCCCCAGACCGACCGAGCCGAGGCGACGATCGTGTGGAAGCCCCTCGTCAAATTGCTCGCGCCGAGGGCCACGATCCGCTCTATCCGGTCGGCCATCGACAACCTTGACAAAGTCAGAGCTTACACGTCGCGTAGGTGGGAGCCCCCGTCATGTTCGGTCTCCGGTCTGAATCTCCGGGGGACAAGTCGTTTGCCTCGTGTCGCGGCCCGGCCCCTTGGTGATTTCAATCCGCCCCACCCCCTTCACGTTGGCGCAGAGATCGCCCAAGCCGGGAGTGATCAGGCGAAACGGTCCGCCTTTCGACGCGGGCAACGGCGCTCCTTCCAGTTCATACACGAGAATGCCGTAGTCTATAGCCTGCCGCAACGTCAGACAGGCCGAATAGGTTCCATCCGCCGAGTGAACGGTGACATGATCCGCGTCAACGGCCAGCGCCGGAACGTCGAGCAAGCCTCTCAGCCGAACGCCTCGCCCCGTTGCGCCGGGCATAGCGGTCGAAACATCCACGTGATGCTCGGCCGGCAGGGCCGCAATGGCCGTGTGATCGAACGATACCGGTTGCACGACCGCGCCTTCGATGCGAACTCGCCCTGGGCCGGTCCGTTCTTTCTCCGTCAGAGTCTTGATCATCGCCGTGAGCGCTTCATTCACCGGCGTGGGAATGCCGAGTTCGCGCCCCTTTTTGACGATATACCCGTTTAAGGCGTCGATTTCGGTCCGGCGTCCCGCCGCCCAATCATCATACATGGACGTGTGGATATCGCGAATTTCCTGCGTCGCCTTCACGACCCGTTCCGGCATGTCCGGGGGCAAGGGCACTTTTAACGCCGCCGAGACCGCCGCCACCTCTCCGACCACTTGCCGGATAACCCCCATCATCTCCGGATGATCCAACGCCAGGGCGACGCGGTCGTTGATCAAGACCGTGATGGGATTGAAGACACAGTTCCAGCACATCTTTTCCCACTTCGTTCGCCGGATATCCTTTGCAAGATGGCAGGGAATGCCGGCGGCGGCAAAGAGGTCGCGAATCGCCAGCAGGCGAGGACTCTCGTGTCCCATCAATTCGCCGATCGCCACGGCGCCTCGCTTATAATGCTCAATCACGCCCGGTTCGGCGATTTTGGAATAGATATAGGCCACTCCCCCGACGACGCAATCCCGTTGAAACCGATCCAGTATGCGATTTTCCGTTTCGATCCCGTTCTGGAGAGTCAGAATCACCGTCTTGTCCGTCAAGACGGGCTCGATCTGATCCATCACCTCGTCAAGGTCGTAAGCCTTGACTCCCAGGATGATCAGGTCCGGAACGGGAAGGTTCCTGGCATCCGAGGAGGCTTGAGGCCGCACGGTGAAGGACCCGGTCGCACTCCGAACGGTCAGGCCCCGTTGGACAACCGCCGCGAGCGTCTTGGGCCGCAGCAAGAAAGAGACATGGGGATGCTGTTGGGCCAGACGGGCACCGAAGTATCCACCGACGGACCCCGCACCGACGACGAGGATCTGTTTCATCAAGAGACTCCGTTTGTTGCGCTGGAAGTGACGGTACTATAGCATGGAGCGCGGCGGGACGCAGCATCGTGCCCGCGCACCATAAGCTTGCATCACAGCCTGCATCATGACCGGGAGACCGTCATCGGATCTCACTCTCCTTAAGCGCCGGCTCATCGAGGCGCGAGCGATCGTCGTTTTGACCGGAGCCGGCATTTCCGCCGACAGCGGCGTCCCCACCTTTCGAGGAGCGGGCGGCCTCTGGCGAACCTATCGCGCCGAGGAACTGGCCACACCCGAAGCGTTTGAGCGAGACCCGCGCCTGGTCTGGGAATGGTACAACTGGCGGAGAGGACTCATCGCCGCCATCCGTCCGAATGACGCTCACTACGCCCTGGTCGAGCTGGAAAAACGACACGAGCGGTTTTGGTTGATTACGCAAAACGTGGACGGGTTGCATCGGGAGGCCGGCTCCCGCAAGCTCTCCGAGATTCACGGCAATATCTGGATGGTCCATTGTACTCAATGCGGGCGCGTCGAGGAGGACCGATCAGTGCCGATCAAGATTCTCCCCTCCTGCGCCGGATGCGCCGGTCTTCTAAGACCTCACATCGTCTGGTTCGGAGAATCGCTCGATCCAACGGACATGGCCCGTTGCCATGACGTGCTTCGTTCCTGCGACGTGTTGTTGATCATCGGAACGTCCGGCGTGGTCTATCCGGCGGCCGGTTTCGCCGCCATCGCCAAGCAAGCGGGAGCGTTCGTGGGGGAAATCAATCCCGACGAGACGCCGCAGACCGATCTCGCCGATGTCTCGTTGCGCGGGCGGGCGAAAGACGTGGTGCCGCGGTTTCTTGGCGACGGATGAAGACGTTCCGATCGATCGAGCACGAGAACCGTTTCTCTCACTTCCGATTCTTATAATCCCGGCCGAGCCGCTCCATCACTTCGTCCAAGGTTCGCACGGCATCGTCCCTATGATCCCTGTGCATGCCTTCTCGATCCAACAAAAGGGCGTGCAGACCGGATCGACGGGCTCCCTCCAAGTCGTCCCGCACACTGTCGCCCACGTGCAACGCCTCTTCCGGATCAACGGCATGTTTGTTCAGGGCCAGTTGAAAAATCTTGGAGGCCGGTTTCGCCGCCTGCGCCAGGCTGGAAATCGTCACCGTATCGAACAAATCGGCGATCCCCAGTCCTCGCATGACCGAAAACAGGCGCGAGTCAAAATTCGAGATGATTCCCAATTCCAGCCCCCGCTCCTTCAATCGCGCCAGCGTCGGTAGCGTCTCCGGAAAGAGCTCCCACGAGGCGGGATCTTCAAAGACCTCAAAGACACGGTCGAAAAAATCGTCGAACCGTTCGAACATGCCGACGCGGTAGAACACGTTGTGGACGATGTCGAACCACCACAACCGCTCGCTTTGCTTGAGTTGAGCCGGTTCCGTCGTCGCAAAGACCGGCGGCGGGGCCTCGTGAAAAGCCCGGCCGAACGCTTCCTTGATCGAGATAAGAGAATCGGCTTTCTGCTGAAAACCGAACCGGACGGCGTATCGGAGATAAATCTCGGCGACCGACCCGCGTACGCGAAACAGCGTGCCGGCCGCGTCGAAGAAGACGACTCGTATGGACAGATCGTCTCGTGTCATTCCGTCATCCGTCCGCGCGTAAAATCCGTCGCCGCTTCAACGCGGCGCGTGACGTCCGCGCACGAGCCAAACCGCGGTTTTCTTGACAAAGCCTACCCTCACTGTTAGCTTCGAACACAACCTGAGAACACCCATGTCGGCTCCCATTTTCATCGTTGACAGCAGTCCCGCCGTGCGTCGGATGGTCGAGCAGATTTCGGCGCCGGAGGGGTTTGAAGTCCTGGGATTTCAAGACGGCCCGGCCGCGTTGGAGGCCGCCAGACGCACCAATCCCGCGATCATCATCGCGGACTATCATCTCGATCACATGACGTTCTCGGGATTTTGTCGAGAAATTCATAAGCTGGAACACTTGTCGGAGACCAGACTGATTTCGCTGATCAATTCGGCCGACCATCCCGATGAAGAACATCTTCGATCCTTGGGCGTGACCGCTTGCCTGAACAAACCGGTTCAAGCCGATGAACTCCTCGGTGCCATCAGGACAACGCTCGAGCGGCATCATCTTGCGCGGAACGGTGCGAGTCTCAAGCGGCGAACATGGCCGCCGACGGCCGCCTCGACCGATTCCGATCGGGCAAACGATGTGGTAACGCCCGTTTTGAACGTTTCTTCCGATCGGCAAGGAGAACAAGTCGTGACTCAGCATGAACCGTCACAGCCTTCCATTTCAATCGCGTCGTCTTCCGCCGGTCCTCAAGACGCGATAAAAGGCTTTTTCGACCAAATTCTGCAATCCACCGTCAAAGAAATCGAGAGTCGTTTCGCCGAGATCCTGCCCCGCATGGTCGAAGAAACGCTCGCCCGTCATATGCAGCCCATGATCGAACGCGAAGTGGGAACAAGGCTTGGCGAGATGTTGTCGGCCGATCGGATGGCTCCGCTCATCCAACCGGTAATTTCACAAGGACTCCCCTCTCTGGTGGGAAAAGAACTGGCGCAGAGCGAACCGCTTATCCGACAAGCCGCTTCCGACACGGCCGGTCTTTTGATCAAAGAGAAGCTCGACCAATGGATCACCGACCGCGCCGAAATCGCTCTGCGCGAACAGACGTCCGAACTGCTTCGCGCGCGCATTGAGGCGATGGATCAGACCATCAAAGACGAAGTGCAATCGACGGTAACCCAGCGGGTGATGTCGCAGGTCGATGCCATCGTCCGGTCGATCGCTCAAGAAACGATCGACCGATCGGTCCAACAGGTGGTTCCTGAACTCGCCGAACGGCACATCAAGGCCGAACTCAAGCGGCTGACCGATCCCGACTGAAACGCCTCTCTTTTTCTATCCTTTCTTTCCTCGCTTTGCCGCCGCGCGGCGAGTCTTGGCCAGCGCCTTCAGCCGTTTCACGTTTTTTCGGTGTTTCTTTCTCGTTTTTCGATCCTTCTCGCGTCCTCGTGCCATGCCC
Organism: Nitrospira sp.; assembly: GCA_024331095.1. Lineage (GTDB taxonomy): Bacteria > Nitrospirota > Nitrospiria > Nitrospirales > Nitrospiraceae > Nitrospira_D. The sequence continues at coordinate 11,650 of JANDJE010000008.1, read as the reverse complement.
TCTCCCTGCGATAAAAGAATTGAACTCTCGGTGACGGCGATTGTATAGCATAGGCCGGACAGGGTCACAAGCAGCCTGCTCCGTTTCCGACGGCATCGATCCATGCTAAGATGCCGCCCCGCTTCAAAAACCGTCGGAAGGATACCAATCTATGACCGTGCCCCAATTAAGTAAAACATACGATCCCAAGGCCGTCGAACCACGCTGGTCTCGGTTTTGGATCGAGAAGCGATACTTTCATCCGTCGATCGACCATCCCGGAGAGCCCTACTGCATTGTCATCCCGCCGCCGAACGTGACCGGTTCGCTCCACGTCGGCCACGCGCTGAACCATTCGCTCCAGGATATTCTGATCCGATGGCGTCGGATGCAGGGGCGCAATACCCTCTGGCTTCCGGGAACCGACCACGCCGGCATTGCCACGCAAAACGTCGTGGAAAAACGACTGCTGGCGGAAGGACTCTCGCGCGAAGCCCTCGGCCGAGATCGATTCATCGAACGGGTCTGGCAATGGAAAGCCGAGTCGGGCAACACGATCATCAATCAACAACGGCAGCTCGGCGAATCCTGCGACTGGGACCGGTTGCGATTTACGATGGACGAAGGACTGTCCAGAGCCGTCATCGAGGTTTTCGTCCGGCTGTACGAGGACGGGCTGATTTACCGAGGCGAACGACTGATCAATTGGTGTCCACGTTGTCTCACCGCCCTCTCGGATATTGAAGTTGAACATGAAGAAGTCAAGGGAACCCTCTATCACATCAAATATCCACTGGCTGATGATCCTGCCACCACTCTGGTCGTGGCCACCACCAGGCCTGAAACGATGCTTGGCGATACGGCGGTTGCCGTCCATCCCGACGATCCTCGTTATCGCCATCTCATTGGCAAGAAGATCCGCTTGCCGCTGACCGAGCGGGAGATTCCCATTGTCGGAGACTCCATTTTGGTCGATCTTGAGTTCGGAACCGGCGCCGTCAAGATCACCCCGGCCCATGATTTCAATGACTATGAGGCCGGCGAACGGCACGGGCTGCCGCGGCTTGCTCTTTTTGACCACCGGGCGTTGCTGGACCATGCTTTGATGATGAAAGCGGGCGTTGATTCCGATGTTGCCTCGGCCCTGGCGACACTGCCCGTTCAGAAAGCGCGAACCACAATCGTCCAACTGTTGACCGATCATGGTCTCTTAGTGAAACGAGACGACCACCGGATGGCCGTCGGCAAATGTTATCGCTGCAAGACCGTCGTAGAGCCCTATCTGTCTCCCCAATGGTTCGTCAAGATTCAACCGCTTGCCGATCCCGCCATCAAGGTTGTTGAAGAGGGTCGTATCCGCATTATTCCGGAAGGATGGGTCAACAACTATCTCGGCTGGATGAGGAACATCAAGGATTGGTGCATCTCCCGCCAGATTTGGTGGGGCCACCAGATTCCAGCCTGGTACTGTCGCTCGTGCAATGACCGTTATCTTATCGCACAGGAGGCGACGACCACCATCCTGCAAGGCGCCAGACCGATCGTCGCCAAACAGGCTCCTTCTCAATGCCCCACATGCGGCGACTCCCGGTTCATGCGCGACCCGGACGTGCTCGACACCTGGTTTTCCTCCGCCCTCTGGCCCTTCTCGACTCTGGGATGGCCGGACCAGACGCCGGAACTGAAACGCTACTATCCCACCTCAACCTTGGTGACCGGTCTTGACATTCTGTTTTTCTGGGTCGCCCGCATGATCATGATGGGACTCAAGTTCATGGGCGACGTGCCGTTTCGCGACGTGTACATCCATGCCCTGGTTCGCGACGCGGAAGGCCAAAAGATGAGCAAGTCCAAGGGCAACGTGATCGATCCGCTCCACGTCATGGACAAATATGGAGCGGACGCTCTCCGCTTTACCCTGGCCTCGATGGCCTCCCCTGGCCGGGACGTCAAGTTGGCCGAAGAGCGGATCGAGGGCTATCGCAACTTCGCCAACAAAATCTGGAACGCCGCCCGTTTTGCGTTGATGTATCTCAACGGACCTCGGACCGCCACTCCTCTGAGCGAGCGCCCGTTCCCGGACCGCTGGATCGTGAGCCGCCTTAATCGGACGATTCAGACCGTCTCGTCGGAATTGGAGGCCTATCGATTCGATCGCGCCGCCTCGGTTCTGTATCAATTCATCTGGCACGAGTACTGTGATTGGTACGTGGAGCTCATCAAACCTGCGTTGCAAGATGCCTCCCATCCCAACGGCCCGACGACGCGACAAACTCTCGCCGACACGCTTGAAACCACCATGCGGCTGCTGCATCCCTTCATGCCGTTCATCACGGAGGAAATTTGGCAAACGATTCCCCACGAAGGAGACAGTATCGCCGTGCAATCCTACCCGACGGCGGATGTCACGAAAATCGCGCCGGGCGTTGAACAGGAGTTCGCTCTTCTTGAACAGACGATCGGATTGGTTCGTACCGGTCGCGTCCTGTTGAATCACCCGCCGGGGCAACCGGTTTCCTTTTTCGTCGCCCACGTCGATCAGGATCTGCACCATCGACTTCGCGGCCTGCATCATCATTTGGCTCATATGAGTCGTGGGTCGGTCGCCGTGATACCTTCGAACGAATGGCCGGCGGGAAAACTGTTGCGCCTGGTGGCGGAAGGTCTGTCCGTGGGCCTCGTGGTCTCGAACGACGTCGATCTCGGGAAAGCGCTGGATCGCTTGACCGACCAAATCGCCGAGGCGGACAAGGAGGTCTCGCGGCTTGACGCCAAACTGGCCAATCCGGATTTTTCAAGCAAGGCTCCTCCCGAAGTCATTACGGAACATCGGGAGCGGCTTCGGACCTTGACGCGCGACCGTGCTCTCCTCGTCAGCAGCCACGAACAGTTGCAGGCCATGTTGGGGAGCTGATCGATGACAAGACTCCCTGCCGTGGAAATTCGGCGCGCCGTTCGGATCGGGTTGGAAGAAGATCTCGGCCAGGGCGACGTGACGACAGGCGCCCTGTTCCCCCAAGCGGTTCCCGCTCGGGCCGTCATTGTTGCGCAAGAGCCGGTCGTTGTGGCCGGGCTGTCCGCCGCTGTTCAAACCTTCCTTGCCGTCGATCCTTCGCTTGCGGTAACCGTGGAACGCCGGGACGGTGAACCGGCCAAGAAGGGGGAAATCGTTCTGCGCGTAACCGGTGACGGACGGTCTATTCTCCAAGCTGAACGGGTGGCTTTGAATTTTCTCCAACACCTGTCCGGGATCGCGACCTTGACGAGAAAATTCTGTCTGGCCGTTCGAGGCTATCCGGTGCGGATTATGGACACGAGGAAAACGCTCCCGGGGTGGCGGGCGCTGCAAAAATGGGCCGTTCGACTGGGAGGCGGCGTCAACCACCGGATGTCGCTTCAGGACGGCATCTTGATCAAAGACAATCATCTCGCCCTCCTGCATCCCGCCCGGCAGGCCGTCCGAGCCGCCTGTCGCTTGGCTGCCGCCGCCGAACCGTCGGCAAAGCCGATCATCGTCGAGGCGGAATCCCTTCCTCAGGTCCGACAGGCCCTTGTCGGAAAGACCGATATCATCCTGTTGGACAATATGTCGCCCTCCCTTGTCCGTCGAGCGGTGCGTCTCATCAATGGACGGGCGATCGTGGAAGTGTCGGGCGGCGTCACCCTCAAAAACGTCCGCGCCATGGCCGCAGCGGGAGCGGATCGTATCTCCATCGGCGCCTTGACCCACTCCGCTCCGGCAGCGCCGTTCAGTCTGATCCTTAAGCCGTTACGGAATCGTCGTTCTTCGTAAACCATGACGTCCTCTGCGCCGCTGACGCTCGACGACATTCGCAGCACCTTGGCGACCGTTCAGTTCGGGCAACGGCTCTACGTGCATCACGAAGTGTCGTCGACGAACTCCGAAGCGATGGCCCTTGCCCAAGCCGGCGCGAAGCATGGCACCGTCGTGGTGGCGGAGAGTCAATCGGCCGGCAGAGGCCGCCTGAGCCGTCAATGGCACTCCCCGCCCGGCGCAAATCTCTATTGCTCGGTGATCGTCAAAGACGAGGGGCGAACCGTCGGGGACGCGGAATGGCTGTCTTGGATGCCGCTCGTGAGCGCATTGGCGGCGGCGGAAGCCGTGCAAGTCACCGCTTCAATTCCCTTGTCTGTAAAGTGGCCGAATGATCTTCTGTGCCAAGACCGGAAAGTCGGCGGGATTCTTTGCGAAAGTTTCCGCACACCGATTCAGGGTTCCGTCGTCGTCATTGGGATCGGCATCAATGTCAACTTGCCGCAGAAGTCATTCCCCAAGGACCTTCAACAGACGGCGACTTCGTTATTCGAAATCGCCCGCCGGACCATCGATCGAAACCGGCTCCTCGCTCGGCTTTTGTACGAGCTTGAGCATGGAATCCATGAATTGACGACGCATGGACCGAGTCGCCTGCGACAGGCTTACCTGAATCGCAGTTGCACGATCGGCAAACAGGTTCGCGTGATTTTGGGGAGGGAGCAAGAAATCATCGGAACGGCCGAGTCCATTTCATCCGACGGCGCGCTGCAAGTCCGTCCCCATTTCACCGCGCCGACGGCATCACCACCCGAATTGATCGACATCCACGCCGCGGACGTCGTTCACCTCCGGGAGTAAAACTTTGCATCGACTTGCAGGGGAATGACGATGTCTCCCCTTCCCCCCGCTTTTCCGCACGTCGCCGGAAAAAGCCGGAGCCTTCATCCGTCAATTTTGTCGAGCCTGCGAAGACCGGCCCACCCATCGGCCCAGCCGACGAGATGTGAAAAAACGAAACACCGATCCAGGTCGCACCAGATCACGATACTGCCTGGTTCCCGTCATCACGTCCGTGACCGTTTCACAGAGCCGCTGCCCCTGTCTTGAGAAGACCCATGTCCTGACACGAGGACAGTCATAGAGAAAGCGGGCCAGAATGCGACCTGCGCGGAGGTCTGGGAGAATGGCTTGGGCAACGAGGCGACGGTAGGCATCTTCGACGGTTTCCTCCTGCAAATGTTCGCCGATCAGGGATTCGGCCGCCAGAAGACCGCTCCTTACGGCATACGAGATTCCTTCCCCCGTGATGGGATCGGCGAACCCCGCGGCATCCCCGACCAGGAGGACGCGATTTTTGGCGAAGGGCCCTTTTCGCGGACGAACGGGAATGACAAAACCGTGCCGCTCAACCGACAAAGGAGAGGTGCAGCCAAGCAGGTCCACATAGCGAGTGATCGCAGAATGAAGCCCATGCCGCCGCCTGTCCATCGACAGGATTCCGATCGACAGATGCCGCCGTTTGGGAAAGACCCACCCATATCCTCGTGAGATAACGTCGAAATCGAACCGCGCCGTGCCTTCAAAGCGGCGCAACCGGTCGAACGGTACAGTCACTTCGTACTCCAGCGCCGGAATGAGAACGCGGCCGTCCTCCCATCCCATGAATCGCGCGACCGGACTCAGCGCTCCATCGGCGGCGACGACGAACCCGGCTCGCATCGGGCCCTTTGCGGTCAGGACCGTCACGGAATCGTCATGCGGTGACAGGCTCTCGACGACGCACGACTCGTAGAGAGCCGCTCCTGCCGCTTGAGCGGCAGAGAGGAGGGCCCGGTCAAACTCCGACCTCATGACCATGGAAACAACGGGAACGGTTCGTTGCGTGACAAAAGACAGGCCGGAGGATACGAAATCGAGCCTGGCTCGGTAGCACTCTTGCTCCACGACGTGGTGAACATCGATCGGCAACGATCGCATCGTCCGACCGACCAGTCCGCCGCCGCAGACCTTATATCGAGGCAGCGAGGCTTTTTCCAAAACGGCGACGGTCATCCCCGCTTGAGCCAACTTCCAGGCGGCGCAGGCACCGGCCGGACCGCCGCCGACTACGATAACATCATAAAGAAGACCCATCGTCTTATAGAGATTCTCCTGTTTTTACAGGTGAAGATCTTCCACTGGATTAGATTCCGTCTAAATTGGCATAGACATCATCATGATGGGTTTTATACATGCAGGTCCGTCGTTTCATTCAAGATACCTTAAGCAAACAAAAGGCCGGTCCTCTTATTCCAAGAGGGCCGGCCTTTATGAAAAGCGTCAAATTTTCTATATTTTCTATAGAAAACCAAGCCTTTATTGTTCCCTCACAAATTTCCGTCTCCAGATCCCCGCTCCCGCTAATCCGGCACCGAGTAAAAGCAAGGAAGATGGTTCTGGCACACCGGCGCTTGGCGCTCCCCAAATCGAAACATGGGAAATCGCTCCAGGACCAGGCCAGAACCCACTGAGATTGATTGTTTCTGTTCCACTCCAGCTCGACAGGTTAAAGAAATAATAGGTGGGACTATGGTTGCCATCTTTGACAGCCAGATAGCAGGAGGGACAGGAAATTGACGATCCTCCTGTAAAACGAATGGTTCCGCCGGAGGCATCGCTATTAAACACCGTGCTGTAATTGGCTGCAAATGTTCCAGCTTCTGTTACGGTCGCACCCTGATTCGCCTTATACAACAAGGACAACGAGCCATCATTGGGCAGCCCAAAGGCTCGATACACACAGCCCGGCTCGCAGTTCGATGAATTGGTCGGCGGTGTCAGCGAACTCCCGAGCACCACCCCGGATGTGGAGGGACTCAAATCGAGCGCATAGACCTGGGCACCGCTCAGCCCAATCCCCAGAGCTACAGCACCAACGAGAAGTGGAAGTATTCGATTTGGCCTCATGAGAGCACTCTGCTTTTTTCATCAAAAGGTCACTGAAGGAAATTTATGGGAATTGGCACCTCTTTGTATGGTCAAGCAAAATGAATACCGCTAAATATAGAAACATAAGACTTTGATTTTACTTATGTTATTTAAATATCATCCTTGGGCACTTTATCTCCCCTGCTAAAACTTTTTACATCCCGCTCAATCATTTTGAGCAATAACAAAAAATAGATTTTATTTTTTAGCAAGATGTGACGTTGCATTTGGCTTGTCAGCAGATTTAACACTGTCTCCTTGCTTATCAACCCTGCTTGGGCTTTCGTAATCCATACCGGTCTAATAATTGATAGAGCGTCGGCCGACTGATGCCAAGTTCTGCCGCGGCGCGAGAGACATTGCCATTGGCCTTTTCCATGGCAAGGCGGACCAGGTCCCTTTCTTGACTTTCGCGGAGCCGCCTGAGAGTCAAGGTGTTCTCTTTGGTTTTGTCTTCCTGCCCCAAATCAAGATGGGACGGCGTGATATATCGTCCCTCCGCCATGATGACTGCGCGTTTGATTCGATTCTCAAGCTCGCGCACATTCCCGGGCCACTGGTGCGAGAGCAAAGCCTCTATCGCTTCGGTCGTGAAGCCAACGAGCGGTTTTCGCTGTTCAACAGCAATACGTCGTAAGAACGCCTGAGCAAGCAGTGGAATGTCCCCGGCTCTGGCACTGAGCGACGGTATGGAAATGGTGACCACGCAAAGCCGATAATACAGATCTTCCCGAAACCGCCCGTCCTCGATCGCCTGACGTAGATCGACATGAGTGGCCGCGATGATCCTGGCATCGATTGGGATGAGCTCTTTCCCCCCCAATCGCTGAATCTGGCGCTCCTGAAGAAAGCGCAACAGCTTGACCTGAAGTGGGAGAGGAACGTCTCCGATTTCATCGAGAAAGAGTGTTCCTCCTTGGGCATGCTCGAACCGTCCTTTTCGCTGTTGAACGGCCCCCGTAAAGGCCCCTTTTTCATGACCGAATAATTCGCTTTCCAGTAGTGTGTCCGGAATCGCCCCGCAATTGATCGCGACAAACGGTTTCTCGGACCTGGCGCTCCGGCGATGGATCGCTCGGGCGACCAATTCCTTTCCTGTCCCGCTCTCCCCTGTAATCAAAACCGGGGCATCAGACGGCGCGACACGTTTGATGGTTTGAATCAGCTCCTGCATGAAGGAGCTGCGTCCGATTAAACCTTCGAACTCGTCGTCTCCCGCTGCTTCCTGCAACGCGCGGTTCTCTTGCTCCAGATCCGCAAGATACGAGGCTCGCTGCAATATGACCTTCAAGATCTCAAGCTGAACCGGCTTTTCGATAAAATCGTAGGCACCATTTTGAACGGCTTCGATCGCCCGAGCCCGATCGCTGTTTCCGGTGATCACGATGATCTTCACGGCGGGATTCATTTGCAAGGCGGCGCGGAGAATCGCCATTCCCTCCGAGGCTCCGTCCACGTCGGGAGGCAATCCCAGATCAAGCAGCACCAGCTTCGGTCTTGCCTGTCGAAGATGTGCCAGCGCCGTCGGTCGATCCGCAGCCTCCAGCACCTCATAATCCACCGCCAGGGCCCACCTCATTTGGTCGCGGATCGTTTCATCATCATCGACTAACAGCAGAACGGATTGATTGATTATCGACATGGGATCCTATCCTCACTCTGTCGGCCACGCTCGTGCACTCCGCTGCGTATCAGGCCTCCACGCCAACTATGATAACCAATCTCTTCAATTGTGAGCGAAGAATCAACAAATCTTGCCAAATCGCCTTTTGCGATCCTACCGCCTAAAAAGGCGAAGACGTGACCATTCTCGTTTAGATCCCCACCACAACATACACACGTCCAGTCACCACAATCAGGGCAACGTTCTCTCTTGTCAGCCGGATTGCTGGCCTGATCCCCAACACTGACGTCACCCTGTTTAATGAACCTTGTCTTGCGTAGGCAGACGCCTACACACACCTACGGTTTCTGTCCGGACTTGCTCTCACTCAGGAAGAGCTTCCGCCAACTGATAGCCAGTTTGCGCGAGGATCAGACCAATTGCTCACCGATTCATGCTGTCATTTGTTTACACTCCGACACACAAGCCATGGTCCATTCCTTGCCGGAGTTTTCTTTGTAGAAATCTGAAGGAAGAAGCCTCTTCTGCTTCAAGCAGACATCACCGATACCAGACCAAAATGTATTTTTTAAAAATTCATTCGCGGGAGAAAACCATGCTATCACATACCAAGACAGGGCCCGGGCCCCTCGTCACAATCATGGGCCCTCTCGCGATCTGGATCATCTGTGGGCTGGCACCAACCGCACAGGGTGAGATCGTGCTTTCTGATAGCTTTGAGTATGAAGCAAGTCGAAATACCACCAACGTGGAGGTGACGCTCCAGGCTCATGGGTGGAGTGGGGTGAAGGCAAATAATTCCCATTATGGGCGCGGATCGGGCTATATCCATACCCGCTTCGATGGGACACGAAACTCCCGCGTGCTGGTACTCGAATCCTTGCCCAGCATGTCGCCACCACCACCTCCAGGATTTCCCTACAGGCAAACGGATTATTGGATTAGTTATGGCTCAGAGAGTCATCCGCTTGAGACCATTCCCGCGAATGTCTGGTTTCAGTTTTGGATATATGCGACTCCAACAAGCGAGTTTCATTCAGGGAAATTTATTTACCCCTGTCGCGGCCCGTATCCCTGCACGACCGAAAATTTTGCGTGGCTCCTGACTTTTCAAACCGGCTGCGGGACAGAAGGACATTATCGGCAAGGAGGGGTCGGGGAATGGTTTTTCCTGCTACGCGCTCCGCTCGCCAGCTATTCAGCAGTTCCTGAATGGGACCGAGATAAGCTATACCAGAACCAAGGCTGTATCCCCTTTGTCCGTGGACAGTGGTATCAAATCCGCATCCACATCGACGTGTCCAATCCCCAAGGCGTCTACGAATTATGGGTGAGACAGAATAGCATCCAAGCCTGGACGAAGCATGCGGAATGGATTGGGGGCATGACACCCCAATTCAATTGGACGCTCCCTGTGGGGCAACGTGAAGGAAATCGAGCCCTTCGCATGCTGACCACAGTCAATGCCGTGGACTCGACCTTCTATCTCGACGATTTCATCATGGCGACGTCATTGCAAGACCTTGAAAGCTACACCAGTGGCAGCAGCAGTGACACAACCCCACCTGCCCCGCCTCAGAACCCTCGCATCGCCCCGTAATGGCCGGTTGTCCTCCTGTGAATCCAGCCCATTTTTCCCCAAGAGATGGGCTGGGATTTTAGCTTCTCACAGTAAGCACTCCGCTTGCTTCTCACAGCCAGTTCATCCTAACCCTGAATGCTGGTCCAGCAATTCTGATGGCTGGGAGTTTTTCCCCTCTCCGATCGGCAGTTCGATCCAGACTCGTGTGCCTTCTCCTTCTTGACTTTCTAATCGAATACTCCCTCCATGAGCCTCGACGATCTTCTTACATTGATAGAGCCCGATCCCCAAGCCTCCTGGCCTGCTCGACTGAGAAGGACGGAAGAGATGATCCAACATCGACGCCGGTATTCCTCTCCCCGTGTCGCGAACAGCGATGAGCACGGAGTTCTCTGTCTGAGTGAGAGAAATCTCTATTTCGCCATGGCCATCGATCGCCTGCTTGGCATTTAACACCACATTGGTCAACACTTGCTGAAGCTGGTGCCGTACTCCGCTGAGAAGGACATCGCCATGGTCTTTCACGTGCACAACGATCCGATGATCCGATCGCAACGGCACCACAACCTCATCAATGAGAGCAGAGAGGGAAAACCGCTCTTCCTGCTCCTTGGCAGAAGGCGGCACAGCCTGACGGGAGAGTTTGCTGATGAGATCAGTCATCTTCCTAGCGGTATCCTGCACTGCTTTCAACGCAGAGGCTTGAAAAGCCGGATTCTGCCCATGATGCTCGGCGTTCTGAGCAATAAGGGACAACCGCGCCGCAAGATTTTTGATATCGTGAAGACAGAAGACGGAAAATCGATGCAGCGCTTCCATCTCCGCCATGGCCTGCCGCTCTTCCGCCAAGTCGGCATGGGCAAACAGCGCTCCGGCATGGTGACAAATTCCTCTTAGCAGATCGCAATCATCAACCCCGTAACGCTCCCCGCGAGGCTGTGTTCCAAGCATCACAAATGCAGTCAGCCGGCCTTGGGCGTAAATCGGCGAACACAGCTTGGCTTCCAATCTGATAAACGGATCACTTGCCTCAAGACGATTGCCCGGCTGTTCTTCAAACATCGTCGGATCATCCTGGCTCATCAATTTTTGAATGACCGGATGGGTCGATTCGATCGTCGGCATCGTTGGATCGACCGGCCTCGCCAGATGATACCGTTGATCCGCCTCTCTCAAGGTCCACACCGCGATCGTTGTTGTGGAGAAGGTTTTGACCAGGAGATCATGAAGACACTCGACAATCGCTTCACGAGTTGTCGCTCCTTGAAACGACTGTATGACACGAAGCCATTCGGCACGATAGTCATATTTTGAGCGAGAAAAGTTTCTGGCCAAGAACCGTTTGATTTCGCTCCTGGTCGTCTTGGACGTGGCCAGCGCGACCAGAGCCGCCAGCGCCCCCAGCACCACCACCACGCTGAGCTCATACCCCAGGGGCCGGTCTATGCGACGAAGCCAGGCGCCGACGGCTCCCACGAGAAGCAGGTAGAGACCAACGGCAATAAAGGTCACCGACCCAACCAGAGCCTGCTGAGACGCCTGCGTCTTGAAAAGCAATTCTTTAAACCGGCTCCTGGCGATGCCGAGCGTCACCAACCCCGAAGACATCAGCGAAACGACGCCGAAGACCGCGAGATGCTCTTCGCGCCACATCGAAATCAACAACGTTTCGCTGGCATGATAAATTTCATATCCTCCCAATCCGCCCAAGCCAATCAAA
>JANDJE010000077.1 GCA_024331095.1 Nitrospira sp. | reverse complement strand
GATCAGCCGATACAGCACGGCCCCCAGCGAATAGATGTCCGCGGCTGGCCCAACGTTTTTCGTTCGACCGTCGGCTTGCTCCGGGGCCATGTAACTCGGCGTGCCCATGATGGCCCCCGTCTGCGTTACCCCGCTGCCGCCTTCGATTTTCTTGGCCAGGCCGAAGTCGGTGATCTTCGGCGTGCCGTCGGCCGTCAACAAGACATTGTCCGGTTTCAGGTCGCGGTGGATGATGCCACGCTCGTGGGCGAAATGCATCGCCCGGGCCATCGCCTCGACGATCCGGGCGGCTTCACGGGGCGGCAGTGGATGCTCCTTCACCCGGTCGGTCAGCGAGCCGCCGTCCATGAATTCCAGCGTGAAATACGGCAACCCGTTGTGCCGGCCAATCTCGTGGATCTGGACAATGTTCGGATGCTGCAACGCGGCGACGGCTTCCGCTTCGGTCAAGAACCGAGCCAGTTCCGCAGCCGAAGCATGCCCGCCTGAGAGCACCATCTTCAGCGCGACGACCCGATTCAGGCGTTTGTGCCGGGCTTTATACACCACGCCCATGCCGCCCCGGCCGAGCTCGCCCAATAGCTCGTAACCCGGCACGAATTCCTTGCTGCGGTCGCTTTCGGCCCGCTCGCCTCGCCCCGCCTCGTTCTCCCGAGCCGATTCCACTTCGTCCGCAAACAAAAAGCCGACTGTCGCGTCTTGGACGTAGCGGGGGGAACGCCGGGTGGTGCCGTCGTCCAAGCTGAAGTCGGTCGCGTCAATGTCTGCCGCTGACATGTCCACCGACGCTGCATCCCCCTCGGACGATCCGCGTTGAAGCTGCATCGTTGCGTCCGAAGGTTCTGGAACGTGGCCCGGGTGAAAGGCCATCGTCGCATCGACGGGTGCCGCCTCCCTCCCCGTCGCGCCGGGGTGAGGCTCTCTTGAGCCGGACTCGGAATCTTGACGCGAAAATGTGATCGTCGTCTCGGGCACGACGTTGGCTGAAGCGCTCGGCAGGGAGACTTCCGAACTCGATTCAACGACGAGGGTGCCCTCCTCGGCCGCGCTCGAGGAAGTTGGCGGCTTCAGCGTCAAGTCGGTGGTCGGCTCTTCGGAGGGCATTAACGAACTCAGATCGGACCAGTCCGGCCCGCGTGCTTCCTACCGCAAATTATGCTGGCTCACGGCGACTTCCACAATGGCCCCAATGACAGATTTCTTCACAACTCCCACTTTCCTCGTCTATAATCAGGGACGAATCAGCTCTTCATTGGTTCCCGGGTTGTGCGGACTTTCTGCGAACCTCCAACCTTGGCACGCAAATCTCGTTGACGCCTTGGTCGCTCGCGCTAGGATGTTGAGCATGGCCCCGCCGACCATCTGGATCAACAAGTACCTCAGCAACACCTGGGAGGTCGTGGCACGGGTTCTCCACGAGCGCGAGCCAGCAGAGTTTCGTCTCGTCGTCACGCACCCTTGGGCTTACTATCCCGGCCGACGCTACGCCGACCTCTTTGTACCTGAGCCGCGTGGCTTGACCGACGACGACTACGTTACCTGGTGTTTACAGTTCGCGGCTGATCACCGGGTAACACTGTTCATTCCAGGACGCAAATTGCTGCCGGTCGTGGCCGCCGCGGATCGCTTCGCCCAAATCGGCACGAACATCCTCGCCGCGGCTGAACTCCGCGATCTGCTCGTCGTCGGCGACAAAATCGCCACCTATTCCAGGTTGGATCCGTCGGATCCCGCCATTCCTGATTACGCTGTCGCCCGAACCCTTGGAGAATTCTTGGATGCCGTGGAACGCCTGAAATCGCGACATCCCCGAATCTGCTTCAAGCCGGCTCGCTCGGTTTACGGAATCGGTTTCTTCATTCTCGATGAATCGGGAACGAATTCGCGGCCGTACCATCTGTCGTTGGGGGCTGCGATTCAACGGCTCCAGGCCCATCGTGTCTTCCCGCCGCACCTCGTGATGGAATACCTGCCCGGTCCCGAACGCAGTGTTGATTGTTTGGCCCAAGCTGGCGAACTGATTCGCTGCGTGGTCCGTCGCAAGGCGGCAAGCGTGCAATGGATCGAGCATCACCCACTCATCGAGGAAATGGTACGCGGATTTACCCGAAAGTTCCGACTGAACGGCGTCTTGAACATCCAGTTCAGGGACTCCGGAGGTCTGCCGCGGTTGTTGGAAATCAACCCGCGAATGTCGGGCGGTCTGCCCATCGCCTGTGCGGCCGGGGTCAACTTCCTCCTCTGGGCCATCCGCTTGGCTCTCGGCTCGGCAGCAAGCAAAGATGTTCCTCATCCCCTCAGCGGCATCTGTGTTCCGCAACCAAAACCGCACCGCTCCATTTCACGATGAGCTACGTCGTCAATCTACGTTCTGGTCAATTGCGTTTGACGGTGGAGTCTGCCGACTACCCGTTGGACGAACTATGCGGGTTCGGCTGTCGGGCGAATCCGCGGCGTCCCTTCGTCATCGTCAGCCGTGTCCTCGGAAAACACATCCCCGTTCGGCCCAGCCGAATGGTCGAAATCCATCGAACACTCGCCAAGAAAATCCCGAACATCCCCGGCCCGGTCGCCTTCATCGCATTGGCAGAGACCGCCGTTGGCCTGGGACATGGTATCTTCGAAGAATGGTTAACACTCACCGGACGCGACGATGCTGTCTTCCTGCATACGACTCGATACCGCCTGCGAGAAACTTTGGCTTTCTCCTTTCAAGAACCCCACAGCCATGCACCTTGTCACCTGGTCTACGAACCGGTGGAGAAGCATTGCCTGCATTTCTTCGCGAAGGCTAAAACTCTCATCCTCATCGACGATGAATTAACGACAGGGCAAACTTTGGTCAATCTCGCGGTACGTTACCTGGCGTATAACGACCGAGTTCACCAGGTTTTTTTCATATGTTTGACAGACTGGTTGGGACAACATCGATCAACGCTCGCGCAACGACTTGGGGTTCCATTATATTTGGTGAGTTTGCTCCAAGGATCATTGGAGTTTAAGGCAAATCCGGATTTCCAGGCACCACAGACTATTGCTGCCTTTGCCTGCGGCAGGAGCGAGGGATACCCGCTTCGGAGGAATTATGGCCGCTTGGGCGTCCGCCAGCGAATTCGACTCGAGACAACACTGCTGACGGATCAAAGCAATTCATCTTTGGGTCGACGCTTGCTTGTTTTGGGGACCGGAGAATTCGCACATCCGCCGTTTCTGCTGGCTCGGTTTCTCGAAAACGCGGGGCACCATGTACTGTTCCAATCGACAACTCGCTCGCCCCTGCTTGAGGGTGATGCCTTGGGAACAAAATGGCAGTTTATGGATAATTATGGCGAGGGCATCCCGAACTACCTGTACAATGCTGGCAGCCAGGACGTAGACGATATCATGATCGGTTATGAACTGATGGATGCCAGATCTTCCCACGATCTGCCGGAAAGGCTGAAAGCGCGCTGTGTGATCTTCTAGTGCGAGAGTCATGATGCAGGTTGTTGTCTTTCTGGATCTCGATGACACGATCTTCCAAACCGTAGGCAAATGCCCGAAAGATGAAACGCTGTACACTGCTGCCGTCGATCGAATGGGGAAGCCGCTGTCATTTATCTCCGAGTCGCAAAAACGCTTCCTCGATTGGATCTCGAAGGACGCGATTGTCATCCCGACGACGGCGCGAAATGTTGAGTCCTACCGTCGAGTCAATCTCTCATTTCACCATGCCGCGATCTTAAGTTTTGGAGCAGTCATCTTATCGCCCAGCGGATGCCTTGATGCCGAATGGGATAAGGGAATGCGTCCTCAATTGAACCGACGAAGGGCGGATTTGGAGTCTCTCGAGCGTCAGACTGTTGACCGATTGAAGCAGCAGTCGTCCGATGTGCGAGTCCGGCTGGTGCATGATTTCGATATGCCCGTCTATCTTGTGGCAAAGGATCCTGGCGGGGATGGATCGAAACTTGCTCACTTGCGAGACATTTGGCAGCCCTTCGTGGAACAAGGGGAATACTTTCTCCATTGGAATGACAACAACCTGTCTCTTGTTCCAGCGTTCCTTGGCAAAGAGAAGGCGGTAGGTTATGTGCTGAGGAGATACTTCGACGGTCTTTCGGTCGTGACGATCGGTGTTGGCGATAGCTTGACGGACATACCGTTCTTGGCACAATGCCAATTTGCCGTGATGCCGCGGAGAAGTCAGTTGTTTCAATCGGTATTTCTGGAGCGTCCTCGATGTTCAGCGGAAGCTATGCTGCCGAAGACGTGATTTTTCTCCTGAAGCCGGTGCAAATTCCGCATACCGACCTGCTCGAGAAGGAACGGCTGATCCAAGCGGGCCTGCACTATAGCGAGATGATCTCTTACGAGGAACCGCCGACTCAGGAGTATCTCTCCCTTTTCTATGACGCGGTAGCACGGGAGAGACGAAGGTTTGCTCGAGACCTGCTCCGACTGGCGGATCACCTGTACCGATCCGGCAAGCGAACGATTGTGTCGCTGGCCAGGGCGGGGACGCCGGTTGGCGTGCTCGTCTGCCGGGCGCTTCGTCGATTGTATCGCGTGGAGACGAGCCATTTTTCTATCTCAATAATCCGGGATCGAGGCATCGATGAAAATGCCCTGAAATATGTGATCGATCAAAATGGACCGAAGAGTATTGCTTTCGTCGATGGTTGGTCGGCAAAGGGTGTCATCGCGACGGAACTTCGGCAGAGCGTGGCCCGTTTTAATAGTGCCTATCGTCTGGCCGTCGACCCGTCCTTGTACGTGGTGGCAGACATTGGCGGGAATGCCGGCTGGGCCGCTTCGATTGAGGATTATTTGATTCCTTCGAGCTTGTTAGGTGCGACGATATCGGGATTGGTCAGTCGATCCATTCTCAATGATCGGGTTGTCGGAGCCGAGGATTTTCATGGCTGCATCTATTATGAGGACTACACATCGATCGATCTCTCCCGGTGGTTTGCCGACGAAATGTTTGCGGAGATGCGACAGGCATGGAACCAAGGAGATTTCCAAAGCGGTGGCGGCGATCAGACGGTTAGGCACCGGCGGCAAGAGGAAATGCGCCGATGGATTCAGACATGGATGCTCGATCGTGGTGTGACATCAGTGCATTTCCTGAAACCGGGAATCGGCGAGGCGACACGGGTGATGCTCCGACGAATCCCGGACCTTCTGTTGGTCCAGGATCGTGAGGATCCTTCGATCCGTCATTTGCTCATGTTAGCACAGATGAGAGGAACGTTGGTCGAAGTTGACAGTGGGATGCCGTTTCGAGCTGCGGCCATCATCAAGAAGATGGATGAACAATGAACCCATACGAGCTTGGGGCGACCTTGTATGTCCCCGCCAATCATCGTTCCCTTTTGGAAATTGCCGTCGGCAAGAAATATCCTTTTCTTCGGTCCGTTGTTTTTTGTACTGAGGATGCGATCAAGGAAATAGATCTTCGCTTCTCCCTCGATCGCCTGGCGGAAGCTGTGCAGCGAATGGAGAGAGGTTCACTTCGGCGTTTCATTCGGGTACGTAATCCGCAGGTGCTTAGGGAAGTTGTTGAGTTACCGAATATCGGTGCTCTCGACGGTTTTGTAATTCCGAAAGTCGACGCAAATGCCCTCGATGAATATCTGGCGGTGATACCAGTGGATTTCGATGGAAAACTGATGCTGACGGTCGAGACAGCGGCGGCTTTTGACTTCCTGCAAATGGTCCGTCTACGGCAGCGATTAATGGAACCCGACATCCGTAACCGGCTCCTCGCGCTGCGCATC
>JANDJE010000076.1 GCA_024331095.1 Nitrospira sp. | reverse complement strand
CCGCGTTGTCCGATCCTAAGAGCCACCGGCGCTCCCTTGTCTTCCCCCACCACCGACCACGGCCGACAGCACTTGCAAGTATGCTCGAGCCAGCTTGGCCCGATCGAAATGCTCAAGCACATAGGCCCGTCCGCTGCTTCCCAGTTTCCGGCGGAGAACCGGGTCGCCATACAACGTGAGCACCTGTGCCGCCAGCTCCTTGGCATCTTCCGGAGTGATGCACACCCCGCCGCCCGACTCCCGCACCAGCTCGGCGCTCTCGCCTTCCACCCCCAAGATGATCGGCTTTTCCATCGCCAAGCTCTCGAAAATTTTCGAGGGCAGCACCGTCTTGAACAGATTCGACTTCTTGAGCAGCACGAGGCTCACGTCCGACAAGGACCAGAACTCCGGCATCCGTGCCTTCGGCTGTTGAGGCGACATCAGCACGTTCGGCAGGTTCATGGCATCCCGCATCTCCACCAACCGCTTTCGCTCGGCGCCGTCGCCGACCAAGAGAAACATAATGTCCGGATGATCGCGTAACAAATCAGCAGCCTCTAAGATTGTCTCCAGATGATGGGCCATGCCGTGGGTGCCGAAATATGAAGCGACGAACTTGCCGTCAAGGCCTAATTCCTTCGCCAGCTTTTCGTGGCCGTGCGCCGGCCGTTGATACAGAGACAGATCTGCCCCGTTCTTGATGACCGTGACTTTTTCAGTCGGAATGCCCAGTTTGGCCATGTGCGACTTGAAGGCATCGGTCACCACCACCAGATGAGTCGCCTTGCGATAGGCGAACAACTCCAGCCATTCCAACACGCGAATGATCGGGCGAGACGTCATCGCGCCCACCGCCACGATGGACTCCGGCCAGAGATCGCGAATTTCAAGCACCCAGGGAACGCGCTTCAACCGGCTGACCACGTATCCGGCCAAGCCGTTGAAGAATTGCGGTGAGGTGGAAAGCACGACGTCGCAGCGGGCGAGAAACGGCGCCACGAGAATGGCCGACACCATGTACGAGACATAATTGATAGTCCGTTTGAGGAACCCCTCGTTCGCCGTCACATAGGTCCAGATCCGCACCACCTGGATGCCGTCTTTTTCTTCACGTTGAACAATGGCATTCCGATACCCCTCATACACGACACCTCGGGGGTGGTTCGGCGCACAGGTGACGACCGTGACCTCATGCCCGTCTTTGACCCACTGTTTGCAGTGTTCGTAGGTGCGGGACGCCGGCGCGTTTACTTCAGGGGGGAAATAGTGCGAGAGAAACAAAATTCTCATCGATTGCTCCCCTGTCAGTCTCTATGGGGCACCCTCGTCGGAGGCATCGGCGTTGTTCTGATCCGATAGCCGACCGCGAACGGCGCCTCGTGCGACTGAACAAACACGATGACGGCATGTTCGTATTTCATGCCGAATTCCGGGAAATACCACCCACGATCGATCCGCGCACCACAGGAAGTGAGCGGCTCCACGACCGCCAACCGACGGCCATCGGTCGTCACAATGACCAGACGTCGTTCGTCACGAACCACTTGGAAGTCCGGATGAAGATGCACGTAGCTTTCCAGCCGATGCTCGCCCCGACCATCCAGCCGATCCTCGATCACCCACTCGCCCCTCTCATCATACGTGATGGTTCGCGAGTGGATCGGCTTGCCGGGCAATCGTCGATAGCCGTCATGGGCCCCTTCAAAGATCACTCGCCCCCCGTCGCCCCGCCGTAATGACGCGCGAATCGGTTTGGCCCGGCGCGCCACGCGGAACACGCCCCAGATTTCAGATTGTTCGACGCCATCCACCACAGCGGTATTGTGAGCGCTTGTGCTTCTGGCATAGGCCCGCTCCGGACTTGCCTCGTAATCATGAACGCCGCTGTCCACAATCACTCGTCGCCCATCGATCGCCAACTCATAACTCAGCGTGTCACAATGAGCATGGCCTGGTTGATAATCCGGTCCGACCGGACCACAGTCAATCACCAGGCGATCATTGCCGTTGGCGATGACGTAGTAGCCGCTGTCCGGATAGGCGCGCAGCTCCAGCCCCTGAGCTGGTACCGGCGGCTCATAGCCAAGGAGAGCGTTGGCATACTGAACGATCTGTGTGGGACTTGGCGCAATCCCAAATGCTGCGTCATTGAACAAGGGAATCTCACCATCCGGCAGACACAGACCATGGAGATACTCCAAGGCAGCTCCGGCTGTGTCCTTAAGCCGCGCCAGATCTTCTCGATCCACCGGCGCCGCCGAACATTCGATCAGGTTCACAACATCGAGGCAGTCCGACAGACAGATCGAATGGTACATCGGGCTTCGTTCGTAGTGCCCTCCGTCCGGGAGAAACTGCTCGGCGAGTTCTCGCCGCAACAGCGCCCATCCCTGGCGCAACCAGCGATCCGCCTCGGGACCCTCGAAATACACGCCGGCAAACACGAGGGCCACGGCGTTTTTGAAAAGGTGATTGGCCAGCAGATGATATTCCAGATGCCGCTCAAGCCAGGCGGCCTGCCTCCAGAGGCTCTGGAGCCAGGCCGTCTCAGGCGGCTTCTCGCGCCGCAAGAAGAACTTCACCCAGTTCACGATGCGCAACGAAACCGGATAGGGCTCCCACCCATCTCCGACGCCGATGGGATTGTTGGCAATCCAATCGGCAATCAGGCGGCATTTCGCCTCATCGGACCGTCCTGGATCGGCGAGATAGTCGAAGTAATGCAGGTTGTATCGCCACAGTTTGGGCAGTGTTGGGGAGGCCCAGTCAACGGAAGAGGGGGGAAAGGTGATCGTCCGATTCAAGAAACAAAACGAGAACTCACCGGAAGCGGGAGGGCACAAGGAGGGTGAAGGGCCGATGTTCACACCTGACCTCGTCCGCACCGATCGCGTCGGCGGCACACGAGAAGAAGGGCGCACTCGTTTGAGCACCTGGGCGAACACTTGATCGGGGCGCAGATAGGAGACCGTGCGCGCGAACAACAACAGCCGTTCCATAGAATAAGGGCGGAAGCACCGGCCTACGCGAGCGCGTCCACAATATCGAACGTGGCTCTGGTCACTTCCACCAGTTCCTCGAAGGCAATCGGGGACGGCTTGCCGGATCGAACGGCCTCGACGAACGAGGCGGCGCAGGCCGTCTGCCCCTTGTCCTGCCGCCAAAGGCCCATGCGTTTGAACCCCGGCCAGCCATACCCGTACAGATTGCGGTAATTATCCAGTTGCAGAATCCGCCCGGCGCAGAAGACTTCAAGCCGCTCCTTGGGAAAGGACTTGTGGCCGTTCGAGAGGTAATGCACCGTGCCCATCGACCCATCGGCAAACCGCAGCGTGATGGTCACCTGATCGGCGAGCGCCCCCTTGCTCGCGAGCCCTCGTCCTTGCCCCTGCGCTGCCACCTGCACCGACAGAATCGGCGCTCCGACCAAAAACCGCTCCAAATCGATGAAGTGGCAGGCTTCGCCGATGATCCGGCCGCCGCCGACGGCGGGATCTTGCGTCCAGTGGTCGGGAGGAATCGCCCCCGCATTGACGGTCATCACCAGTGTCTTCGGCTCTCGAACCGACGAGAGTAGCGCCTTCATCTTCTGCACATGAGAGGCAAACCGGCGATTGAAACCGACCATCAGGAGCAAGGCCCCGCCCTCGCCGCCGTTGACCGTCTCGTAGGTCTGTTCGATCTCCGATAGTTCATCGCGAGTAACGGCAAGCGGCTTTTCGACAAAGACATGTTTGCCCGCCCGCAGCGCTTCGCACACATAGTGGGCATGGCTCTCATGCCTGGTGGCGATCACCACTGTGTCGATCGTAGGATCGGCGAGCACCGAGGAGGCCTCGGTCCCCGTTTCCTCAAACCCATGTTTTTTGCCCGCATGGACGCCGCTCACCCCTTTGGCCGAGATCACGGTTTTCAAAACAGCCGAGGTCTGTTTGAACGCCGGAATCAGAATCTGCGACGCATAATTGCCGGCCCCGATGACCCCCAGCACCACAGAATCACGAGACCGAGCCACATGTGGCGGACGTGTCTCCAACCGCACATGCCTCGTTCGGAGCGAGTCGTTCGACTGTTCCTCCAGCCCCGGATAATGGAGGGCGATTCCCAACGAGCCGCCGCCCGTGAGCAGCCGGTACGCTTCTTCGGCGCGGGACAGATCGAACCGATGAGTGATGAGCGGCGCCACATCCAAGCGGCCGTCCGCCATCATGTCCAGCACCGCCTCGAAGTTCCGCTGCTCCGTCCAGCGCACGAAGCCGATGGGATAATCATGCCCCCCTTCTTCATACGTGGGATCGTAGCGGCCGGGCCCATAGGAGCAAGAGACTTGAAACGTGAGTTCCTTTTCATAAAAATCGGCTCGCGACAGTTCCAATCCCGCCACCCCCACCAGCACGATGCGGCCACGCTTGCGGCACATGAGGGCGGCGTGGTGCACCGGCTCGTTGCTGGTCGTCGAAGCCGCGATCACCACGGCATCCACGCCGCGCCCGCGCGAAAACCGCGCCGCGGCGGCCAGCGGATCTTCGCCGCGGGAGAGATCCACCGCCTCGGCGCCGAATCGCTTAGCCAGTTCCAACCTCGCCGGGTCCAGATCGATCCCCAACACGCGGCATCCGTGCGCGCGCAGAAGCTGCACCGTGATCAGGCCGATGAGGCCGAGCCCCGTCACCACGACCGCCTCGCCCAACGTCGGTTGCACCAGCCGCACCCCCTGCAGCGCAATCGCCGCGAGCACCGTAAAGGCCGCCGCCTCATCACTGACCCCATCGGGCACCTTGGTGCAAAGATGTTTCGGCACGGCGACCACCTGGGCATGTTTGCCGTTGGATGCCACCCGATCACCGACCGCAAAGCCGGTCACACCGGCCCCCACTTCCATCACCACGCCCATGTTGCAATAGCCCATGGCGAGCGGCTGGTCCAGCTTGTGCCGCACGGCATCGAGCGTCGGCAACAGGCCGTCGGTCTTGATCTTGTCGAGCACCATGCGCACCTTGTCCGGCTGCCGGCGGGCCTTGTCCAGCAGATTGGCCTTGCCGAACTCCACCAACATCCGTTCCGTCCCTTGCGAGACCACCGTGCACACCGTGCGAATCAACAGATGGCCGGGCGGACAGGCCGGACAGGGCACCTCCACGATCTCCGTCTCGCCGGTTTTGAGGTTTTGCAGGATTTGCTTCATGGACAACTCCCAAGCCGTCGGTTGTTTCAGCACGCAAAGAAACCGCTCTATCGTCTGGCGCCCTACCGTTACAGCACGGCACCGGATACGACGGCTCGTGGAGCCTCCGGCGCCTGGCGAGACGTCCCTCGCACACGTGCAACACAGGTCCGACAGTCACATCGGCTGATGCTCAAAGGTCTTCGGGTTTGAGTCCCGTGTGCTTGGCAATGCGTGCAAGCATCCGCGGACCGAGCTCTTCCCTTTCATGGAACGCGAAGACGAAATCCGGCCAGCCGGCGCGAACGAGCGTGCGATGCGAACCCGACTGGCGTTTGATCTGCCAGCCGATCCGCTGCAAGGCCGAGAGCACGCGCACAGCCTTCGAGGAAGGCCACAGGCTCATGCCGCGGCAACCGAAATACTGATGTCAACCGGGGCCGTCTCACAGTGTTCGAGACGTTCAGCCAGCACCCGCAGCGCAAGAACCTCGGCCTTGGTCTGCGCTTCCACTGCGCTGTCGCCATAGGCCATCACACCGGGCAGTTCCGGCACTTCAGCCAACCAACGGCCGTCTTCTTCGCGCTCGCACTCGATCGTGAGCTTCATGACACCTCCCGAAGCGGCAACACCTGAACACTATGCGCCGCGCCC
>JANDJE010000075.1 GCA_024331095.1 Nitrospira sp. | reverse complement strand
GGCCCCCACGCGCTTGACCGTGGACTGGGCGGGCACCGGCGAAGTGGAGGCCACGGAGTACGAAATGATGAGCCTCTCGGTGGACAACCAACTGGTCGGCTCGGCCCATGCGCCCGGCGGAGGCCGGGGCTGCGAACCGATGGAACCCGTCGTCTCCGACCCGCCTCCCCCACAGCAGGTCCTCTTGACCCCGGGACTCCATACCCTGTTTATCGATGCCTCGACGCGGGATTCGTTCTTCCACTTCGAGGCGTGGTATCAGTTCACCCTCGCGTTCGACCCCGCGCCATAACCCTTGGAGAACCTGAAAATGACCGAGCCCCTCCAACCCACTCCCCACCCTTGCGGCCCCTGCCACCGGACACCTCCTGCCGATACTCCCGAGAGGCATCCGTTGCGGCAGAACGTATCGCCGCTCGTCGTCCCCCGCCGCGCCTATACGCCGAGCCGACCGAGTTGCATCGAGTGCGTGGAGAAGCACCTCGGCGCGGCCTATGTGCTCTTGACCGAGGCTCGTGAGGGTTACGCCTACCGGCTCCGCGCCGTGGGACACCTGTTCGAGGCCGAGGACGAGTCTCAGGAGTGGCCGGAACTGCACGCCGCCATCCGCAACGCCCGAACGCGCTATCAGGCGTCAGGCGAGATACCGGAATGGCACCTATTGGATGACCTGTTACGCAAGATGCAAAAATAAATGCCTTTTTTCGTGTTTAGTCCCTTTAACAGGCATCGGTGTCGCCAAAAAAAGACATTCACTAATGTCAATGGTTGGAGGATTTGTGGTTTTTTCTATGTGCTGTGTCAGTTTGCCACCCAGAGCCACCGCCTAGAATTCCCCAGCAGTATTTGCCTTCTCCGCTCGCTTCGCCAAGCCGTTCAAGAAGATCCTTCACCGCCTCGAACACCCGCCGTGCCGTTCTTGGCTCGCAGAGTCTGGACCATTCAGGGGGAGTTGAGGAGACAACGGATCCTTCATATCTTGGGAGGGCGTTACCCTTAATGATCTCATGTGTTCGGCCGTGAGTAAGTTGTTTGCGAATCTTCAGACCCAAATGAAAGGATTCATATTGTTCGCGAACAGTTATGAGATCTATTTTTAGCACCCGAAGCAGTGCACGCAGTTTGGTCTGAGGCGCTGCAAGGTTCTCATCTTTTCTGTCCCATTTCTTGGGAAAATAACGCGGCCCAATGTGATTCATAAATGCCTCAAGAGTGAAGATCGACGCTAAAATAGCGAAAAGGGATGGAAAAACAGTTCGTTCGTACGAAACCTCAGCTTGTTCGAGAGCCCACTCTGCTGCGTAGTGGAGGAACACAAACGTGCGAATGTATTCGTGATCCCAGCGCATGGCCTGTTTTGGCGGTCAATGGGTTATTTTTTACACTCCATTTTGCGGCATACCGTTTTCAAAAAAATACGCTTCCGCATTGAGTCTGTCCACCGCTGATTTTGAGGGGGTACGGGTTGAAAGGCGACGCAGGCTGGATCATTCGACAGCCGTCTGGATGGTGAACTGCGGTCTGCCTAATGATTGAGCGGCCTGCCGAGGGTCGGCATCCGACTGCGCATTGCCGGCGAGCGGCTCTTCCCCTGGTGTTCTGCCATCAATCAGGACCTTCCACAACCGCCGCTGCTTGCGCCAGTCGAGTTCGGCGGCGATGGGGCGGATGTGGTGCTCGCGGATCGGGTCGCGGCCCTTGACGGTCACCGGCAGGAACAGGAGCGCCTCCTGAATCTCCGGTGCAAGCTGCAGCAGGTTCATGATCTGGGTCACGCGGGCTCTCGTGACATGGCCCAGCTGCGCCAGGTCGGCCTGATCCTTGATCGCGCCTTCCTTGATCAGCCGGTCGAAGCGGATCGCCAAGGCCATCAGGCGAGAAATGCGTGGTATTCGGCCAACGGGCACGGGTGACGGCGCCGACGGCGGCCCTTCCTGAATGATCTTGCGGGTGCGCCGCCCCCGCGTGAAATGTACCGGTCTCTCGATCGTCAGGCTTTGCATGTCGTCGTCTCCTGTCGTTTGAATTCGTCGGCCAGCGTCTTGATGCCGGTCGGATGGAAGGTGATCGCTACGGTGCCCTTGGGACCGTTGTAGTCCACGCGCTCGATCAAGAGGTGCAGGATGCGGGCTTGCTCGCGAGCGCTCAGCGTCTCCCAAACCGGATCGAACAGCGAGCAGGCTTCTCCCACCTCGCGGGCGTCCACCAACTCACGGGAGAGCACGAGAATCTGTGTGCGGATTTCCGTGGCGCGTTGCTCGGCGTTGCGGATGCGCTCCTGGACGTCGGCCAGTCGGTCGGTTGTCGTCTGGCCGTCTTTGCCAGCCAATTTGAGCAGTTCGGCATTGTAACGGCTCAGTTCTCGCTCCAGCGTGCGTTTCTCGACCCCCAGCCTGCCGATGGCCTCCTCGCGCTGACGGCGACATTCCGCCAGCGTCTCGTTAAGCAGATTCGTGTCCCGCCCGATGCTCTTGACCTGATCGACTACGAACCGCTCCAGTTCGGGCGCGGGCACCGACGGCGTGGGGCAGAGGTGCCAGCCGCGTTTCTGGGCGTTCGAGCAGCAATAGTAGCGATATATCTTGCTGCCGTTGTCGGAAAGATGTTTGACGGTATGCGACGGGACCATCGCGCAGTCGCAGGTCACGCATCGCACAAGACCCTTGAGGAGCGCCCCGTGACGGTTCTTGACGTGGGCACCGCCCGTGCGGCCGTTGCGCTTGAGAAGCTGTTGGACGCGGTCGAAGATCTCGGCGTCCACGATGGCCGGGTGTTCGCCGTCGTAAACCTCGTCCTTGTAGGTGATCTTCCCAAGGTAGATACGGTTCGTCAGCAACTTCAAAAGGGTGTTCTTGCCGAACGGCTTACCGCCCATCTCGCGCCCCCGCGACGAAATCCAGTGCTTCGTTCGCCAACCCCGTTCCTCCAGGATTGCGGCCGTGGCAAGCAGTGACTGGCGGTCGAGATACAGTTCGAAGATTTCCCGTACGCGGGCGGCTTCGTCCTCGTTGACCCGCAGACGGCCTCCTTTCTCGACCACGTCGTAGCCCAGCATGGGGCAGCCGCCGGTCCATTTACCCTTGCGCCGCGTGGCCGCGATCTTGTCCCGTGTGCGCTCGGAGATCATCTCGCGTTCGAACTGGGCGAAGGAGAGGAGAACGTTGAGCATCAGCCGGCCCATTGAGGTGCCGGTATTGAACTGCTGGGTCACCGAGACAAATGCGACCTTGTTGCGCTCGAGCACTTCCATGATTTTGGAGAAGTCGATCAGGCTGCGGCTGAGGCGATCCACCTTGTAAACCACGATACAGTCCACTTTTCCTGCCTCGATGTCAGCCATCAGACGCTGGAGCGCCGGACGTTCCATGTTCCCGCCGGTGTACCCGCCGTCATCGTAGCGATCCGGCAGGCAGACCCAGCCCTCGGAGACCTGGCTGGCGATGAACATCTCGCCCGCCTGCCGCTGGGCGTCCAGACTGTTGAACTCCTGTTCCAGGCCGTCCTCGGTACTCTTGCGGGTGTAGATCGCACACCGGACGGTCGGTGGTGTATCGGCCGCCTTACTCATCGTCGCCTCCGTTGCGCTTCAAGTTGAAGAAGTGGTAACCGTTCCAGTGCGTGCCGGTCACGGCCCTGGCGACGGCCGAGAGCGTGCGGTAAACCTGGCCCTCGTACTCGAAGCCCCTTGGAAGAACACGCACCACGATCTCGCGGCCCTTGTAGAGGCGCTTGATGTTCGACCCGACCATTGGCAGGCGCGAGTCACTGTCGAAGGCGACCGTTGCCTGCCGGGTAAGAGTAGGCGGTGCCTCAGTCTTCTTGACCTTCGGGGCCGTGGTGCGCAGATCGGCGTCGTTGGCCAGTTCCTCGGCCCGGCGTCTGGCTTGGCAGGAGAGATCCCCGTAGGCATTGGCCTGCATGCGCCAGGCAATGCGTTTGATGAGGTATTCCCGGTTGCCGGAGCGCGTCCGCTCTTCAAAAACATCGATGTGTTTGGATCGCAGCTCCGAGACCGTCATGCGGTTCAGAGCGGCAACCTTTTGGGCGACGTTCATCGTCATGGTCTGTGCACTCCTTTCATGTGTTCGGTCTCTGTTTCTCGCGCCGGCCGAGAGACTGGCGACGTGAACACATGAAGGCTCGTTCCCGCCCCCTCATCAAGGGCTTCCTGACCACTTTTCGAAGTATTTTCGGGGGTGCGGGAGGGACTCGAACCAGGCGCGTTCTCGGTGCTCCGGCGCAGGCGCAGGACGCCCCTGGCAAGGAGGGCCGCGACCTCGCGGCGGCGCTCTTCGGGCGTCATGGCGGCGGGGTCGCGGGTCGGGTCGTGGAGGATGGACGCGAGTCGTTCGGTCGGTGCGGATGCTGACATTGCGGGCTCCTTTCGGGCTTGCCCACAACGGCCTTCGCCTGGCGACCGGCCCGCTGTCTGGCGGACTGATGATGTTCGTCTATGGGTTACATACGCACCGAAGGTTCGAAATGGCGCTGGGGTCCGGTGCGAACGAACCTGTTAACCACTGGCGGGCTGTTTACCAGAGAGTCCGAGAGTTTTGGGGGTTGCTCTCGGGGTCCGGTCGTGAACATATACGTTCGCGACCGGGACCCGGTTTCTCGGTTTCGGAACAGAGAATCGGCCCGGCGCGGCGGGATCGCCGGAACCCTTTGGAATCAACGAAAAACGCATACACCCGGCCCGATGCCTGGTCGGGCGTTTGTGTTAACCGGATGGTGCGGAAAACTTCCGCAAAATAAAATGGCTCCGGCGGCTGGGCTCGAACCAGCAACCAAGTGGTTAACAGCCACCTACTCTACCATTGAGCTACGCCGGAGTGTCTCGGCCCAAATACAAGCCCAAACTACCGCATTTTGTGGAATATGTCAACCCCCTTGCCGGCCATCTCCTGGCCCCCCCGCCCTTTCTGCGGCCCCCCCGCCCTTGTCTCCCGAAGCCAGATAAAGCTCCATCAACTTCGCATATTTAAGAAAAACCCCGAAACTGGAACAAAGCGCAATGATCACCCCCCGAAGTCCATCCAAAATCCCCCGCTTCAAAATCAGCGCCTTGAACAACCGCCAGGGCGGACGAAACAAAAGATCCCGCCACAGAAACGGATACCCGGCCTCCTTCATCGACCGGGCCGCGATGCTCGAAAATTCGTTCATCGTCTTGATCTGATCGTATATGTCGTCGTAGGTGTAGTGGTACAAATGCCCCTTCAACCGCCCCACCGGGCCATCTACCGTCGTCCGATCGTGCGGCTCATTCCCACCGCACTGCCCCTTGTCCTTCCGAAACAGCCGTAACTTGATGTCCGGATACCACTCCCCATGCCGGATCCACCGACCCAAATAGTAAACCATCCGCGGAAACTCAAATCCCGCATAGTCCCGGTTTCGCCCACTTTCGAAGGTCTCCAAAATTTCATCGCGCAACGCCGGAGAAACCTCTTCATCCGCATCAATGAACAGCAGCCAAGGACCGTTGGCCAGTTCCTTGATCAGATTTTTTTGCCCAATATACCCCATCCACGCGTGTTGATACACCCGATCCGTATATTCCCGGCAGATCTCGACCGTCCGGTCCTTGCTGAAACTGTCGACCACGACAATTTCATCCGCCCATTTCACGCTCTCCAGACACCGCCGGATATTGCGTTCCTCATCACAGGCCGTAATACATGCTGAAATCTTTTCCCGCATCGACATTACTCCTTGCCGGGGACATCCAACAGCGCCTCCAGCGCCCCAACCACCGCATCCACCGTCACCTTTTCAAGGGCAGCCCGCGCCTTCCCCGATTGCCTCGCCACCACATCGGACCTTTCAACACCCGGCGCCATCAGGATTCGATGGCCGGCGCCCAACGGACCCGTCCGGGCCGGATCCGTCGT
>JANDJE010000074.1 GCA_024331095.1 Nitrospira sp. | reverse complement strand
AAGAGGGGGGATATCCTTCTACGATCACTCCTGTGGTTCCTCATTCTACGGAGGTTCGAATGGTGCAATAGCGGTAGATCGGCAGACAATCACCTTGAAGGGAGAAAAGGGAGAAATGGGTTAGCGAATTTCGTGCAATTTCATGAGATTCGTGCCCCCAGACTGTCCGACCTGGGTGCCGGAGAGGATGACGATCTTTTCCCCGCCAGTGACCAGGCCTTCTGATTTCAAGCGTCGCTCTGCCTCTTCGACACGATCGTCGGTATGCTCGATTTGCGGAATCACGGAGGGACGCACGCCCCAGTAGAGCGCCATCCGTTGCCGGACGGATTCGTACGGGGTAAAGGCAATGATCGGGGAGGCCGGCCGCTGCTTGGAAATCAAACGCGCCGTTGTGCCGCGCTCGCTGAAGACGACGATTGCATCGGCGGCAATAGCCTGAGCTGCAAAATAGGCGGCTGTGCAGACCGCGTCCGGGAACGGCAGAGGGGGCCCCTCGTTGCGCTGTCGTAAGAGAGTCATTGGCTCCACTTCTCGCTCTGCGGCCTGGATGATACGGTCCATGACTTGCACGGTTTCAAGAGGGTAGGCGCCGATAGCCGTTTCGGCGGATAACATCACTGCGTCTGTGCCATCGAACACGGCATTTGCCACATCCGAAGCTTCGGCTCTGGTTGGACGTGGAGACTGAGTCATCGATTCCAACATCTGGGTTGCGGTGATGACGAGGCGGCGTCGTTGATTGGCCTTAGCAATGATCCGCTTCTGTAAAATCGGTACAGCCTCCGGTCCCATCTCCACGCCAAGATCGCCTCGGGCAATCATCACCCCGTCTGCTTGGTCTAAGATCGTATCCAGTGAGGCCACAGCTTCAGCCCGCTCGATCTTGGCAATGATTGGCTGGTCTCCACCGCATTCGGCAATAAAGGTACGGGCGGTTATGAGATCATCAGGACCTCGGACGAAAGAGAGGGCAACGTAGTCTACCCCCTGTGCGATGCCGAAGCGCAAGTCATCTCGATCTTTGTCAGTAAGCGTCGGAACACTGACGGCGGTGCCGGGAAGATTGATGCCCTTGTGGGAGAGGATCGTGCCGCCTGTTACGACGGTGCAGTCCACATGGGTGTCGTCGATACGATCGGCTCGTAACTCAATGAGTCCGTCGTTGATTAAGATCCTTGCACCAGGCTTGAGATCGTGTGTCAGGGAGGGATAGAGAATGGGAATATCGGGAACAGAAGGATCGGAGGCGGCCAGCAAAGCTGAAGCTCTGGAGGTTGGACGGAGCCGAATCGCTTGACCAGCGTGAACATGGATGCCTCCTTCAGCAACCTTGCCCACGCGCACACGAGGGCCTTGCACGTCTTGAATGATGGCGACAGACACTTTCCGCCGTGCCGCGGCTTGCCGGATAGCGGCGATGGCGGCGGCATGCGTCTCATACGTGCCATGGGAAAAATTGAGTCGTGCGGCGTCCATGCCGCTTTCGATCAGCCGATCCAACAGAGCCGGTGAAGCAGTGGCCGGGCCGATGGTGCAGACAATTTTGGCTTTTCGCATGGTGGCTATGACCGCACCTCTCTCCGACTCACTGTAAGGGAGGTATGATACCACACATGCATTCGAGAGATCGGTGTAGGCTGCGCAGAGGATCCTCCATTTGGCCATTTGGAATCCTGTATTTTCCTTTTCTTTCTCCCTCCAACCCGTACAATGACTGTATCAAGACGAGTCTCTCGCTCCACGGACTCCTCGCACCTCTCCTACAAACGAAATGGCAGATACCATGGCAACACTCATTTCAGTCGCATCCGGTAAAGGCGGGGCAGGGAAGAGTGTCGTCTCGGCGAACCTTGCGTTGGCGCTTGCGAAAAGCGGACGACAAGTCATCCTGGCTGATCTCGACGTGGGCGGGGCCGATGCCCATATCATGTTCGGGGAATTGAATCCGGCGGTGACCTTGACGGATTTTCTGAACAAACGAATCATCCGGCTGGATGACGCCGCCATTCCTCTCACCGTTCATCCGAACCTCCGTCTCATTGCCGGCACAGGTGACACGTTGGCGACGGCCAACATGGCCTATTCTCGCAAGAAGCGGCTGATGAAACAGTTCCATGAGCTTGAGGCCGGCATCGTGGTGATCGATATCGGGGCCGGCACCAGCTTCCACGCCCTCGATTTTTTCTGATGGCTGA
Organism: Nitrospira sp.; assembly: GCA_024331095.1. Taxonomy (GTDB): domain Bacteria; phylum Nitrospirota; class Nitrospiria; order Nitrospirales; family Nitrospiraceae; genus Nitrospira_D. The sequence continues at coordinate 3,914 of JANDJE010000074.1, read as the reverse complement.
TATCCATTTAGCCGTGGCGACGCCGAAACCGACCTCGGTACTGGACCTCTACCGATTCATTAAGCTAGCCGCGATCTGCCGCGTACTGGCCTGCTTTCTTGCGCGAAGCCCGATGTCGGAAGTTCTTTCCAACCGAGACTTCACAAGTGTGGAGGAGGTTATGGACGTCGTGGGTGCCACCGATCCGACGGGACGCGATATGGCGGCCGCCGCATTGCAATCGTTTCGGCCAGGACTGATCGTCAATCGGGTGTCCGACCGTTCTCAGGTCAACGTCCTGTACCTCCATAAGATTCTCCATCAATACGTCGGCGGCGACCTGACATTGCTCGGTGAAATCCCAGAGGATCCGGCCGTGCCCCAGGCGGTTCGGAAGTTTCTGCCGGTTATTGAAGCTGATCCTGAATCTTCGGCCGCCAAAGGTCTGTTGGCTGTTTCCGCCGCCGTTGAGCAGTTAGTCGCGGCGTCTGTCGGCGGAAGCAACGAGCAGCCGACACAACCAGAAGAGAAGCAGCCGTGGGTCCTGCTATCTCAAAATGGACTTGACTCTCCCGCTTCCTACTCCAACTCCTGTGAAATCCGAAGCCCCTTTACATCAAGGCATCCGGTGGCACAGATGTCGTCCAAAATCCAGGCGGGCTCGTCGCGTAAGAACATAGCGTTGTAGAATCGACGTGGAATCGAGCTGCGGTGTGCGGATCGAGCGGGGAGTCAAAACCCAAGTTCCTTTTCGAGGTCGGCTTTTTTCTTGTCGAATTGCTTCTGTTCGGCTTCGCTCTTCCGGGTAAACGTGCCCTTGATGCTCTCCTCCATGGCTCGCTGCGACGCCTCTCCCTCCTTCTTGATCCGGGCCGCTATGTCTTTTGCTTTCGGTGAACCGGAGAATTCGTAGTACATCACTGCGTATCCCTGCGCGAAGGTCGGATCGGCGCGTTTCATGATGGCATTGCCTCGCTGTTCAGCCCGATCCCTGGCGGGTTTGTCTCCACCGGGAAGGTATTTCATCCAACGAGACGCGATTCGGAGTTTCTCGAGCGACTGCGCCGTGGATTGACTTAACTCAACGATGTTTCCGGTCAACCCTTGGGCATCTTTCTCCTCGGCCTTCATCAGCCGGTCGACATTGGCCGATGCCACCTTCGTCAGTTCTTGCCGGAACGCAGGCGGGGAGTTGTAGGGTTGCCTCAAACCGGTATCGGCGTCGATCGGACCATATCGACCGGTATCGATGTTCCAAGCAGTCTCGAACAGGCGCAGATCATCCGGCTTGGTCTGAACGGCTTTGAGGAGCACGCGATTGGCTTCCTGATAGTCTCCGATGGCTTCAAAGTACTGGAAGGCAGATGTCCGGCCATCGGCCTGTACCGGCTCGGGTGAATAGAGTATTCCGTTGCTCTCGGCCGTTTTAGCGAGAGCCCGTCCCAATTTCGGCATGTTGGCCCTGGCCTTTCCCACTGCGTTTTTGTCGTAGCGGTCGATGCAGTCGTTTGTCATGACCCTCAGGTACGCGACGAACAGTGCGGCGGGTTGTCCGGCCTGTTCGGCTTTCTGCAGAGCAGCCGTCTGGGCCAAAGCGGCTTTCTTTTCCTCATCGGCCAGACAAGGATCATCCGCGCGAACGGCGGGAGCGGTAAGGAGAACAACCATCAGGGAGTATCCGGCCACTTTCGTTAGGCGCATCGATGACGACCTCCGTTATTTACCGAAAAGCCCCTTCATCATCTTATTGACATCAATGACGGGTTCGCCTTCTTCCATCCTCGGCTTTTTCGTACCGTGGCTGCGTCCTCGGTCTTGGGAGGGAGCGCCGCCCATCATCATCTGCCCCATCATGGCGCCCATGTCGTTTTTGGTATAGCCGGCCGGGATTTCGAAGAGGGCGGGATCTTGCCTTTCGATCTTCAGATTGGTCAGTTCGTTGGTCATGCGGCTCTTCTTGCCCCCTTCTTTGGACAGCAGGTCCATCTTGACGGTGATCCCTTCTTTCGTGGTCCAGAAGAAGCCGCCGAATTTTCCCGAACCGTCTTTCTTCACGGCCACGATCTTGGATTTGGTGGTCTTGATGCCGTTGACCGTTTCCTGGCCGACCTCGCTCTGCTCAACGATGTCGAATGCATCCATGCCGGAGGCATTCGAGTCGTCCAGCGGCATTTCCATATACATGTCTCCCATCAGCTGCCAGATCACCTTCTTGTCCTTTCGCGTGATCGTTATCATGCCGCCCGATCCGCCCATCTCCATCCGGTCCTTGTTCAGACTGTGGTAGATGCGTGATTTCATCGTCACGCCGTCTTCCGTCTCCATCGTACTGTCGGCCGAGTAATCGACTTGTACCTCAGGCGGCGGTGCCGCGCTCACTGCGAGAGGGACAAGCATAGCGCACGCCAGCAAGCCGGCATCGCGAAGTCGTTTCATACGCGCGTCCTCCTAGAGAAAGGTGAGTGATGAAGAGGGAGGATATCAGGATTGGGAGGGGCAGTCAATCCACGTCTTTAGGGGTAACGAGACCACGCATTACCTTCTCCTGAGCCGTGGGTGAATGCTTGATGGAGGAGGCGGAGGAGATGATGGTGTGGGCGAAAACGATCTTGGCGCGAAATAGGGGTAGGGTCGATAGAAGCCGGGTCCTCCCCAATAACTGTAAGGATAGGCACCGTAAGGGTAGAATCCGGTCCAGCCATAGGGAGGGTAGTAGGCCCCGTAGTAGGGCCTGCGATCTCTTCGTCGCTGGGCCGCGATACTATTCCAGTCGATGATATGTTTGACCTCAAGAACAGGGTAGGTGTACCCGCTTTCATCAAGTGGCCTCTCGGAACGGTTCAACCGCTCGTCAACGAAATAAGGGCCTTCTGTCTGCTGAGGGAGGATCAGGCAGGACGATGGTCCTTTTTCAGCTGCCGCCCGTCGAGAAACGAAAGTCTGTTCGAGGAACCACGCCGCACCGGCCATGCCGAACCCCGTCAGAATATCACGACGAGACAGGATGAGCTGTCGGCGACGGTCGCGATGCTCCACCTCAATCACCTCCGTTTGAACCTTGGTGGAATACCAGAAGGGGGAGGAGAGGGAGACGGCCTTGGCGCGGGACTGGGCTGAACGATGAAGGGATACGGTCTTAGCCAGAAAGGATAGGAGCCATAGGGAACACCCCAGAAACCCAGAGGCGGAGAGTAATAAGGGCTGTAAAACGCAGCGGGGGGTGTCGCTGTCTCTTCGATGTTTACTGTGTTCCAGTCGATGACATGTTTGATTTCGAGAAGGGGGTATCGATACTCAACCTCATCCAGTTGCCGTACCACGAAACCCTGCACGGTGCCGATGATGGTTACTGGTGTTCCGGGTGGAATGGTGGCAGGATCAAGAAATTCTTCACGAACGGCGATGAATCGTCCCTCAGATCGAAGACGGCCTGTGGTTGAAATCTGACCCTCTTTTCTCGGCAGTTGCAGGATTTCAAGCTCTGTCCGCTGTGATGTTCGTTTGGCCGTGAGGATGATGCCACTCAGGCTGACAGTCCGCCCACGGGCGGAATCAGGGGCAGCTTGCAAGTCTGCGAATGTGACATTGGTGTCGATCTCCTTGAGCAGATGTGGTGGGATGCCCAGTTGATTGCCCTCTCGCTCAATTTGATGCAACGACTCTGCACACGCAGCGAGTGTGAGGATCCAGATGAGAGGGAGAAGTGCCGACAACGCGCGCGTCATGATGGTCTGTTCTCTTAAAAGTGAAACGATACCCCCAACAAGAGGTGCTGCGCCCGATATCCGCCTTCAAAACCCCCGGCCGGGCCGAAGGCCTTGTCGAAAACGAACGTGGCGCTCGTGTATTTGTATTCGCCGAAGACCGCGACGTGGGAGGTCACGAAGGCGCGTACGCCGGCGAACGCGTTGAATCCTCCGGCGACGTCGGAATCC
>JANDJE010000073.1 GCA_024331095.1 Nitrospira sp. | reverse complement strand
GGTGCATTCATGACGAGTTCGGACGAGGTTGCGCGGCAGTCGAAGATAGCCCGCGTCGTGAAGCAGGGCGCCGGTTCCGAGGATCGTTTGCGCATCGTGATCGAGACCGTATTCGACCGACACGGCCAGCGAGAGAATGCAGGTGTCGAGCGCATGAGCCGCCAGGGTATGGTCGAACCGCTTGATTTTCCGAACGGCCAATTGTGTCATCACCGCCTCGCGGTCGTTGAGAATCCATCGCATGATGTTGACCACGGCGGCCTTCGCGACGGCCGAGGGCGGAGGGCCGCCTTGCATGAGCTGATCGAACATTCGTTCGATGGCTTCTTCGGCGGCGCTATAAAAGGCGTTCGCCGAATCCGCTTGGTCCGGCGACGCCGCAATGATTGAGTCCGGAGCGGCCGCTTCCTCCTCGCCCTGACCGCCGCTTCCGTCGCTCGATGGTTTTGCGGCCACGTCTTTTCCTTTGCGGGGATCGATGGTGACCGTTCGAATACCGCAACCCCGCATGGTGTCGATGACGGCCGTGTCTTCAATAAGACGCTTGTGCGAGAGAAACGGGGTTCGGTACCACGGCACGTCGACGCCGACGACGTACATGCCGGGCATCAGGTCGTCGATGGAAATGTGTTTCAACTCGCTCTCGGCCATACGATCGGGTGCACGGGGCGGACAGTGTGTGAACCGTATCGGCATGTGCCGGGGGAACTTGACGGGTCATGATGAGCCGACGTTCAGAATTTCAAGGGAAAAACCGATAAGACAATGGTGAATTGTCGCCTTCTTGTGCACTTTTCAGCGGACCGGTCGGATCGCCATGAAAAAACGTATCGCAGTTGATGAGCTTCGGCCGGGGATGCGCGTGGTCGCGATCGATCGCTCCTGGCTGGTGACGCCTTTTTTGAGTCACCGGCTGACGATCGCCTCGCGGGAGCAGGTCGAACAATTGAAGGCGTGCGGGGTTCGAATTGTCGAGATTGTCGCAGACGATGCGGGCGAGGAGGAGATCCATCAATATGAACGCGATCGATCGGCAGAGGAAGGCGGAGAGACCGTTTCTCCGCGGTCGGCTGCGGATGTCGCTCCCGAACCGGCCTCGTTTGACGAGGAATTGAAAACCGCCAAGGAGGTGTATCGGGCCGCCAAGGCCGTGATCCGAGGCGCCATGCAGGACGTGCGACTCGGGCGGGCGGTCAACATGGAAGCGGTCGATCGAGTCGTCTCGGACATGGCGGAAAGCGTGTTGCGCAATCTCGACGCGTTGACCAGCCTCTCGCGGCTCAAACGGTTCGACGAATACACGTTCTATCATTCGGTCAACACGTCGTTGCTCGCGATGTCGTTAGGACGGGATCTCGGTTTCACGAAGAGCGAGCTGCATCAAATCGGCGTCGGGGCCCTGTTGCACGACATCGGCAAAACCAAGATTCCCAACGAGTTGCTCAATAAGCCGGGCCGTTTCTCGCCGGATGAAATGGAACTCATGAAACAACACGTGCTGCGCGGGGTGGAGATCCTGTCGAACTTGACCGGCTTGGCCGAGGCTCACGCCAAGCCGGCTCTGGAGCATCATGAACGGGTCGATGGAACCGGCTATCCCTTCGGTCGTTCGAAAGACGAGATCAGTCGGTTCGGCCTGATGGCTTCCATCGTGGACATCTACGACGCCATCACCAGCGACCGTTGTTACCATCGAGGGCGGCCCCCTCATGACGCGCTGCAATATCTCTACCTGCTTTCTCTGAAAGGCCATCTCGATGCCGGGTTGGTGCAGCGGTTCATCCGTGTCGTTGGGGTGTACCCGGTTGGGTCCCTGGTCGAGTTGAACACGGGAGAGGTCGCGGTCGTGCGTCGGGTGCATCGAGAGGCTCCCTTGGCTCCGCACGTCATCATCGTCAAAAGCGCAAGCAACGTCCTGCTCTCCAAGCCGATCGAATGCGATTTGCGGGAAGAGACGAAGATTTCCGGACGGGCCATCCAAGCCGTGACGGGGCCGCATGATGTCGGGATCGATCCGGGCGTGTATCTCGACCAGGAGCCGATATGAAAAAACCGTCGGACAGCGGCCCTTCCTCGTCGGGCTTCCTGGCCGTCGGCTTGCCGGTGAAACTCTCTCTCGTCATGGAGGGGCGCAAGGTCGTGCATGGCAGCACGTTGCTGGGGTGGAAAGAGCCGGCTTGGTTAATCTGCCAATGGCCGTCCCAGCTTGATTGGGTGTCGGGCTTGGCAGAGAACACGCCCTGTACGCTGAGCTACTTGCGGGATGGGAAGCTTGTGGGTTGTCGAACGGAAATTCGCGGAGCCGTCGCGACACCGGTGCCGCTGCTGTTCCTGGCCTATCCTCGGCAAGTCGAGGAAATGCATCTCCGGCAATATCCGAGAGTGTCGTCCAATGAGCCGGCCGTGGTCAGCCGCATCGTGAGTCGTGGCAAGGACAGAGGGGGGATCGCTCCGGCCGATCATGTCGGCGGTCTGGTGAAAGATTTGAGCATAGGAGGCTGTCGCCTGGCGTTGGAGCGGGTTCCATCATGGGTGAGGATTGGATCGTCCATCCATCTGGAATTTGAATTGCCCGGGGTGGGACATGACGGGGATGGTCAAGAGCATCGACAAGGCAGAGGAGGGCAACGTGATCGGCGTCGAGTTCCAATTCGACAGGATGGAATACATCGAGTATCGGGGGTGGGGCGGTTCGGTGAGGCAGGCGATCTGGCGATGGACGGTGCAACGGAATGATCCGGTGGGAGGTTTTTCGATGGACGCCTGAGACCGTCAATCAGCCTAGACGCTGGCGAAGAATTTTCTTAGGCCCCAGGTAGATTTTTCCTTCCGTTACCGAGCAGCATCCACGATTTACAAGTGTTTCCAAAGATTCCCGGCTTATAGAAATAGGCACATATCTTGTAGGGGGGGGGGTGGACAATCAGTGAATCGAATGATTGCTCAGTAATTGAGCTCAAAGTATGGTGAAAGATAACCACTCTGGTCAGTCAGTAAAAAGGCATCCCAAAGTCCTCCTCGTACAGTTGGAATTTGCCACATGGGCAAGGGCGAAAGCATGGTCGTACCTTTCTCATTTTGCTGTCGAGGATGGACTACGAGCCCAGGGATGTGAATGTACAACGCTTCCAGCCCTTTGCGAAGTGCCGGATACCTCTCCTCTATCGTGGCTTTATCACGCTCGTCATCTCTTTTCTGGTCGTCGGTTCGACCAGGTTTGGGTATGGCTTGTCCATAATCGTTACTCGGATCAGTTTTTAGAATGGCTCGGCGATCTGGCTCCGATTCGGGTCGGCCTGGTCATGGAATCGCTTCACTATACCGCGTCGGCATGTGCGCGATGGCCGCATCTTCAAGAGCGAGCCGGTTTGGTCACGCGACAGGCCTCGTATATGACCCATGTCCTGACTGTTGATGAACAGGATGCCGCGTTCTTCAATGAGTCTGGGCGTCTGTCTGCCTTATTCTGGCCATTGGCGGTTCCAAATCGATTCATTGCTCCGATCATTGAAGAACCGCCAAACAGAGAAGCGGCTTTCTATGGAGAGATTTACGGGGACCGAGCTTCTTGGGTGAAGCACCCTGAACTCCAGGGGCTCATGGTCCACCCGCCGCCAGCAGAAGCGGGCTCCGATTTGCCGCTGCGGTTTGACGTGCTTCATGGTGCGATACTTCGACGACTTGCTGAAGGTTGGAAACCCGGCGCATCTGATCTGGCAGGGTACGTTCAAGAGTGGAGAATGTTGCGCGAAACCATCTTTGCGAACTGGTTGTCTAGCTTGAAACAATGGACTGCGATCGTGAACCTCCCGAGCCTTCTGCAGGCCTATCCTGGTCGCGTTGTGGAAAGCATGGCGGCAGGTCGTCCCGTCGTTTCGTGGGCTGTTCCTCGTCGTCCCCTTATTAACGGTCTTTTTCGAGACGGGCATCAGATCCTGCTCTTTCCCGAGAACGATCCCCGTGTTCTCGCCGCTCATCTCAAGCGACTGAGGGAGGATAAATCCTTCGGGCGGGCCATCGCGGTTGCTGCCAGAGAGGAACTTCTACGATTTCACACTACGGAGTACCGATTTGGTGAAATTCTGAAATGGATCAAGATGACCGATGCATCCGGTCGTCCCGACGACGATAGTTCCTTGGTATTGCAAATCGAGCGACGCGATTGCCAACCAGCCTCCAGCGGATTTCAGATCGACGGCGGCAAGGCGACGAGAATGCAACAAGGAGCCCAACTGGCTTCGACGTGCGGGAAGGAGATGGCGATGAAGATCGATGACTATTACACGAAGTTGTTTGTTTCGGACCCGGGATGGTCGTCGCCACATCCAAATCAAGAGGAGGCTGCGCGGTGGTGTAAGATCGCTGGTTTTTTAGAGCAGGTGGTTCGGTATCGGGAGCGGGAGGGAAGGGGGCCACTTCGGTTGTTGGACGTCGGCTGTGGTCGAGGGTGGTTGACACACTTGGTGTCACGGTATGGAACCGCAGAGGGTCTCGATCCTGTAAAGGCGGTGGTTGATCATGCGCGGCGGTTGTTTCCCTTGATCCGCTTTCATGTGGGAACACCGGAGATCTTCCTGGCACAGTCTACAAGTGCGCCTTACGACGTGGTCATCTGCTCGGAAGTTATAGAACACGTGTCTTATGATCGACAGGAGGCGTTTGTCGCATCGCTCGGTCGTTTAGTGGCACCGGGAGGCTTTCTGATTCTTTCGACACCGCGGCATGAAGCCAGGGAACAGTGGGAACGAATAGCAAAACCATGCCAGCCTATTGAGGATTGGGTCACCGAAGCCCAGGTTGAGGAATTGTTGGCGGCACAGGGGTTCACGGCGGTAGGTCTCGAACGCCTACATGTTGAGATGCGTCCGCTTCGTTACATGCCGGCTCCTACGCCGCACGAACTTGAAACGAAACAACTGTTGCCGCTTTATCAAGTCTGGTTGGCGCAGCGAAATTCCGATCAATCCACTGTGTGTTCCCTTCGGAGCCGTCCTCCGAAAGTGAGCGTTATTGTTCCAACATACAACCGTCCGCAGCGGCTGAAAGCAGCACTTGGGAGTATTTTGTCACAGACATTCCAAGATTTTGAGATCATCGTGGTGAACGACGGAGAGGAATCCGTGGAACCCATCGTGCGAGAGCTTGACCGGCAGTGTCGCATCACTCTGATCAATCACGATCGAAACCGCGGGCTTGCCGCGGCGCGCAATACCGGCATCAGGGTGGCCAGGGGAAAATACATCGCGTATCTCGACGACGATGACCGCTATTTGCCTGATCATCTGGAAACGTTGGTGACCGTGTTAGAGAGGGGGCCCTACAAGGCTGCATATACCGATGCGTGGCGCGTCCACGAACGATACCAGGAAGGACGGTACGTTGAAGTCGGTCGTGACGTGCCCTATTCGCAGGAGTTCAGCCTGCCTCAGCTGTTGATAGGAAATTACTTCCCCGTTCTCTGCGTCATGCATGAGCGGAGTTGCCTAGAGGAAGTAGGATTCTTTGATGAATCGCTGTTCGCGCACGAAGACTGGGATCTCTGGATTCGTCTGGCCGAAAAGTTCCCCTTTATCCACGTCAAAAAAGTCACAGCGGAATTTACGTGGAGAACAGACGGCAGCTCCATGACGAGCGGCACCCGACACACGTACTACAGAACCACGGACATCATTTATCGAAAGTACAGGCCCTTGGCTGAGCGATTTCCCGGCGTGCCAGCCGCGCAAGAACGGCAGTTGGCAGAGTGGAAGAAACAATTCCAATCAGATCGGTTCTCCTGCTCCATCATCATCCCGGTGTACAACAATCTCGAATTGACCAAACAATGCCTTACGGCCCTGGCCTCTGCGACAACGGGCGTCGATTACGAGGTCATCCTCGTCGACAACGGCTCAACGGACGGAACAACGGCGTTCCTCCAAACCCTCCAAGGTGAGGTGCAAGTCATCCGAAACGAGGAGAATCGTGGGTTTGCTAAGGCCTGCAACCAGGGCGCCAAGGCGGCACGGGGGAAGTATCTGGTTTTCCTGAATAACGACACGATTCCGCAACCCAACTGGCTTGGTCCACTGGTGCAAGAAGTGGAAGAGCACCCCGAGGTCGGCGTGGTCGGCAGTAAGCTCTTGTATCCTGACGG
>JANDJE010000072.1 GCA_024331095.1 Nitrospira sp. | reverse complement strand
GAGATAGAAGTACCATTCCTTCACATCTTCGCCATGGTTTCCTTCCGGTCCCGCCAAACCAAACAGACGCTCCTTGAGAATCGGATCCTTCCCGTTCCAGAGAGCCAACGCAAAACAGAGCCTGGCCCGCCGGTCGCAGATGCCCAGCAACCCGTCTTCTCCCCATCGGTACGCGCGACTCCTGGCATGGTCGTGGGGGAAATAATCCCAACAGGTGCCGTCGGCCGAATAGTCTTCCCTCACCGTTCCCCACTGTCGCTCGGACAGATAGGGCCCCCACCGTTTCCAGTTCCGTTTCCGTTCCGCCTCCTCGAGCAGCCGCTGCGCTTCTGCTTCGTTCTGCTTGCTCTTCGCCATGACCGTCTCCTTTCTTCAGATAGGGGGTGACCGAGCATCGCCCGGTCATCGAGCGAAATCGGCTTGGGTACCTGACGGACTTCACGCTCAACACATGCTTATCCGGTACAATCCAGCAGACGCCAGACGAGCAGCGTCCTCTGTTGCATCCCTCATGCGCGGGATCTTCGACGCTTGTTCAGAGGCGAACCGGGCCGTCGGAGCCTGCCGCATATTCGAGCAGCGGCACACCGCCTCTACTCCAAACCTGCAGGATTGGTTCGACAATCCGCCAAGACTCCTCCGCTTCGTCGTCACGAATGGACAGCGTTGGATCCCCTTCCAAGATATCGATGAGCAGGCGGGCATAGGCCGGCAATCCCTCGGAAGGGAATGATTTGTCCAATTCGATGCGATCAAGCTTGCAGAGATCTCCCGGTTCATTCACATTGACCGAAAGCGCAATGCGATCGGGGCTCAATTCGATCGAGAGCCTGTTAGGAACCGGCTGCGCCTCCTGTCCGAACGCCAAATGGGGAACCGGCTTGAAATGAATGGTGATCTCGCGGCGGTCACGGCCCAAGGCCTTTCCTGTACGGAGCACGAAGGGAACACCGGCCCACCGCCAGTTGTCGATCGCCAGCGTCACTTGGGCGAAGGTTTCCGTGTTGCGTTCCGCCCGCACACCAGATTCCTCCACATACGAAGGGATCTCCTTTCCCCCGATCACTCCCTTCGTGTACCGCCCCCGAACCGTCTGCCGTCCCACTTCGTCCGGATCAAGCTGGCGCACAGCCCGCAGCACCGCCACCTTGTGATCGCGGAAGGTCCGCTCATCCAAGGCGTGCAACGGCTCCATGGCGACCAACGCCAGTAACTGCAAGAGGTGATTTTGAATCATGTCGCGGAGGGCGCCCGTGGCGTCATAGAACGAGGCTCGGCCGGCCGCCGTGATCGTCTCATCCCAGATGATATCGACCCGCTCGATATGATGGGTGTTCCACACCGGCTCGAAGATGCGATTGGCGAACCGCAGCCCCAGAATGTTCTGCACCGTCTGTTTCCCCAGAAAATGATCGAGTCTGAAGACGTCCCGCTCGGGGAATGACTCGTGCAGAAGGCGATTCAACGCCTGCGCCGATTCCAGACTTTCCCCGAACGGCTTTTCCAGCACCACCTTGCTCCCTTTGGGCAACTTCAGCGCGACCAACGATTCGATGGACGGAGCAAACAAGGCCGGAGGCAACGCGAGATAGGCCACCAACGGACCGGTCACGCGGCTCAAGGCTTGAGCAAGCTGATCACGGTTCGTCACATCGGCCCGGCAATAATCGATTTTCCCAATGATCGCTTCTGGCAGGCCCGAAACATCGACCGTCCCGGACGCCGCCAGTTTTTCCTTGAGATGGTTCCGGAATGTCCCCGTGTCCCAGTCGTCCTGCGCAATCCCCAGCACCCGAAACCCCTCCGGCAATTTGCCCTCTTCATGAAGGCGGACGATGGCCGGCATCAAGAACCTAGACGTCAAGTCACCCGACGCCCCGAAAATCACGAGAGTCTGAATCATCCCGGTACCTCCCTTCGGCCTCTCAGGTTTTCCGAGTCCCTCTTGATCCGATCAGTCCGACCGGTCCGACCGGCTTGCCGACCGATCCGACCGGCTTGAACAACGCGCGCGCCGGCGCTCCATCGCCGCCGGAACGGTTCATCGCCCTATTTGAATTTGGCCGCCGCTGCCTCAATCGCCGACTTAAGATCATTCCATGCATGCTCGGCGCCGGTTTTGAGAATTTCCCACGCCTCCTCGCTCGCGGCCTTAATCTCGCCGAGCTTCGCCTGCGCCGCATCCCGCTTGGCCTTGAGCGCATCGACCTGTTTGAGGTACTCGATCTTGGCGCTCGCCTCCGCCTTGTCGGCCTTGGCCTTGAGCTCGTCGATCTTCGCGCCCCATTCCCGCAATTGCGCTTCCATTTTTTCGAGATAGGCGTCCTTGAGACTCATCGGGGCCCTCCTTTGCTCAGTGCATGGTTATGAGTGTCGGCGACGATGTGGCTACTTGGTCGCTTCCTCGGCTTTTTCAACCGCCTCTTCCACCTTCTCCTTGACCGCCTCTGCCGCATCCTCGACCTTCTCTTTGGCCTCCTCGATCGCTTGACCGGCTTTTTCTACGGCTTGATCGACCTTCTTTCCGGCTTGCTCGGCCGGCCCTTCCTGTTTGCAGCCGATTCCCACGCTCAACATTGCGACTGCGATCACCATCGAGAAACTCCAACTCAAGCGTGACATCACGTCCTCCTTTCGTTTAGTTCATCGGTTCACAAGACTGTGCACACTCCCACCCCCTTTTCATCATCCTGGAAAACCTCCGAATCTTTCCGGTACCCCATCACAGGCACCTTCTCCAACTGCACAAGACCGGCGCTAGTCCGTCCGTCCTTTCTTTCGGAGCAACCGCGCCAAATTGACCCCGCTTGAGATCACGCCGATATGGCTGAACGCTTGGGGATAGTTGCCCAAAAACGCGCCGGTCGCGGGATCGATTTCTTCGGGCAGGAGCCCGAGCGCGCCGGCCCTCGCGCAGAGCGAGTTGTACAGTTCCAACGCCTCATCGAGCCGCCCCTGTTTGGCCCAATTGTCCACCAGCCAGAAACTGCACAGAAGAAAGGCGCCTTCGTGGCCGGCAATCCCGTCGGGCGATTCATCCGGCAGGTATCGATAGAGCAGCCCCTTCCCCACGCCCAATCGCTCCACGATCGCCTTGGTCGTCGCCACCATTTGAGGATGGTCCGCCGCAACCACCCGTCGAAGCGGCAACGTCAAGAGACTCGCGTCCAGTCCGCCTCCGCCCAGATGTTCCGTGAACGATCGTCTGCGTTCATCCCACGCTTCCTTCAGAATCGCCTGTCTGATCTCCTCCGCCGTAACTCGCCATCCATCGACAGGACCGGGCAGTCCAAACCGCTCCGCCATTCGCACGGCGCGATCCACCGCCACCTGACACAGGGCCGCCGAGTAGGTGAAGGGACGCCCGCTCGTGCGCACTTCCCAAATTCCGTGGTCCGGTGTTCGCCATTCCTTCCCCGCGGCGTCCGCCAATTTTCGGAGTCGATCCCAGAGCGGGTCGGGAATGGTTCCATGATGCGCGGCCCATTGATAGGCGCAGTCCAGGATTTCGCCGTAGACGTCGTGTTGATGTTGCGCGGCCGCCGCGTTGCCCCACCGCACCGGCGCGGAACGTCGATAGCCTTCCAACTCGTCGTCCTCCCGTTCCTCCGGCGGCCTCCGCCCATCGAGGTCATACATCACGCTGGGCCTTCCGTCTCGATCCACCGCGTCCAGCACCCACCCGAGAAATCCGGCCGCTTCATGCGACAGGCCGATGCGATGAAGCGCATAGACGGAGAAGGCCGCGTCCCGTACCCAGGCGTAACGATAATCCCAATTGCGGGTTCCGCCGATCAGTTCCGGCAGCGAAGACGTCGGAGCCGCGACGATGGCGCCGTTCTCGAAATGGTCCAACAACTTGATCGTGATGGCCGAGCGGCGAACCAATGGTTCCTGAGGTCCGTCATAGTTCAAATGGGCGAGCCAGCGCCGCCAGACCGATTTGGTATCTTCACGCAACCGTTCGGGATCGAACGTTGAGGCCGATGAGCAGGACTGCCTCCAGTTGAGCAGCAGGTGCGCCGACTGTCCAGCCTTGAGCGTAATCACGGTACGGAGCCCGGCGAGGGGTACGGTGGACGAGAGGTGTAGACAGAGATCGGGCCTGCCATGGCATCGAATCCGCACCCCTCCGACCCTGGGCTCCGCCTCTGCTCCGCCACGGGGGGCAATCTCAACGGTCATTCGAACCGTACCTTCCGTCACCGTCACACTGCGCAGCAATTCCCGGCGGGTGACCGAAATATCCTCAGTAAGGTCGGCACCGGCGATCACCGGGCAACAATCCGTCACCCGCAACGTCCCCTCCCTACAGCGCATTTCCGTCACCAGGATGGGACTGTCCGGCTCATACCACTGAGCTGCTTCGTGCAGCCCGTCCGGCTCGATTCGAAACGCTCCTCCGCGCGCGTGGTCGAGCAGACCGCAAAAGATCGGCGGTGAATCAAACCGAGGCGCGCACAGCCACGCCACCGTCCCGTCGCGGCCGACGAGCGCGGCGGTCGCACCGTCGCCGATGAGTCCATGGTCTTCGATGGGCAAATAGCCGTCGATTCGGCCATCGGTTCGATAAAGCGGCTTGAAGAGAATGTCAGACATCATCGGCCTCCCGCTGTTCACGACGTTCCAGACTCATTTTCCACATCTCAACGACCGTGATTCCCACGGCGACGACCATGGGCCCGACCACGATGCCGACCAACCCGAACAGTTGCAACCCTCCCAACACGGAAAAGAACACCAGCAACGTATGGAGGTGCGAACGGCCGCCGACCACGATCGTGCGAATGAGATAATCCATGACCGCGATCACCGCCCCAAATCCGACCAGGACGAGGGCCTTGCCGTATGTCCCTTGCCAGGCCAGGTAGGCCGCGGCCGGCATCCAGACCAGTCCGGCGCCCACCAGCGGCAGATAGGCCAGAATGGCCATGATCGTGCCCCAGAGGACGGCCGACGGCAGACCGACCGACCAAAAGGCGATCCCGCCCACCAGCCCTTCCAAGAGCGCGATGACCGTATTGCCGTAGACGGTCCCCTTCACCACGTCGTCGAATCGCTTGGCCAACACCTGTTGGCGTTCCGGCTCAATGAGGTTGGTCGAGCGCAGCCAGTCGATCAGCTTGTCCCCGTCGCGGAAGAAATAAAACGCGCACAGCAAGACGACGGCCAGTTGCACAACCGCATGGAGCGCATGGGTGATGATGCTGGTCACCTGCCCCACCAACACCTTGCCCAGCTCAGCCAAATTTTCCGCGAGACTTGCTCGCAGATTTGTCCCCGTCAGCCGCTCCAGATTGGCCACCGCGTCAAGCGGGGCCGACAAGAACGGATAGTCCCGCCATCCGTCCAGCAACGGCCGGTCTCCTTCGCGCAAAGACACTACCAGGACTCGATAGGTCTTGGTCACGTCCTCCGCCACGATCAGCGAGAGATGGACAAGAGGAACAATAATGCCGACGGTCAACATCGCGCACATGACCAGCGCGCTCAAGGCACGGCGGCCGCCGCTGATCCTGACCATCCACTTGTAGACGGGGTTCAGCGTGTAACAGAGCACGCCCGCCCACAGGACCGGAGAAAGAAAGGGGCTCAGCAGGACGAGACTCAGCCCCACGATGCCGATCGTGAGTCCAATGCGCGCGCCGATACGCACGGCCTGGGCCGTCCGATCGTTCTTGGGCTCCCGAACCGGTTCCGTCATCCCCATTTATCCATCGGCGAGGCTTGTGGGCCAGACTTCCATTCGTCGCCTCATGCCGTCGAGGACGTTCGGGGGCGATGGGACCATCCGGTGACATCTCGTTCGACCTTGCCCGGCAATTCAAGCTCCATCTTGGCGGCCAGCACCCGCAATAGATGATCGCGCGTGATCATCCCCACCAGCCGATCCCCGTCCACAACCGGCACTTGGTTGATGTCCTGCCCCTCCAGAAGCTGCAGCACCTCCAAGATCGGGCGATCCGGCGACACGACTTGCACCTGGGAGACCGGTGTCATAGCATCCCCGACCGAGACCCAGGGCCAACGGTCCTGCGGCACCATCTTGATCTGATGCAGAGTGACCAGCCCCCTGAGCCGATCGCCATCGGCCACCGTAAAGCACCGTTGCCCGGTTCTGAGCACATGGTCTTGGACCAACTCTGCCAAACTCATCCGTTCTGGCACGATCGGGCAGTCGCGACTCATCACGTCCTCTGCCACCAACCCACTCAACACGGACCGGACGCTGACTTGCACGACGCTCTCCTGCGCCGCGTTCATGAGGAACCAGCCGATGAACGCCAGCCAGAGGCCGCTGAACCAATTGGCGGTGAAGCCGGTCCAGATGCCGAAGAAGATGAACACATACCCGATCCCCTGCCCGGCGCCCGCCGCAATCCTCGTGGCCCTGGTGAGGCTGCCGGTCACGTGCCACATGAGCGCGCGAAATATCCGCCCCCCATCGAGCGGAAAGCCCGGCACCAGGTTGAACACCGCGAGCATCACGTTGATCGACGAGAGCCAGTCGGCCAGCGCCGCGAGGCGTTCAAACTGATCGCCCGCGAGGGCGGCGACGACTCCAAACCCGACCGCCAACAGACCGCTCGCGATCGGTCCGGCGATCGCGATTTGAAATTCCGTCATCGGCCGGTCCGGTTCCCGGCCGATCTGCGCGACGCCGCCGAATACGAAGAGCGTGATCGACCGAACCGGAATCCCCTTCGCCAGCGCGACGAAACTGTGGGCCATCTCATGGAGAAAAA
>JANDJE010000071.1 GCA_024331095.1 Nitrospira sp. | reverse complement strand
CTGATCGCGCCTGATTGAGCCGAGAGCTTGCATTCCCCAAACGATGCCGCTAAGAACGTTTCCCGGCAGAGCCATTCGTGCATCGGAAAACGGATGAGAACCGTACGGATGGCGCTCAACGAAGAGTCGGTCAGTCGGATCGCTCATCACAACCTTGAACAGCGACTGCATGTCTCGAATCCGGCAGGCCTTATGATTCGTACTTGCGCGTTGGCACCGGTTCGGACGGCCCTTGTGAGGAAAGAGAACGGGATCGGGAATCTTGCGCGTCGCCGTCGCGATGGAAAACTGGCGGCGGCGCCGGCCTCGAGGGCGTAAGTCATAAACGACAGAGTGTTCCCTTGTCAGAAGAAGAGGTATGAGCCGTGCCGTTGATTTACACGCTCACGATCCTGATTTGCCTGGCGGCGCTGTTCGGCTATGTGAACCATCGGCTGCTCAAACTGCCGATGACCATCGGGCTGATGGCGGTGGCGCTGGTGTGTTCGTTGAGTTTGCTGGCGTTGGGGAAATTGGGGTTCGGCGTCGGAGCCGAGGCGCAGCGGCTCATCGGCGCCGTCGATTTCAACGAAACGTTGATGCACGGGATGTTGGGGTTTTTGTTGTTCGCCGGCGCGCTGCACGTCAAATTGGAGGAACTGCTCGATCTCAAGTGGGTGATCGGCACATTGGCGACCGTCGGGACGCTGCTCTCGAGCGCGATCATCGGCCTACTGGGTTCCGTGGTGTTCGACTGGGTCGGCCTGCCGTTGCCCTTTCTCTATTGCCTGTTGTTCGGCGCCTTGATCTCGCCCACCGATCCGATCGCCGTCATGGGGGTGCTCCGTCAGGCCCGCCTGCCGAAGGCGCTGGAGATGAAGATCGTCGGAGAGTCACTCTTCAACGACGGCGTCGGCGTGGTGATCTTTCTGGTTCTCTTGAATCTCCTGCCAAGAGAAACGGTTCACGCCGCCGACATTGTGTGGTTGTTCGTGGAGGAGGCGATCGGCGGAGCGGCGTTGGGACTGGCTCTGGGCTATGTCGCCTATCGGATGCTCCGTTCCGTGGACAATTACCAGGTGGAGATTCTTATTACCTTGGCGTTGGTCATGGGCGGTTTCGCGTTGGCTGATCTGCTGCACACTTCTGGTCCGATCGCGGTGGTCGTGGCGGGGTTGCTGATTGGGAACTACGGGCGGCAGTGGGCCATGTCCGAGACGACAAAGGAACGCCTCGACAGTTTTTGGGAGTTGTTGGACGAGCTGTTGAACGCCGTCTTGTTCGTGCTAATCGGCCTGGAGGTGCTCGTGCTGAGTTTTCATCCGCCCTATCTGATTGCGGGACTCGTTGCCGTGCCGTTGGTGCTGGCGGCGCGTTGGGCCACCGTGCTCATCCAGGTAGGAGGGTTTAGTCTAGTCCGCGAGTTCAGCGACAAGACGGTGAAGATTTTGACTTGGGGCGGATTGCGCGGCGGCATTTCCGTCGCGCTGGCCCTCTCCTTGCCCTCCGGTCCGGAGCGGGATGCCGTCGTGACGATCACCTATGTCGTGGTGGTCTTTTCCATCCTGGTCCAGGGGTTGACCATCAGTCGGGTGGTAGGAGGGCCAAAGGGATAGTCATCGATGCAGGCTTGAGCAGGGTGAGATCAGGGGACAGAGAGGAGAATCACTATGACACAGGAAACCTGGCTGGCACAGTTCGTTGAACGATCGATGCAATGGGGAATGGGCTCGGGAATTCGGGTGGTGCTCATCGGTATCGGGATGGTGCTGTTGCTGACAATTGTCAGGCAGGCCTTGGCCCGCGTCCGGCGACTGCTCGAAGGGGCGTTGCCGACTCCGGCGCAGCGGCAGAGGGCCGAAACCCTGACCCAGGTGCTTCGGGATGTGGCCCGTGTGTTCATCGTCGCCGTCGGGACCATGATGGTGCTGTCAGAAATCGGCATCGATCTGAAGCCGCTCTTGGCAGCCGCAGGCCTGGGCGGATTGGCGATCGGCTTCGGCGCTCAGAGTCTGGTGAAGGATGTGATTTCCGGATTTTTTATCCTTTTGGAGGATTCCATCGCCGTGGGCGACGTCGTGGAGATCGCCGGCGTCAGCGGCCTTGTGGAGGAAGTCAAATTACGGTCAATTCGATTGCGCGACGTGTCCGGCAGCGTCCACGTGGTTCCGAACGGGATCGTGGATCGGGTCAAGAACATGACGAAAGGCTTTTCGTTTTACGTGTTTGATGTCGGGGTCGCGTATAAGGAAGACGTCGATCGCGTGATGGCCGTGCTGGTTGAAATCGCCGAGGAGCTGCGGGCTGACCCCTTGTATGCCGATGACATTCTGGAACCATTGGAAATGCTCGGCGTCGATCGCTTCGATGATTCCGCCGTGATCATCCGGTGTCGGCTTAAGACCGTGCCCAGTAAACAATGGCGGGTCGGGCGCGAAATGAATCGGCGGATCAAGAAGACGTTCGATGCCAAGGGGATCGAGATTCCATTTCCCCATCGGACACTCTATTGGGGGGAAGGTCAGGCGCCGTCGGCGGTCGTTCAGACGGGGGCCTAGTTGTCGAAAAAGGCTCCAGGCCCGATCCATCGACATCGCGGGCGAAGAGACGCGCGTCACAGTTCGGAATTGGCCAGCCCTTGTGTGATGGCGTAGCGCATCAATTCCGCGGTGAAGTGAAAGCCGAGTTCCTCCATCAGGCGGGCCTTGTGAAACTCGACCGTTTTGACGGAGATGTTGAGCAGAGCGGCGATCTCCTTGGTCGCTTTTCCCTCCCCGATCAACTGCAACACTTCGCGTTGGCGCGGAGTGAGATCGGCGGGAGCCCCCTTGATGGGAAGCGTCGACGGATCGTCCGGTTTGAGGGCCCTTTCCAACACCGGTTTGGCGATCGCGGGAGTCAGATAGTGCTGACCTCGCAAGACGGCCTCGATGGCCAACGGCAGTTCCATTGGAGCCGATCGTTTCAGGAGGTAACCGCTTGCGCCGGCTTGAAAGGCCTCGGTCGCGTAGGTTGGGCTGGTCTGCATGGTCAGAAAAATGAGCTTGGTGTGGGGGCAGAGTTTTCGAATCTGGCGTGCGGCGTCGATGCCGTTCAGCAACGGCATGGCGATGTCCAATAGAATCAGGTCCGGTTCGAGACGTTGAGCCGCCTCGATGAGCGATCGTCCGTCTTCAACCGTCCCGACCACCTCACAAGAATCTTCGACCAACCGGCGTAATCCTGCCAGCACCAGGCCGTGATCATCGGCCAACAGCACCCGCGGTTTCTCCATCTTGACTCCTCCTTCCAGACTCTATGACCTCATAGGGTTGATTCAAGGGCGCGATTAATTGACTGCTCATTCCTCGCGAATACCTTCAGGAAGAGCAGGAATCAGCGGAACCCACGCATGGATTTCCGTCCCCTTTCCCGGTTGGGTGCGGAGGCGGAACGTTCCCTTCATGAGACGAATCCGCTCTTCCATGCTGATAATCCCCAAACCGACGGACCGAACATCCTCTGGCTTATACACAAAGCCTTTCCCGTCGTCTTTGATACAGACACCGATTCCCCTGGTAGTCCCGATCAACCTGACTATCACCGTCGAGGCCTCGGCGTGTTTCTGGATATTTTGCAAACTCTCTTGGGTGACACGATACAGGCAGGTGGCGATGTTGATTGGCACCTGGGAGGAAAGACCTCGCTTGAGGTATCGGACGGTCAAGCCTGTGCGCCGGCTGAATTCATCTAGATGATCTCGGAGTGCGACTTCCAAGCCCAAATGTTCAAGGAGCGAGGGGTGCAAGCGATAGGCAAAATTGTGGACATCGTCGGCCAGTTGTCCGGCCGTCTCTTGGGCCGTTCGCAAGCGGGCCTGTAAGGGGGGATCGGAGGAACAAGTCCGCACGAGCGAACCCAAATCGACGGCCAGCGCGGCCAGCCGCTGCGTGACATCGTCGTGCAACTCGCGGGCGATCCGTTCCCGCTCGTGCTCTTGAGCAGTGAGTAGTTTCGCGGTCAACTCCTCAAGCCGCGCCTCATGCCGTCGTAAGGTCTCCTCGGCCTCCTTTCGTTCGGTGATGTCCTTTTCCGAGCCGACCAGCCGGACCGCTTTGCCCGTTTCATCACGGAGCGCGATGCCGCGATCCAAAACCCAGATCCAACGCCCGTCACGCCGACGGATGCGATATTCCTCTCTGAATTCTCGTTGGTTGCCGGCGAGATAGTCATGGAGATGGTCAAGGACACGGTGTCGGTCCTCCGGATGGATCCGTTCCGACCACTGCGCGGGCGACTCGTCATCGTCTTGATCGGAAAACCCATGCATCGCTTTCCAGTGCGGCGTATAGACGACTCGATTGGTCGTCAAGTCCCAATCGTATACGCCGTCGTGTGTCGCCTGCGTGACAAGCTCCCACCGGTCGAGGGCGGCTTGGAGCTGTTCGGTCCGTCGGGCAATGCGGGATTCCAACTGTTCGTTGGCGGTGAGCAGCGCTTGCTCAGCTTGGATCCGTTGATCGATCTCCCGGTGAAGCGTCGCCTTCGTCCGTTCCAAGTCGGCCGTGCGTTGCGCGAAGAGTTTCCCGCCCCAGAGTGCCGACCAAAGAGCAACAAAGCTGATGGTGCGATTGACGATCGACCACGAGACGGGACCGCCGGGCGGAGAGACGAAGAGGCCCGCCACCATCAGCCCAGAACACAGACCGCCCATGGTTGAGGCAAATCGCCAACCTTTGAGCCAGAGGCCGGCCAGGCAGATCGGGATGTACAGCATCGAAATGGAGAAGCCGAGCGGAATGATCCAGTCAAGAGCGAAGACCGTGAGGACGGCAAGGTAGAGTAGCAGCGGCGCCAACAGATTGAGCTCCGCCGTCATCGAGGACTGTTCCGTCGCGTGCGAATCTCTCCGGTCTCCGTGATCGCCGGCGCAGGATTCCACGAGAGGCGATCATAGGCTTCAGTCTCGGCCCTCGCAAGGGTTGAGACGGTTCCGACCATTGCAAGAGCACTCCTCCGGTAATCTTTTTAGCCTGTTCTGGGTCAATCCCTAGCCGGTGAGCGACCGCGACATCACAAGCGAGAACATCACGAGCGAGATCGATGACTTGTCTGGAAGAGGGGTCGGACCCTCCTTGTCTGGAGGTCTGGAGACGCGCCGGGAACATCTTGGTTGTGTTCCAGGGTATCCCCCAGTAGTCCTGGTCGCAAACGTCCGCTATGGTGCCCTTTGTTACCGCATAATAGACATGGAGTGTTCGTCAACGGAGTGTTCAGGAGAGGCGAGGCAGAGCTGTAACGGATGACATCGGATACGAGGTCCGATGCTTGAAAGCAGTGATGGAAGAACACAATGGGACTTGCCCCCGTTGTCAAGGATTCATGGTGCCGGTCAGCCTTGATGGTTCCGATGAAACCATGGAGCCCCGGCTCGGTCTCTCGGGTTGGCGCTGCGTCAATTGCGGCGAGCGGATCGATCCGCTGATTCTGGAAAACCGTCGAGCCTCCCTACCGAATTGCTGACGATAGAGGATCGTCATCGAGTAGGAATCAACGTCGTTTCATGGCCGTCCTGGAGGCACCGTTGCATTTGGCGACAACACAATGAAAGCCCTGTCGCAGGGTGCCACAGGCTGCGTGTCCTTCTTTTACTTTTATCTCCTTTTATCTCGACGATGAGCGAAGAACCCTCTTATCGAAGCTGACTTTCAATTTGAAATTGCCCAATCAATCACCTTGGCATCAGGTTTGCCGCTCGTGATTTGTGATCTGGAATCTGTGCTCGTGGGAAAGGAGAGGAGCTCCTCTGGAACGGAGGGCGTATCAGAAATAGGAAGAGTGTGGAGCATGTGGGAAGGGAGGTGTTTCCCTTGCCGGTTGGGCCGTCCAATGTGAGCCAGAAGCCACGAGCCAGAAGCCAATGGTGGCAAACACCAGGCCAAAGGATGGAACTGACCAAATGATACTCGATCCGATCGGAACGGTCGCGGAAGTCAACGGGCCCGTCGTCGACGTGGCTTGTACGCGGCTGCCCCCATTACATCGGGCGTTGCACGTGGCCACCGACGGGAAGCGATACACCCTCGAAGTGTATCGCTACCTCGACAGAAACTACGTGCGCGCTATCGCATTGCAGCACACGGCCGGGCTTCAGCGGGGCAATCCCGTGTTCGACAACGGCGCTCCGCTGAGTGTGCCGGTCTCGCCCCGTTGTCTTGGTCGATTGCTGGACGTGCTCGGTAATCCCTTAGATGGAGGGAACGCGCTGGACGGGGATGAGCAGCGCAGCATCTTGAGTGCGCCGACTCCCCTGCACGAAACCACGAGCGCCACCGGCATTCTGGAGACGGGCATTAAGGTGATCGATCTGCTCTGCCCCTTCGCCAGGGGCGGCAAGACGGGCCTATTCGCGGGGGCCGGACTGGGCAAGACCGTGCTGCTGACCGAGTTCATGCACGCGGTCATCGTGCTCCATCAGGGCGTGTCGGTCTTTGCCGGCATTGGAGAGCGGATCCGAGAGGGACACGAACTGTGGCATGAGATGCGAAAGGCCGGGGTGATGCCCCAGACCGTCATGGTATTCGGCCAGATGGATGAATCGCCGGGTATTCGATTTCGAGTCGGGCTGACGGCGCTCACCTACGCGGAATATCTTCGCGACACATTGGGGAAAGAAGTCTTGTTTCTCGTGGACAACGTCTTCCGCTTCGTCCAAGCCGGCAGCGAGATCTCCGGTCTGCTCGGGCGGATGTCGGCGACCGTCGGATATCAACCGACGCTGCTGACGGAGGTGGCAGAACTCCAGGATCGTATCGCCTCGACGACGAAGGGGACCATCACCTCCGTGCAAGCCGTGTACGTGCCGGCC
>JANDJE010000070.1 GCA_024331095.1 Nitrospira sp. | reverse complement strand
GTCGGGACCAAACATACAGGGCCGATTCATCTGCTGATTACCGATGTCGTCATGCCACAAATGAGCGGACCAGAGGTAGCTGACAAGCTGATGGAACTGCGGCCTGGAGCGAAGGTGCTCTATATGTCCGGGTATCCGGACCATCCTGTGTTTAAGAAAGGCGACATCAATCTGGAAGCGAATTTTCTTCAGAAACCCTTTACCCCCACCGTCCTCGCTCAGAAGGTGCGGGAAGTGTTAGATCAGACACCAGTGGCTTAAGTGGCCTGGGCGGATGCCAGCTTTCGGCTTGATCTTCCCTCGTTTTTCCGTTTATCGTGGCGTGCACCTCATGGATTGCAGGATTGCCTAGAAAACACTTCTCTCAATGACACAGACAACCTATGTCATCCGTGCGAGAAATTGATATCGGGCGGTACCGGATTGAACGGGAACCGTTCTATGCTGAGGTACGAGGAGAGGTGGCTCTCTTCACAATCGCCGCCCGCAATAAAATGGCTGTCATGCTCAAGGGGCCGACGGGATGCGGGAAAACCCGGTTTGTCCAACATATGGCCTACAGGTTAGGACGGCCGCTGATTACTGTTGCCTGCCATGAAGATCTCACAGCCTCCGATCTTGTTGGACGGTATCTCCTTCAGGGGCAAGAGACGGTCTGGCTGGATGGACCATTGGCGATCGGCGTCAAACACGGCGCAATCGTTTACCTGGATGAAGTGGTAGAGGCACGGAAGGATACCACGGTCATCATTCATCCGCTGAGTGACGACCGACGGGTTCTGCCGATCGAGAAAAGAGGGCAGGTGATCGAGGCCGCCGATGAGTTCATGCTGGTCATTTCGTATAACCCGGGTTACCAGAGTGCCCTCAAGGATCTCAAGCAGAGCACGAAACAACGGTTTATGGCGATCGAGTTTGATTATCCGCCACCCGAAATAGAAACGATGGTGGTTGAGCGCGAGGCAGGGATCGACCGGGAACTGGCGGCACGCCTCGTGAAGCTGGGGGGGAAGGTCCGGAATCTTAAGCACCATGGGTTGGAAGAAGGCGTCAGCACCAGACTGTTGATTTATGCTGGTCTTCTCATGAAACAAGGTATTTCACTGGAACTCGCGTGCGATGCTGCCATTGCGCGTCCAATCACCGACGATCCCGACATGCAGCGGAGTATTCTGGAATTGGCAAAAGCGATCATGTGACACTGGCACAGACACCTTACGTGTATGATAGATGGCCGCTGCGCTATTGTGTCAGAAGGAGTCGAAGAAGTTGTGCTTCGGGTGTATGTCCAACCGAAGGCGGATCGTACCGAATGTGTTGGCTTGCATGGCGATGCGTTCAAAATTCGGGTAGCGGCTCCTCCTGTTGATGGTTTGGCCAACGAGGAACTGATTCGGTTTCTGTCCGACCGGTGCAAGGTTCGGAAGAATTGCCTGACGATCCAGTCGGGGATGGCAAGCAGGCAAAAACGAGTCAGGATTGTCGGTGTTTCCGCTCAGTGGGTGCTGGATCGGTTGATACCGGTTCACGGAAGGGGAGGCATCGCGTCATGAACAGAAGCACAACGGCCCTCTGCCTAGCAACAGCTGTCATTTTTCTCGCGGCCTGCTCGACGGCTAAACCGGTGCTCTATCCCAATGCCCATTTCCAATCGGTTGGTAGAGAGACAGCGGAGCGGGATATTGAAACCTGCCGGAAAGAAGCCGAAGCAGCGGGGGCGGAGGAAGGGGACGGACGGGCAGGAGAGGTTGCTAAGCGGACAGCTATGGGGGCTGCCGTCGGAGCAGCGAGCGGGGCTGTTGGAGGAGCCATCTCTGGCTCAGCGGGCAGAGGATCGATGATCGGGGCGGCGAGCGGCGCCACGTGGGGATTTCTGAGCGGGCTGTTCTCGCTTGGGTCTCGCTCGTCGGAACCGGCGCCCGCCTACAAGAATTTCGTCAACCGCTGTCTGCAAGAAAAGGGATATGAAGTGACTGGATGGCAGTGAAGAAAAACCAGCCGGTCTCGCACCGGCCGCAGAACACCGACGGCGGGGGAAAACGACGCGGGGCGGATACGACCATTCGTCAAATACGGGAAACAGAGGCGGGATGGAAAATGGAATGTGTTCGGCTTCTGTCCCTTCGTCGGGTAAGCTGAATGGGTGAGGGAACACCCGTCCACTTTCTTGGCGATACTTCTCTTGATGTCGTGGCTCACGGCCTGCGCCGCGCCGGAACCGGTGCTGCGCCCGACCAAGCGACTGCTGTTTTACGGGGAACAACAGGCGCAGGAAGATGTGGCCGCCTGCCGAAAACAAGTCGAGCGGAAAGGGCTTCGTCCTGGCGCGTATCAAGGCGTCAACGCCGCGACCGGCGCCGTACTTGGTGTGACGCTCGGCGGCGCCATGGGAGCGTCGGCCGGCGTGATCGGCGGTCTTGCCGGGGTGGCGATCGGCGCGGCGTCCGGCGCCGGATTGGGATTGGCCGTCGGATTGGCCGGCGGTGTCTACAAGCCTTTGGTGCCGGACCCTCCGTATGCCGACGCGATGACGCACTGTCTCAAGGGAAAAGGCCACGAAGTCGGGGGGTGGCAGTAGAAAAAGACTTCGACCGCACCGTTCACATTCCAGCAATCCTGCCGGCGCGCATCGGTTTTCCCTTCCCGTTTCCCGTCATGTAACTCTCAGACCGCCGTTCGGTCATTTTCTCCCTTGACATAGTTCTAGTTAGAATTATTATACGTGACCTCACGTGGTTGGTCTGCCGCCTATTAAGGTGTAGCATGGCCCGGCATGGTTCCATTTGATAAGGGCGGTCGGCGCGAAGCCGACCGAATTACCGATACAGAAGGGAGGACGCACGATGTTCGTCGTTGTTGGAGCAACGGGTCATACCGGTTCGGCGGCTGCGGAGACGTTGTTGCGCCGCGGACAGCCGGTTCGAGTGGTGGTGCGGTCGGCTGACAAGGGCGTTGTCTGGAAAGCCAAAGGAGCGGATGTGGTGGTGGCCGCCTACCAGGATGTCAAGGCCATGGCCAAGGCTTTTGAAGGGGCGAGGGGCGTCTATCTGTTGGTGCCGCCGAATTACCAGGCGCAAGCATGGCTCGATGAGCAGCGGCGGACGATGGATCTGGCGGCGGAGGCTCTGGCTGCGAGCGGCAAGCCTCACGTCGTCTTTCTCTCATCGGTCGGCGCCCACCTCGCCGAGGGGACCGGCCCCATTCGCGCGGCCCGTTATGGAGAACAACGATTGAGCGCCGTCGTGCAGAACATCACGATCTTGCGGCCTTGCTATTTCATGGACAACTGGGCGCCCGGTATCGGCCTCGCCAAGGCTCAGGGCTTGTTGCCCACCTTCATTGAGCCATCCGCCAAGATTCCCATGATTTCGACTCAAGACATCGGTCGCGTCGCGGCGGAACAACTGCTGGCCGGGGGGACAGGCAAAAAGGTGCTCGAACTGGCCGGGCCGGAAGATTATAGTCCCAATGAGGTGGCTGCGTTCTTAAGTGAACTTTTGGGCAAGACCGTGACAGCGAAGCTCGAACTCTTGAGTTCGGTGGTGCCGGCGTTCACGTCGTTTGGGTTTTCGAACGAAGCGGCGCGGCTGTTCGAGGAGATGTACGCGTCCTTTGCGAAGGGCGCCATCGGCTACGAAAGACCGGCCGAGGTGGCACGAGGTACCGTGACCTTGCGGGAGGCGTTGCGGAACATGGTGTGAGCCCCGTGTACTCTTGATGCGGGAAAGGAGGCGACCATGACCATCGAAACGACAACATACAAAACCGTGGTGGGTCTGTACCGGCCTGGTTCGACGTACATGGTCGGCGATGGATTCCCCGTGCGCAATCTTTTCCCGAGCAATGACCTGGATCGGATTGTCGATCCCTTCCTGATGCTGGATTATGCCGGCCCGCAGTACTTTGATCCTACGGAGCAGCCTCGCGGCGTCGGCGAACATCCGCACCGGGGGTTCGAGACGGTGACCATCCTGTACGAAGGAGTCGTGGCGCACCGGGACTCGGCGGGCCACGCCGGTGTGATCGGGCCGGGCGACGTGCAGTGGATGACGGCCGGCTCGGGAGTCGTCCATGAAGAAATGCACGAGCGAAGTTGGGCAAAACAGGGTGGAACCTTGCACGCCATTCAACTGTGGGTGAATGTGCCGCGAGTCCACAAGATGACGGCGCCAAACTACCAAACGATTCTCAAGGACGACATTCCAGTGGTCGAACTGGAACAGGGGGCGGGGGACGTGCGCGTGATTGCCGGGTCGTATGGAGGGCGGAAGGGGCCGGCCCGCACCTTCACGCCCATCGAATTGTACGATGTTCAGCTTGCCGCCGGTTCTCGATGGGACCTGGTGTTGCCGGACGGTCATTCTGCCGCTCTGTTTGTGCTGTCCGGTCTCGTGTCAGTCAATGGAGCTGAAGCGGCGGGAGAGGCCGAATTGGTGGTCTGTGGACGGGACGGTGCTCGGATGCTCGTGGAAAGCCGGGACCACAGCCGGCTCCTGGTTATGAGCGGCAAACCGATCGAAGAGCCCATCGCCCGCTACGGGCCCTTCGTCATGAATACGAAAGCCGAGCTGGTGCAGGCCGTGAATGACTATCAGAGTGGGAAAATGGGGCATCTCTTGTGATGCAGGATTCGGTCCTGATTGAAGTCTATTCCGACGTGATCTGTCCCTGGTGCTATGTGGGAAAGCGGCGATTGGAGCGGGCGTTACGGCACCTGGACGGTGCAATAGCGACCAAGGTCGTCTGGCGTCCTTTTCAGTTGAATCCGGGAATGACACAGGAAGGGATGGATCGGACGGCGTATCTCGAAGCCAAGTTCGGGAGCCGCGAGGCCTATCGCCGGCTGGAAGAACAGGTACGAACTGCCGAGAACCGGCTTGAGTTTGCCTTCGACAGGATCACGGTCACGCCGAATACGCTGGCCGCCCATCGGCTCATTTGGTATGCCGACCGGTTCAGCAGGCAGGATGCCGTCGTGGAGGAGTTGTTTCGTTGTTATTTCGTGGAGGGCCGGCACATCGGCCGCCGAGAGACACTGGTCGAAGCAGCCGGTCGGGCGGGGCTCGACCAAAACGACGTCGAGACCTTTCTCACCGGTGACGGAGGCATGGATGAGGTGAGGCGAGAAGAAACGGTCGGTCGCAGGCTGGGCATCAGGGCCGTGCCCTGTTTTGTGATCAACAGGGAGTCGATAATGGCCGGGGCACAGCCGACGGATGTCTTGCGGACCGCCATTGCCGCGGCCGGCAAACCAAACAAGGAGCAGGGGTCGTGTCAAGGCAGGCACGTTGAATTTGCGGCGCGAGTCGGGTGGGACGGGCCTTGATGATTGATGAGGGGAAGGCCGCCGAATAACGAGGCGGCACGCATGATGAAAGCGCACTATCTCGGTCATGTCGTGTTCTACGTAAAGGACCTTGGACGGTCGTTGGCCTTTTATCGCGACCTGCTGGGGTTCAAGGAAGTGGGGCGGATCTTCAATGGGCTGGCGGCGGCGCTTACGTCTGGGCGCACGCATCATGAACTGCTGCTGATTCAAGTCGGTGAGGCGCCTGGTCCGCTAGTCGGCCACCGGCGTGGGCTCTATCACATCGGCATCAAAATCGGTGATAGTCTGGATGAGTTGCGCGCGGCCAAGCACGAGCTTGAAGCGGCAGGGATACCCATCGATGGAATGAGCGACCATACAGTGAGCCAGAGCCTCTATCTTCGGGACCCGGATGGGAATGAAGTGGAACTCTACGTGGACGCGGACGAGTCGTTGTGGAAAGACAATCCGGCGGCCGTCCTGTCGCCGATCAAATCATTACATCTATAAACCAGGAGGGAGCACGTATGGCCCAACCACGCATTGCAGCCAAAGAACCGGCCGTTCGATCGTTGGAGCCGGGGACCCACTACTGGTGTTCCTGCGGGCGGTCGAGGGATCAACCCTTTTGCGACGGCTCTCACCAAGGAACGGAGTTTGAGCCGGTGGAGTTCACCGTGACGGAGCAGAAAGAAGTCGCCTTGTGTCAGTGTAAGCGGACCAAGACGCCTCCCTATTGCGACGGCACGCACCAGACTCTCTGACGGCAGATGCTCTGACCAAAGGATGGTCGGCAATGCCGGTGATCGTCCCTCCGCCCCTTGAGGCGTCGCCGCGTGGTGCGTCATACTGCATGCCCATGAAACGCACATTGCCTTCTTCGTGCGAGGGGCTGGCCGAGCGGTATCAAGGTCTGTTGGAAGTAACCCAGGCAATCGCGGTGCAGCGGGATCTTGACGAGCTGTGCCGCGACCTGGCCCGCCATCTTCCCCGAGTCGTGCAAGTCAATTTTGTGGCCCTCTGCCTTTACAATCCTGCAAACCACACAATGAAGCTCCAGACGATCCAGGCGAACGTGCCGGTCGATTTGATTGGAGGCCACGAGGGATCAGTCAATGAGAGTCCTGCAGGATTGGTGTGGCAGACGCAGCAGGCGCTTCTCGTGCCCGATTTGTCACAGGAATGCCGATGGCCTCACGTGGTCAAGTGCATGAGGGAGGATGGAGCCCGATCATTTTGCATTGTTCCTCTGACCACGGTGAGGCGGCGTTTGGGTGCCATAGGGTTTCTGAGCTTGGAAAAGGAAGCCTACAGTGAAGCGGACATCGAGTTCTTGCAACTGGTCGCCAAACAAGTGGCCGTCGCCGTAGAGAATGTCTTAGCGTTCCAAGAGATCGCTGAGCTCAAGGACAAATTGGCCAAGGAGAAACTCTACCTCGAAGGCGAAATTCAGCTCGATTACAACTTCGAAGAAATCGTCGGGGAGAGTCCAGCCCTGAAACGGGTCTTGAAACAGGTTGAGATTGTCGCGCCGACTGATTCGACGGTGTTGATTCTCGGAGAGACCGGCACGGGCAAAGAATTGATCGCCCGCGCCATTCACAACCTCAGCGGACGGCGGGAACGAACGTTCGTGAAACTCAACTGTGCGGCTATTCCGTCAGGACTGTTGGAGAGCGAACTCTTTGGCCAT
>JANDJE010000069.1 GCA_024331095.1 Nitrospira sp. | reverse complement strand
CGTCGATCCCCATCAGCGTGGGCATGTCGAAGGCGACGCTGAGCCCCGTCTGGCCGTGTTGCAGCAGGTATTTGAAGCGACGGTTGGTGTCCTCCGCGGAGCCGAACCCGGCAAACTGGCGCATCGTCCAGAGCCGGCCGCGATACATGGTGGAATACACGCCGCGGGTGTAGGGGAAGTCGCCGGGCATCCCGAGATCGGCCTCCGGCGACCAGTCTTTGAGATCGTCGCGAGTATAGACACGATTGACGTCGAGTCCCGAGAGTGATGTAAACCGCGGTTTACGTTCCTGCATCGGAAAGGCTCCTCAATCCGGAGGCGAGGGACGAGTCGCAAGCGGCGCCTCCTCATACACGAAGAACCCCCGGCCGGTCTTGCGTCCCAGCCACCCCGCTTCGACATACCGACGGAGGAGCGGACAGGGACGGAACTTGGGATCACCCAGGTCCTGGTACAGGACCTGGGTGATGGCGAGCACCGTATCCAACCCGATCCGGTCGGCGAGGGCCAACGGTCCGACCGGATGATTGGCGCCAGTCGTCATCGCCAGATCGATATCTTCCGCCGACGCGACTCCTTCCTCGAAGGCGAAGACGGCTTCATTGATCATGGGGATCAGGACGCGGTTCACGATGAATCCCGGCACGTCTCGGGCCACTACCGCGATTTTCCCCAGCCGCTTGGCCAGGTCCAGCGCGAGAGTCATCGTCCGCTCGGACGTTTCGAGACCACGCACGACTTCCACGAGCCGCATCACGGGGGCCGGGTTCATGAAATGCAAACCGACCACTCGGTCGGGCCGGCCGGAGGCCGCCCCCAGCTTGGTGATCGAGATCGACGACGTGTTGCTGGCGAGGATCGTGGGCGGCTGGCAGAGGCGATTCAATTCGGCGAAGAGTTCCTGCTTGAGGGCGAGATCTTCGGGAATCGCTTCGATCACCAACTGCGCCTCTCGCAACCGGTCGAGTTGCACCATCGGATGGATAAGCGCCAGCACTTCACCGGCTTGATGGTCGCTGAGACTTCCCCGTTGCACCGCTCGCTCCAGACCGGCTCGGATTTTGGTGAGCGCCTCCGCCAGCGCAGGTTCTGCGACATCCACCAGTAGGACGTGATAGCCGGCCGTGGCGCACACCTGGCTGATACCGCGTCCCATCTGGCCGGCTCCGACGATGCCGATCGTCTTGATGTCGTCGAGCTTCATGGTTCGCCGGGGAGAACAGTCGGACGCGCACGAAAAACGTGAGAGGGAAATACCGGGTTTCCCAGGATCACCCGTGTCTCGCGCGTCGCGCCGTTCACGCTACCCCCTTTCCACGATCATCGCCAACGCTTCGCCGCCTCCGATGCAGAGACTGGCCAATCCACGTCGGGCTCCCCGCGCCTCCATGGCAAAGAGAAGGGTCGTGAGGATGCGCGCGCCGGTCGCGCCGATGGGATGGCCGAGCGCAACGGCGCCGCCGTTGACATTGACCTTCTTTCCATCCAGTCCCAATTCCCTGTAGATCGCGAGGGAGACCGCGGAAAACGCCTCATTGATTTCGAACAGGTCGATCTCCCCGATCGAAAGCCCCGTTTTCCTGAGTACCAGTTTGATGGCCTCCACCGGCGCAATCGTAAACCACTCGGGCGCCAGTGCCGCGCCGGCGTAACCGACGATGCGCGCCAGAGGAGCCAGCCCCTCCCGGACCGCTTCCTCTTCCGCCATGACGACGAGGGCGGCTGCTCCGTCGTTGCAGGATGGGGAATTCCCCACGGTCAGGACTCCATCTTGCCGGAACACCGGCCTTAGCTCGCGTATCCTGCTGAGATCGACCCGATTCGGCTCCTCATCTTCCATGACGGTCAATGGCGGGCCTTTCCGTTGCGGCACGTCAACCGGCACGATTTCTTTCTTGAAGGCCCCGCTGGCCATGGCCTCGCGCGCGCGCCGGTAGCTCTCCAAGGCAAAGTCGTCCAGCTCACTCCTTGTGAGCTGGTACTTGGCCGCACAGAGTTCCCCACCATCGCCCATGTGGAAATTGTTGTAGACGTCCCACAGGCCGTCTTTGACCAGACTGTCCACCAGCTCCGCATGCCCCAGCCGATATCCTTGCCGAGCTTTCTCCAGTAGATAGGGCGAGCGCGTCATGTTTTCCATTCCGCCGGCCACGACGATGTTCGCCTCTCCGAGCGCGATGGTCTGAGCGGCCATGATGACCGTCTGGATGCTGGAACCGCAGACTTTGTTGACGGTCGTGGCACCGACCGAGGTCGGGACGCCGGCTCCGATCGACGCCTGTCTGGCTGGGGCTTGTCCCAGTCCGGCGCTCAGCACGCAACCCATATACACCTGCTCCACGCGCTCGGGCGGGACGTGGGCCCGCTTCAAGGCTTCGGCGATGGCGAGACTGCCCAGTCTCGTCGCCGGCACGGAGCTGAAGGCGCCGTTGAAGCTGCCCATCGGCGTTCGGACGGCGCTCACGATGACGGCTCTTTGTATTGCGCTCACAGGATTTGCTCCCAATGACTGTGTTCGAGGTAGTGTTTGACCTTCGCCAGGAACTGATCGGCCGTCGCCCCGTCGATGACCCGATGGTCGAACGACAGACTGAGGTAGCCCGTCGGGCGAATCGCGATCGCGTCGTCGATGACCACGGCCCGTTTCTGAATTGCGCCGACGCCCAGGATCGCGATCTGCGGCTGGTGAATGATGGGGGTGCTGAACAGGCTGCCGAACCCGCCGTGGTTCGTGATCGTGAACGTCCCCCCTTGAACCTCTTCTGGGTTCAATTTCTTGGACCTGGCTCGCTCCGCAAGATCCGCAATTTCCTTTGCCAGTTGCGTCAGTCCTTTTCGATCGGCATGGCGCACGACGGGCACCAGCAGCCCGTCCTCCAGCGCGGTGGCGATCCCGATGTGAAGGTCTTTCTTGATGACGATGCCCTGCTCCCCCCATGTCGAATTCAGAATCGGCAAATCGCGGAGGGCCTTGGTGACCGCACGGACCACGAACGGGAGATAGGTGAGGTCGCGGCCCTGTCGGAATTTCGCGATGCCGGAAAAGTCGACTTCGAAAAACGTCGTGACGTGAGCGGACGTCTGTTTGCTCTTGACCATCCGATCGGCGATGGTTCTTCGCATCGGCGTGACGGGAAGCACCTCCTCGCCCATCGACGGCTCACCGGCGCCGGCGGCTCCGGTCTGCACTCCGGTCCGGGCGACGAAGTCGAGCACGTCTTTTTTGGTCACCCGCCCGCCGGTCCCGGTCCCCTTCACCCGAGAGAGATCGACTCCATGTTCTTTCGCCAATTGCCGGACGGCCGGAGAATGGTGTTCTTCGCCCGCAGCGACCGGTTCCATCGGGCGCACGACGACCCCGCCGACACGGTTGATCACCTCGGAGGGCGCCGCACCGTCGATGCGCGCAAGCAGAGTCCCTACGGGAACGGTCTCGCCTTCCTTGACGAGAACCTCCCTCAACACCCCGGTGGCCGGTGAGGGGATTTCCAAGGCGACTTTCTCCGTTTCCACTTCCAAGAGCGATTCGTCCTTCTGGATCGTCCCTCCGACGGGGACGAGCCACTTCACGACGGTGCCTTCCGCAATGCTTTCCCCGAGCTGGGGCATGATGATGTCGGTCGCCATCGATGCAGTCTCAGTTCTCAGTTCTCGGTTTTCAGTTCTCGGTTTTCAGTTCTCGGTTTTCAGTTTTTGGTATCCGACCAACTAATCTCTCATAACTCAGCATTCAGAACTCACTACTTGTCAGTAGGCAGCCAACTTCCGTGCCGCCGAAACAATGTCGCTCGTCTTCGGAAGGAAAAACTCCTCCAACGGCGTGCTGAACGGCACGGGCGTATCCGGGGCGGCGATACGCACGATCGGACCGTCCAAACAATCGAAACATTCTTCCGCCAGCAGCGCGGCGATCTCGGCTCCGATCCCGCCCGTTTTGTTATCCTCGTGCAACATGATGGCCTTGCTGGTCTTGCGCACCGATGCGTAGATCGTTTCTTTGTCGAGCGGGATCAACGTGCGCAGATCGACCACTTCGATGTCGATTCCTTCCTGGGCCAGGACCTGTGCGGCTTCGAGCGCCAGATGGACCATCGCACCGTAGGTCACGACCGAGATATCGGTACCGGTCCGTTTGACGTCGGCCTTCCCGATCGGAACGATGTAATCTTCCTGCGGCAGTACGGCCTTGATCCGTCGGTAGAGAAATTTGTGTTCGAAGTAGATGACCGGGTTGGGGTCTCGGATTGCCGCTTTCAGAAGGCCCTTGGCATCGTAGGGCGTGGACGGGGCGACGAGCTTGAGGCCCGGGGAATGAAAGAACCAGCCTTCCGGGCATTCGGAATGGAACGGGCCGCCATGGACGCCGCCACCGAACGGCGCACGGATGACGAGGGGCACGGCGGCTCCCCACCGGTAATGATTCTTGGCCGCGACTTCGGTGATCTGATCGAAGGCGCAGGAAATAAAGTCCGCAAACTGCATCTCCACGACCGGGCGCAACCCCATCATCGCCGCCCCGATCGCCGCGCCGACGAACCCGGATTCGGCCAAGGGCGTGTCGAGGACCCGCCACTCGCCGTATTTCTGGAGAAAGCCTTCGGTGATCTTGAAGGCGCCGCCGTACGTGCCGATATCTTCGCCCATCAGGAACACCCGTTCATCTCGCGTCATCTCTTCGTCCAGGGCTTGCGAAATCGCCTCCAGGTACGTGACCTCACCTGTTCTTTGATCCATCGTTGTTGTCATGAGGCGCTCCTTCCATGGGCGATAAGCTGACGGCTGTCAGCTAACAGCTATTCGCTATCGGCTCTCTCCGCAAAGACTCCCTCCAATGCCTCCGGTCCTTCCGGCAACGGACTCCGCTCGGCGAAGTCCAGGCCGGCCTCGACTTCTTTCTTCGCCCGCTCCCCTGCCTCGCGGAACGCGGCCTCATCACCGTAGCCGAGTTGCGTGAGCAGGTGCTCGGCTTTCAGGATCGGGTCTTTCTTCTTCCACTCTTCCAGCAACTCGCGAGGCACATATTTGGCAGGGTCATGCTCAGAATGCCCATGCATCCGCATGGTTTTGAACTCCAGGAACGTCGGCCCTCCTCCGTCCCGCGCGCGCGCGATGGCTCGTTTGGACGCCAGGTACACGGCGGCGACATCGTTTCCGTCCACGATCTCTCCCGGCATACCGTAGGCCTTGGCCCGTTCGACAACGTCCGTGATGGCCATTTGATAGCGGACCGGCGTCGAGTACGCGTACTGATTGTTGTTGCAGAAGATCACGACCGGGAGCTTGCGCACCGCCGCAAAGTTCATCGCTTCGTGGAAATCGCCGCGGCTGGTCCCGCCGTCTCCGGTGCCCGTGAACACCACGCGACGTTCCCCCCTGATCTTGAAAGCCAGGGCCGCGCCGGTCGCGACCGGCAGGTTGTCGGCCAGATGACTGACAAAGCCGATAATCCCCCGTTTCAGATCTCCCATGTGCACGTTGCCGTCCTTGCCATTGGTCGGACCAGTCCGTTTGCCCAGGTATTGGGCGAGAACCTCGCCGGGCGTGATGCCTCGCACAAGGAAGGCCCCCATATCGCGGTGAAAGGGAGCGATGACGTCGTCGCGCTCCAGCGCGGACGCATAGCCGACTGCGATGGCTTCCATCCCGTGACTGGTATAGCAGCCGCCCACGATGCGTCCTTGGCGATAGAGCGCCGTGACACGGTCTTCCAGCGTTCTGGTGAGCCGGAGGTAGTAATACATCTGGAGCAAGTCGGCTCGCTTGATCTCTTGCGCACTGACGGCAACATCCATGACAACCTCCAAAGCCAACGGACCGTTCAGAACTCCGGCATGTCCCTCCACGACAGCAAGGGTTTGTTCGTTCGGCAGAGCGGACACTGGGCCGGCTCCCATTGCGGCATGTCGAGATCCGTCGCGTAATAGAAAGGATACCGGGCGATCAATTCGTTCACCAGGGGGAACTGACCGCTGTCACGCCGGGCGAAGACCATGATTCCGGCCAACAGCCCTCCATTGTCCGTGACGACCTTGCCGAGCTTGCCGACGCAGTTTCCGCGCGTCGTCACGTCGTTGAGCGCCAGAAATCGTTCGCCTGGTTCGATCGCACCGATCTCGATGTCCGTTCCGATTCGTCCGGTCGCACAACTGTACGGGGTCAACGTCACGCGCAATCGCGTCGTGTCGTGAAGCTGAGCCGCGATCCCTTCGGCGAGCGCTTTTGCGGACGACGCGGTGGCGACGAGACCCGTGATCGGATGGTGAGGGAATGTCCGTCTGATCCAGTCGGCCATGTCGACGGCCAGCATCCTGATCAGATCCGGGAAACGGGCGATGGACTCGAACCGGAGATAGGTGGCCGTATGGTGGCCTGAGACGACTTCCACGTGGGTGTCGAAAAACACCGAGCGGGAGGTCCGCAAGATATGGAGGATGTCCCGCTCGGTCAGATTGGTGTGCGATCCGGCGCGAATGATCGCTTCCAGCTTCGAGTCGATGGTCGGCCCTCCGTAGAGGGCCCGGTGACGTTCCACCAATTCAGCAAGAACCTGCTCGGTCTCGGTGACCGTCATGGTCCCTCCTGTCCAGGTGCACCGACCACCCGTGTTCTCAACACGCCGATCGGCTGAATCTCCAGCTCCACCACATCGCCGGGCTTCAAATAGCGGTCCAGTTCCAAGCCACATCCCCCTCCGACCGTCCCTGAGCCGAAGACGTCTCCCGGGTAGATCGTTTCGCCGCGTGAGACGTGCGCGATCATCTGGGAGAAGGACCAATGGATCGTCCCGAATCGCCCTCGCGACCATTCTTCTCCGTTCACCCGTGCGATCATCGGCAAGGCCCCGAGGTCCGCGATCTCATCACGCGTCACCAGACAAGGACCTAGGGCTGTGGCGAAGTCTTTGCCCTTCGCCGGTCCCAGCCGGCAAGCCATCTCCTGGAACTGGATGTCGCGCGCGCTGAAGTCGTTCATGATCGTGTAGCCAGCGATGTAGTCCTCCGCCTCCCGCTCCGAGACGTCGCGGCCCTGCCGACCGATGATGCAGGCCAGTTCCAATTCGTAGTCCAACTTGGCGGTGTCCAGCGGCCAAGGCAGAAGGTCCTCCGGCCCGATGATGCTGCGGTGGTTCCCCTTGTAGTACACGGG
>JANDJE010000007.1 GCA_024331095.1 Nitrospira sp. | reverse complement strand
CTCGATGTGTTCCTGGTGTTCCATGATGGGTGCTCCGTCTTCTAAATGAGTACATGATCCTTAAAACAAGGGAGGGGTCGCGAACGATTTCGTGACTCCCCCGAAATAACTGACGGTTTGCTGAAGATTGCCGTTGAAATCCCGATAGATCGGAATCTGGGCGATGAAATACACCTGCGCAAAATTAAAGACATTGACGACTGCGCCGGTCGAGTAGGCGACAAACGTATGGTCTGTCGTGGGAACGTCGCGCCCGACGATGTTGCCATCCAGCAACACCGCCCGATTGAGCACCGGATCCAGCCGGTAGAGGGCCGCCTCGATGTTGTCCCGATCTTTGTAACGGAAATTGATCTGGTTGGTCAGCGTAAGCCACGGGAAGGTGACCAGATTTAAGCCCGCGCTGACGGTAAACTCCTCGCCGAACCGATACCCATCCGAATTCCGCATGGTGTACCGATAGTTGCCGGACAGGAATTGATTGAGGCGATGTGGCAGAATTTCATAGGTTTGATAGAAACCCGGCTGGAACCCGAATGCCCCTCTCCCCACTTGCAGCGTCGATTCCGCGAGCTGCCCTCCCACGGCTTCATGACCATAGTCGCCGACAGGGAACCAGACTCCCATTTCCAGGACGACCATGCTGCGCAGGGTGGGAATAATGTTGTACTTGACCTTGCCGAGAATATCTCCGAATCCTCGATCGAATGTATTGGAGACCGCGCCGGAGCCGATCTGTCCGATCGCATCGACCATTCGATAGGGGATCTGCACTTGGAGGCCGATCCGTTCCGTCAGCCCATAATTCAGATCCAACACTCCGATTTGCACCAACGTCCTAAGCTGGCTGACCTGGCTGTTGGCCAAAATCAATTGCTTGGTCTGTTGATTGGCGAACGGAATGGTGGCCACGCCCTCCGGCGGGATCTCGTTCGGGGTGTGCGTAAAATTGACATTGACGGTCAACACACCGGCCGGCGACACCGCCTGTTGCGAATTAATCACCACGAAGCAACTCGCCGACCCGCAGGAAGCTTCTGTCTCTGCCCCCCCCGCCAGAATGCCGGCCAGCAGCATAACTGACACGGTGCACCGGAAGGAGCTCCTCCATAGATTTTCAGGATTTTTCATAAGAAAACTCCTTCCACCAGCAAACCATTGTCTCAAAGTCCCCTAAGAAGCGGTGGTCACCCGCCGTCGTGAACCGACCGTGTCGGCAAGCATGGGCTTGCGCCCTCTCGCTCCTGAGATCGGTACGACTGGAGCCCGCCCTCTCTGCGCAGCCTCCGCGGCAATCGGCGCTCCGACGCAATGCCGGCTGATTAAAGCCGCCACTGTATCGCTAAAAATTCGCAGCGTGCCGGCCCCGATCCGCGTACCGCCGAGTTGCCCGGCCTCGACCCACCGATAGATCGTCCAACGACTCACGTTCAGCAATCTGGCCGCTTCATCGACCCGCAACAACCGTTTATTCTGCAATGAGAGAAAGTCTTCCATGATATGTACCTCCTGGTTTCTCATTAGTAGTGTTAGCGACCATCATCCGGGCGGCCCCGACTGCTCCTCATCTCCGCGACGGATCATCACGGCTGTGGGCGTCGGGAGCCACCCTGTTTTCCCTTATTGGCGCGAACTCGACCACCGCCGATGCAACGAGCCGGCACCGTGCTCCTCTGCGGAGCAACGCCTGTTCCCGAGCATCAAACGGCTGAACAGAGAGGAGTTAGCAAGAAAGAGGAGGGCCGCGAGAGAACAGCCTCAACCGGTTGAGGTCGTCGATTTGGCTGTCAGAGTCAATGCCCTGGATGGCTATGAAAGAAAAGACGGGAACAAAAGCAGAATCACTTACCTCGTACCCTTGTCCTACGCCACAAAACCATGCACACAACGGAGATGAATGAGTCGCCGCTTTATGATGGCTATGCTGGACCTCATGGGCGACGGCCGCCGGCGCCGCGAGAATGGGCACCAACAACAAGCACGCCACAAGGGGCAGGACGAGCATCTGTCGATGAAACCGAGTCATGTCGCTTTACTTGACCAACGCCGCTTGAGCGGATTTCCCGCCTTGAATCCTATGGAACGTCTGCATGATTTTCTCTTCCGTCAGCAATCCGCCCTTGATGTATTCTTGCACCACGCCCTTTTCGTCGATAAAGACGCTGACCGGCAACCCGAACACGCCGAATTGATTGGCCACCTTATTGTCTCGATCCATCAAGACCGGGAACGTGTGCCCGTACTGCTTGATGTGCTCGCGCACTTTGGCTTCGTCCTCTAACTCATTGACCGCGAGCACCACAAACCCCTGGGCCTTGAGTTTGTCGTAAGCCGTTTGCATTGCAGGCATTTCAGTCGTACAGGGTTTGCACCAGGTCGCCCAAAAGTTCACAAGGACGACCTTGCCGCGATACTGACTGAGGCTTTGTTGTTTTCCCTCAAGGTCGATGAGACGAAAATCCTCCGCCGGAGTTCCCACCGCCGGCACACGCGAACCCATCGCCCACACCGAGCAGGTCGAGAACATGAACAGGAGAGAGAGAACAAGCCCTATTCCCCGTCTTCGGCCGATCGAGCGCAAGGGCGACGACTCTTCTCCATTCATCTGAAGCCTCATAGGTTTACCCATGGTTTGAAAAATTCCCACTGCCCCTGTCTCCAGGCCTTATGGTCGAAGAATCTGGCCCAGAGAAAACTTCAAAACCGGCCAGAAGCAAGACTGAATCGAAACGAGGATCAAGAAACGGGAGGCCCTCGCGCGACTATGAAAAGGGAGTGAATGATGGAAGGTGTCTTACTTACCTGATGCTCTATCCATTCAAACGGGAACCCTTCCCACAGCCTCGGAGCAATCGCAACTTCCCACCCCTGTCCGGCGATGCATAACCAGGAACAGAGCACAGTACTGTGATGAGAGGACGATTGATGATGGGATTGGTGATCAAATTCATGCGCGACCTGCTGCCCGATTGCCAGCCCGCCGACCGACAACACGCAGACAACTACCAGAACCGAAAGAACCTTTACAACACCGCGATTCATCATGAGGACTCGCACGTGTTTTAGAGCGAAAGGATGCTAATAGACCGATTGACGATTTGTCAAGATGGGCTGAAGCGACAATTTATCCCCTCACCCATCACCCCTCGCCCCTCGGGCCTCCTCAACTAGGATTCGTCGGACGGATGCGGTATACTGCCTCGGTTTGTCGGTTTTCTTTTATGGCCCATTTGACGACTCGATATCATGGTCACCCAGTTACTTAACCTGATCTTCGGCAGCAAAAACGACAGGGAAATCAAGGCGCTCCTTCCGATCGTGGAGCGGATCAACGGCCTGGAGTCCGGGTTGACGCCGCTCTCCGACCAGGCCCTCGCGGACAAAACTCCGGGCTTCAAGAAGCGTCTGGAAGCCGGAGCGACGCTCGACGACATCTTGCCGGAGGCCTTTGCCGTATGCCGCGAAATGTCCCGCCGCGTGCTCAATATGAGGCATTTCGACGTGCAACTCATCGGCGGCATGATCCTGCACAAGGGCCGCATCGCGGAGATGAAAACCGGCGAAGGGAAAACCCTGGTTGCCACCCTCCCCATTTATTTGAACGCGCTCGAAGGGAAAGGCGTTCACCTGGTCACCGTCAACGATTATCTCGCCAAGCGAGACGCCCAATGGATGGGGCGCCTCTACCATGCGTTGGGCCTGTCCACCGGCGTCATTCAGCACGATGCCTCGTTTCTCTTTGATCCGACCTATGAATCGGCGGACAAGCGGCTCCAGCATCTTCGGCCTTGCACCAGGGCCGAAGCCTATCGCGCCGACATCACCTACGGCACGAACAACGAGTACGGGTTCGATTACCTGCGCGACAACCTCGTGGTGACCGACCTGAATCAATGCGTCCAGCGCGAGCTGAATTTCGCCATCGTGGACGAGGTCGACAGCATTCTGATCGACGAGGCGCGAACGCCGCTGATCATTTCCGGGCCGACCGATCAATCCACCGACCTCTACTATCGGATCAACGCGATCATTCCCCAATTGAAACCGGAGCGGGATTATACGATTGAAGAAAAAACCAAGACCGCCGCGTTGACGGAAGACGGCAACGCCCGCGTGGAAAAACTGCTTGGCGTGGAGAATCTCTACGACCCGGCCCACATGGATCTGGTGCACCACGTGGTCAAGGCGCTGCAGGCCCATGCGCTGTACAAACGCGACGTGGACTACGTCGTCAAAGACGGCGAAGTCATCATCGTGGACGAATTTACGGGCCGACTGATGCCGGGCCGCCGCTGGAGCGACGGCCTGCACCAAGCCGTCGAGGCCAAGGAAGGCGTCAAGATCGCCAACGAAAATCAGACGCTGGCGTCCATCACCTTCCAAAATTATTTCCGCATGTACAAGAAGCTCAGCGGCATGACCGGAACCGCGGATACCGAGGCCGCCGAATTCGCCAAAATCTACAACCTCGACGTCAACGTGGTGCCGACCAACCGCAAGATGATCCGCATCGACTATCCCGACGTCGTCTATCGAACGGAGAAAGAAAAATTCACCGCCATCGTCGAGGAAATTAAAGATTGCCATCAGCGCGGGCAGCCGGTGCTGGTCGGCACCATCTCCATCGAAAAATCCGAAAAACTCTCGGCGCTCCTGAACCGGAACGGCGTCAAGCATAATGTCCTGAACGCCAAACACCATGAGCGCGAAGCCGAGATCGTCGCGCAAGCCGGTCGCAAAGGCGCCGTCACCATCGCCACCAACATGGCGGGGCGCGGCACCGACATTCTGTTGGGCGGCAACCCCGACTTTCTCTACAAGCAAGTGCTGTATCGGGAAGAGAACCTGCCCGACGCCCGTAAACTCGAGCTTTATGAAGAGATCAGAGCGGACTGTGAAAAGAACAAGCAGGAGGTGATCGCCTGCGGTGGACTGCACATCCTGGGCACCGAGCGACACGAGAGCCGTCGAATCGACAATCAATTGCGCGGGCGGGCCGGGCGGCAGGGCGATCCAGGTACGTCTCGGTTCTATCTGTCGCTTGAAGACGATCTGATGCGAATTTTCGCCTCGGAGCGGGTCTCGCAACTGATGCTCAAATTGGGCATGGAAGAGGGCGTGCCCATCGAGCACGGCATGGTGACGCGCGCGATCGCCAACGCGCAAAAGAAAGTCGAAGCCCACAACTTTGAGATCCGCAAACAGTTGCTTGAATATGACGACGTCATGAACAAGCAACGCGAAGTGATCTATCGCCACCGGCGGGCGGTCCTCAGCGGAGAAAACCTCAAAGAAAACCTCCGCGACATGATGGCCGGATTGGTGGACTCGGCTATGAGCGTCTACTGCCCGCCCGACCAATATCCGGAAGAGTGGGATCTCAAGGGCCTGGTGGAAATGATGCAGGGCCAGTTCGGCATCGACATCACCCAGGGCAAGCACGATAAAGGAGAATCCCTCAGAGAGATCGGGCGAGACGCCCTGTTGGAAGACTTGCATACCCAGGTTCGCGAGGCCTATTCGCGGAAAGAGCAGGAATTGGGACCTGAGCTGATGCGGTTTCTGGAGAAAACCTTCATGCTCCAGGTCATCGATCATCACTGGAAAGACCATTTGCTTGCCATGGATCACCTGCGAGACGGCATCGGCCTTCGCGGCTACGGACAAAAAGACCCGTTGATCGAATATAAACGCGAAGGCTTTGATCTCTTTGCCGGCATGATGGAACGGATCAAATCCGATACGATCAACCGGCTGCTGCACGTCCAAGCCGTTCGTCAAGACGCGGAGCCGCCGGCCCCCGTGCCCCCTCCCGTCATTTCCCGCCCACAGGCGAAACTCACGCTGAACCGCGGAGAAGAGCCCGCCGTAACTCAGGCTCCCGTGCACCGCGCTGACGCCAAGGTCGGCCGCAATGATCCCTGCCCCTGCGGAAGCGGCAAGAAGTACAAAAAATGCCACGGCGCGTAACGACGAGTTCTACCGAGCCCGTTGTGCCGACAGGTTTGATCCAATCGCTCGCAACTCGACTTTGCGATCGACTGAGAAACTGAGAACGAGCTGCTTTCTGAAGCAAGCGCCCCAAAATACCGATCGGTCTCGGTCGCTGACTTCTGCTCCCCGCAGAACTTCGCCAAGATGAAATTCCGCCGACACGATTCGCGGCTTCTCGTTAAGCGGACTTTCGACGCGACCATCGACGAGACCATGACGGACCTTGCATTTTGTAAGAAAAGCCTCTAGACTCTGCCGCCTGGGAGAACCAACGTATGTCGAGCGTTTTGAAAAAACGACGAAAAAAGATGCGCAAGCACAAATACAAAAAGCTGCGCAGACGTCAAAAGTTTCTTCGCCGCAAAAGTTAGGCCGACAGTTAGGCAAGGGTCACGTGACCGGAGGGTTTCTTGGCTGAGGGCAGGAAAGTTCGGATTCGCGTTCGAACGATCCACTGCACGTACGTAGGCGACTTTCTGATTCCTCCAACACGTAATCGCGTCTCCGACGCAATCAATGAAGACGGGCGTCCGTTCATCAGCCTGACGAACGTGGTCATCGATGACAAGGACCGGGCCGATTTTGTGGCACTCAATAAGACGCTCATTGAATCGGTCATTCATCCCGACTGAGCGTCGCCCGTTTTTCCCCACCTTGCCGCTCTTTTCCGCAGAGGCGGAATGACGAGCCAGGCCCCACGCCGGTATCCGGACGCCTCTTTCTAGCCCGTCATGTTGATCTTTAGACGCTTCTTGCCGTTCATTCAGCCGTACGTGCCGCGGATGCTGGCCAGCGGCCTCCTCGTCATGAGCGTGGCGGCCGTCAATCTGGCCCTGCTTCGATTGACGGGCGCGCTGTGGGATGTCATCACGGTCCGACAAGACGCCGGCCGAATGACGGAACTGATCGGGGTCTTGCTCGGGCTCGTGCTTCTCCAAGGCCTCTGCACGATGGGGCACAGCTATCTGACCGCATGGGTGTCTCAACGAATCATGGCCGACTTCCGTCGGCATGTCTTCGCGCATTTGCAGACGCTGGACGTCAAATTCTTCGCCCGCCGCCGAACCGGCGAGCTGCTGTCGCGATTAATGAACGACGTCGGAATCATTCAGTCGGTCGCGACGGAACTGCCGATCGACAGCGCAAAACAGCTTGTCACGTTCGTCGG
The DNA here is from genome assembly GCA_024331095.1 of Nitrospira sp. Lineage (GTDB taxonomy): Bacteria > Nitrospirota > Nitrospiria > Nitrospirales > Nitrospiraceae > Nitrospira_D. The sequence goes on along the minus strand of JANDJE010000007.1, from coordinate 74,263 downwards.
CGGACTGGCCTTTCTGTTCATGATGAATTGGCGTCTCTCGCTCCTGATCTTGATTCTTCTCCCGTTGTTGGTGTTGGTCGCCAAAATGTTCGGACGCAGGCTCAAGGCCCTCTCCCTGTCGCTTCAGGACCAGACCGCCGCTCTCAACACCTTGGCCGAGGAAGTGATTTCCGGCATCCGCATCGTCAAATCGTTCGTGCAGACAAAGCGCGAAGAAGAGCGCTTTTCGGCGCAGATCGATCAAACCCTCCGCGTCACCATGCGTCGAGCCGGCATCATGGCCCTGTTCATTCCGACCATCAGCCTGCTCACCTTTTCCATCGCGGCCGCCGTCATCTGGTACGGAGGCCGGCAAGTGGTCGAGGGCGCCATCACCCCCGGCGATCTGTTCGCCTTCATTTTGTTTGCGGGCATCCTGATCGGTCCCTTCAGCTCGGCCGCCCGTGTCTTCTCGCAGGTGAAAGAGGCCCAGGGCGCCATGCAACGGGTGTTCGAAATACTGGACGTGGAGCCGGCCGTTCAAGACCGACCGGGAGCGATCGTTCTCTCCACGACGACCGGCCACGTGCGGTTCGAAGACATCGGGTTCGCCTATGATTCACGCGCCCCCGTTCTCTCGCACGTATCGTTCGAGGCCAAGCCCGGCGAGGTCATTGCGATCGTCGGGCCGACCGGCGCCGGAAAGACGACCGTCGTCAATCTGCTCCACCGATTCTACGACCCGACCGAAGGCCGGATCATGATCGACGGTCACGACCTGAAACAGGTGACCATCGAGAGCTGGTATCGGCAATTGGCGTTGGTCCCGCAGGAAACCATTTTGTTCGGCGGCACCATTCTGGACAACGTCCGCTACGGGAATCCCGCCGCCGATGAACAGGAAATAGAGCGCGCGTGCAAGGCCGCGCATGCCCACGATTTCATTATGAGTTTCCCCGACAAGTACCGCACCATCGTCGGGGAAAAGGGCATCAACCTCTCGGGAGGACAGCGTCAACGCCTTGCGATCGCGCGGGCGATTCTAAAGAACCCGCGCATCCTGCTGTTGGATGAAGCCACGTCTTCTCTCGACAGCGAGTCGGAACGTCTGGTCCAAGAAGCCATCGATCGCCTGATGCAGGGGAGGACGACGTTCGTCGTCGCCCATCGGCTTTCCACCGTCCAGCACGCCGACCGCATTCTCGTCTTGGACAAGGGCCGTCTCGTTGAAGAAGGCACCCATGCCCAGCTCATGGAGCGCAAAGGCCTCTATCACTATCTGTACACCATCCGCCTGAGCGATCCGGTGGGATAGGATCGAGCGCCGACAGTGACGACGCCGGCCTTTCGGGCCTCGACCGTTCGGCCTTGAGAAAAACCTTCTTTAACGTTTCTTATTTGACTTTGGAAAAATCGGCGGGGATCCGCACTTCCTGGCCGTCTTGCAAGTTCACGACGAAGACCGACTTCGCATTCGGATCGAATTGCTCATAGGCGAAAAGCGCGGTAAACCGAGAGCGAAACGCGGGTCCGTTGCCTTCTTCGTTCTTTCGTCCGCGTTCGGCCCGCCCGATATCGACGGGCTTGATTCGCTTGGCGCCCTGGTGCAATTCAACGAGGGCTCCTTCGGCAAAATACTCGTCATCGCCGCACAGTTGAACTTCGACTTCCATGTTCGGCATGTCCAACACTTTTTTCACAAATTCTTCCGGCATCCGCACTTCCACCTTGCGTTTCTTGGACTCCACCGCCTCTTGACGACCGAAGGCCTCAAGTCGATACCGTTTTGTCCGCAAGATCGCGCTGGCGCCGCACGGATCTTTTTCCGGATCGGCCCCCACGCGGCTCGACAATGACGCCTGTTGCAACACCTTCTTAATGTCTTCGGGCAGTTCGGCTTTCTCCATTGGAAGCCTTCCGCTTTCCAATGTTTTACGGGCCTCTTCGAGGGACAAGTTTACATCGATGGCGTGAGAAATCCCGCCTGCGAAAGCAGACGCTCCGACCAGGGCAGCCACCAGCCACGCTTTTCCAACTCGGTGCGACGTCATACTCTTTCTTGACTCCCCTTCATTCGTTCGATGCCGTCTCTCAGACATCGTGAAACACCGAGGCATTGTAGGGAAACCTTCTCCGGTATGCAATCAGCTCGCAAACCGGGACCAGTTCGGATAAGGCTTTCGTCGATACAAGGCTTCCACATCTTCTTGCGAGATAGGATAACCGGCAAGCCGCAACAGACTCGCAACGATCTTCAAGGGAAGCCCGACAACCGTTGTGTAATCACCCTGGATCGTCTCGATCAAATCCGCTCCCCTCCCCTGAATCGAGTAGCTTCCGGCCTTGCCCCAAAACTCTCCGGTCTCAAGATACCGTTCAATCCCGCCGCCGTCCGGTTTCATGTGAACGGTAGCCGTCGCAACCTCCACCCGCTCGACGGATCGCGATTGATGACAGAGAGCCACGGCGGAGTGGACCTGATGAGGTCGCCCTGCAAGGTTCGTCAGCATACGGAGGGCGTCTTCCCTGTCGCGGGGCTTCCCCAGAAGACGGCCATCGGACTCGATCACGGTATCACCGCCCAACACAATGTCGTCGGATCGCGCCCCCGCAACGGATCGCGCCTTCTCCAAGGCGAAATACGCAACCTGTTCGCGAGGAGCGAAGCCGGACATCGGTTGTTCGACAAAACTCGGCTCACAGACGTCGAAAGGCACTCCCAAAAGACCGAGCAGTTCACGGCGACGCGGCGACGTCGATGCCAAGACTATCCGCATCGCGAGGCCGGTTCCAGTTCATCATCGACTTGTTCCGTCGCAGCCAGGAGAAGTCGGTCGTTCAGATAATCATCCAAAATGGATTCAAGTTCGCCGATGGAAGACAGGCGCACCATCCGCGCCCGAAGCGCGGCCGCATGGGGAAATCCTTTGCAATACCAGGCCAGGTGCTTGCGCATGCGATAGAACCGATTCGGCCCGCAGAACGCTTCGAACTGACGGGCGTGATCCAGCAAGATCGCGAATCGCCGGCTCAGCGGGACCTCTTGCTCATCCCATTCGACGTCCGCTTCATTCGCCCGCTGTGCAAACGTGCGGGCCCGCTCCTTCTCCTTAAAAAACCATGGCGCGCCGAGAACAGCTCGCCCGACCAACACGCCGTCCACTCCCGTCTCACGAACGCGCACGGCCGCTTCGTGAAGGCTCCGGATGTCGCCGTTTCCGAACAACAGGATGCCCGTCCCTCCGACCATCTCCGCCGCGCGAGCAATGGCCGACCAATCCGCCGAGCCGTGATACATCTGCTTGAGCGTCCGCCCGTGAAGGGAGATCGCCGCCGGATGCTCCGCCGCCAACTGATCGAGCCACGGCTCCACCGCCACGGCGTCATATCCGATTCTTGTTTTCACGGAAAGCGGAATGGAGCGACGCTCGATCCGTGCTTGACCTCCACGGCGTTCATTGAGCCCGCGGAACGCCGCCACCTTCTCGGGCTGGAAGCCGGCTTGTTCCAGCGTCCGGCCGTTCGCCCAGTCGTCGATTCCACGCTTTGCCTCTCGGAGAATGGCCCGCGCCAATGCCGGAGTCCTGATCAACCCTGCGCCGGACCCGGACGAGGCCACGCTCTTGGATGGGCACCCCATGTTGATGTCCAACCCGTCAAACCCCAGTTCGCACACCGCGTAGGCGGCCCGATAAAACAGATCGGGATCGTTCCCGTAGAGCTGCGCCACGATGGGACGCTCGATCTCGCTGTAGATGAGGGTATCCAGCAGATGCTCGGGGCCTCGGCAGACGTCGTGCACGTGCGTGAATTCCGTGAAGATGACGTCCGGTTTTCCCTGCCGCGCAACGATGGAGCGAAAGCCCGCATCCGTAACGCCGTCCATGGGAGCAAGGCCGATGACGGGACGAGGCAACATCTCCCAAAAGTTCATGTCACGCCGCCTCTACCGTCTGCGGAGACGGCTCGTTGGCAAAGGCATAGGCCCGTCGAAGTTCGTCGGCTTCCCGCTCGGCGATAGCGATCAATTCCGGGGCCGCTTGGCGGACAAATTCCACAAACATCGATATCTTGACCAGAAAGAAATCGTAAGAACCTTCCATCGTCCTGGGACGTTCGAACCAAAAGGATACGAACGTGGAGAGCGACACCCCCTTTTCATCGAGCCGGCCGCAGGATTCGGGAAACATCGCGCGCACGTCGCCTCCCCAGAACAGGATCTCGTATGGAAGATAGACGGATCGATACAGGTCAAGCTCATCGATGCAGGCTGTCGGCTGCGTCCACTCCGGTCCCACCGGTTCAGCTTGTCCGGAAACGACACGGGCATATCGTTCGCAGGCCGATTCGAGCTCAGACCTGACGGCGGCCGACGTGCACTCTTTCGGAGTCGCACATATCTTCTCATCCGAAACGAGCGTCTTTTTGAGTCTGCGCCCATCCGAGAAAACCCACGCATACCGTTCCCGGAACTCCGAGAATTCTTTCACGATCAACGGAACCGCCTTCGTGTCCACCTCCAGCGCAAGCCCTCGCAAATTGGTCAAGCGCGGGTTCCCAAGAATCCGATCCAGCATCTCGAACAGAAGCTGCGGAATGGGAGCGCCATGGGCGTCTATCCAAGAGGGTGGGCGATCCGTTTCTTTCGGTCGTGGACAAACTCCTGGAACGCCTTTTTCGGCGGTATGGAGATCGAGCCCGGCGACGTGGATTTGGACGACACGATGCAAGGGAAACTCTTCAAGAAATCCGTCGACGAATCGCTCAAGGGAAGCCGTTCGCCAAGCCCCTGAGTAACGAAATACGGTCCACAGATGTCCGACATCGAGCACAAGCCCACATGGAGCAGCCCGCGTAATAAAACGGAAAAACGTGGGGATCGGCAGGGTACCGGCCACAAAATAGGTCAATGGAGGCAGCTCAAGAAGCAGTAACGGGGAGCGGCCGTTCACGAAGCCATCATGCCGATCAAGCATGGCTTGCGCGGCCATTGCATTTTCAGCCACCACAGCCGCGCCGGCTTCGGTATAAAGCGGCGGCAAATACGTTCCATACGAATAGCCGGCGATAGACTTGGCGGCGCATTCGTGTGTCAGCCATGCACTGTCAAGCACCGATAGATGGCACGCGATCTCGTCCATTTCTTTATGAAACATCGGATCTTCGCGAACGCCTGGCTGTGTCAGCCACAGCCCTTCTCCGTGGTATGGGGTCAAGCTTTCGCCCATCCGGTTCCTGGCGGCGGCCAACGCTGCGGGAGCTGCGCGAAAGATCTCCATATAGTCGGGAAACACTTGACGTTGGCGCAGCGTTCCAAGCAAGGTAAAGATGTCAGGGGAGTACACGTCGAGGGAAAGGCCCAGCCCATGAAGCTGGACTTGCTCAAGACGACGGAGGAACGATCGCTCGACGAGATCCGGAGTCTCCATGCCTCTCATTTTTTGACGTGCCAAGATGCCTAAAGTGTACGCCTTGAAACCATTGAATCACAAGTGAATCACAAGCGCTTCACGGTATCATGGCACACAAGGACCGTCTGCTATACTTGGCATGCCACAGGCTCCGGAAGCCGGATGGCCCCAAGCGGAAAAACCCGGCCGATCGATGCTCAATAAGGGGAACGACCCACCGATGGCCGCCAGCTATAGTGACACAGTGGTCGCCCATATGATGACACCAGGCGTCGTTCAAATTCCCGGCGACGTTTCCGTCACGGAAGCGGCTTCGCTGATGGAACGGGAACGGATGCCCTGTCTGCTTGTCAAGGACACGGAGGCGTCTTACGGGCTCATGACGCCCACGGATATCGTCAGGAAAGTAGTGGCCCAGGGCCTGGAACCGGATGATATCGAAGTGCGGACGATCATGACGCAACCGGTGCAGTTCATCGAGTATGATCGTCTGGTCGACGAGGCCTCCACGCTCATGATGTCCAGCGGCTCGCCTATCCTGATCGTGACGAAAGAGCGACTGCCGGTCGGCGTCCTCACCGTCAGAGACTTGATTCTCTCCCCTCAACGGCGGGCGGTGCAGATCCCGGCCATCCTTCAAGTGTTGGAAGGAAGCGATCCGCCGCGCGAGTGCCAGGCCGTCATCGTGCAACTCAGTCACGTTGGCGCGCTGGTCCAGTCTCTCCTTTCCCTGCTGCCCGACACTCCCGTCCTCCTGAATTTCTCCCTTCCCGATTTTGTCACACCCTTGACCATCCGAGGAACGGTCGTGGCCCCGCCTGTTCGAATCGGAGACAGCGGCGACGCCGTCAGATCCTCACAGTCAACCACCGAAATTCAATTTTCCGGCCTTTCCCCGTCGGATCAGTCCAAAATCAAGGCGTGGATGCTCCAGAACACGACAACCGGTTGCGATCTCCCGTAGTCGATCCTCTTCGACTTCTCGACGGATCTTTGACCGCCGGACGATCCGTTGATACAATTTTCGTGAACTTTTGACGGCAGAGACCACATCATGACTATATCCGCGCGATCTCAGCAGGTTCGTGAGCGCCTCTCCCCCCCCAAAGAAGAAATCCTCCAACAGGTCGGCGCCTTGCTCGACAAGCCGGAGGACGATCTGCGCCTCACGCTCATGAAAGAACTGTTGTGCAATCTCTTTAAGCTCCATGACGCAAACCTCGATCTGCTCGACCTCAAAATCGTCAACCGAGCCGTTAAAGAGCTCCGCCACGCGTTTTGCGTGTTTCGAAGTTACCGCGACCGGAAAAAGATCAGCATCTTCGGTTCGGCCAGAACGCCGTCGGATGATCCCAATTATCAATTGGCTTTCCGCTTTGCACGAGCCGTTGTCCGAGCCGGGTTCATGGTCATCACCGGAGGAGCGGACGGGATCATGCGCGCCGCCCAGGAAGGGGCCGGACGCGAGAACAGTTTCGGCGTCAACATCATGCTCCCCTTTGAGCAAGGCCCCAACAACATCATCGCCGACGATCCGAAGCTGATCACGTTCAAATATTTTTTCACCAGAAAATTGATGTTCCAAAAAGAAGCGGACGCCATCGCACTGTTTCCCGGCGGATTCGGCACCCATGACGAAGGCTTCGAGATCCTGACGCTGGCTCAAACCGGGAAAAGCGATCCGCAACCGATCGTCTGCCTTCAGACGCCGGGCTGTGATTATTGGAACGATTGGGAGGCTTTCATCAGAAAGCAACTCTTGGAACGCCGGCTGATCAGCGAAGACGACCTGAGCCTGTTCACGATCATGGATTCCGCCGATGCGGCCGTCGATCACATTCTCCGCTTCTATCGTCGGTACCACTCCATTCGATTCGTCGGACGACAGTTGTCGATGCGGCTGAACTCGTCCGTTTCTCCCGAACAACTCGAATCCGTTCGGGAACGGTTCGGCGATCTCTTGGCCGAGGGCCGATTCGAATTGCGCGGCGCCTTGGAAGAAGAGCTTGACGAACCGGCGTTGCGGCATCTGCCCCGACTGGTGTTTACGTTCAACCGTCGAAGCGCGGGACGACTGCGTCAGTTGATCGATCACCTCAACTCGCTCTGATCATCCCTCAAACGATTTGGCGAGCGTTCTGGGAACGCAGCGGACGTTCTAGTCAGCCCCCATCGGTCTTGCGCTGGCCTTTTCGTTTGCCCACGCCCCATGTTATCTTTTGTAATCATTTCCCATGGCTGACTCGCCTCATATACAAAAGTTCCGAAACCCGCCGGACGTTGTGCTGTATCATGCCGATTGCTCGGACGGGTTCGGAGCGGCCTGGGCTATTTGGAAGAAATATCCCGGCGCCCGCTTTCTCGCGGTCAAGCACGGCGTTCCTCCACCGCCCGATCTCAAAGACCATCGGGTCGTCATCGTCGATTTCAGTTACGCACCCTCGGTTCTTGACGCCATGGCGAGCGAAACGAAAGAATTGCTCATCCTGGATCACCATATTACGGCGGAAAAGGCCTTGGAGGGGCGCCCGTACGCGTATTTTGATCAGACGAAATCCGGTGCCGTGTTGGCCTGGGAATGGGCCCACGGCTCATCTCCGCCGTGGCTGCTTCGATACATCGAAGACAAGGATTTATGGCGATGGGCCTTGCCGGCAAGCCGGGAAATCAACGCGGCGATTGCGTCCTACCCGTTTGATTTTCAGGCGTGGGACCGCTTTTCCCAAGCGACCCTCGAACAAGAAGGCCGTGCGATTCTTCGCTACGAGCAGGAATTGGTCGGCAAATTGACGGCCCACGTCGTGATGGTGGAGTTTCAGGGAGACATTGTGCCGTCGGTTCATAGCGCGATTTTGACGAGTCAAATCGGCGAACGGCTTTCTTCTGACCACCCGTTTTGTCTCATCTGGCACGACCGTGATGGACGGCGCTATTTCAGTCTGCGATCCCGCGCCGGGGGCAGAGACGTCGGAGCCATCGCCGCTTCGTTCGGAGGAGGCGGGCATACCCATGCCGCGGGATTTTCCGTCCCGCTCGAACCCGATGGAACCCTCCCCCCCGATCCGCTGCTGCCGCGTCTTGCCGCGACTCAGTCCCGTTCTCGCTGAGGAGGGGGCGCTGTGATCCCTCTTCATGACGACAATCCCACCGAGCGCACTCCTTTCATCACCGTTTTACTGATCATCATATGCGTTGCGATTTTTCTTTATCAGGAATCGCTGCCGGGCCAAGCCGGAGAACTGTTTGTGTTTCAATACGGCGCAATCCCCGCCGTGATCTTCGGGAACGCCGCGTTCCCGGAGAACTTTTCCGTGGCCGTGCCGGCAAGCCTGACGTTGGTCACCAGCATGTTTCTCCATGGCGGATGGATGCATCTGTTGGGCAACATGCTGTATCTCTGGATCTTCGGAAACAACATCGAGGATGCCATGGGACACGTGAAGTACATTGTCTTTTATGTGTTGTCAGGCATACTCGCGGCGCTGAGCCACGCCCTCATCGACCCTTCTTCCACAATTCCCATGGTGGGGGCAAGCGGAGCCATTTCAGCCGTACTGGGGGCCTATTTACTGCTGTACCCCCGCGCCCACGTGCTGGTCTGGCTGATGGGACTGGGCATCGCTCGAGTCCCGGCCGGTATTGTGTTAGGTATGTGGTTTGTCACCCAATTGGTGAGCGGCGGCATGAGCGTCGGGGCCTCCGGAGGCGGCGTCGCTTTTTTTGCCCATATCGGCGGATTCGTCGCGGGCATGGCGCTGATCGGCTTTTTTAAACGGCCCGACGTCCCCTTCTTTTCGCCGAGTCGTCCCTACGACAGATGGGATCGATGAAGCATCCGTTCTTCCGACGGTTCCAGTAGGCGCATCAGCCGCTCGGCTCGCTCGACGGTTTCTTCGGCGTGTTCGGCAAGAAAGGTGACGTGTCCCATTTTCCTCCCGGGACGCACAACCCGTTTCCCGTATAGATGCAGCACCGCTCCCGGAATGGAAGTCAGCTCCCGGTACTGCCGTCCGGTTGTCAAGGTTTGCGCCTCGGTACCAAGCAGATTGACCATTGCGGCAGGGCTAAGCAAGCGGATTTCTCCCAACGGCAACCCGCAAAGAACACGAACCTGCTGTTCAAACTGCGAGACGGTACAGGCATCCAGAGTGTAGTGGCCTGAGTTATGGGGGCGCGGAGCGATTTCATTAATAAGAAGCCCGTCCGCCGTTTGAAAAAATTCGACACAAAAGACGCCGACTCCGTTCAACTTCTCGACCGCCTGCCGAGCAAGGAACTCAACGGCCCGTGCGGTATCGGGCCGGAGGGAGGAGGGAACGCGCGTCAGACGTAGGATGCCGCGTTCGTGCACATTGTGCGCAGGAGGATATATGCGACTTTCGCCGTCGTGCCCACGAACAACGAGGACCGATACCTCTCGCTCAAATGTCACCAACTGTTCGAGAATCCACTTGGAGCAAGAGGGTTTCGCTTGCTGCAATTCATGGGTAACTCCCTCGATTTCGGCCAGCTGGCGGATGATCCACTGCCCTTTTCCATCATAGCCTGACCTCACGGTTTTGCACACGGCCGGCAGACCGATCTGTTTCACGGCTTCGACCAGTTGTGTCGGTGAATTCAGGGCAACAAAAGCCGGAACAGGCAGAGAGACGGCCGAAAGGAACTGTTTTTGTGTGATTCGGTCTTGAATGGTGCGGAGGACCGACGACGACGGCCTGACCGGATGACTTTGCTCGAACCACTCACATAGTTCGGCCGGGACATTTTCCCACTCGAATGTTATCGCGTGGACAAAACGGGAAAAGGCCTCGAAACTCTGAGAATCGAAGAAGGAGGAAACGAACGATCGGTCCGCGACGGCATGAGCCGGTGCATCGGGATCTGGATCCCATACGGCGACGCGATAACCCATTCGCCTCGCCGCTCCGGCGAACATCGCTCCCAACTGCCCGCCGCCTAATACGCCAAGAACCGAGCCCGGTTCGAGAATCGCCTGCGTCATGCGGAATGATCATTCACGGTGAGTGGCGGACGTGAATGCCTTGATTCCACCGGCCTCTGGAGAATTGAGCACAGTCTCGGTCTGCCGATGCCGATACTGCTTGACGCGCTCGGCAACGTCCGGATATCGTCCGGCAAGAATCTGCGCCGCAAGCAATCCCGCGTTTTCACCGCCCCCAATCGCCACCGTCGCCACCGGAATCCCTCTCGGCATTTGAACAATGGATAACAAGGAATCAAGACCGCGCAGGTGCTCGGTTGGAATAGGGACGCCAATGACGGGAAGATGGGTTTTGGCGGCGAGCATCCCCGGAAGATGAGCTGCCCCTCCGGCTCCAGCGATGATCACTTCGATTCCACGCTCGGCAGCAGTCGTAGCATACTCGAATAGCCTATCTGGAGTCCGGTGCGCCGAAACGACCAGCATCTCATAGGGAATGCACAATTCGGCCAAGATGGCACCGGCTTTTTCCAGAATGGGGAAGTCCGATTTACTCCCCCCCAGAACTCCCACCATCACCCGCCGGGTACTTACCGAGGCATTATGAGATGGAGATGAGGCTGATCGACGGGGCTCTTTCATGTCCGGTTGGTTCTCTTTGCGCTCTGACGGGATTTTTATACCAGGTGGAAAGGCTTGTTCATGGCGATTCGCGTCGCAGGCTCACCTTAGCCAACTTTCGCCGAGAGGATCAAGCCCTTCAAAGGATCTATGGCTCATTTCCCTTGACCGAAGAATGGTACGGCCAGAAAGAACTTGGAGAGATCAGACAAAGGCAACGTTCCCAACTGGGCCACCGTCTGACAACCGCTCGAATCTTCTTCTAAGGATACAAAAAAGAAGGGGAGGGGGGATCCCCCTCCCCTCTCAACTCGCACAAGGTCCTACTTCAACCCCTGCCCAGCCGTCCTTGGCATGAACATCTCAAAAATGCTTGGCTCGCGCTCGGTATAATCGGGCGGGAAGAAGTTGAATCGCCGCCACAATTCATACCACAGCGGAACACGGTTCAGAATAACCCACCCCAAGACCTTCGTCCCTTGCCGAACCCGTGACTGGTCCGGCCATGGTTGAGAATCTTCAGGGTCCGGCACCACCCAGAATCTAAAATTGCCCTTGCCGTCGTCGATCTGGTCGACGACTCTGATGATGCCGGTCCGAGTGCCTGCCATCAACTCCGGCCAAGCCGGCAATGGAATCGCGGGAACTCCGAAGAAGAGAATCTTCACCTTCCGTCCCGGCGCCAATAGTGGTGCATCTAACCCCTCGGCCACCATCTCGATCGCAACATCTCCCGCTTTGGGAGAAAGGGTCACAAGTATGTCTCCCTGCTTAACGGTTTCCATGATACCGATTCTCGCCTGTCTGACAACAGTCCCGTCCATCGTCGCATAGATTTTGGCCGCTTCAATACGTTGTTGATTGTTTTGTAGACGAACCGTGACGTCCGCCAGCTCATCCGCTGCTTTCGCAGCACTTGCAACTGCCTGGTCGCGAGCCGCTTCCGCCTCTATCAACCGCTGCCATACCTCGGCGGAGACCTGATCTCGACCAAATGCCAACGCCGACCTTGCCTGTTCAGCGGCCTTTAGATTGGCCTGCGCAGCTTGCAGGGCGGCCTGTGCCGTCACCTCAGCTTGAATCGTCAACTCAAGTTCCCGTTGGGAAACTAACCCGTCCTTGACGAGTTGTCGGTGCCGATCGACATTGAGCAGTGCGGTGGTCAAATCGATTTTGGCCGCTTCAAGTTTTTGTTGGGCTTCGCGCACTCTGTTCTCCGCCTCAACCACCCTCGCATCGGCAGAAGGAACCGCAGCTTTGACTAAGTTCCTCATTTCTCCAATCCGCTTATTTAACTGCTCGGCCCTAGCCAGAGCCGCTTCTCGTTGCTGTTGCAGAGCGACCTTTCGCTGCTCCAACAGAGAAATAAGTTCCGGCGCCATAAAATTCGGATCATAGTCTTCAAGCTCGGCGATAAGATCGCCCTTCTTCACCGGCATACCTTCATAGACATGCCATGCCTTCAGTCGACCGGTAATACGAGATTCAATGTTTTGCGGCCGTTCATACGGCGTATAAGCCGAAACTTTCCCTGTGGCGCTGATCGTCTGTGTCCACGGAACGAATTCGACGATAATCAGTATTAAGAGAAGAATCGTTAACGTCACTCGTGAAGAGCCGAGTAAACTTCTTGGCACTTTTACGGCCTGCCATGACGACATATTGGCCACACTGCCCATCATGTCGACGTCAACAGCCGCAATCCCAGGCCCCGGTTGTGATACCACCAGCGATCTTTCTTCTGAATTACCTTGTTGGCGAGCCATGGAGCCTCCCTTAATTCACCGTTACATGACAAAAGTCAGTTACATATGGGCATGATGCAGCATCACACGGCGATCGGCATGATCCGTCAAGTTGGGATCAGTGGATACAAAAATCACCGACCAAGGTTCTTCTTTTGCGCAGAGCCGACGCAAGATCCTCTCCCTCAGGGAGGGTTCGAGACTGTGAATCAGACCGTCGAAGATCAGGACTTGAGGCCGACCAAGAATAGCCCGGGCAAGGAGGATTTGGACGGCATGACTCGGGGAAATGGCTTCGCCCAGCTCTGAGATATCCGATTTGATGCCTTGAGGAAGGACATCGATATCTTCTTCGAGCTCTGTAAAACGGAGCGCCCATATAATGTCGTCGTATGTAACGTAAGATCGTCCGAGCACGATATTGTCTTCGATGGTCCCTTTCAACAGAGAAAGCTGAGAATCGATCATGACGCTCCGACATTGACTAAGGACGGTGGGATCGATGTATCGCAAATCAACCCCATTGTATTGAACAACGCCGCTGGTTGGCGCTTCCAACCCGCCCAGCACCCGAGCCAACGCCGTTTTCGCCGTGGTGGTACGGGCATAGATCCCAAGCTTTTCTCCCGGAGCGACATCCAAATTGAAACCATCAAACACGGACGCTCCGTCATGAACCAGCCCCACGCTTTTGCAGGTAACTCGGATCCCCTCGTTCAGATGCGCGGGCAATGCGACCGTCGACGCAGCGGGAAGCGGATCACGCTGAAGCGAGAAGAAATCGCTCAGTTCCATGACGGCCGTGAAGAAATAATACACGTGGCCCATGTTTTTGATCAGCGAGTCAAAGTTCAGCACCAGCGCGCCGACCACCACTTCGGCCGCCACCAACTGACCAAGAGTCATTTGCCCCTGCGCCATCAGCCATCCGGCGAGCGCCAATGCACCGGCTTGCGCGACTGCTTGTCCGGAAACGGAGCCGATATATTGACGCAACAAGACCCGAATTCTCGCCTTTCGAGTTTCTGTGTAGTGGTTAACAAGCTGGTCGGTCTTCTGCATGATCCAGGCGGAACTGTCCGTCGCCTTCAATTGCAAGACATTGCGCGAAATATCCTGCATCCAATTGAAGACTTCATACTTGGCATGGGACATGTCCATCGTCGTCCGCAACGCACCGCGGGAAAGAACAAAAAATGTGATGGCGAAGCCGACCATCAGCAACATGTCGTATACAAGAAAATACGGGTGATAAATCACCAGCAAAATCATCCCCACCGTCCCGCCTACAACGACGTTCACCAAGTCGATGAGAAGCGTGGACAAGGCACGCTGCATGAACACAATCTCAACAAAGCGATTGGCCGCTTCCGGCCTATAACCTTGGAAACGATAGCGCGGAAGCTGTTGCGCCATGGCAATGGCCACCCTGGCAAAGATCCGCCGCTGGACGATTTCGACCGCGTAGAAGTGGAACGTCTTGAACATACCGACGAACAGCAAGACCGCCAGCATGATGCCGGTCAACGTCCAGATCATGACGGGCTGAACGGCATAGGAGAAGGTGCTCACAAGTTCTTGCACCGTTAAGGGGACGATAAGGGAGAACAGTCCGATCGCGAGAGCATAGGCCAGGATAACGGTGAGCAATTTTCTCTCGACACGCGACCCTACAGAGAGCTGTCTCATCAGTGCTTGAAACAAGTTCGGATAGCTTGAACCGTAAAGCTCTTTCATGAACACCCCCTGTGATTTAAAAATGAGGGATCGGCCTTTACCCTCACAAACTCTTTAATCACGTCCCTGCAGCTTTCGGCCTGACAAACCGGCCGCGGTGGCAGGATCACCGTACTTCGCCAAAATATTATCGGGCACGGGCTTCGACAACGCCCCCTTGGCCCACAAGTAGCCGCCCCGTGCCAGGTCATAATCGTATTGCGCTTGATACAGCTCGTAGGCAGCCTCAACGGCATTTCGCTCTCGCAGATTCACGAACAAGAGGCTGGTAATACCCATGTCGAATCGCTTCTGCTCACCGGCCAACAGGGTTTGCGCCAATTGATACGCTTCCTTAGCGGCCCTCACGCGATCCCTGGCCCGTACGATGGCGGACACCCAGTTATCCACGTCGAGGCTGACTTTTTGCTCGGCGTTCCACAGGTCATACGTCAGCCGTTCTTGCTCGGCCTCTGCATGCGCCACCTTCCCGCGGGCTTCTCGGTTGAACAACGGCATGCTGAGTACGGTTCCTACTCGATAGCCGAACCCTCCAATCCAGTAGATACCGCCCACCGACCGCCCCCCCTCAACCGTGAGCTTGGGGAGCAACTTGTTCTTGGCCAGCTTGAGGTCAATGTTGTTCATCCGGACGTCAATCGCCAACTTGCGCACTTCCGGACGATCTTCCCTGGCCGCAACCTTGGCCTCGATGATTTCATCTTCCGTCGGCAAGGGCGTTTCCCCCCCAAACTCCGGCGCCCATTCCGGTCGTGGAGTCGTAGGCTCGCCGTTCTCCCAGAGAAACAGCGACAGCTTGTACTGCTCATATTCCACCTTCCGTTGCGCGGCAATCGCAGTTTCTCGGCGGCGCTGAACCTCTTGACCGGCCTCGACGACGTCGAGCGGCGATACCAACCCTGCCTTCGCCTGCCCCTCAATGAACACAAGGCGATCCTCCGCGACCCGCAGGGCTTGTTTTTGAACCTCGGCCTGTTTGACCGCCAGTTGCCAATCCCAATACTGAACGGCCCCAGCCAAGAACAGATCTTGCCGCGTCTGAGCTACTTTCACCTCAGCCAACGGTCCGGCGAGCTCGGCCTGTTGAAATTCAGCGAACTCGTCGTTGATCATGAAACCGCGCAAGAGATTGAACTCTCCGCCAAAAATGGCCATTTGATTTGGATAAAAAAGCTCAAGATCCTCAGGGAACGCCACCGGTCCCCCTAACGGAGAACGAAGGATCGCCCCGGAACTCGAGACGGTCGCACGATCTCCGAAACCATGACGGATACCTCCGAAAATATTGAACCCATAGGGGTGCCCTACCTTGAGCATGGTATCGCTATAACCAGCCACCAAAGTATTTGGCACGCCTTGCGCATTTGTCAGATTCCACGTTTGGTAGCGATCAACCTCGACTTCATTCTTCAACTTTGGTTCCCACGCGCCCAGCGCCTTCAAGACTTTCGCTCGAGCTTGTGCCCGCTCCAACCCTGTTGCTCTGATCAGCGGATGAGTCAACTCGATCCTGGCCAATACCTCTTCAATGGTCAACGGAGTGGTTCGTCCCGACGTCAGATTCGGCGATTCTGCGACTGGTTGTACTTCCGCCAGAGCAGTCACCGGGAACCAAGCTAACAACATCACCAACAAAGCGATCACGAAAGGACGCTCCTTTGTTGTCGATTAATCACGCCCCGGTTGTTTGTAGCCGTTCTTTCCCGCCGCCGTCAGAGGATCTCCATATTTGGCCAACACTGCATCACCTACCGCCTTCGACAAGGCCCCTCTTGCCAAGAGAAGGCCGCCTCGCGCCAAATCGTAATCGTACCGCGCTTGATAGAGCTCGAACGCCGCCTCAACGGCATTCTGTTCTCGCATATTCACAAATAAAATACTGGAGATTCCCATATCGAATCGTTTTCTTTCGCCCTCTTCCAGCGCCTTGGCCAACCGATAGGCCTCCGTCGCGGCCCTCACACGATCTCTGGCTCGAACAATTGCCGAGAGCCAGTTGTCCACATCGATGCTCACTTGCTGTTCAGCATACACCTGGCTCAAGACCAACCTTTGTTGCTCCGCCTCCGCATATAGGACCTTCCCTCTGCCTTCCCGTTGGAAGAGCGGCATGGCAAACTGTGTCGCATAGCGATATCCCACACCTACGATCCAGTCCGCAGGGGCGTCCGTCCGCCCTCCCTCAAAATCGAACTTGGGAAGCAAGTAGTTCTTAGCCAACTTGAGATCGATATTGTTCATCTTGGCTTCAATATATAGGGCCCGCACTTCCGGACGATCTTCCTTTGCCTCTGCTTTGTAAGCCCCGACCTCTTCCTCGGTCGGCAAGGGCGTTTCCCCCCCAAACTCCGGCGCCCACTCCGGCCTCGGAGTCACAGGCTCGCCGTTCTCCCAGAGAAACAACGACAGCTTGTACTGCTCATATTCCACCTTCCGTTGCGCGGCTATGGCCGCTTCCCGGCGGCGCTGCACTTCCTGACCCATCTCGACCACATCGAGCGGCGACACCTTGCCCGCCTTGGCCTGCCCCTCGATCTGTTGATAGCGAGCCTCGGCCACCGCCAGATTCTGCTTCCGCACCTCGGCCTGCTTGACCGCAAGTTGCCAATCCCAATACTGAATGGCTCCTGCAAGATAAAGATCCTGCCGTTTCTGGGCGACATGGACCTCGGCAAGCGGCCCCGCCAGTTCGGCCTGCTGAAACTCGGCATACTCGTCATTCATCATCAAGCCGCGCAGCAGATGGATCGAGCCACCCACAACCATCTGTTGCTGAGGATAGAAAAGCTGGATATCAGGGATCAGAGCTACAGTCCCTCCCGACTGAGGAGGAGTCCCGACAATGCTGCGATCTCCAAAGCCATTACGGATCCCACCCAGAATCCGGAATCCCCAGGGATGCCCGACCTCCAGCTTGGTATCGTTAAATCCTCCCGTCGATACGTGGTCGTAAGCCAAGAAGTTCCAAATTTGAATGCGCGCGGCTTCTGTAATGTTCTTAACCGTGGGTTCCCAGGCCCCTAACGCCTTCAAGATTTTCGCTCGGGCCTGCTTCCGCTCAACTCCGGTCGCTCGAAGCAGAGGGTGCGTCAACTCGATTCTGGCAAGAACTTCTTCGATGGTGAGCGGTGCAGTGCGCGTTGGTTGAAGCCGCACGACCCCTCCGTCCCCCTTTGATTCCGCCAACGTCACCACCGGAGACAACAAGATAAGAATCGCGAAGAAGAGAACGATCATAAACAATGCACCTTCGTTACATCGAATAATTAATCGCGCCCCTGTTGCTTGTAGCCATTCATGCCCGCCGCAGTCAGAGGGTTTCCATACTTGGCCAAGACAGCATCCGACACCGGTTTAGACAAGGCTCCTATGGCCCAAAGAAGACCACCGCGCGCCACGGCGTAGTCGGCTTGCGCCCGATACAATTTATAGGCCGTGTCCACAACGTTGCGCTCCCGCAAGTTGACAAAGAGAATGCTCGACAGCCCCAGATCGAACCGTTTGCGCTCACCTTCTTCCAGCTCTTTGGCCAGTCTGTACGATTCCGTAGCGGCCCTGACCCTGTCCCTGGCCCGCACAATCGCCGAAAGCCAATTGTCCACGTCAAAACCAACCTGTTGCTCGGTATATTGCTGCTTCAAAGCCAATTGCGCCAATCCTACTTCGGCAGACATGACCTTCCCCCGCCCCTCCCGCTGAAACAGCGGCATTTCGAAATGAAGCCCGGTCCGGTAGCCGACCCCTACAATCCAGTCCGTCGCAGCATCGGTCGGCCCTCCTTCAAGAACCAACTTCGGCAGCAGTTTGTTCTTGGCCAGCTTGAGATCGATGTTGTTCATCTTGGCTTCGATGTACAGCGCCCGCACTTCCGGCCGATCTTGCTTTGCTTCTGCTTTGTAGGCCGCAATCTCCTCTTCCGTCGGCAGCGGTGTTTCGCCCTGAAACTCCGGCGCCCACTCCGGTCGCGGAGTCACAGGCTCACCGTTTTCCCAGAGAAACAACGACAGCTTGTACTGCTCATATTCCACCTTCCGTTGCGCGGCTATGGCCGCTTCCCGGCGGCGCTGCACTTCCTGACCGATCTCGACCACATCAAGCGGCGACACCTTGCCCGCCTTGGCCTGCCCCTCGATCTGTTGATAGCGAGCTTCGGCCACCGCCAGCGCCTGTTTCTGAACCTCCGCCTGCTTGACCGCTACCTGCCAATCCCAGTATTGAACGGCCCCCGCCAAGTAGAGATCCTGCCGTTTCTGGGCCACCTTCACTTCGGCGAGCGGCCCCGCCAGTTCGGCCTGCTGAAACTCGGCGTTCTCTTCGTTGATGATCAAGCCGCGCAAGAGTTGGAATGATCCGCCGAGGATAAGCTGCTGCTGAGGATAGAAAAGCTGGAGATCAGGGATAATGGCAATAAAGTTCTGGTTGCCTCGATCCCCCATTCCATTCCGAATCCCGCCGACAACCTGGAACCCCCAGGGATGCCCGACCTGGATTTTGGTGTCGTTAAATCCTCCGGTGTGAATCTTCGGCAAGAAGGGCGACGTCGTGAGATTCCACGTTTCGTAACGTTCGACTTCTGTAACGTTCTTAATCGTCGGCTCCCAAGCCCCGAGTGCCTTCAGAACCTTGGCCCGAGCCTTCATACGCTCGGTTCCGGTCGCCTGAAGCAAGGGATGCGTCAATTCGATTCTGGCGAGGACTTCTTCGATGGTGAGAGGAGCGGTGCGGCTCGGCTGAGTGTGCAGGGTCCTCGAATCGGTTACCGGTTCCGCCAGTGCGATCATCGGCGTCGAGATGAGCACGACCAGCAGCAGGGCGATCACGAGGATGCTCCTTTCGTATGTATGTCGCGTGTGTGTCTATAGCGCGGCGGGAGAGTAGCAATCATGGCCCTTTTGTGAAAAATAGATAAAACAGATTGGAATCTTCGTGAAAGACGATGTATAGTGAATGCGCCGCTTTTCGACGCAACCGCCATGGAATGGCTCAACTATCACCATTTGCTGTACTTCTGGTCCGTCGCCAAGCACGGCACGGTCGCCAAAGCCTGCGAGGAGCTTCGCCTCGCTCAGCCGACCATCAGCGGACAAATCAGGCTGCTGGAACAGTCCTTAGGTGAAAAATTGTTCGTCCGCACGGGACGCCGGCTCGCCCTGACCGAAATGGGGCACGTGGTATTCGGATACGCGGAAGCCATCTTCGCCATGGGACAAGAGTTGCTGAACGCGGTAAAAGGACGCGCAGAGGGGCACCAAGCACGCCTGGTCGTCGGCATCGCCGATGTCGTGCCGAAGCCGCTGGCCAACCATCTTCTCAGAGCGGGATTAAACTTAGATCAGCCCATGCACTTGGTTTGCCAAGAGGACAAACTCCATCGGCTCCTGGCTGACTTGACAATGCACCGATACGACCTTGTCATCTCCGACATGCCCGCGCCGCCGAACTTCAAGGTGCACGCCTACAGCCACCCCATCGGCGAATCGGGTGTGACGTTCTTTGGTACGCCGAAATTGGCGTCGCTCTACAAACGCGAGTTTCCTCGTTCACTGCACGGCGCCCCGATGCTTCTGCCTACCGCGGATGCAGCCCTTCGCCGATCGATCGACCAATGGTTGGTCCACCACCACCTCCACCCCACCATCGTAGGCGAGTTCGACGACAGCGCAACGCTCAAAGCCTTTGGGCAGGAGGGGTTCGGCATTTTCCCAGGCGTGACCGCAATGGAAAAGGAAATCTGCCGCCAATACCGGGTCTCGGCCATCGGCCGTCTGGATTCCGTCAAACAGCACTTTTATGCGATCACCGTCGAGCGCCGCCTCAAACATCCGGCGGTGCTGGCGATCGTCCAAGCGGCCCGTCGGGAGCTGGACTGAGAGTCAGGCAACTTTCTGAACCCTACTTCAAGGCAATCATCCATGCGCCGAGGAAGTCAGGGTAACTTATCCACGGCCCACGGCTTCCAACAGTTTTTGCCGCTCCTGGGCGGTCAATTCGCGCCATTCTCCCACGGCAAGCTTATCAATGGTGATGTGCATGATTCGCACGCGGTGAAGGCTCGCGACCCGATAGCCCAACGCCGCACACATCCGCCTGATTTGACGATTGCGCCCCTCCGTGAGAATGATTCGAAACCGCTTGGGTCCGACGCGGAAAATCTTGCACGGTTTCGTCATGGCGCCAAGCACTTCCACACCCGCAGCCATTTGATCCAGGAACCGTCGATCGAACGGGCGATCTACCTCGACGACATATTCCCGTTCGTGTCCGAACTCGGCGCGAAGGATTTCATTGACGATGTCCCCATCGTTCGTCAGCAGAATCAATCCGGAGGAATCTTTATCCAACCGTCCGATCGGGAAAATCCGCTCCGGATAGCCGATTTCCGCAATGATGTTGCGATGCACGTGCGGCTCACTGGTGGTCGTCACCCCCACCGGCTTGTGGTATTTGATATACACGGGCGCCTTCCCCCACGGAATCACCCGTCCATCACGGGCGATCACGTCCGTGCGACTCACCCGGTCGCCCAGTTTGGCCACGCGCCCGTTGATCGTGACGGCGCCCGATTCAATCAGGCGATCCGCCTCTCGCCGGGAACAGATCCCCTGCTCGGTGAAAAACTTGTTGATGCGGATGAAAGCGGTCACGGGCGACCCGTCGGCAACCGTGCAAGAGCTCACAAGGCGGGAGATGACTCTCGAACAAGCTTTGCGGCCTTGATGCGGCCGAGCATACGATAGATCAACCGAGCCACCGAAAACTGGGGAGCCACGAAGCCCTCGATGGGAGTCATTTCACTCACGTCCATTCCCACGATACCGGGACCTCCGGCAAGAGCGGCGACCAGATTTAAGGTATCGTACCAGCCCAACCCGCCCGGTTCGGGAGTGCCCAACGCAGGAACAATGGAAGGATCAAGCCCGTCACAGTCGAACGTAAGATAGACCGGCCCTTTGCAAGCAGCCACGACGTCGGGAATCCATCTGGAGGCCTGCCCGCCGTAGGGGCCGGAGGGATCCAAGAGGCTTGCGGCGAAAAACGTGGCGATCCGATCCGTCGTCTTTATTCGAATCATCTCTTCCCCGCTGATCGACCGTATGCCGACCTGGACCAGCGGATGCCCGTCCTCCACCACTCTGGCCATGACGCTGGCGTGGCTGAAGGGGTTGCCCTGGTAGGCGTCGCGCAAATCACCGTGCGCGTCGATCTGCACGACGCACAGGTTCGGGTACCGCCGGGCGTGGGCGCGGATCGCTCCCAACGCGCCGGTATGTTCCCCGGTCAACGTCACAAGCAATCGCCCGGCCTCGACGTGAGGACGAACGAACTGCTCGATGGCGGTGACGGCGGCCCGATCCACTTTCCCCTCCAGATCCAACGCCGACGCCGTGGCAATCCCGCCCCACTCGCGAAAGGGTTCGCATTCGAGTTGTTCATCGTACAGCTCGACCTGACGGGATGCTTCAAGAATGGCGGAGGGGCCGTGATCCGACCCTCGGACATAGCTGGACGTATGCTCGTAGGGAATCGGCAGGACGTAGACGCCGGCCCGATCCGGATGGCACCACGGTTCTTCCAGGCCGAGAAAATTGTGCTCCGGCCCTTCCCATCCGGCCGGCAACGTCATGGCATGCGTCCTTTTATCAAGCGCCGGTCACGCTGAAGAGTCAGGCCCGGCGCATCCGTTATCGACGATACCGCTTGGCCACGTTCTCGCCCGGGATGAAGACCGCGAGCGCGATGACTGTCGTCCACTTGCCGGCTTTTCCGATCGCCGACTGAGTGATATTCGATGTTTTGACGATCTTACCGCCCATCTTGAACACCTGCTCGCGCTCCTTCCAAGCGACGTTGGGGTCAAATTCCAACCCCAGCGTGGTGGCCAGCATCTGAGCCGCAAGATCCTCCGTGTACTCGCCGGTTTCCTCGTCCGTCTCGCCGTGGGCATGGTGTTCGGATAAGTACCCGTAGCTGTTGCGGTCCGTCGGCTTCGCCAGGCCGACCGAGGCCGAAATCAGCCGATTTCGTTCGTTGGTTTCGGAACGGGCCATGACGCAGAACGTGATTTCCCCGGGGCTCAGCAGCTTCTCGCCCCGGTTCCGCGAGATGATTTTGCAATTGGGCGGCAAAATGGACGACACGCTGACGAGATTGCAGTAGGCAACCCCCGCGCTTCGCAACGCCTCCTCAAAAGAGGCCAGTTTCTCCTTGTGTACGCCCACCCCTCTCGTCAAAAACATGTGCGTCGGTACCATGTGTGCTCCCTCTCTTGGTGATTGAGTCGCCCGGGCTTTCGAGCTGTCGGCGGGGCTTGCGCAGATCTCCGGCCCTCAGTCATCCGAATCAGAATCGGTTCCCGCACGAAGCGTGCTCTTGTATCAAGATTGATTCCGCTTCGCAATATCCTGAAACAATTTTTACAATTTTCTTAGGTCGAAGAGTCCGGGTCCTGGGCGTTCACGATCAGCAGCTTCGGCTCCGTCATCTCCTCAATGGCAGCCCGCACGCCCTCGCGCCCCAACCCGGAATCCTTGACGCCGCCGTACGGCATGTGGTCCGAACGGAACGTCGGAATTTCGTTGGCCAGCACGGCTCCGACTTCCAGATGGCGAAACGCATAAAAGACTTTATTGATGTCCCGCGTAAATACGCCGGCCTGGAGTCCGTAGTCCGATTGATTGAGCATAGCGATCGCCTCGCCGAAGCGGCCGTATGGTGTCACCGTCACCACGGGGCCGAACACCTCCTGACAGGACACTTTCATGTCCGGTTTGACGTCCGACAAGACGGTCGCCTCGACCACCGATCCCATCCGTTTTCCCCCCAGCAACACACGGGCCCCTTCCGCCACGGCTTCATTGATCCAGCTTTCGACGCGATGGGCGGCAGATTGATCGATCAACGGCCCGATGGTCGTTGTCTCGTCGGTGGGATCTCCGGCCTTCAACCGCGCGACGTGCATGAGCAACTTCGTCGTAAACGGATCCGCCACCGATTGGTGCACGAACACCCGTTGGACGGAAATGCAGGTCTGACCCGCATAGCCGAATCCACCGGCGGCGCACCGTTTGGCCGCCAGATCAAGATCGGCATCCGGTTCGACGATCACTCCCGCGTTGCCCCCCAATTCCAACACGACCTTCTTTTTGCCGCACTTCGCCTTGAGCATCCAACCCACCGCGGCGCTGCCTGTAAAACTCAAGAGCTTGAACCGAGGATCGATGACCAACCGCTCCGCCGACACATTGTCGCAGGGCACGACGTTGAGGCCGCCGGGCGGAAGCCCCGCTTCCAGCGCCAATTCCCCCAACCGCAAGGCAGTTAACGGCGTCTGTGGAGCTGGTTTAATGAGGATGGGATTGCCGGCGGCGAGCGCTGGCGCCACCTTGTGAGCCACTAAATTGAGCGGAAAATTAAACGGCGTGATACCGAGAACGGGCCCGATGGGAAACCGCCTGAGGATACCGACGTGGGAATCGGACCCCGGCGTCCAATCCAAGGGGACAACGTCGCCGGCGATTCGCCGGGATTCCTCGGCCGCCACCGTAAAGGTTTGCACCGCCCGATCGACTTCCCGTTTGGCATCCGTGATCGGCTTGCCCGCCTCGGCGGTGATCGTGGAGGCGACCTCATCCCGGCGTTGAGAAAGGAGGGCGGCGATCTGTTGCAAGATCTTATAGCGGGCGTGTCCCGGCATACCCGCCATCACGGGCGCGGCTTCAACCGTGGAGGCGATCGCCTCTTCGAGATCGGTGTCTGTGGCTTGGGCGACGGTGGCGATGGTCCGGCCGGTAAATGGGTCCACGACCCTGGTCGTTCGGGCGCTCTGCTTCCATTGGCCGTGAAGGAGAAAAGGGCGCGATTGCTGCACGAGATACCTGCAAGCCGTGACCTGCTAGTCCGCCGCTTCGACCGGGGCTGAAGATTCGACGGGGGGCTCCGACGTCGCCGCCTCTTGCTGAGCCGCGACGGCCTTGGCAATCAATTCTTCCGTTCCCCAATCTCGAATGGCCTCGAGAGAAAACCCCTCATAGGTCGAAACCCCGTGACACGACGGACAATCGGGCATGGGCACTTTTCGATAGAACACCTCTCCCAGACAGGACATGCAGACCCAAAAATCATCATCGCGATGGGAAACCGGCCAGAACAACTGTGGTGATGCCATAAGATATTCCTATCTGGTTACAAACGTGACCGATACAACGGAATCTCTCGTTCCATCTCTCATCGCACTCGGACGGAAAAGCGGTCGGACTGCACGGGCATGGCCTTGCCCTCGTCTTCCGGCACCATCTTTCACGTCCTCAATTACATCTAACGCGCTTTGCCGGCAAGAAGCTGTTCGATCTCCTCCGCAAACATTTCAAAGGGGAACGCCCCCGGAATGGCAATCGCCGGTTCTTTCTCGCTCGGTTCGCTATGCGTCCGAAACAGAATGAACCCGGGCGTCCCTCGGAATCCCCAATTGTTGGCTTCCTGCCGATCTTCGAAAATCGCCTTGGCGTAGCGTCCGTCTTTGACGCACTGCGCAAAGGCGGCGGCATCCAGCCCGATCGCCGACGCATGGCGGGCATACACGGTCGTAGCGAGCCGCCCCCCCTCTCCGAACAGACGATCGTGCATCGCCCAATACTTGCCCTGCGCACCGGCGCAGCGGGCCGCCATCGCCGCATCGAAACCTGGCCCCTGGTCAGCGCGCGGAAAGTCTCGGTACAGGAACTTCACCTTGCCGGTATCGACGTAGCGAGCCTGCAAGCGCGGCCAGGTCTCTTTGAAGAACTTGACGCAGTACCCGCAGGTGAAGTCGGAATATTCGATCAATGTCACCGGGGCGTCGGCCTGCCCCCTGACCCGCACGTCCGTCTCGGCGGCATCCACCGGCACCGGCTGGAGACAGCCGCACCACAAGGCCGTCGCAATCGTCAGCGCCAACCATGTCAACCGCTGTCGCATGAGCATTCTGTTATTCCGTGTTCTCGTGGAGTGCGCATGGGGCGCAGCGCGGCACGAGGTGGATGAACTCGAAACCACGCATGGCACGCCGCTTTCTTATACACAACCGTTGCCGGGAGCGTCAATGAATCCTGTTCCTCCCTAATTCTCAGGCTAAGCACGAAACTCGAAGAGACCGAGATTTGGTTCCGATTGAATGAAAAGCGGCGACCTGCATGGCACCGGCATTGTTTCAGATATCACCCAGTGGGCGACCAAGACACCAAGGAGGAAGCCGATGTCTGAGCTGGCCGTCCGAGCGACTCCCCTTCGAGATTGACGACCGCATTGATCCGTGTCTTGTGCCCGTGCACGCGGGAGTGCCGCTGGTGATCGAGCTGTTTCGCCATGTCGGGGCCGCGCAGGTCGTCAATGACCAGGTCCGCCTCAAGCAGCGGCAGCGCGGGGTGACGCCCGCGCAATTGGTGGAGACGCTGATCGCATTGTGGACGGCGGGCCGGGACCGCAGCCACTCCAATGCGGGACTTCCCGGGGGCTTCCATATCGAGAGCCTCCGTTGTGGCGCACCGGCGAGAAGACGGCCATCCCCGGAGGAGTCGGCGCCCCTGGCGGGCGTCGGCGTGGCGAACCGACGTATCGTGGCCGCCGTCCAGCACCAGGCGCCGCAGCGCACCGCGACGCTGGATGTGGATGCGACGATTCTAGATCCCCGGAAGCACACGGTGACTATAACCTACGATGGCACGCGCGGCTATCAACCGGTCATCGTCGCCTGGGCCGAGCAGGACCTGATCGTTCACAATAAATTTCGAGATGGGCATGTGCCGGCGGGGTTCGGCAACATGCGTATCCGGGAGCAGGCCGTCGCGAACCGGCCCGCAGGGATCACGCAGCTTTTCGTCCGGGGCGACAGTACCCTGTATGAACAGGAGGTGTTGGCGCGGGGTGAGACCCCGGCACGTGGAATCGAGTATGCGATCGGTGAGGACATGAGCCCGCCGTTGTGGGCCGAGATCGGGCGACTGCCGGAGCATGCCTGGCAGCCGGACCATGACGAGGCCGACGTGATCTGCGAGTGGGCCGAGGTGCCCTCTGTCCCTGACGACGGCCACCATCGCAAAAATCGGCCCTGTGTCCGCCGGTATCTGGCCATACGGGTCCGCAAGCAGCAGGGCGAGCCGTTTGCGGATGGCAGCACGGTAACGCCGCCTGGTTTCGGCTTAATGTGCTGCCCCGCAATCTGCTCAGCGCGTTGAAGCGGCTGGCCTTACCCGGAGATTTGTCGGAGACCCAGCCCAAACGGTTACGCTTTCTGATGGTCAACACCGTGAGTACCGTCATCCATCATGCTCGACGCGCGCCGTGACGATTCACGACGGCAACGCAGCAGGCCCTCTTGACCCTCGCACAGAGCAAAATCTTGGCACTCAGCCCCGCTTAGCCGGAGAATAGGGACGAGAGCTGGCCTTTCATTCGCCTCACCTCCCTGTTCTCACAAAGAAGGGGACGTTACGGTCTCAGTCTTGGCGAGAGGGCCTTTACGAGAGTTGACGGGCACAGAGGACCTCGTCGTCGCGGAGGGCTTCGAGGGCGCTGGCGGGAACAGCCGTGACGGCAATCGTTTCGCCGACGGCGTTGAAGACTTCAATGGAGTATTCTTCCGTCCCATCAGGGGCCATGTGATGGTCCACGAGTTTCACAATGTCTCCGCGACGGAGTCGGCGCTCCGGCAGATCCCGCGTCAACGCCACGTCAGTGTAGAGCTCAAACTTCATCGGGATGGTCTCCATGTGTCCGAGATCAGTGCAACGGACTTCGTGATGCCCGACAAGTGTTCGGTGATCCAGATGGTGCGAATGGGCAGGGCCACGCCGTTTGGGCCGACGAGTGTCCCTCGCGTATTTGATAGGGCTGGCCGAACTCTTTGGATTCCAGCCTTGGCTTATCCTCGACGGGAAAGCGGTGGGTTGAAGATTTTCTCCGCGCCAGCAGACTCGATACGACGACCATGATGCTCCGGCTCAGCAAGCTCAGGATGATTGAAAGGATACCCGGCGATACCCGAGACGTCCGTGCTACTCTCCGGCATCCTCTGAGATGAACCAACACCTGGGGTGAGGACTCTCTCCCGCCACATCAGTTACGATGCAACACACAAGAGCGGCCGCCCCAGCAAGATCGGGGTGGTGGTCCCAACGGGATTCGAACCCGTGTTTAAGCCTTGAGAGGGCTCCGTCCTAGGCCAGGCTAGACGATGGGACCATCTTTCGCGGTACGCCGCTCAACACCGGGGAACCGTGCCGAAGGCGCTGAGCGCCGAGAAAAAGACAAGGTCGTTCAGGACGGTAGCATAGGGCCTTCGGGCTTTTCAATGGGAGCGACCGGGGAGCGACCGGGGAGGACCGTCGTTCTTTCAGCGTTTTCCCTTGTCTTCTTTCACCCTCTTGACAGGAACACCCCATCGGCCTAGCCTGCTTCTCTGCTGCCCCGGCAGCGGGGTCGCATGCCGCCGCGCGCGGCTGTTTACTTACGGCAAATCGCATGCAGGAGAATTGTTCCTCATCTTTTCCAGGGACGTTAGCCGGCTGCACCGGTCTCGAAGGCAAGAGCGTGCGCCAACGGCGATTTGAGCTGCTCATCGGCTCCAATGTGTTCCGAGACACCAACGGCGTGGTGAAGATTGAGGAGAAGGAACAGCTCGTCGTGGAATGGCGACCCGACGAGGGGCTGTTGCTCGTGACGATGGATCTGTACGATGAACGCGGCATCCACGTCGCGCACCTGCGACGAAATGTGTTGGTTGTGAACCGGACGGGGCAATTCGGCATTGAGGTTCACCGAAGTGCGGGCGACATCCATGCTGATCCTCCTTGGGTTCGGCTGTTCGACATTCGATCCGGGCTTTCCATGCTCGACGTGCAGATGATTTCGGAACAGCGGGCGCACATTCGATCCGGTTGCTTCCATTCGCATCGCGGCACGCCGGTCGAGATCACCCCCCACTATTGCCGCCTCGGATCACAGGCGACATTGTTCGGTGAAATCATCGAAGCCCGAGGCGGCATGGTCGTCCTCGGCTCAGAACGTTCGCGACCGTTTTCTCCTTCGCATGATCTTCGACGATGATCGCGCAACCGATCTTTCGCGGAGTCTCGTTGTCGTTCAGAATAAACGGCTTCATCCGCCTTCACGATGGGCTCCGTACGATGGGTGACGTCGCGCGCAGCATGACGCCGATCTTCGTATGACGGATTTTCTCGAACCCACCGTCCAGGCCTTCCTCGTCTGCGACCAGGTCATCGAAGACAGTTTGACCAGAAAAAAGAGCCTGATCGGTCTGTTTACCCATCTTCAGTCGCCGGTCTTTCCTTTCCAGCACCAGCACATGGGCCTCTACTTTTGCCTGACGGATGTCGAGGGAACCCATCAGTTTGAAATCGATCTCGTGTATCTGAACAACGAACAGCTCGTGTGTCGCGCCGTCCTCCCCAACATTGCCATCGGCGACCGGCTGCAAATTTCGGATTTCGGCATCAATATTCCATCGTTGATCGTTCCTTCACCGGGCCGCTATGAGTTTCGCCTGAAGATGGACGGCCATTTGATCGCGCAGAAAGACTTTCACGTGGTGCAGGCGACGCCACCCCGCCTGGCAGAACCGTCAACAAACGAGCCGGCGCCCTGAGACCCGCCGCTTCCGACCATTTCCCGGCACACCCTTCTATGATAAAAATGCACGGAGCGTGAGGCATGCCGATTTTTGCCGAACGATGACGAAAGGACTCGCATGACGACGCCGGACTCGACAGCCCCCTCGGATTTCATTCGCGACATCATTGCGGCGGATCGCGCCGCCGGCAAACACGACGGCAGGGTCGTGACCAGGTTTCCTCCCGAGCCGAACGGCTACCTGCACATCGGCCATGCCAAGTCGATCTGCTTGAATTTCGGTATCGCCCTGGAAAACCCGGGCGGCCGGTGCCACCTGCGGCTTGATGACACGAACCCGACCACGGAAGACCCGGAATATGTCGCGGCCATTCAAGAGGACATCAGGTGGTTGGGGTTCGATTGGAACGGCCATCTCTTTTATGCCTCGGACTATTTCGAGCGGCTCTATGAGTTTGCCGTCACGCTCATTAAAAAAAGCAAAGCCTACGTGGACAGCCTCTCGGCCGACGAGATCCGCGCCTATCGCGGCACGTTGACTCAGCCGGGACGGGACAGTCCGTATCGCAACCGTTCGGTTGAAGAGAATCTGGCATTGTTCGCCCGCATGAGGGCTGGCGAGTTTCCCGATGGCGCTCATGTCTTGCGCGCCAAGATCGACATGGCCTCGCCCAACATCAACCTCCGCGACCCGGTGTTGTATCGAATCCGGCATGTCGCCCATTACCGAACAGGCACGGCGTGGTGCATCTATCCCTCATATGATTTCGCCCATCCGCTCTCCGATGCCATCGAGGGGATCACCCATTCCATTTGCACCCTGGAATTCGAAGACCATCGTCCCTTGTACGATTGGGTCGTGGCCGAAGCCGAGGCGCCCCATCGACCCCGGCAGATCGAGTTCGCCCGCTTGAATCTGAGCGGCACTGTGATGAGCAAGCGCCGCCTGCTCGAGTTGGTGGACAAGCGCCTGGTCGCCGGATGGGATGATCCTCGATTGCCGACACTCAAGGGCCTTCGCCGCCGAGGCGTCACCCCGGAAGCCATCCGCGCCTTTTGCGAACACATCGGAGTGGCCAAGCGGGATGCCGTCGTGGAGATGCAGCTCTTGGAACACTTCATCCGTGAAGACTTGAATCGACGTTCGCCGCGTGTCATGGCGGTGCTCAAGCCGCTCAAACTGATCATCGACAACTATCCGGAACAGTTCGTGGAGGAACTGGACGCCATCAATAACCCGGAAGACCCCTCGGCGGGAACCAGAAAGGTTCCGTTCTCTCGAGAACTGTACATTGAGCAGGACGACTTTCGGGAAGACCCGCCCAAACAGTTCTTCCGTCTCGCGCCGGGACGGGAAGTGCGGCTACGCTATGCCTATATCGTCAAGTGCGTGGGCGCCACAAAAGATCCCCTCACCGGCCAGGTGACCGAAGTGCGCTGTATGTATGATCCGGACACGAAGGGGGGATCCTCGCGAGACCAGCGGAAAGTGAAGGCGACGATCCATTGGGTGTCGGCGGCCCACGCCAGCCCGGCGGAGGTGCGCCTGTACGATCATCTCTTGACGGCCGATCTTCATGACATCCCCGATGACCAGGAATGGACCACGTATTTGAATCCCCATTCCCTCGAACGACTGACCGGCTGCCTGGTCGAGCCGAGTCTGCGGGAGGCTCCGGTTGGAGCCCGATTTCAATTCGAGCGGCAAGGGTACTTCTGCATGGACCCTGACTCATCGGCGGACCGGCCGGTTTTCAATCGGACCGTCTCGCTCAAGGACACCTGGGGCAAGATCGAAAAGGCTCAACAACAGCGGTGAGCCGGGGCCACCTCGGCTTGCCGAGACACAGCCTGTCCGTCCCCTGCCCCATCTTGATATCATACGTCCATGGTCTGTCCTCTTTGCCGCAAACCAACCACGTGGGAACAGAACCCATGGCGGCCCTTTTGCTCCGAACGGTGCAAGCTGACCGATCTGGGACGCTGGGCATCTGAAGGGTATCGGATTGCCGGTGCTTCACTCTCCATCGAATCCGTCGTTGAATCCGAGCCGCACGAATCGGAATCGACCGGCTAAGCGTCTTTTTATCTTTTTTTCGCTTCACCATCCGGTTGGCAAGCCTTAAAAAACTTGCTATGGTCCTGCCGCTTTTTGTCGTCCGAAAGGAGGTCTTTCATGCTCCCCGCCAAAGGCTATGCAGCCCTGACCGCCAAAGCGCCCTTGCAACCCTTCTCGTTTGAGCGACGTGCCGTCGGTGACCATGATGTGTTGATCGCCATCAGCCACTGCGGCATTTGCCATTCCGACATCCATCAAGCCCGCAACGAATGGGGCGGGTCGCTGTTTCCCATGGTACCGGGCCACGAAATCATCGGCACCGTCACCGGCGTGGGACCGGCCGTTACGAAATTCAAAGTCGGCGATCGAGCGGGAGTCGGCTGTTTCGTGGACTCCTGCCGAACCTGCACCGCCTGCCGGGAAGGACTGGAGCAGTACTGCGAAGCGGGCATGGTGCTGACCTACAGCGGCCGTGACCGCGACGGACGGATCACTCAGGGAGGCTACTCGACCCGGATCGTGGTGGACGAACAGTACGTCCTGCGCGTGCCCGCTTCTTTATCGGCCGCCGGCGCCGCGCCGTTGCTCTGCGCCGGCATTACGACGTACTCTCCGCTGCGACATTGGGGCATCGGTAAATATCACAAGCTCGCCGTGGTCGGATTAGGCGGGTTGGGCCACATGGCGGTCAAACTCGCCAAAGCACTCGGCATCGAAACCGTCGTGCTCAGCACGTCGGAAGGAAAACGCAAGGACGCCGAACGGTTGGGCGCATCCGACTTTGCCGTGACCTCCGATCCACGGACCTTCGCCAAACTGCAACGGCGCTTCGATTTTATTCTCGATACGGTTTCCGCGCCGCACGATTACAACGCCTATCTCAACCTGCTCAAAACCGACGGCACGATGATCTTGGTCGGGGTGCCGGACAAACCCATGCCGCTTCACCCGTTTGCTCTGATTCTCAACCGGCGCCGGCTCGCCGGATCCGTCATCGGCGGAATTCGTGAGACCCAAGAGATGCTTGATTTTTGCGCGAGTCAGGCCGTCGAAGCCGACGTGGAAGTGATTCCGGTCCAGCAGGTCAACGAAGCCTATGAACGGGTCCTGAAGGGTGACGTGCGGTTTCGATTCGTCATCGATATCGCATCCTTGTCGTGAGCTTTGTCGTCAGGAAGCTCCGACCCGGAGGCGGCAAGCGAGCGACTGAGAAGAAATGGCTGGGGGACTAGGAATCGAACCTAGGTAGCCAGCTCCAAAGGCTGGCGTCCTACCGCTAGACGATCCCCCAGCGTCGTTGATGTCGCTACGAGGGTGAAGCCGAACGCTTTCTTTGATGATTGGCTGGGGGACTAGGAATCGAACCTAGGTAGTCAGATCCAGAGTCTGACGTCCTACCGCTAGACGATCCCCCAACCGAGGCTCACCGTAATATAGGAGGCCGTGGTCCGTCAAGCCTGGCCTTCTTTCGCTCGTTCCGCTCCCTGCTGAAGCCGCCACAGGACCCGCTCTCTCCCCAACACCTCCATCACCTCGAACAACCCCGGACTGGCGGATCGACCGGTGAGCGCGACACGGACCGGTTGGGCAAGCTGCCCCATTTTTATCCCTTCCTCTTGGACAAGTTGCTTGAAGCACTGTTCCCACTCGGTTTTGGAAAACCGGGGAAAGGCGGAGAATCGCTCGATCAGCCGGTTCAAAACCGGGACAATAGTCGGCGTAAGAAACTTGTTCGCCGCCTCCTCCTCATACGTGACCGACCGTCCGAAATAGGGTTTGACCCACTCGACCATCTCGACCAGCGTCTTGGTCCGCTCCCTGACCAGAACCACCAGTTGAGCCAGCCAGTCAGCCGAGGCCTGCTTGACCTGCTCTCCCAGACCGGCCTGTTCCAAAAAAGGAACCAACAGGGTGGCGACTCGTTCGGGCGAACTGGTTTTGATGTATTCGGCGTTCATCCAGAGTAACTTGTCCGGATTAAAGACCGCCGCCGATTTTTGCACATGGTCCCATGAGAACTTCCGGATCAGCTCTTCGCGGGTAAAGAGTTCTTGATCGCCGTAGGACCACCCGAGACGAGCCAGATAATTGATCATGGCCTCCGGCAGGTATCCCATGTCTTTATAGGCCATGATGGATGTCGCGCCGTGCCGTTTCGACAGCCTCGTCTTATCCGAACCGAGAATCATGGGCAAGTGGCCGAAGCGAGGCACGGGGAACCCGAGCGCCTGAAAGATGGGCACCTGGCGCGGCGTGTTGGTCAGATGGTCGTCCCCGCGCACGACGTGGGTGATTCCCATCAACGCGTCATCGACGACGACCGAAAAATTATAGGTCGGGTACCCGTTGGACCGCAGGATGATCACATCATCCAGCACCGCATTGTCAAACACGACCGTCCCCTTGATCAGGTCGTCCACTAGAGTCTGTCCCGACTGCGGCGCCTTGAACCGCAATGCCGCCTCCGAGGTAGGCCGTGTGATGCCCCGCTCGCGACAGCGGCCGTCATAACGAGGGGACAGGCCCTTGGCCTCTGCTTCCTTTCGGCGCGCCTCCAGTTCTTCCGGCTTGCACACGCACCAGTAGGCCTGGCCCTTTTCCAGGAGCATGAGCGCATAGTTCCGATAGAGGTCCATCCGCTCGGTTTGTCGAAACGGCCCCTCGTCCCAATCGAGTCCGACCCATTGCATGCCTTCCAGGATGGCCTGGATCGACTCTTCGGTCGAGCGGCTTTGATCCGTATCTTCAATGCGCAAAATAAACGTCCCCCCTTGCTGGCGAGCATACAGCCAATTGAACAGCGCCGTCCGGACTCCGCCGATATGGAGAAAGCCCGTCGGACTAGGAGCAAATCGAACACGGACCTTGGCCATCTCTTGACTCCTCGGCTCACCGACTGTCGTCTCGACACGTGACAGCGTCTATAGCATGGAGCGAAACGGTCTGTACAGGACGGTCGCGCTCCCGCACTTTTCTTCTCGTCCGCCCCTCTGATAAGAAGACTCCCTCAGAGGCATCATGACCGAAGCCATCCAACCGGCCACCGTGCTGTCCGTCACCGACGTTACTCCCAATGTCCGCCAGCTCGTTTTGCTCCCCCAACAATACAAACTCGATTTCTTGCCCGGCCAATGGGTCTCTCTCAAATTGCCGGTCGGCCCCCATCCTCCGCTGAACCGCGCCTATTCCATGGCCGAGCCGATGTCGTCGTCCGGCGAATTGACGCTGGTGTTCGACCGCGTACCGCAAGGATTGGGGTCCGACTATCTCTACCAGCTTCGAGCCGGCGACAGGGTCACCCTTTCAGGACCTCATGGAAAATTCGTCTTGCCACAACCGCTGGATCGCCCCCTGCTCTGCATCACCCGCTACACCGGCCTCGTTCCCATCCATTGCATGATAAAGGCTCTGGAGACGGCTCGCGATCCTACGCCGATTTTTCTTATCGCGGTGGGACCGACGGAAGACGAACGGTTGTATCACGCCGAATTGCTCTCTCTTGCCCTGACCCGACCGTCTTTTCAGTATTTGCCGTTGGTGACTCCCACTGAAGAAGCCGCCGTGACATTGGTCACCGACGCGTTGCCTTCTTTACTCCCCGACAAATCTAAAGCCGTTCCTCTGCTCTGTGGAACAAAAGCGTTCGTTCATCCTCTCCGACAGTACTTGATCGAAGCGGGATATCAGCGGAAGGAGATCAAGGTAGAAAGCTACGGCTAGAGTCTTGATCGCGATCCGGGATAACTGAGTTTTTAATGGCCCTCGCGAACAAGATTCTTATTGACGGCCGGAATCTCCACGATGACGTCTTGCGTGCCGTCGGGAACACATTGGCACCCCAATCGAGATTGCAGCGTGGTCATCGGCGCTTCCTCAAGCTGATCGAACTCGTCATCCGTCCCTTCGTTGCAACTCGCCAACCCCTGCTTGACGATCACATGACACGTCGAGCAGGCGCAGACCCCACCGCACACGTGTTCTAAATCCACGCCGTTTCCCATCGCAATGTCAAGAATGCTTCCGGGAAGCCCCGTCGAGCCGTAGGGGATTTTCGCCGGGTCCACCATCACCTTTGTGATGGTCCGCCCCGGATGAACAAACGTGACGGTGTAACTCGTTGTCGGCAGTTTATAGTCGGCCTTCTCTATGTAGGGGTTTGTTCCGCCCATTGTCGATCCTTCCTCTAAAATTAAAAATGGCTGAAATAATACGTTCAACACCTCGTTGACAGGGTTTGTCCCTCCATGCTACTTTAAATGCGACTCATGTGGTCGGAGATCATTATAGTCTCCGATTTAAATGATCGGCAATAGAGAGATGCTGAAACTTTCCAAAAAAGCTGATTATGCGCTGATGGCCCTTCAACACATTGCCTCCGTTCAGTTCGGCGATGTGACACCGGGTCGCGTCGTCAACACCAAGGAGATTGCCGAAGAGTACAATATCCCTCTGGAGCTGTTGGCCAAGGTGCTTCAGACCCTCTCCAAAAACGGCATGATCGAAAGCCATAACGGTCCCAAGGGAGGGTATCTGCTGGCCAGAAGCGCGAGGCACATCACGATCGCGCAGATTCTCGAAAGCATCGAGGGCCCGTTGGGCCTGACCGACTGTTCCCATGAGAAAACCGGAGAGTTGTGCATGCAGCGGGAACATTGCAACATCCGCACGCCGTTGCTCAAGATCCAAGACAGCATTTATCAATTGCTCAACAACATGACCTTGCAAGACATGCTGAGCGGAACGCCGCTCATCACGATTCAGTCGCCGTCAGCGGAAGGAGTCAACCGATGAAGCTTCCGATTTTCCTTGATAACCATTCGACCACGCCGATGGACCCCAGGGTCCTGGAGGCCATGCTTCCTTATTTCACCGAAAAATTCGGCAACGCCGCGAGCCGCAATCACGCATTCGGGTGGGAAGCGGAAGAAGCAGTGGAACAGGCCCGCAAACACATCGCCAAACTGATCAACGCCGACGCCAAGGAAATCGTCTTCACCAGCGGCGCCACCGAATCCGACAACCTGGCGCTCAAGGGCGTGCTGGAAATGTATCGCGAGAAGGGGACCCATATCATCACGTCGTCCACGGAACATCGGGCCGTCTTGGATACGGCCAAATCGCTGGAGGCCAAGGGTTTGGCGACGGTCACCTACCTGCCGGTCGACAAGTACGGGATGGTCAACCCCGACGACGTGCGGAACGCGATCACGGATAAGACCATTTTGATTTCCGTCATGCTGGCCAACAACGAGATCGGCACGATCAACCCCGTTGCCGAAATCGGGAAAATCGCGAAGGCCAAGGGCGTGTTATTCCATTGCGACGCCACGCAGGGCGTCGGCAAGATTCCGGTGGACGTCCAGGCCATGGGAATCGACCTGATGTCGTTCTCAGCCCATAAGATTTACGGTCCCAAAGGAGTCGGCGCCCTGTACGTGAGAAAGAAGAATCCGCGCGTAAGGCTCGTGCCTCAGATGGACGGCGGCGGACACGAACGAGGGATGAGATCCGGCACCCTGCCGGTTCCCTTGATCGTGGGCTTCGGCAAGGCTTGCGAGCTGTGCGGAGCGGAAATGGCGACGGAAGCGCCGCGCATCGCCGCCATGCGCGACCGGCTCCAAACCGAGATCATGAACGCATTGGAGGAAAGCTATTTGAACGGCCACCCCACCGAGCGGTTGCCGGGCAACCTCAATATTTCCTTCGCCTACGTCGAGGGTGAATCGTTGCTGATGGGCATGAAAGACATCGCGCTCTCATCGGGCTCGGCTTGCACGTCGGCGACGTTGGAGCCGTCGTACGTACTGCGCGCCTTGGGCGTCGGGACGGAGCTGGCGCACTCGTCCATCCGCTTCGGCCTTGGGCGCTTCAACACCGACGAGGAAATCGACTACGCCATTAAGAAAGTGATCGAGGTCGTGACCAGACTGCGGGAAATGTCTCCGCTCTACGAGATGGCAAAGGAAGGCATCGACCTGAAATCCGTGCAGTGGGCTGCACATTGAACGACAAAGACAGTCGAAGGAGGATTCTATGGCCTATAGCGATAAAGTCGTCGACCACTTCAACAATCCCCGCAACATGGGATCTTTCGGCAAGGACGAAGAGGGCGTCGGAACCGGCATGGTCGGAGCTCCGGAATGCGGCGACGTCATGAAGTTGCAAATCAAGGTCCAGAACGATCGGATCGTGGACGCCAAGTTCAAAACGTTCGGCTGCGGCTCGGCCATTGCCAGCTCCAGCCTGGCCACCGAGTGGCTCAAGGGCAAGACGATCGAAGAAGCCGAACAAATCAAGAACACGGACATCGTCCAGGAGTTGAACCTCCCGCCGGTGAAGATCCATTGTTCCGTGCTGGCGGAAGACGCCATCAAGGCCGCGCTGGCGGATTACCAGAAAAAGGCGGGATCCAAGACGGGAACGGGATCGGCTCAATAATCATCAGAGAGAAAAAGGAGCGCGCCTATGGATACCTCGAACGCCACAACGTCGGAACCGGTCATCACGGTGAGCGAGGCCGCGTTGAAAGAAATCAAGCGACTCATGAACGTGCAAGGCATCGAAAGCGGCGGGCTCCGCCTGGGAGTCAAGGGCGGAGGCTGCTCGGGACTCAGCTACACGATCAATTTCGACGACAAGATCGGGCCGTACGATCAGGTGATCGAGATGGACGGCGTCAAGGTGATCATCGACGCCAAAAGCGCCATCTATTTGCAAGGCACGCAACTCGACTATCAGAAGGACCTGATGGGCGGCAATTTTAAATTCCTGAATCCGAACGCCAACAAGACCTGCGGGTGTGGAGAATCATTTTCCACATAACGCCCCTCGGCTCCGGCCCGGAGCGCGTTCGCCTGAGACCGGCTTGGATAAACAATGAATCAACCTACCCCTAGCGGCGGTTCCCGCAACGTTCAGATGGCCAGAAGCATGTGCTGGCATTGCCAGTCCGAGGTGGCCGGCGAATACTTTTGCGAACGGTGCGTGAAGGTCCAACCGGTTTCGAAAGAGACGGACTACTTCACCTGCCTCGGCCTCCCGCGGCGCTTGACCATCGATCCCGCCGTCCTGGAGGCCAAGTACTACGAACGAAGCCGCGCCTTTCACCCGGATTTTTACCTCAACAAGACGGAGGCCGAGCAAGCGATCAGCCTCGACAACGCGGCGACACTCAACACCGCCTATCGCACGCTTCGCGATCCCGTTCAACGAGCCGAATATCTTCTCGATCTGGAAGCCGGCTCGGTCAAGACCATCCGCACGTCGCCGCCCGCGGATCTCTTCGAAGAAATTCTCGAGCTGCAAGACACGCTCGACGCCTACCGGGCCGGCGATCATTCCTCCGAGACGGGCCGTCGACTCCGCGCGCGGCTCGAAGCCGAGCGCGGAGCGTTGGAACGGCGTCAAGCGGAAATGGAGGATGAGCTTCAGAAGCTCTTCGTCGAATGGGACGCCCTTCAGGACCGAGGCGAAGCCGACGGCCACGCCCGCATGGAACGGGATCGCCTGCTCAGACGTATGCGAGAGATTCTGTCGAACCGAACCTACGTCAAGAACATCGTCAACGACCTCGTTGAAACCATCGGATGACGACCATGGCTCGTATCGTCGGCATCGATCTCGGCACGACCAACTCGCTTGTCGCGTACATGGACAAGGGAGTCCCCCGCGTCATCCCCGGCGCCGACGGGCGGACCATGGTGCCCTCCGTCGTCGCGATGACGGACCACGGTCTCCTCGTCGGCGACGAAGCTAAAGATCATCTGCTGCGAAGCCCGGACCGAACCGTCTATTCCATCAAACGATTCATGGGCAAAAGCCTTGCGGACGTGCAGGGTGAATTGGCGTATTTCCCCTACACGCTGACCGAGCAGGGCGGCGTCATCCGCATCAAGTTGAACGGCAAAACCTATTCTCCTCCGCAGATCTCCGCGATGATTCTGAAAGAACTGAAACGGCGGGCCGAAGCCTACCTGGAGGAAGACATCACCAAGGCGGTGATCACCGTCCCGGCCTATTTCAACGACAGCCAGCGCCAAGCCACCAAAGACGCCGGCTTGATCGCCGGGCTGGAAGTCTTGCGGATCATCAATGAGCCGACCGCCGCTTCGCTCGCCTACGGCCTTCAAGAAAAGACACAAGGAACCATCGCGGTATACGACTTCGGGGGCGGGACATTCGACATTTCCATCCTCAAGTTGAAACAAGGCATCTTCGAAGTCCTGGCCACGAACGGCGACACCCACTTGGGCGGCGACGACATCGACCGCCGGATCGCGGACCTGCTGCTCGACGAAATCCGCTCCGCTTACGACCTCGATCTCGGCCTCTACCCCGATCATATGCAGGCCCTCCGCCTGGAGGCGGAACGGGCCAAGATCCGGTTGTCGGACGAACTGAAGACGCTGCTGACCGTCGAGCTGCCCGACGGACGGGGCCGCTTCACCAGGGAGCTGACACGCGACCAGCTTGAATCATTGGTCGCGGATATCATCGAGCGCACGCTGGCACCCTGCCGGTCAGCGCTCAAAGACGCGGGACTCACCACCGAACATATCGACGAAGTGGTGCTGGTCGGCGGATCGACCCGCATGCCCCTGGTCAGGCGGCGGGTGCAGGAACTGTTCGGCAAACAGCCGCACTGCCATCTCAATCCCGACGAAGTCGTGGCGCTCGGAGCGGCGGTTCAAGCGGACATTCTGAGCGGAGGCACCACCGACATGCTGCTGCTCGACGTCACGCCGCTGTCCCTCGGTATCGAGACAATGGGCGGCGTCATGAGCTGCTTGATCCCCCGCAATACGACGATCCCGGCCAACGCCAAAGAAATGTTCACCACCTACGCGGACGGCCAGACCGGCGTGGACATCCACATTCTTCAGGGCGAACGAGAGTTGGCGAAAGACAATCGCAGCCTCGCCCGCTTCCGGCTCAAAGTCCCGCCGCTGCCGGCCGGCGTGCCCCGCATCGAAGTCACGTTCTTGATCGACGCCAACGGCATTCTGCACGTCACCGCGAAGGACATGCGAACAGGCCGGCAACAGTCGATCGAGGTCAAACCCTCGTACGGCCTGTCGGAGACCGAAGTGGAGCGGATGATCGAGGAGTCGTTCAAATTCGCCAAAGAAGACGTCGCCTCCCGCAAGCTCATCGAAGCGCGGCTCGACGCCGGCTCGTTGCTCACTGCGACGGAGAAGTCCCTCTCGGAAGGCGGCCATCTTGTCCCCGATGACGTTCGGACCGCCGTCCGCGCGGCGGTATCGGCCCTGGCCTCGGCGAAAGAAGGCGACGACGTTCGCGCGATTCGGACCCGCATGGCCGAGCTCGAACAGACAGCCAAGCCGCTGTCGGTCGCCCTGATGGACGATTCACTCAAACGAGGCTTGGAAGGAAAGAAACTTTCAGACGTGACATGAGGCGCGAATGAACCTGAAATGGCAGGATGCCGAAGACATCGCGATTCGCTTGGTTGAAGAACACCCGGACACGGACCCCCTGACCGTTCGTTTTACCGATTTGCACGCCTGGGTCGTGGCCTTGCCGGAATTCAAAGACGATCCCAAGAAATCCAACGAGAAGATTCTCGAAGCCATCCAAATGGCCTGGCACGAAGAGTACCGGGACTCGCGATCATGACCGTCACAGGTCGTTTCCATCGGCCGCCGACTGCCCTTCCGGAATCTGATCCAACTTGTAAAAGTCCGTCGGATCGACGCGGCGGCGCGACGTCTGCGCCGGCTCGCTGCCCTTGACAAAGAGCTCCACCGCTCCGCCGGAGTCCTCGCCTTCTTGATCGTCCTCCAGGAAACCGGTCGATTCATCGATTTTCACGAACGTGACGCCGTCGGGAATCTCAAACGGCACGACGGGAAGCCGATTCAGGGCTTCTTTCATGAAACCCGTCCAGATCGGCAGGGCCGCGCGGGCGCCGGTTTCGCCGCGGCCGAGCGAGCGGCGATCGTCAAACCCCACGTACACGCCGGCCACCAGGTTGGGAGCGCCTCCGATGAACCAGGCGTTGATGTAGTCGTTCGTCGTCCCGGTCTTCCCCGCGATCGGGCGATTCAGGACCCGCGCGGCCTGCCCCGTTCCCTTTTGCACCACGTCTTCCATCATGTTGGTGATCAGATAGGCCGTTTCCTTCGTCATGACCTCGCGCGGCGCCGGTTCGGCCGCTTCCAAGACCTGCCCCGTATTATCGACCACCGACTTGATGGCGAACGGTTCCACGCGAACGCCTTGGTTGAGAAAGACCCCGTACACCGCCGTCAGTTCCAACAGTCCGACGGACGAGGACCCCAGCCCCAAGGAAAGATCGGCCGGCAACGAACTGGTCACCCCGACCGATCGGGCGAAGTCGATGACGTTCTTGACGCCCACTTTGTCGAGCAACCGCACCGTCGCCAGGTTGTGCGAGTGCGCCAACGCGTCGCGCAACGTCACCAGACCGTGAAACTTCCGCTCATAGTTTTCCGGCTTCCAAACCTTGTCATCCTCCATTTGTTCGTAGACGACCGGCGCGTCGAGAATTTGCGTGGCGGGACTCAACCCTTGATTCATCGCGGTCGCGTAGATGAGCGGCTTGAACGCCGAACCCGGCTGTCGATGCGCCTGAACCGCCCGATTGTACTCGCTTCGCGAAAAATCGACGCCTCCGACCATGGCGCGAATCGCCCCGCTTCTGGGATCGATCGCGATCAAGCCTCCTTCAACGAGCGGAACCTGTTCGAGCGTCAACTGAATCCCGTCCCTG
Source organism: Nitrospira sp. (assembly GCA_024331095.1). Lineage (GTDB taxonomy): Bacteria > Nitrospirota > Nitrospiria > Nitrospirales > Nitrospiraceae > Nitrospira_D. Next base: position 32,394 of record JANDJE010000007.1, on the reverse strand, counting down.
CCGACCTTCTTGACCCCCACGTCGATGACGTCGCCGGGCTTTACGATCTGCCTGACATTGGAAACCATCACGAAATCAACCGCGGGGTCCGGTCCTTTCAACACCCGCTTGGCCCACGCCATGTCGTCGAACGCCAACCGCCCCGTCTCCGCTCCCACTTGGACCACGAAATGATCCTTCCCCGCCTTCACGACGATCCCTTCGACGATGTCGCCCGGACGAAGCGGCTTGTCGTAGGACGCAAGCTGCGCGGGTTGGAGCGTGCCCAGATCCACCGTTCGTTTGGGGCCTCGCCACCCCTGACGTTTGTCAAGCTCGCGAACCCCCGCGGCGAACGCCGCTTCCGCCGCCTTCTGCATGGCCACGTTTAACGTGGTGTGGACTTGCAGACCGCCCTTATACACCATGGTCTCCCCGTATTTCGCCATCAGCACTTGACGGACGTATTCGACGAAGTACGGAGCCAAATGCTCATTGCCCGGACGGTGAAAGACCAGCGTTTCGGCGGCGGCGGCTTCCCGTTCGGCCGCCGTGATGAATCCGGCCTCCTGCATCCGGGCCAGCACGTGCTCTTGTCGTTTTTTCGCCCGTTCGTAGGCGGTAAACGGCGAAAACCGGCTGGGGGACTTGGGCAGCCCAGCCAAGAACGCCGCCTCCGCAAGCGTCAGCTTGGCGAGATCCTTTCCGAAATACGACTGGGCCGCGGACGCCACGCCGTAAGCTCCTTGGCCGAAGTAGATTTGATTCAGATAGGTTTCGAGAATCTGTTCCTTTCCCGTCACCGCCTCCATTTTGTAGGCCAGGATGAGTTCGCGGATCTTGCGCTCATACGAGCGTTCCGACGACAGAAACAACGACCGCGCCAACTGTTGCGTGATGGTGCTGGCCCCTTCGACCTTTTTCCCGCCGTGTCGGATATTCGTCCATGCGGCGCGCAACATGCCGATGTAGTCCAGACCCGGATGGTCGAAAAACCGGGCGTCCTCCGTGGCGATCACGGCTTGGATCAGATGCGTGGGGATACGGGTCAGCGGCGTCAAAATACGGCGCTCGATGAAGAACTGGCCGATCGGTTGCCGATCATCCGAATAGACGGTCGTCACCAGGCTGGGCTGATAGTTTTCGAGGAGATCGAGCGACGGCAGGTCGCGGGAAAAGTACCAGATCACCCCTCCCACGGTCGTGGTTCCGGCGATCGCGCAGGCCAAGATCCCGATCAGCGCGAATTGCCACCAACGCCGGCCTCTCTTCGCCGAACCGGGCGGTCTTCCGCGCCGGGGCAAACCAGGCCGTTCGTGAATTTCTATGAATCGATCATCGCCTGGCATGGAATCGCGACTCCCGGAGGAACGGTGACGTCCGAAGGCGGCTTTCTCACCTTACAACGCACCCCTCCAAAACTCAAGTTCACCCATGAAGACGACATCGAACGATCCGCACGGCCCGCGACGGACGGAGCACCTTGTGCGGAACCGGCCCGTGCGGTATACTCACTCCGACGCCCGATAAGCGGGGCGTCTTTTTTTTGCCTAAACGGAACAATGAACTCCATGTCGCAACCATGTGTTTCCCACAACCGCCGCAACGATATCCGGAACGTCGCCATCATCGCCCACGTCGATCACGGCAAGACCACGCTCGTCGACGCCATTCTTCGCCAAACCAGAGTCCATCGAAAAATCGACGAAATGGGCGAGCGGATCATGGACTCCATGGACCAAGAGCGCGAACGCGGCATCACGATCCGAGCCAAGAACGCCAGCGTCCTGTACAACGGCGTCAAGATCAACATCGTCGACACGCCGGGCCACGCCGACTTCGGCGGCGAAGTCGAACGAACGCTTCGCATGGTGGACGGAGTCCTGCTCCTGATCGACGCCAAGGAAGGCCCTATGCCGCAGACCACCTTCGTGTTGCGCAAGGCCCTGGCGCTCGGACACAAAGCCGTCGTCGTCATCAACAAGATCGACCGACCGGACGCCATGATCGACGATGTCGTCAACCGGACGTTCGACCTCTTCGTGCACTTGGGCGCGACCGACGAGCAACTCGACTTTCCGATCGTCTATACGTCCGCCCTCAAAGGAATCGCCACGCTCGACGTCAACAAACCGGGGCGCGACATCGCGCCGCTGCTCGACACGGTGTTGGAACAGATTCCCGCCCCGACCGTCAACGCCGAGGCGCCGCTCCAAATCCTGGTGCTGGCGCTCGCGCATGATCCGTACAAGGGCAAGCTCGGCATCGGCAAAATTCAATCGGGTTCGATCGCCAGACGCCAGAACGTGCTGGTTGTGGGAAAGGACGGAGCGAAACTCCCCGGCAAGGTCTCCGACCTCGCGGTCTATTCGGGCCTCGATCGGGTGGACACGGAACGGGCCGAGGCGGGAGAGATCGTCGCCGTGGCGGGACTCGACGACGTCGGCATCGGCGACACCATCGCCGACGCCGAGCGCCCGGTCGCCCTTCCCCGCGTCACGATCGACGAGCCGACCGTTCAAATGACCTTTTCCGTGAACAACAGCCCCTTCGCCGGGCGGGAAGGGAAGTTCCTCACCTCGCGTCATCTGCGGGAGCGGCTCTTCAAGGAGCTGGAAACCAACGTCTCGCTGCGGGTCGGCGAGACGGACAGCGCCGACCGCTTTCTCGTGGCCGGACGCGGCGAGCTGCACCTCGCCGTCTTGATCGAACAGATGCGGCGGGAGGGCTATGAGCTGCAAGTCTCCCAGCCGGAAGTCATTCTCCGTCGAGAGGGCGACCGGCTCATGGAGCCCTACGAAGAATTGACCGTCCAGGTGCCGGACGTCTATCAAGGGGCCGTGATCGAAGAGATCGGCAAACGGCGCGGCGCCATGCGGAACATGAAACTCATCCATTCCGACGCCGGGACCGGCGAGCTTCATTTGGAATACGACATTCCCACGCGCGGCATCATGGGTTTGAAAAACGTCCTCATGGCCAAGACGCGGGGCACGGCCATTCTGCACCACGTGTTCAAGGACTATAAGCCGGCGCAGGAGCAGGACCTGCTCATCGCCCCGCACGGGTCCCTCTGCGCGTTCGAGGACGGCGTCAGCACGGCCTATGCGCTGTTCATGGCGCAGGAGCGGGGAGAGTTGTTCATCGGTCCGGGGGTCGAAGTCTACCGGGGGATGATCGTGGGGCAAAACAGCCGGGACGAGGACTTGGACGTCAACGTGTGCAAGGAGAAGCATCTGACGAACATGCGGGCCTCCGGCTCCGACGAAGCATTGATTCTCACCCCACCTCGTGAGCTCACGCTGGAATTCGCGCTGGAATACATCGGAGCCGACGAACTCGTGGAGGTCACACCCAAGAGCCTGCGGCTTCGCAAGCGGCTTTTGAATCCCGAAGACCGGCGCAAAGCCAAAAAGGCGGGGAAATGACGCCGTGCTCGCCCCTTCTTGATCACACACAAACAACGTGACACACGATACAAGATAGGCAAAGGCCCGTACGATGAGAATCCGGAAAAAAACGCCCAAACCATCCGCCAACCGTCCGCCCCTCTACTTCATCGGCTACCGTGGAACGGCTCCTTCCGTGGAAGAGATCAAAGCCTGGTACGAGCAAACATACGGGGGACCGTTGGCGCTTCGCCACGAAGAGGGCGCGCCCGAATCCTGGCAAGCCACCCACGGTCCCTGGTCGGCCTACGTCGTCATGCCCTTGCCGGCCGGCCACGCGGGCGAGCTTATGAAGCAATTGGCGTGGGAGCATGAGCTGATGGGCGCCGTGGCTCCTCCCGTCGCGACGCCGCGAGAGACGCCGGACATGGTGCTGTTCGCCGCGAGACTGGCGCGAGGGCTGACCCTCCTCTCGCAGGGGACCGCCTACGACGTCACCACGCAAGCCTACCGTAATCCCTCGGATTGGCAGGATCGGTCCCTCACCGAATTCGTCCTGGACGATCATCTGACTCTGACGCATGACGACACATCGAGACCGGATCATGTGTGGTCCTATTCACTGGGGCTGAGCAAGTTCGGCTTGGATGAACTTGAAACCTGGCAGCACAAAGGGCTTCCCGAACAGACAGCCCGGGAACTACTGGCCGAATCGGCCCGCGAATTGCTCAGTCTTGGGCACTCTCCCAAAGTCGGGACCGAGCTTTTTGTTCCCACTCTGGGCCGCACCGTTCGGATCGTCAACTATCGCACGGCGGCCCCGGCGGGGCGCATGCTCGGCTTCCGAGAACTGCGCGTGGGGTGACGGGTTCGGGTGACGGCTCCGCTCACGCCATCGTCCCCTGTTTCATCTCACGCAGCTTTGCCCTACCCTCTAGGCCTTCAGGCCCGTTGACAACCCTTGAAGACGCGGGGTACAAGGTCTCTCCGGGGAGGGATCTCGGATCTCACACATCGTCAACATCCAGCGACGCTTACAAAAGGAGGGCCGGAGATGAGCGACGTAGCGCAGGAAATCAAGGTCGGCGACACCGCGCCGGATTTTACATTGAAGGATCAGGATCAGAAGGACGTCAAACTCAGCGACTATCGCGGCAAAAAAAACGTGGTGCTGTGCTTCTATCCGCTGGACTGGAGCCCGGTCTGCCACGGCGAGAACAAATGTCTGTCGGACGATTTCCCCAAGTTTGAATCCGCCAATGCCGAGCTCTTCGGCATCAGTTGCGACAGCTTCTTCTCGCACAAAGCCTGGGCCGATTCCCTCGGACTTCGGCACCGGCTCCTTGCCGACATGCACCGGACCGTATGCAAATCCTACGGGCTGTACTTTGAGCCCCTGAACTGCTCCAAGCGCGCGACCGTGATCGTCGACAAGAACGGCAAGGTCGCCTACGTGAAGGTGCAGGAAATTAAGACGGCGCGGGAAGACAAGGAAATTCTCGACGCTCTCGCCAAGCTCAATTAGTGTCGTTGCGCTCCCGCTCGGGACGTACGGGGCTCGACTCCGTGCGTCCTTGAGCCCGGGCGAACTCATGCAACTCCATGCGACTCAACGTCACGCATCGCCGATCACGAGATGAGCGCCGTTCTTGACGTCAGCGACGAGAACTACAAGGAATTTACCGACAGCTCCGGCGCCGTCGTGGCTTATGGTCTGGCCACCTGCGAGCCTTGCCAAGCCTATGATCCCATCCTGGAAGGCATCGCGGCCAAGTTTCCCTCCATCAAGGTCGGCAAGGCCAAGATGCACGTCCCGGGTCGTTGTCGAGAAATCAAGAAAACCCACTCGTTCGAGACCTATCCCACCACTCACTTTTTCGCGCGCGGCAAGCTGCTCCTGACCCGAGAAGGCATCGTCGAGCCGGCTGAATTGGCTGAACTGATTACGGCCCTCTTGTTAAAGTAACCCCAATAATTCTCTCACGAAGACTTTGACAATTTGCCCGCCATACCGGATAAGATGTGCTGACGAGAGGCGCCCCAGGCCGGAGGAATGCCTCGTGTTTTTGACTCAGCGATGATCGGCGTGAAGGAGACCCTTGCATGAGAAAAACGATGACCGGCCTGGTCGCGGCAATGGCGCTGGCCGTAACGGCACCGAGTTGGGCGCACACGGATGAATACTTTGAATTTGTCGATGCTCCGCATGGCGGGCAGTTGCGCATGACGGGGCCGTTTCATCTGGAGCTGGTCGCCAAAGACGGCAACCTCACCGTGTACGTCACGGACCATGCCGACAACAGAATCAGCGTGGAAGGAGGATTGGCTAAGGCGACCATTGAAACGGGAGGGACCAGAACGCAGGTGCACCTCCATCCCATCGGCAATAACGTCCTCAAAGGGTCCGGGTCTTTCGCCCTCACGCCGGAGACGGTCGTCATCGTGTTCCTGAAATTGCCGAATCAGGACGGCTATGCCGCCCGTTTCATGCCGCTGAAACCGAAGACCGCCTTCACCGGACAGCAGCCCAAAGGGGGAGCCTCATCGTCGGACGAGGAGCATCATCACCATCATCATTCACCGAAACACTGACGACCTCTGTGACGGAGCATCGACCATGAAGAAACATGTGCCGGGACTTCTCGTTCTTCTTGTTCTCGCGGTATTCTCGACACCGGTGGACGCGCACAAACAGGAGAAGAGGAAACACATCGAACCCGTGAAGGCCTATCACGGCGGGCAGGCGCAGGAAGCGGGGCCCTATCACCTGGAACTGGTCGCCAAGGACGGAGAGTTGGTGCTGTACGTCGCGGACCATGACGACAAGGCCGTGTCCACCGAAGGCGGCAAGGCCAAGGCCACGATTCAGCGGGGATACGAGAAAACGTCGCGAGTCGAAGTGGAACTGCAACCGGCCGGAGACAACCTGCTAAAAGGAACGGGGAGCTTTACGATCAATCAAGATACCAAGATCATGATCTTCATTAAACTGCCAGACCACGAAGCCCACGCCGCTTCGTTCGCCCCATCCGGCGCCCAGGGCGGAGACATGCGTCCAAACAACACCGCCTCCTCGCACAAACACTGATCGGCAACCGGCGCCGCTCGGTTGTCAACCAGACCTCGTTTACACCTCGTCAGCCGTCACGGCCACGGCGAACGGGACACCCAGCGTCTCGAAGTGCTTTTGACCACAGCGGACTTTATCGGCCTCGATCGTGCGGAGCTTCAAAAAATTCCTCGTCCCTTTAGTTTCCTTGACCAGATAGACCGTCTCATCCCCGTGCTTCACGATGGCCCAGTCCGGGTTGTATTCACCCACGGGGGTCTCGACTGTGAACCAGGCGGGCAGCTTCACGAACAACCTGATATCCTCGCGCCGGTCGAGTTTCAGAGCGAACGCTCGCTCGACCTCAGAGTCGTACACCACGTACTCGTAGACTGACTTCTTCACCTGGAGGGCGGTCAGGTAGTTGATGAGTTCTTCGTTCTTGAAGAGCACCATCTCCCACTCGGCCTCCGGGCCGGTGCCGGGCAGCCGTTCATACTTGACGCCGTCCACGAGCAGGCGGTGCAGCTCATGCTTGAGGATCGCCGCCACCTGGTCGAGGAACCGCTGCGGATTCTGGAAGACGTCCGCGAGGCGGCCGGACTCCTTGAGGATACGGACAAGCGTGGAGCGGGTCAGTTCCGTCTCATTCTGCAGGTAGGCAAGAATATCGGGTAACGTACGCACGCCGTAGACAGGCTGTTCCTCGGCGACGCTCACGGCCGTCGTGATCACCCCACCCTTGGCCACCTGGACTTGCCCTGCGGCGACATGGATCGTCGGCGCATCGATCTTCTCCATGCGTTTGATAGCCGCCACCGCGCGCCGTACCAGTTCGTCCGTCTCGAATTCGACTCGATAGGTGGTCTTGGGCTTGATCCGATCCCAGAGCGCCTGGAACTCCTGGCTGAGCGTGACGTCCTTCTTGAGTCGGTTCGGCCCGTCGTCCCGGTCCCGACGGATGTGCCGCTCGATCTGATACGCGGACAAGAGATCGATGACGGCCGGCGCCAGGTCACGGTGCGCCTCGGACAGCTCCAGCTTGAAGTCCTTCCGCTTGGGGTCAAACGCAGCCTGAAGGCGTCCGTCGGCATCGAGCATCTTCTGTGTGACCAACGATGCGCGGATCGCCTCCGCCGCCTCTCGGCCGATCGGTTGCTCCATACCATCCACGACACGAGTCAACTTGATCAGCGCCGTGAACGGAACTTTACCGAACGTGACGCCGCAGTCTTCCTCGTATTCGGTCTGGAGCGCACGGGCGAAGTCCTCGTAACTTTCGTTGGCCATCACGTAGAGCGTGTTGACCGACTCGTCGAACACGCGCACGCCGTGCTGATCCACCGGCAAGCGCAGGCCGCGGCCGATCTCTTGCCGCTTCTTCACCACGCTCCGCGTCTCATTGAGCGTGCAGATTTGGAAGACGTTGGGGTTGTCCCAGCCCTCGCGCAGCGCCGAGTGGCTGAAAATGAACCGCAGCGGCTCGTCCGGAGAAAGCAACCGCTCTTTGTCTTTCATGATGAGGTTGTACACCTCGTCGTCGGCTTGGGTGTCACCGCGCGTATCCTTGAGCGATCCCTTCTTGTCCTGAGCAAAGTACCCGTTGTGGAGGCGATCGATCGGTTCCTTCAGCCATTCCAGTTGTCGGTAGCGTTCATCCTTCGCCAGCTCCGACAACGCCGCCTCGAACGCTTGGGCGAACTTGCCCTTTACCGGCTTCCCATCGCCGTCGTAGTCGCGGTAATTGGCGACGCGATCGACGAAAAAGAGTGACAGGACCTTGATGCCCCGCGTGCGGACCTGAAGCTCCTTCTCCAGATGCTTCTTGACCGTGTGTTTGATTTGCGCCCGCCGGACGTCTTCGCGCAGGCCGCCGATCTGCTCGCCTAGCCGCAACGTGCGGCCGTTCGAAAAGCGCAGATACTCATTGCCCGGTTCAGCGGTGATCTCAGCGACTTCAAAGCCGTCCTGGTAGACGGCTCGTTCATTGGAAAGAGTGAAAAGATCGGCGCCCTGCCTCACGGTGACCGATTTCTCCTTCGGCCCGTCCGAACCCTGGACGTGGATGCGGAGCTTCGCCTTGATCCCCTTCTTGTAATCGATCTGCTCGACCCGCACGAAGGCCTCATTCGCCGCGCCTTCTGCCGCCGCGCTCGCGACCACGATCTGCTTGACCAGCTTCAACTCGAACGCCCGCACCGGGTCGAGGCGGTAGACCAGGTTGTAGGGATTGCGGTGCGTGGCGGAGTAGCGCAGCGTGCAAAGGGGGTTGAGCGCTTTGATCGCCTCCTGCGCCTTGTCGGTCGCATCCACGCTCTGCGGCTCGTCGATGATCACAATGGGCCGCGCCGCCTGCACGAACTCGATCGGCTGCCGGCCGGAGAGTTTGTCGCTCTCCTTATAGATCACGTTGCTCTTCTGCTCGGCATCCGTGCCGGTGAAGTTCTTGCGGAAGGCGTCGATGTTGATGACGAGCATCTGCAGGGTGTTGCTGGTCGCGAACTGCCGCAACCGGTTCACCTTCTTCGCGTCATAGACGAAGTGCTCAAAGGGCAGATTGTTGTAGAGCGCACGGAAGTGCTCGGCGGTCATCTCGATATTTTTGAGCACGCCCTCGCGGATGGCCACGCTCGGCACCACGATGATGAACTTTTGGAAGCCATAGCGGCGCGACAACTCGAAGATGGTGCGCAGGTAGACGTAAGTCTTCCCCGTACCCGTCTCCATCTCGACCGAGAAGTGCGGACAGCGCCGCACCTGATTGGCCGGACCGTCGAACAATTCCCACGCTTCCGGCGCTGCCGAGGGATCGGCCACTTCGATGTCGTTGCGCGCCTGGATCGCACGCAGGTTCCGGCGTAGCGTGTCCTCCGCGAGGAGCAGGCGATTGCCCACGCCCAACTCCGTGCGGTCCTGACCGGCATAGAGACCTTCCATCGTGCCGAGATCGATCACGGCATACTCCGGCGCACCCTGCGGTTGGCCGTCGAAGAGGTCGGTGACGGCGGCCATCGCGTCGAGCTGGAATTGTTGGTTCGCGTCAAACTGGAGTTTCATTGTGAGTTTGAAGTGTGCAGTGTTCAGTGTTCAGTTTACAGTTTACAGTTCTCAGTGTTCAGTGTTTAGGGAACGCGCCAGGCCGGTGAGCATTTTTGACAGTTCTTTGAGTTCGGCCACAAAGCGGTCCATCTGGTCAGGAGTGAGCAAACCGACTTTTGCGGCGATGTAGCACTGCGTGCGGAGTTCGGCAGCCAAACCCCGTGCGACGCGCAGGAACCTGCCGAAGTCCTTGCTGCCCCGTTCGGCCCCTTCCGCGATGTTCGACGGAATTGAAATCGCCGCCCGCTGCATCTGGTCACGCAAGGCGAAGTCGCGGCTCTCTCGCAGCGCCTCATAGACTTGCACGGCCAACCGACACGCCCGCTTCCACACCTCCAGTTCCTCAAACGACCGATACGCCATACCCCATCTTTCGCTGAACACTGAATACTTCAAACTGAACACTGAGCACTTCACACTGTCTTAAAACTCGTCACGCCTTTGGTCTTGAAGAGTTGCACGGCGTTGGCTTTGAGTTGATCGTTGCCAGCGAAGCCTGCGTCCAGGCACACCACCCGCTCAGGTTTCTTCTCTGCCATGGCGCGGATCAATTCCAGCGTCAGTTCGCGTTCGAGGCAGATGAGAAGCGCGCCACCCGCCACGCTGTACACAGTCTTCGCCGAAGCATGACGTTCCCTCTCCCCTTGCGGGAGAGGGCTAGGGTGAGGGGGAAGCATCAGCTTCTGGACCGGCGTGGTGAGCGGAAACCCGCTCTTGAGCAGGATTTCATAGAGAAGGTCCTGCTCGGTTCGCCCCTCGCGGATGTGATCCACGTGCAAGTCAAGCTGCTTCGCCAGCGACTCGGCATCTTTGGGCGCTTCGGCCTCCCACGGCGTGAAGTTGGATTCGGCCAACTTGAAGACGCGGAAGCCCCGATCCTGCTTTCTCCCCTCTCCCCCTGGGAGAGGGGCAGGGGTGAGGGCCAACTGCGGCGACGCCTGCGCCTCTGCGTCGTTGAGCTTCTTGATCACGCGGCGGACACGCTCCTTGCAGATGTCGGCGATGGTGGGGTAGTCCTTGTGCTCCGTCGGCTCGGGAAGCTGGACGAGGATAAACTTGCGGGTGCCGCCGTCTTGTTTGTTCAGATCAAGGACGGCATGCCCAGTTGTGCCTGAGCCCGCAAAGAAATCAAGAATGATATCGTCTGGACTAGTGACGTACGCGACTAAGCGCTTCAAGTCGTCTGTTGGCTTTGGATTGTCGAAAATGCGCTTGCCATCAAAAAGAGCGTTAAATTGATTAGCCGACGTTTGTGCGTAACTGTAGTGCACGCTTACCATTACTTGATCGCTATTCTCAAATAAGTTGGTGCGTACACGAGGAACTGTGGTTTCGTCTGGCCCAAACACAATCCGCCCCTTCTTTACCTCTTCCCAGAATCTCTCTGGCGTGGAATAGCGCCAGCCACTTGTTGGCAACTTGCAAGGTCTCTTTGATTTCGGATGTAGCACCTCATATCTAGGTCCATCGCCGCCTGGCCAATTAATATTCCCATCGTCTCTGTAAGGCCCTTGTTCATCAACTTTTGTAAATCGCGTTAACGGCCTACGCGGGTCATCTGGCAGAATCTTGGAATAGAATTCCAGTAAACCCTCTCGAACTGCATTCCAATCAGAGTTCGTAGCTGCTCTTAACCTCTCGAACTCCCGCTTGACCTCAGCGACGCCTTCTTTTTCGCCTCTGAATATGACTTCCTGTTCGAAAAGAAAGGTCTCGTTCTTGAAATAGACAACCATATATTCATGGCCAACCGAAAAATACTTGGCGTCGTTCTTTCGGTTTCGATCCCACACTAGCACGGCAACAAAGTTTTCTTCCCCAAAGACTTCATCGCAAAGTCGGCGCAGGTTATGCAGTTCTTTGTCGTCGATACTGATGAAGATCACCCCATCCTGCCGCAGCAGATTCCGCGCCAGATAGAGCCGCGGGTACATCATGTTCAGCCACTTCGAATGGAATCGGCCGTCGGCCTCGGTGTTCGTGCCGAACTTGCGCCCCTCGGCATCCACCTGTCCGGTATATTCCAGATAGGTCTGCAAGGATTCGCTGAAATTGTCTGGGTAAATGAAGTCCTTCCCGGTGTTGTAGGGCGGATCGATGTAGATCATCTTGATCTTGCCCAAGTAGGACTTCTGCAGGAGCTTGAGTACTTCCAGATTGTCGCCCTCGATGATGAGGTGCTCGGTGGTGTCGAAGTTGACGCTCTCTTCCGGACAGGGCCGCAGCGTCGCGAGGCTCGGCATCTGGATGGTCTTGAAACAGTCGGCCTTGCCCGGCCAGGTCATGCCGTAGCGTTCTTTGCCCACGTCCACCGTTTCGCCTAGCGCGAGCTTCAACCGCTCAAAGTCGAGCTTGCCGCCTTCCGTGCGGATTTCCGGGAAGAGCCGCAGCAGTTCCTGCCGCTTGTCTTCGGCGATATTATGTGAACGGAGATCGAGCTTGTCTGGTTCGTCCTTCATCATCGTCGCCCTTCCATGAGTCCCGATCGACACGCCACGCTCATGCCATCTCCCACAGCAGCCGAATCGGCACGGCATAGAACCCGTCGCCGAAACCGGCGCTGGCCGTACCGTCGTAGAGCACCACCCCCGCCGTAAACCTGGCCCCGGCCGCCTCCTTCAGTTTGCGCAGCCCCCTGAAGTCCGCAGTGGTCACGGTGGCCCCGGCTTTCACTTCAATCCCTGCGAGCTCTCGTGCGCCACGCTCCAGCACGATGTCCACTTCGGCGCCGTCTTTATCGCGGAAGTGATAAAACGCGATCGATGCGTCGTGCCAGCTCGCCTGTCGGCGCAGTTCTTGATAGACGAATGTCTCCAACAGTTGTCCGAACGTCGTGCGGTCTCGCGCGAGCGCCTCGGCGTCGAGCCCCAACAGCGCGCAGGCCACGCCGGTGTCGCCGAGATGGAGCTTCGGCGTTTTGATCAGCCGGCTCAGCCGGTTGCTATGCCATGGCGGCAGCGACTCCAGCAAGAACACCCGCTCAAGCAGCGTGACGTAGTCGCGGATGGTCGGACGGCTTATCTGGAAGGGGCTTGCCAAGTCGCTGAAGTTCAGCAGCCGCGCCGTCTGACTCGCCGCCAGAGCGAGGAGACGCGGCAGGACGTCGAGCGCGCCGATCCGCGCGAGGTCTCGCACGTCGCGCTGCACGAGAGACTCGATGTAGTCGCGATACCAAGACGTCAGACGGCGCGGTGTCGCTCGGGCCAGCGCGGCCGGGTAGCCGCCGGCGACCACTCGTTGGGCCAAGCCAGTCCCCAGACGATCTTGGGGTTTCGCCGTCACGTGTCCCGCAAAGATTCGGTCGAGCAAGCGTCCCGCCCGTCCGGCAAGCTCGCATTGCGCCAGAGGATGCAGCCGCACGATCTCCATGCGTCCGGCCAGGGAGTCGGCAAGCTTGGGCAGGAGCAACACGTTGGCCGAGCCGGTGAGGATGAAGCGCCCCGGCACACGGCGGCGGTCCACGGCCGCCTTGATGGCGGCGAAGAGCGCCGGCGCATGCTGGATCTCGTCCAGGATGGCTCGTTCCGGCAGATCGTCGACAAAGCCGGTCGGATCGGCATGAGCCGCCGCTAAGGTGACCGCGTCGTCGAAACTGAAGTAACTGTACCCTCTCGTTTCGCCGACCCGCCGTGCGAGCGTCGTTTTGCCGCACTGACGCGGCCCATGGATTAAGACGACCGGTGTATCCGTCAACGCTTCAATGAGGCGGGATTCGGCAAAGCGGGGATAAAAGATCGACGCCGTCATGCCGGCTGATCGTAACCTTATGGGTCGGCCAATTGCAAGGTTATGGGTCGGCTGATTGAAACCTTTTGGATCGGCCAATCGACATCTCACAGACCAGATTTGGTCAATGGGACACGTCCATCGACAAATCGACCCTGAAGTACTCAGACGTCGCCGGCTTCCGAGTCCGCCACGGTCACGACAGCGTCCATCGCAACGTAAAGAGCGGTTCCTGTTCCAGCTTCTGTTCGAGCCTCCGGCTGATCTCATCCAGCAGCGCGTCTTTTTGCCGGTCGATCTCGCGGCTCGCCTGGTCGAAGGCGCGCCAGGCTTCGTCACGCTTCCCCTCGATCCCCCGCGCTTCGCGCTGGCGCTCCAGCTTCTCCGGCAGCGTCGTGGCAAGGCGCGCGGCTTTCTTCGCCGCCTTGAGCGCCTCGTCCGGCTCATTCAGCGTCGCCTTGAGGGAGGCGCGTCGATCCTCGGCCCAGCGGTCGAGCTTATCCATTTCCAGATCGAACCAGCAGCCATTGCGGGTGGTGAGGTCCTGGAGGAGTTGACGCTCGCGGGATGCATGGGCCTCGGCCAGCGTTGCGGCGACGGTCTCGGGTATGACGCATGACCGCTCCACCGTGGCCGGCAGGTCGAACAGGCGGCGGCACTGAGCATCGTCCAGCGGTTCACCGGCGTCGGTTGCGCCTGCAAAGAAGAGATGATCCTCGGTCTCCATCGCGCTCACCGTGAGACGCGTGCAGGCGAGCCAGCCGCCGGCGCCGACGAGGCGTTCGAGGATCGCGATCTTCTTGCCACTGTCGCGGTAGTGGAAGGTGACCTCCGCCGGTGGCGTCTCCAGGCCACGGCCAAGGGCCAGCACCCGTTGCGCCAGCGGGTGCCCGATGCGGTACGTATTGGCGTCCTCGGTGCGCCTCCCCATGCGGTACGGACCGGGATGGATGGCTTCGCTGGCGAAGGGATTGCGGTGGAGCATGAAGCTGAAGTCCGCGTCCTCGAAGCGCGCGTGGTCGCGTAGGAGGTAGCGGGTGAGTCGCCAGAGGCGCTCGTTGAAGCGGTCGAGCACATCCTGGCTCTGGATGCGTACCTTCTCGACCACTTCCTGATCGAAGTTGCCGAGAAGCTTCTCGCGCGCGTCGCGCTGGCCTTCTGCGATTTGCGACTCCAGCTCGCGCTGGAGCTGGTCGAACTCGAACTGGATCTGCTCCGGACTGCGGCACTTCTGATAGATCGCGGCGATGCGCTTCTCGAAATCGACGCCGGACTCGATCGCGCCGAGCACTTCGTCGCTGGCGCCGAAGACCCCGCTGAACAGGCGGAACTTCTGGTCCAGCAGCTCGTAGACGCGCCGGTCGGCCGCGTTGGTCTTGTTGAGGAAGTTCACCACCACGACGTCGAACTTCTGGCCATACCGGTGGCAGCGGCCGATCCGCTGCTCGATGCGCTGTGGGTTCCACGGCAGGTCATAATTCACCACCAGGTTGCAGAACTGGAGGTTGATGCCCTCCGCAGCCGCCTCAGTCGCGATCAAGATGGCCGCCTCATCGCGGAAGTGCTCCACCAAGGCGGCGCGCATGTCCGCGCTCGGCGACCCGCTGACCCGGTCGGTTCCCGCATGTTTCGCCAGCCAGCGTTGGTAGATGGCCTGAGAGGTCGGATCGTTGTTCATGCCGTTGAAGAGCATGACGCGGCCGCGAAACTCGGTCTGTCCCAAGAGGCGGAAGAGGTACTCCTGTGTCCGGCGCGATTCGGTGAAAATCACGGCCTTCTGCTGGAGGATGGGGCTGCCCTGCGCGGCCTGGACTTCGGCGGCGGCGGCGAACCCTCGCCGCAGGGCCGTCAGCAACACCTCGCCCTTCGAGTTTTTGATGATGGACTTGGCGAGGCGGTGGAATTCGCGCAGCTCCTCCATTTCACGTTTGAGGTCGGTAAGTTGCTCCGGGGTGAGCCGTGCTTTTTCGACGGGAGCCGCGCCGTCGTTGTCTCCGCCCCACTCGTCAGCCAGTTCGTCGAGCTGTTCCCAGTCCTCCGGCAGATTCTCAGGTGGGGCTGCCACGGCTTCCGCTGCTGCCGCCGCCGCCTGGAGCCTTTGCACCATGCCATCGAGGGTACCGGAGATGGCGTAGGTCGAGGAGGCGAGGAGTTTGCGGAGAATCAGTGTCACAAGCTGCCGCTGGCTCGCGGGCAGCGCGTAGAGTGTATCCCGCTGAAGGTAGTTGGAGACGAGGTCGTACAGCCGCTGCTCCTCCGGGGTGGGCACGAATCCTTGCACGAGAGCATGGCGGTTCGTGTACTTGACATACTCCGACACCTGCCGTCTGAGCGTGCGCTTGCAGAGCGGGGCGAGCCGTGCCTTGAGCTCAGCGAAATCAGCGTCGTTGCCGAGACGCGCGAAGCGGCTCCGGTAACTCTGGAGGTCGCCGAAGGCGAAGTCGTCGATGATGCTCACTAAGCCATAGAGTTCCAGTAACGAATTCTGAAGCGGTGTGGCGGTGAGCAATACTTTGGGAAAGGGCGCCACCGCCTGTTTGATCGCCAGCGCAATTTTGCTGGAGCTCTTGTACACGTTCCGCAGGCGATGCGCCTCGTCGATGACGACAAGGTCCCAGGCGGTTTGGCGAAGGTACGGTTCTTTGGCGCGCGCAAACTGGTAGGAACAGAGGACGACGGCATCCTGGTGGAACGGGTTCAGGTTGCCGGCGCGAATGATGTCGTTGAAACGGGCGGTCTCAAGAATCACCGAGGGCAGATAAAACTTATCCTCAAGCTCCTGGCTCCACTGCTTCCGCAGGTTGGCGGGAAGGATGACCAGCAGCCGGCGCTTTCGCTCCGCCCATTTCTGGGCCAGAAGCAGACCGGCTTCGATTGTTTTGCCCAGGCCCACTTCGTCGGCGAGGATCGCCCCCTTCGAGAAGGGACTCCGAAAGGCGAACAGGGCCGCCTCCACCTGGTGGGGATTGAGATCAACCTGCGCGTCGGCGAGTACGGAGGCGAACTTCTCCACACTCTCGGAAGCACAGCGCCTCGTCAGTTCGCACGCCAGGTATTTCGCGTGGTACGGGGTGAGGCTCATCGGCTTCGTGTCAGGCTGCGAAGCGCACTCGTTGCGAACACAGAATAGCCGTTTCTCGCTAAGAAATCACGCCGCGGCGGCGATGTGAACCCTCAATACAACGGGGGTGCTCCATGAACGGAAGGCTGCGGCAAGAGGGCGCGAGCCGATCGCGCCGTCACCCGGCGTAGTTGAAAGAGAGGTCGCGGGTTTGGTCGAGACGGACGTTGGTCAGGACGCCACCGGCAAGGCGACCGGCGAGCCGGTCCCAGATTGTTTTGACCAACATCGATCCGCTGACCGAGGGCACCCCCAAAACCTTTCGGAGATCCTGCTTCTCGAACGGCTGCACGATCTGCTCTCGCACCAGCCGGTCCAGGTCGCTGATATTGGTGACCATACCGGTGACCGGATCGATCGGCCCGTGCACGGTCACGTGTAGATCCCAGGCGTAGCCCTCATCGTCCTCTCGAAGAGCCGTGAAGGTGTAGCGCCTGGTGACCCACGCCCGATCAAGCCCGCCTGCCTCGGTAACATCGGCATAGAGGTCTTCATCTTCATAGAGACGGACGGCATGAAGGGTCCCGATGTCCGGTTGGGGCGCCAGTTTCGTCCAGAGCAATCGGGTGAAGTTTTCCGAGGTGGGAATCCGATCCTTGAAATAGGGCATGTCCAAATTGAGGTTCTTGTGGTCGAATTCTTCGAGCACGTCGAGGAGTACCCGCTTCAAGTCGAAGAGGTTGACGACCATGCCGGTGACGGGATCGATCTCGCCGCGCACGGTCACTTCGAGCAGGTAGTTGTGGCCGTGGGCGGGGGGGGTGTAGCAGGCCCCGAACACGGCTCGGTTCTTGGCCTCGTCCCACTCCGGCTTGGCGTAGCGGTGCGAGGCGGCGAACTCAATGCGTTTGGTGAGGAGAACGGATGGCATGGGGAAGAGTGCTCGGTTTCCAGTTTCCAGTTCCCAGTTTCCAGTGGTCAGTTGCCGGCCCTATTAGGACCCGTCGTTCAAGTCGGCCAGCCATTCCTCTCTCATGCTGCCGGGAACCTGTGCTTCCTCCCGATAGCCGTTGTGATCGACCAGCAACGACACGGGCTTCCGCAAATCCGCAAACGTGTCTTTCATGGAGGCGGTGGGGCGGAACCGGACGAAATGGACGGCGCTGATTTTGGTCTCGTGACTGCGTCCCCCCTCGAAATCTCCATAGACCCGTTCGCTGCCCGCGGCAATCGCCACCTTCTCTCCGTGATCGAGCCCCATGAACCGATCCAGCCACATTTTCATTTCAGCCTGCTCGGTGATCTCGATCAACAACGTGGCGCTCAACTCGCCGGGAGCCGGCAGGAGCGCGTTGTACACGTCCAACTCTTCCTGCACCTTGTCCGGATCGGTAATCCGCTCGACGCGGAGCATCTCCTGAATCTGAAAGTGCAGGGTCTCCCGATTTTCAAAAATCAACGTGACCAACGGCCCGACGGAAATTCTTCGACGGCGTTTCAGCTCGATGATCCTCGCCCGAACGGCGTCCCGTCGCCGTTCGTAGTCCTCGATCGACAGAATATCGCTTGGCATCAAGGCCTTCATAGATCGCCCTACTGATTGGATGAAAGCCCGTAGGCGTCGCGAACGATCTGGATCGGGTGTTTGGTCGCTTTGCCCCCGACGTGCGCGGACGCCCCGGCTTGGTCCAATTGTAATCCGGCCAGGGGGCAATCGGAAGCGATCAGATCGGCCGGCGCCTGTTGGATCATGCGCACGGCCTTCGTCGCGATCTTCATCGAAAGGGGAAAGAACTCTTGCTTCGCCGACCAGAACCCGTCATGGCCGGAACACTGCTCGACGAGATTGACCCGCGCGCCGGCCGTTTCCAGCAATTCTTTCGACTTGAAGCCGATGTTTTGATCTCTCAAATGGCAGGGCATCTGGTACGCGATGCGGCCGGGGTTCGTCACAAAATCGGTTGCCAACTGCCCTGTTTTTTTCATCATCATCAGATACTCGCACACATCGAACGTTCGCTCCGCGACCCGCTTGGTCCGCTCATCGGGGCTGAGTTCCGGATACTCGCGCTTGAGCATCAAACTGCAACTCGCCGTCGGCACCACGACGTCGTATCCCTCGGCAACCCAAGGGTGCAGCCACGCGACGTTGGCGCGGGCGGCTTCTTGAATCGCTTCCGTGTCTCCGTTTTCGAAATTCGGCATCCCGCAACAACGCTGTTCCGGCACCACGACGTGGACGCCGTTCTTCTCCAGCACCTGCACCGTCGCCTTGCCGATATCGGTGGCCTGATAATTGACGAGACAGGACGAGAACAGCGCGACTTTGCGGATCGGCGCGCCGGTCGCTTGAGGCCGCGCGCGGCGCTGAAACCAGCGGGGAAACGTCTCGCCGGCGAAATGAAGCACCTGCCGGTCACGATGGATTCCCACCATCGCTTCAATGACCGTCCGGACCGGTCGGCTCCGCAGCAAGCCGTTGGTCACGGTGGCGGCGAGCCCGCCCAATTTCCCGAGCAGGTCCGTCTTGGCCAGCAGGCGATCCCGCCATCGAACGCCGCGCTGTGCCGCCAGATGCTTTTTCCAGAGGACCATGAGATGCGGGAAGTCGATTTCGTAGTGATGAGGCGGCGTATAGGGGCAATGGTTGAAGCAGAGTTTACAATAGTAACACTCGTCCACGACCCGCCGATGATCGGCGTCCGTCAACTTGGCGACGTCGCCTTCGTAGTCGTCGATCCGACCGAGCAACGTATTGAACGAGGGGCACAGATTAAAACACCGGCGGCAACCGTCGCAGACTTCATAGATCCGCAGCGTTTCTTTGAGGAGTCGTGGCGAATCGACGGGATTGATAAGGCTGAGGCCCTTCATGGGGGGAGGTGCGGCACGGACATTGTGCCGTCGGCTCGAACCTCGTAAGCGGCCGAGCCGACGGCTGACTCAACGCCCGACGCTATTTCAGATTGTCCAGGCCCTTCTGAAACCGATTGGCATGCGAACGCTCGGCCTTCGCCAGCGTCTCGAACCACTCGGCCAACTCGGGGAACCCTTCATCGCGCGCCGTCTTGGCCATTCCCGGATACATTTGGGTGTACTCATAGGTTTCGCCTTCGATCGCACACTTGAGATTGGCCTCGGTGTTGCCCATCGGACTGCCGGTCGCCGGATCTCCCACTTCCTTCAAAAAGTCCAGATGACCGAAGGCGTGGCCGGTTTCCGCTTCCGAAGTATCGCGAAAGAGCCCGCCGATGTCCGGATACCCTTCAATGTCGGCGCGGCGCGCAAAATAGAGATACCGCCGGTTGGCCTGTGACTCGCCGGCAAAGGCATGTTTGAGATTCTCGTAACTCTTTGTTCCTTTTAGGCTCTTGCTCATATCCTCCTCCTCTCGGCTTGAATGTCGTCAAGCTTCACCGCTGAATTCTTTTCCTCTCGTGCTGAAAACCGACTTCAGATGGGCGGTGGTAAGATAGCTCAGCGATCGCGATCGGTTCAAGGGCTTTTCTTATGCACGTATGATAGACTCCGCCGTCGTTGAGCCAACCACGGCTCTCAGCGGCCCTTGCCGAACCGACCGGAATGACGAAAGAACACCTCATCTCCCCGGAGAGAAACCGCATCACCGGCTATTTCTCCTCCCATGTTCTTTGGACCAGATCCCTGCTTCTTTGGCTCGTCGTTTTATGCCCGCTTCTTTCCGCAGGCTGCGTCCACCGTATTCACGTCAATCCCGTCCCCACCGCCCCGGCGGCGGCTTCAATCCCCAAGTCCTTGAACGTCACCGTCCGTTCTTTGGCCCTTGAAGGCGCGGACCATCGACCGGGCATCACCTTGCTCGAATGGTCGCGCGATGATGTGCATCGGGCGATCGTGCGCTACGCGGAACAACGGCAGACTTTCGCCTCGATCGTGAATGACCGGTCCGACCTCACGTTGCAGGTGCGAGCCAAGCTGACCCTGACCTCCCGGCAGGGACGTTATCACTATCACGTCCGCATGCAAGCGGAGATGAGCGAGACAAGCCGACCGGTTAAAACATACATCGCCGAAGGCTCCGCGCCCGGCTCGATCGCTCGGTGGATCACCGCGTCGGACCGCGACCCCGTCGAATCGGCGCTCAAACTGGCCTTGGACGATTTGTTCTCTCAGATTGAAACGGACCGATCGGTCTACGCGGGTGAGGCGGACACATCGGTCCCTGAGTCGGCCCGGTAGGCATCTCGCGTGCTTCGAGATTCAGTCCGTCATGAGACCGTCAACGTCAGGCTCCCTTCGCGCGGATGGTTTGCACGGGGATGTATTCGGGGCAATCGAGACGGAGGGCTTGATCGCCGAACGGCGCATCGAAAAAGCGGCAGTGGTGCGGCTGCTCGGTTCTCGCGTGCTCGTTCGGTCGGAAGTGGGCGCACGAGACGCACATGCGGACGACGGGAATTTCCCCTCGTTGTTGAAGTACCTGAATGAGCTTCACCAATGCCGTCAACAGGCCCACCTGCTCCTGAGGAGAAAGTTGTTCGGTCGCCGCCGCCAGAACTTCCGGCCACGCACTCTCCGTCTTTCCCGCCTTCGCCCCCTTGGCGGTCAGATGAACCTTGACGATGCGTTGATCGGCTTCGTCCTGGCGACGACGGACCAATCCCTTTTCGGCGAGCGTCCTGATGACCTCGGAAGCGGTCGGGAGCTTCACCGCCAATTCCCGCGCGATCGTCGAGACGGTCGCCGCCCGATCATGACAGGACCGCAGATAGGTCAGCACCTGCATTTGCAAGGGGCCGACTCCTTTTCGCCCCTGCCGCCTCCACGTTCGGCTCTTCATCGCCAATCCGATTTTCGACAATCCCGCCACCAACCGATCCGGAAGAGAGTCTTGATTCATCTTCGCCGACAGGGTCATACACGCCTCTTGAGGTATTGAGTATGAATCGTTGTGTTGAACTCGCTTGACGTCAAACCGGCAGTTTATGGCGTGCAACTCAAACCCGTCAAGCCTTGATGGGGTTCGCATCTTCGGCCGGCAGGCGCAGATGAAGGGGGGCGGGAGTGCTTCGCCGCTTCTCCACTATTTTATGTATGAGGGATTCTCTCTCGTCACGACGACGGCCTTGTCGGTGTTCCCTTGTCAACGTACACTTGGCGGCGGCTCGCCGATCCGGCGGGCCGCATGTTCCGCCCCGCCCGGCCGATCATCGGACGACAAGGACCGAACACGAGGCATGTTGCACGACCCGAGTCGACACGCTTCCGAGCAACGCGCGGCCGATCGCGCCGAGCCCCTTGGCGCCGGTCACGATCAAATCGGCCTTCCAGCGTTTTGCCTGCGTGAGAATCTCGCTGGCCGGCTTCCCCAATCGCATCGCTTCCTCCACCTGAAACCCGGCCTTCGCCACCTTCTCCTCGTACCGCTGCGCCAACAACCTGCCGGCCTCGCGCAGCTCCGGGTACTTGAGAAACGGCATCACGTGGGTAACGGTCACCGACACCGGTTCCTGCTCGGGACCGTCGGGCGTGGGGTTGAGGTGCCGCAGCAAAAACTTCACCGCCTTCTCCGACGCCGACGATCCGTCAACGGCCAGCAGAATCCGCCGCACGGGGCGTGGCGCTTCCTTCACGACCAAGACGGAACAGGGCGCGTGATGGATCGCGTGATTCGACACGCTGCCGAGCATGAAGCGATCCAGCGCGTCGAGCCCCCGCGAGCCGATGGACAGCAACTGCACGCCGCGTTTGGCCTGTTTCATGATCGTCTCCGCCACGGCGCCGCGATCCACGATCACGGTTCCTTTGAGCCCCGACTCCTTAAGCCAGGTCTCCGCCTCCTGCTTCGTGCCCCGGGCATGCTCCTCCAGCCGTTTCACTTCGGCCTGAATGTATCGCTCCGTTCCCACAATGACGGGCTGCACCATGAAGGGCGCGCGCAACCCCGCGACGTCGACGACGTGCAGCACTCGAATCGTCGGCTTGACGGCAAACGGAATCTGCGCCGACCACTCGACCGCCCATCGACCGAACTTCGACCCATCCGTCGCCGCCAAAATTTTCATACTTTCTTCCTTTCTGCATTCCCTGTCGTTCACACCGTCCAGGCGAACCGATCCTTGAACGTATCGGCGGACAGACCGGTGATGGCCGCATAGCGGCCCAGCATCTGCGGATTATTCAGGTCATCCGCCTTCAGTCGAATCATATATTGCCGGGCGATCCGATACGACGGCGAGTCGATATCGACCATTCGGACCTTGGTCCGCCCCGTGGCGGCATCGACCATGTCCTTGAACGGAATCGGGATAAACCGGCCGTTTTGGATTGATACCATCGCCGACGTGCCGCCGTCGAGCAGATATTGCGCCGCGCAATAGCCGAGGTCGCGCGTGTATTCGATGTCGTAGGGGATCGGATCGGCGCATCGAAGCTCATAGCCCACGTTCTTCGCCACGAGCGTCAGAGACAGTCCCATCGCCTTGAGCTGCTTCGTCAGTTCCCGCCGTAACACATCCCCGATGTCCACCTCGCTCAACCGCAGATGACCGTGCTCATCGCGCTCGACATAGTCCAGCCCTCCAAGATCACGGGGGTCGAGGATCTCGATCAATCCTTCGGCCAACACGGCGACGCCGTCCGCCCGCCCCTGTTCCATCCGCTTCACCATAGCCCCCAGCAGGACATCGACGACTTTCCGCAAACGAACCGGTCGTTCCCGAAACTCCTCCGGAATAATCGTCACCGTGGCCCCGGCCGCCTTCCCGATCCCCAAGGCCAGATGGCCCGCCTTGCGCCCCATCGTGACCACCAGGTACCAGCGCGCGGTGGTGCGGGCGTCGACCATGAGATTTTTGACGATTTCGACCCCGACGTGACGGGCCGTCTGAAACCCGAAGGTGGGAATGCCGTAGGGGAGATCCAGATCATTGTCGATGGTCTTCGGCACGTGAACGACCTGAAAGCGGCCGGCCGCCCGCTCCTCCACCTTCATGGCCGAATACGCCGTGTCATCGCCTCCGATCGTCACCAGCCGCCTGACGCCCAATCCCGACAGCGTGAACAGAACGTTGTCCAAGTGCTCCGATGATTTCGTCGGATTCGCCCGCGACGTCCCCAGATACGATCCTCCTTGAAAATGAATCCGACTGACTTCCTCGATCGAGAGAGGCCTCACCTGACCGGTGCTTCCTTCCATCAGCCATTTAAACCCGTCCAAGATGCCGACCACGTCGTCTCCGCCGAGAATGCCGCGGATCGTCGCGGCGCTGATGACGCTGTTGATCCCGGGCGCCGGCCCCCCTCCGACCAGAATCCCCATCACGGTCCGCTCTGAAGCCATCATCCCCTCTCCTTCCATCCCGCGTCCGCCCGACTGTCTCCCCGCCCCTCTCATGGGGCTCCGCGACACGATCGCATCTTTCAATGAAAGACTCTCGACGTCGGCCCCGATTGATCGCCCCGGCTACTCGGCAGGCGCATCATCTAAACCGACGTGGGCCCGAAGACGATTGTACTCGAACGCGGGCAGGCCCGTTCGCCGACGGCCCGGATCGTGCGCAGCCATTTCATCGATCAGCGCGCCGACCGTTTTGCGCATCGACGGGCTCTCGGCGGCGTGGCGCGGCGTTTGGCCGCCGAGCGCAACGTGCGGCTGGTCCGCCCACTCCAAATAAGCCTTTTCCAAAAACCGAGCCAGCAGGGCGCGATCTTCTTCCGGCGTCACCACCACCGCCGGCGGCTCACCGGCCGTCAGGTCGGCCACCGACAGTTTTCGTGCCGGCGGTTCAACCGTCTCGTCGCGAAAGTGCAAGGAAAAGCCCAAAGCGGCCGCCAGTTCATGTTTGATCCGATCAAGCCGCTCAGGGCCGTCGCATTCCACGATCAACTGGCTGGACGTCAACGTCAGCCTCGCCACGGTCTCCATTCCGGCTCCGGTCTCGACGCGCTGAACCCACACGGAAGCCGGTGGGAGGCCGGAATCGGTCGTCGCGTCAGCAGATCGATGGGCGGATTGTTCAGGCTCCAACTCTTGCATGGCCGACAATTGGTCGGCAAACACCCGAGGCTCATGGTGATCGTAGAGAGCCACGGCATAGAGGTACGGCCGACCGTCCGGGCCACGATAGCGGATGTGGACGACGGCGTCCACCAGTGCGTCAAGGCGCAACTGCGCGAACGCCCAGAGCAGCATATAGCCGTATTGTTTGGTGAACTCTTTCCATTCTCCGAGCGTAAAGGATCCGGTCTCGACCTCCAGCTCACGGCGCCATTCGGCGACCGTCTCGATCAACGCCGTGGCATCCTCCGGAGAGAGAAGCAACCCGCATCCGCCCCATACGGCGTCGGACGGTCCCTCGCCCGGCCGGCCGATGACGCGGGTGAGGATTCCGGACCTGGGCGGCGCATTTTTGATGAAATCCCCGCCGGGCAGATGAACCGTCGCCCCATCGCCGAGAGACCGCGCCGTCACGCGCGTAGAGTCCGCCGAGACCAGCTCGAACACGTCCATGCGGGAATGTTTCAATGGGTCGAGCCACGCCCGTTCCTCGTCGGGAACATGTTCGGTGACGACGTCTCGCAACTGTTCGATAAGACTCAATTGCCCGTCTTCCGGGTAAAAATCACAGATCACGAACAGACCGGCCAGCTCGGTCTCCTGCGCCAGGGGCATAATGACGCCGCCCATGCCTTCTCCGATGTACGGCTTGAGCGCCCGCGCCAACGCCACTTCACGTTGAAGGGAAAAACCCGGCTTGAGCGACAGCGAGTCAAGCCGCGCCAGCACCGAAGCCAAGGACGGAGGAAGCGGAACAAAGAACCCCGCCGCCCGCTCACTCCCGAGCTTCATGGATTTCTTCCATCACGATGGCTTCCGCGTCGAACCAATCGCGGAGATCATTGCCATCCTGGCGCCCCCGCTGCTCCCATAATTCGTAAGCCTTTTTCGCGATCCGCTCCCACATCCCGTCCGGCAATTCGATCGGCCTATTCGAAACGGCGGCAACGGCGGCCGATGACCGCCCTTTCGAAGGGCCGGTTTTTTTCGTTTTCTTCTCACGCATACGACCTCCCGGGTTTCGGTTCACGGTCACTGATCGGCGGGCAAGGCCGACAGCACACGACGTTGGCTCGCTCGAAATTTTGGGCTGCGCACCATCAGAACGGGGCGAGGGGACTTCCACAGCACGGATTCGGCCACGCTGCCGTACAAAACGTGCGACAGACCCCGCCGACCGTGCGTACCCATGACGATCATGTCGACCGGCAGGGTCCGCGCCGCTTCAAGAATCGAATCATTGGGAAGCCCTCCCCGTATCAGACATTCACAGGGCACCCCCGCGGCGTTCACCGCGCCGGCGATCTCGGCGAGTCGTCTCTCGACGGCATCCCGGCGCCGTCTCGTGTCCGAGTGGACGAGTGTAAAATCCAATCCGTACGAAACCGGCTCCAAAACATGGAGCACCGTAACGGACGCGCCTGCCCGCCGAGCCGCCGCAATCCCATACTCCAGCGCGTCAAGTGAGCAGTCCGAAAAATCCACTGGAATCAGCAGTTTCTTGAGCACGGGCCGAGCTTGCCGCTCACCGGCCCGTTCGGTTTCCGACCGCTCGGCCCGAACGGCCAACACCGGGCAGGGCGACGTCCGAATCACGCGCTCGGCCGTGCTGCCCAACAAGACGTGTTCAAGCCCGCTCTTTCCCGCCGTGCCGACCACAATCAGATCCGCCTTCTCCGCCTCCGCTACGGCCACGATTTCCTTGCTGGGGACGCCTCTGGCAAGACGCGACCGAACGACGATTCCCCGCTCCCCGACGCGCTCCTTGGTCGCATCCAAATCCTGTGTAGCCTGTTTCATCAACTCGTTCAAGTACAATTGGTTCACGGGGTAGTCCGGGTTCAACCCCGGATCGAATTCCAATACGGTCATGATCGTCAGTTCGGCTCCCCACGTTTCGGCCAACGAACAGGCATACGCCTCCGCTCGCTCCGCGTGAGCCGAAAAGTCCGTCGCCAGAAGAATGTGTTCGACGTTCATGGCCTGACTCTGTACCAGAACGATCGGAGAAGCCTCCTCTCCTTCATATCCTGCCTCCCCAATTAGACGGCCTCCGTGTTAGACGGCTTCCGTGCTCAAGATCAACAACTCTCCGGTCATGGTCGGGTGAAGCGAGCAACGGAACTCGTGTTTTCCCGGACGAGACAAATCAAACCGCACGATCGCCCCGCGATTCGGATCAAGGAAGACCCCGCCCAATCCTCGTCCGTACACGATCACCCCGTTCTGTTCGATCTGCGCGGAAAGCCCCTCGAACATCGTCGAGCCGAAATCGTGCCGTTCTGCGTCCTCGTTCCGCACCTTGATCACCGTCGGAAGTCCGAGACGCAACGCCCCCTGCTTGGTCCTGAACTTGTAGTCCTTGATGGTCACTTCCACCACCTGTTCCGGTTCGGGCAGCGCAAGTTTTCCCGACACCTGCGTGCTCCCCAACGGACCGGGAGACCAGACCATCAGACCGGCCAGACCGGCAATCACGACTCCCGTCCACCAGCGAGCCCATCGCTTGATCATGATCGCTCCCTTCGTTTAAGTGGAAACCGGCTGACCGCCGGTGGCCGGCAGAGGAACGGTCAACACGGGACAGCCGGCGGTCCGAACGACCTTTTCCGCCGTGCTGCCGAAAAAGATCTTGTCCACACTGCCCGCTCGCCCGCCATAACTGCCCATCACGATCAGGTCCACACGCCCCGTGCGAGCGGCCTTGGCGATCTCGACGAACGGAGCCCCCTCGACGATGGTACGGGCGAGCGTGATCCCCTTGGCCTCTTTCGATTCCAGCAACCGGCGCGCCTTCAGACGGGCATGGTGACGCAGACGCCGTCGTTGAGCCGCCGCATCGGACGGGACGGCCACGAGTCCCAGCCGGTTGAACGCCGCCAAGGTTCCCGTATCGATGACATGCAAGACCGTCATCTCGGCTCCGCATACACGCGCCATCTCGCAAGCGACTCGAAAGGCCTCGTCCGAACAGGGCGAGAAATCGACCGGCACGAGAATCTTTTTGAAGAGACCGGCTTGTTGAACCATGGATTCTCCTCTCTACCGGAAACCAGCAAGGGCGGTGCCACTTGAAGAACCTGCGTCACATGGACGATAGTGGGCACGCGATTCAGGGGAATCTCGGCCGAAACCCCGTCTTCTTTCACTTGAGCGAGGGTGACGAGGGCAAATGGGCTGTCGCCCTTAATCTTCGCAGAAGGGGGCTCCTTGCTACAGATACAATCTTCTCGATGTAGCAGAAGGCCTCACTGATGAAACGACTTTTACGGTAACGAAAGGCTCAAGGCGGAACTTCGCTTGTCTCTTTACCCTTTGTTTTTTGCCACTGACGCCCGACGCAGCCGTGTGGAAACGGCATCGGATTTGCTGAGTCTGATTTACGAGATGGGAGCGCGTCGCCGTTGCGGATGCCGGTTCAATCGACGAGGCAAATGAAACTCATCATTTCGGTGCTTTTGCAAAAGGAAGGTGACATTTATGAAACTTTTGCTCGCAGTCGACGGGTCGGACCACTCGTATGAAGCGGTACGCGCGCTGAAGTATTTGAGTCGCGCGGAAGAGCTGCACATCGTGCACGTCTTGGACGTCCCGACGCCGGCCTACCCCTCCATGATCCCCGAAGTGACGCGAGAGTTCTATGAGACGGCCGAGCGCACTATGCGAGAAGAGGGCACGAGGCTGTTGGAGCGGATCGTGTCGCTGCTCCCGATGGAAGTCGGCCCGGTGACCAAGCATCTGGTCGTCGGCTCTCCGGCTGATCAAATCATTGCGATGGCCGAACAATACAAGGTGGACCTGGTGCTGCTCGGAACACGCGGCTTCGGACCGATCAAAGAACGGTTGTTGGGCAGCGTGGCGCATCGCGTGTTGACATTTGCTCCGAGCGCCAAGCTGATTCTTCGCGGTCCGCTGAAAGCCTTGGATAAGGTGCTGCTTCCCCTGCAAGGCCCACACGACGCGGAACATGCACTCCGATTTCTCCAACAACGGCCGTTCCGCAATCCGCCCATGCTCACCCTCTTCACCGTCCTGCCCCACACCAAGGCGCCATGGCCGGTCAATGACGCCGCCGCCGAACAGATGGAAGCCCAAGTGCTCCGCGAGGCCGAGGCGTTCCTCAATGACACAGCGGCTAAATTGCCGGCTCTCGGCCACGAGACCCGGGTCGTCGCCTCATTGGGCACTCCGGTCGAAGGGATTTTGAAAGAAGCCGGAGCCTGGCAGCCCGACCTCATCCTCATGGGATCCCGCGGGCGCAGAGGCGTCTCGCGGCTCGTGCTGGGCAGTGTCTCTCACGCTTTGTTGCACCAAGGAGCCTATCCATTGATGATCTTCAGTTGAGAGGGAACCGGCCATGCCCATCTATGAGTACAAGTGCCTCGATTGCGGAAAGGAATCGCTCCTGGTCGTGACGCTCAAGGCGCATGAACAGGGAGACGTGGCCTGTCCGGCTTGTGGGAGCAAGAGACTTCAACAACGCTTCAGTCCGTTCATCGCGCACACGAGTAAGAAAAGTTAGGGGGCGTTCGTGCTCGGGATCAGAGGAGGGGCAGCCGCGTTCATCGGTCTCGTGTCGCCCTTGGTTCTGATCGGCGCGGCGATACCGGCCGGCCTTTCCGCGCAGGAGTACCCTCCCGATCCGGAGCGGGGAAAAGCGATTTATGCGCGTCACTGTCGCTCTTGCCACGGAGACAAGGGCGAGGGGAACGGGCCGTCGGCGGAGACCCTGTCCCTTCCGCCCGCCGATTTTCGCCATGTTCGGTCGATCCTCAAATCGGATGAGGACCTGTTGCGGGTGATCGAACATGGCATCGTCTTCAGTCCGATGCACGCCTGGCGAGGGCGGCTGGCCGATGAAGAAATGCAGGATGTGTTGGCCTACATTCGCCGGCTCTCACAATCCAATCCGTGACATCTGGTTCGGCGCCGAGAATGACTCCATCGACCATGAAACACTCGGTTGAAACATTGGACCCCCACGACGCGCTGATCCTCATCGACATCCAGAATGACTTTCTTCCCGGCGGTCCCCTTGGTGTCGCCGGCAGTGAAGCAATCGTCCCGATACTCTCGGAGTACGTTCGCCGATTTCATGAAAGGGGGCTGCCGATTTTTCTCACACGGGACTGGCACCCTCCGAACCATTGCTCCTTCCAACAGCAAGGCGGCCCCTGGCCGCCTCACTGTCTGGCTGGGTCTCACGGCGCATTGCCGCCCGACCACTTTTCAGTTCCGGCCTCAGCCGTAATCATTTACAAAGGCATCGATCCGGACCCGGACGCCTACTCCGGCTTTCAAGGAACGGCCCTCCACCGCCACCTCCATGCCCTTGATGTCCGACGGCTCTTCATCGGCGGACTGGCGACCGACTATTGCGTGTTGAACACCGTCAAGGATGCCCTCTCCCTCGGCTATGCCGTTTACTTGCTCACAGACGCCATCAAAGCGGTCAATGCCAAGCCTGATGATGGCGCACGAGCCGAAGAGGAGATGATTCGCCTGGGCGCCGTCCCCATCCGATTGGAGGATTTGACCCGATGAATCCCTCCCGAAGCGCCCTGCTCACCGACCTCTATGAACTCACCATGGCCCAGGCGTATCTGGAACGGGACATGACCGAACCGGCCGTGTTTGAATTTTTCGTCCGAAAACTGTCGCCCCATCGCAATTTCCTGATCGCCGCCGGCCTTGAACAGGCGCTGGACTTTCTCGCCGGGCTGCGCGTCACGCAAGAGGAATTGGCGTGGCTCGAGGAGACCAGGTTGTTCAAGTCCCGCCTGCTGTACTTTTTGGAAACTCTGCGGTTCACGGGGGACGTGGCGGCTATGCCGGAGGGGACGCCCTTTTTCCCGCACGAGCCGATTCTCCGGGTGGTTGCACCATTACCGGTCGCGCAGCTTGTCGAAAGCCGGGTGATGAATCTGCTGCATGTTCAGACCATGATCGCCTCCAAGGCGGCTCGGTCGGTCCTGGCGGCCAAGGGCAAACCTCTCATCGATTTCGGGCTGAGGCGGGCGCATGGCGCGGAGGCAGGGCTCCTCGCGGCACGAGCCAGTTATTTGGCTGGGTTCTCGGGCAGCGCCACTGTGTTGGCCGGCATGGCCTATGACATTCCCATCTATGGCACGATGGCCCACTCGTTCGTCCAAGCCCATCGCGACGAACGGCAGGCCTTCGAGCACTTCGCCCAAGCGCAGCCTGACAATGTGATCTTTCTGATCGACACGTACGATACGGAGGCGGCCGCGCGACTCGTCGTCTCGATGGCCCCTTCGCTCAAAGCCAAGGGCATCACGATCAAGGGCGTTCGCTTGGATAGTGGAGACCTGGCTTCCCATGCGCGGGCGGTTCGCCGAATCCTGGACGAGGGAGAGTTGTCTCACGCTCAGATCCTCGCAAGCGGCAATCTCGACGAATATCGGATACAGTCGTTGATTGAAAGCGCAGCACCCATCGACAGTTTCGCCGTCGGCACGGCCATGACCACGTCCGCCGATGCCCCATCGTTGGATTGCGCGTACAAGCTGCAAGAATATGCCGGGCGTCCCTGTCGCAAGCGATCGGAGGGCAAGGCGACATGGCCCGGTCGCAAACAGATCTATCGTTCGTATACAGATGACGGCCTCCTCGACTATGACACGGTCACCACACTGGAAGATGTTCAACCGGGGACTCCTCTCCTCCACGAGGTCATGAAGGGGGGGCTACGGCTCGTCCCTTCACCCAGCCTGCATGAGGTGCGCCGGTACGCCATGGACCAACTTACCCAGCTTCCTCCTTCGTTACGCAGCCTGGAGACGGCCCCGCCCCATCCCGTTCGCATTGCCCCGGCGTTGCAAGCTTTGGCCCGGACGGTGGATCAGAGTCTCGCCCCCCAACAAGAAAGTCCTTGAAGGAGCAAACCATGACTGCTGTGCCTGAACATCGCGTCTCAATCGCGCAAGGGTCGGTCGTCTTGGAGGGATTGCTCGGCCTGCCGGCCGGCTCGGAGGGAGCAGTCATCTTTGCGCACGGCAGCGGCAGCGGCCTATTCAGCCCTCGCAACAACTTCGTAGCCCACCACCTTCAACAACAGGGGCTCGCCACCCTCCTCCTTGACCTGCTCACGGAACAGGAAGCAACCGACCGGCGCAAGGTCTTTGACATTGACCTTTTGGCTGATCGGCTCCTGTTGGCCAAGACATGGCTCGAATCGGACCAACGAACCGGCCACCTACGGATCGGCTACTTCGGCGCCAGCACGGGCGCCGGCGCCGCCCTGCAAGCCGCCGCGCGACAACCGTCGAACATTCAGGCCGTCGTTTCGCGGGGCGGACGGCCGGACCTGGCCGAACCCTATCTCCCTCGCGTGACGGCCCCCACACTCCTGATCGTCGGCGGTTATGATTTCCCTGTCATTGAACTGAACAGGGCTGCCTATGATGTGTTGACCTGTGAGAAGAAGCTGGTCATCATTCCCGGCGCCACCCATCTATTCGAGGAGCCAGGCACGTTAGAGCACGTCGCGGAACTGGCGGGAAACTGGTTTCTCCGGCGTCTCCACCCATCCTCCCCGTGATAAGAGTGACATCGGAGAGGGGCGTGATATCCGGGAGGATCACCTCCGCTCAGATCGCTCAAGCAACAGCTCTCTTAACTGCTCATAAACATCCCGCCGGGGGCCAACGAAGACAATATCGAGACAACCTTCTTCATCATGAATCCGATAGATGATTCGATAGGTCCGGACCCGATAAGACCGAAGACCCGCCAGCTCATATTGAAGCGCATGACCGGCAAGAGGATTCGCCACAAGATCTTTGACGCCTTGCTTGATCTCCCCCTTGACTTGATGGAACTTCCGAATTCGTTCGGCCGCTTCTCTGGTATAGCGTGCCCGATATCCTTTCACAACGTTTCTCAGCCAAAGACCGCCTCATGGGAGACCCACTGTCCTTTCTCCGCCTGTTTCAAAGCTCGACGAAGTCCTCGCATCGTCTTCTGATCGCTGAGAATCTCGATCGTCTCCATCAGTCCCTCGAACTGGTCCATTCTTAGCAGGACCGCCGAG
>JANDJE010000068.1 GCA_024331095.1 Nitrospira sp. | reverse complement strand
CTGGAAGAGTACGGATTTGTAGAGGATGTCCACTGGGCGGCGCACAACCCCATGCTCAGGGACTCCCACGTTCGGTTACGACGTGGAGCCATCCCGGTCGGTCTCATGCTCCCAAAGGACGACCACGATCGGGCCTGTCTCAGCCGGCGTCGGCACTACACGCTCGGCAACCTGTCCCTGTGGATCATTTCCCCGGAGGATCTGGTGATTCACAAATTGAAGGCGGGGCGAGCGCAGGACTTCATCGACGTGCTATCGGTCCTGCAACGTCAAACCGGCTCACTGGACCACGCTTATATTACCGACTGGGCGAAGAAGCTCCGGATCTGGGAAGAATGGCAGTACGTGTGGACCCAGGCTGATGCCTCAAGGCCTTGATTTGAGTGGTGGAATGATCTCGAACGCCCGATGCTCATGCTGGGAGAATTCTAGGAGCATTCGCTTATTCTGACGAGAGCCACCGCGAGCACAAGCAGGTCAGACAACCAACCACCATCGATGGGACACTGACGAAGCAACCCGGCACCGGCCTGTCTGTCAATCTTCCTCCTCCGTTGGCAATGGAGGGGGATCACCCTCCGCTCCCAATCGCCACTTCATACCGGAACCGCCCTCAACGCACCCGGCCGGGGGTACCCCCGGCCGGGTGCAGGAAAGACTACCCGATTCCAGAAAGACATAACGAGCCGCAACTGCCCCCCCAACACTCGGCTCATGGCCCTCCCTGTCAACCCCGCCGACGGGCTAGGCCCGCCAGACCCACGAGCCCCGCGCCGAAGAGATACGCCGCCGGGGGCAGGGGCACCGGTGCCGCATCAAGCCGCACGAGCCAGGCCTCTTGGCCATTCGGACCATCGCCCCATCCCACGATGTGACGGCCATCGGGAGAAATAGAGGTGGCATCTGTCAATGACCAGCCGCTCACTTGGCTCCCCAGCCCATAGTCAGTGATCAACACATCCAAGAGCGATCGCATGCCGTGGGGCTGATCCCAGATGAAGGCTTGAGATCCCGTGCGGGAGCCGCTCCCCCCACCACGACCGAGCCATCGGCCGAGACGCCGTTGGCAAAGCTACCATCGTACCCCGGCAAGACCCCCCCAAGGGAACGAACTCCGCCGCCTGGGCCGACAGGCTCCCCGCCAGCAACAGGCTCCTCGCCAGCAAGAGACCGCTCAGGATCCCTGCCGCTGGCTTCCCTCCGCCGGTTCTGCCGCCCCCTCCTCCCTGTGTCCCCTCGCGCCCGCTTCCGGTTCCCCGCCGCCCCCGCTCACTCCTCTACGTCGTCGCCTGCATCATCGTTCCGCTCCCTTCTTGGTGCTCTGTTGCCCCTATCTCGCCGCGTGTTCGTGTCGGCCCGCTCTCTTCTCCCGTGCTCCCGCTCTCGTCCGCCAGCCGACTCGCCTGCCCGCCACCTCGCCCGGATCACGGCCCTGCGTGCCCTTCTTCTGCTCCGACTCCCGCTCGGCCGCCCCTGCTCCCGCGCCGTCTGCTCTCCCCCTTGGCCTCCCTCGTGTGCCGCCTCCAGCTCGTGTTCTTCCCCTAGGTCGTGCCCCGCTCATCTTTACGCTCGTCATCGGCTGCTGTCACCCCCCCTTTGTTTTTATTTTTTTCAGGTGGCGGGTGTCTCCGCGCACGCCTTGCGGCCGGCCCGCTCACGCGCCCCTGCATCGGCTCAAACCGGCAGCTTCGGCTCCTCCCGGTCGCAGACCGTTTCCGGTCCCGTCTTCCCTCTTGACCATGAAGCCCCTCTTGCCCAAGGAACTCCGCCTCCCTCCTCACCTGCCCTCCTGATGCCTTTCTTCCCGACTCCCGCCCCCTTTGTTTCGATCCAATCGTTGACCGATGCCCCGCTCGCCTGTATGATTTTGTCATACAATTGAGGAGGAACACATGAAGCGCGGTCGTGTACCGCTTACCGTCTCGGTTCCTTCCGAGTTGGCGGCCAAGTTCGAGCAGTTTGCCAAGGCTGAGGCGAAGAACAAGAGCCAGCTCTTCCGTGAGATGGTCTCCCTGTACGAGCAGCGTCGGAAGGAGGAGGAATTTCTCGCCCTTCAGCGCTATGGCGCCGGACAAGCCCGCAAGAAAAGGGTGCTGACGGAAGCCGATGTCGAAGCCCTGGTCTTCCAGAATCGCTGACCGTGCGCGTCGTCTTCGACACGGACATCTATGTGTCAGCCTTTGGGATTCCGGGCGGCCGGGCGGAAGATGCCTACCTAAGCACCCTCCGTGGACGATTCGAACTGTTCACATCCATCCCGATTCTTACCGAAACGGCAACGGTCCTCCAGAGCAAGTTCGACTGGACGGAAGAGAAGACGCGAGAACTCGTCCAAACCATCGGTCGCGTGGTCATCGTCGTCAGGCCCGCTTCCCGTCTCCGTGTCGTAGAAGATGAACCCGACAACCGCATTCTCGAGTGCGCCGTGCACGCCCGTGCAGACTTCGTTGTCACAGGCGATCGGCATCTCCTGACTCTCGGAACATATAAAGGCGTGCAGTTGATCCCGTTGACCGACTTCCTCGATCGTCTTGCGAGCGAAGCGCATGGCAAGGGGTCGGAAGTCGATCGTTAACAGCAAGCCTGGGAGTCGTGCAGACTCACATCTGACAGAAGAAAAGGGGACAGGGGGAGAAAAGGGGACTTTCTCAATTCTTGCGCGCAGCAGCCCACTTCCCCCGCCAAGAAAACCAGACTGTCCACTTTTTCGCCTGCTTGTGCATCATCTGATAGAACGCCCAACTCTTGGCCATCTGGCTCATCGCGCGATACACTCATGCCTGAATACTTTTCCACCAAGCGCCCATATGGTGTGCGACGAGCACGACGAGGGCAAACGTGAGCAATCCGATTGACCAGGACAACATCCAGTTGGGTGATTCAGCACAGAAGAACCACAACCCCAGCGTGTTGTTCCAGAAGGCGTAGAAGAACAAGAGCAGACCGGACACGACCAACGGGGCATCAGCCAACGTGAGCAGGCGGGAAGTCGTTTTGAGCTTCTTCTTTTCTTCGTCTTGAGCATTTTTGATCCGGTCAATCAGCCGCAGCCGTATCGTAGCGACATAGGCCGAGAGGGCGACTATCAGGCTCAGAAGCGCGATCACGTCAGCAGTGGGCAAGAAGTCGCGAGTCATTGTCGAGCCTTCGCGGCTGCTGGATCAATGTACATCGTTCGATGTGCGATTCACACGCTCTTTCTTTATCGTTTTGTAAGGAACGTTACTCCGGTTCCAACGAGCACGAAGGCCGTCAGTGCGTGCGCGATAACAACCATTTGGCCGAACCCGCTCCGAGGCGTGAAGTTCGTGTACGCGCCAAAAGCGAAGAGATTGATGAACGCGAGGAAAAACGCCGCACAAACTCGACCGCTTTGATCGAAGTTGTTTAATGTCAAGCCGGAGAGCATGAGCTTCATCGCTCTTCTCTTCTTCCCCAAGATCTGAGAATTGAGCTTTAGCCCTTCCCGCCGACCTCAACCCGAGTTCAAGGGTCTGTTTCACACCTTCGCCTTTCGCGCTGTCCTTTTTTGAAACATTGAATGCCCGTAGCGCAGAATTGAAGTAGCATTGCGCGGAACGTTCGAGCAAATCCAATTGCCGCAGCTCATTGGCCGCAAAGTGGTAGTGCTCCGCAATATAACGTCTGCGCGCTCGGCGTTGATGGTCTTCCCGGCGGAAAACGCTTCGTGCTTTGCCAGAACAAGATACGCAAGGGCTGCGTCCAACCGTTTTCCCCTTTCTGTGCTACCGCGGGCGGCTTGAGCGGTTTTCAGCAATCTTTCCCTTAGAAGCTCTACAGATGCTTCGGCAGCCCTTTTCAGATCGTGCTCGTGTTTCTCCAACTTTTCGTTTACGGTCTGATCACTGAACTTGTCCAACGGATAGTATGTGTAGTTGTGCCCGCCAAGAATGTTCATGAATCTTCCTTGCCACAAACCGATGTCAGCCCATGTCGTCTTGGAAGCTTTCCTTAAGTCTGCTAAAGCCCATATAACATTCCGCGGGCTCAGCAAGGTATCATAAGCCAATGCCGTTTTTCTCACAACGGGCAGCCGTCCATGAACAACTTACGATAGCCCTTGTGGTGGTCGGCATGATGCTCATTTTTATGAGACTCACTCCCAACATGCTGTCATGCTGCGCTCCCTGATTTCTGATCAGAACCTGGAAACAAAGTCTCCTCTCCCTTTCCCCCGTGCTTCTCCCCCTTTGACCTACTCCCCCGCCGTTTGCTACGCTCCGCGCGGGCCGGTCAGGATCACCAGCGCCAATCGGAAGGGGACCCTATGACGATCGCGGAGTATCTTGAAGCCAAACGCCTTGCTGTTGATCAGTTCCTCGATCAGGTCACGCCGCCGGCCGTCACACCGCCGGCCACGCTCCATGAGAGCATGCGCTACAGCCTCATGGCGGGCGGGAAACGGATCAGACCGATCTTGGCCCTCGCCGCGGCGGAGGCGGTCGGCGGCGAGGCGCCGGGGCTCATGGCCGTCGCCTGTTCGCTGGAATTGATCCATACCTATTCGCTCATCCATGACGACCTGCCGGCGATGGACAATGACGACTTTCGGCGCGGCAAGCCGACGAACCATAAGGTCTATGGCGAGGCCATCGCGATTCTCACGGGCGACGCGCTGCTTACCATGGCCTTCGACTGGATCAGCCGGCCCGACCTCATGAAGGGCTGCGATCCGGCGAGGCAAGTACGGCTGATCCAAGAACTGGCCCATGGCGCCGGCAATCGAGGCATGGTGGGAGGCCAGGTCCTCGATATTCAGGCCGAGAACCGGGACATCGATCTACCGGCCTTGCAATCGATCCACAAACACAAGACCGGCATGTTGATCCGCGCGGCGGTCCGGATGGGGACCATCGCCGCCGGGGCGACCGACCGACAACTGGACGATTTGACCGGCTATGCCGAAGACATCGGCCTGGCCTTTCAGATCGCCGACGACGTGCTGAATGTGACCGGCACACGCGAAGAACTGGGCAAGAATCCCAATACCGACGCGGAACGGGGCAAAAAGACCTATCCCGCGTTTTACGGCGTGGATGGCGCAAGACGGTTGGCGGACGACTGTGTGGAACGGGCCGTCGGGCGGCTTTCCTCCTTCGGGCCGACCGCCGATCCGCTTCGCGACATCGCCCGCTACATCACCGCTCGAAAACACTAGGAGCGACGATCGGAGACCGGCCACTGATTTCGATGTGTGACAGGCCCCATCCAGACGGACAGTCTTCACCATGAACGCGCTCGTCACCGGTGCCACTGGGTTTGTCGGCGCGGCGGTCGCCCGTGCGCTCGTGCGAGCCGGCTACGACGTCCGGGTGTTGACCAGAACCAATGCCGACTTGCGCAACCTTGACGGGCTACCGGTCGAACAAGTTGTCGGCGACCTGCGCGACCCTGCCTCGCTCCGGGCGGCCCTGAAGGGCTGTCGCCATCTCTACCATGTCGCGGCCCACTACGCGCTGTGGGCCCCAAATCCCTCCATCTTTTACGAGGTCAATGTCACCGGCACGGTCAATCTGTTGGAAGCGGCGCGCGACGTCGGCACGGAGCGCATCGTCTATTGCAGCACCATCGGAGCCATCGGCCTGCCGCCCGGTGGAGGACTCGGCACCGAGGAGACGCCCGTGTCGCTCTCGCAAATGGCGGGACACTACAAACGATCGAAGTATCTCGCCGAGCAGGAAGTCTTGCGGCTGGCCAAGGAGGGACTGCCGGTCGTGATCGTTAATCCTAGCGCGCCGGTCGGGGAGGGCGACGTCAAGCCGACCCCGACGGGGCAAATCATCGTCGATTTCATGAAGGGCCGCATGCCGGCCTACATCGAGACCGGCATGAACATCGTGGATGTGGACGATGTGGCCCAGGGTCACCTGCTGGCCATGCAGAAGGGCCGGGTCGGCGAACGATATATTTTAGGCGGCAAGAATCTCCTGCTCCGCGAGGTGTTCGACATTCTGAGCGCCGTGACCGGCGTGAAGGCCCCGTCGCTCAAACTGCCGCGCCTGGCGGTCCTGCCCCTGGCCTATGTCAACCATTGGATCGCCAACATGACCGGCATCCCGCCTCGGATTCCGCTCGAAGGGGTCAAGATGGCCAAGTACAAGATGCACTACGACTGTTCCAAGGCGATTCGCGAACTCGGCATACCTCAGACCCCTCCCGAGGTCGCGATCGAAAAGGCCGTGCGGTGGTTCAGGGACCATCGTTACGTGTAATGCGGGCTCCGTGTGGGGCGGATTAGCGGATCAGGTGTGCGCCGACCTTGCAGCGACGGGGGGAGCATGGTACCGTTCCGCCGACTGTTCCAGGACCGTTGCGTCGAGAAACTCCGGCGATTAAGCATGAGCGGTCGCATCTGACGATCGATGGACTTCATTATCCTGTTTCTCAAGACGGTGGCCTTCCGGCCCTACGTGTTTGTCTTCTTGGCGGCCTTCCTGTATGCCGGCACGCAACTGATCGGCTGGCGCCGGACCTGGCGTTTTTGGCTGATCAGTTGGTTCACGGCCTTCGTTTGCGAATACTCCTCGACGCGCACGGGTATCCCCTTCGGCTGGTATTTTTACAACGGGTCCACGGTGGGGCAAGAACTGTACATCGCGGACGTGCCGTTCATGGATTCGATCTCGTTCAGCTTTCTCCTCTACGCCGCCTACTGTACGGCGTTGTGCCTGCTCTTGCCCTATGATGGATATTCATCGCTTGGGCGGTTCAGATTGAAACAGCTCCGCTTGACCGGCGACGAGCGCACCGGCCTGTCCGTGTTGGCCCTGACCGTCTTTCTGTTTATGTTCATTGACATGGTCATCGATCCGGTCGCCCTGCGCGGCGACCGATGGTTTCTCGGCAAGATTTACTATTATCCGGACCCCGGCGTTCACTTCGGCGTGCCGTTCGCCAACTATATCGGCTGGGCGATCGTCGGAGCTCTGTCCCTCGCCGTCTATGTTCCGCTTGACCGTCGATTGCCGCCGCTTGCCCCTTCCGACTCACCGACTTCCCGCCTGCTCCTGGGCGTGGGACTCTATTACGGGGTGCTGTTCTTCAATCTTGGCGTCACGTTCTGGATCGGGGAATGGTTCATGGGGGCCAGCGGCCTGCTGATGCACCTGCCGGTTCTGGGGCTCCTGATCCATCGGGTCGTGGAATTCCCCTCCACATTCTCTTCTTCCTATCGCGGCGACGTCCCGGTGAAAAGCTGAGAGGACGTTCATTCGCAGAAGGGCACGATTCTCTGTATGATGGAACCGATGGGACCTGCTCGGCAAAAGAGATGTCGCGAAAGAGCCGTGGCGGGGAGCCTGCGGGCCTTGCTGGCGCTATGGTGCGTCTCTGCATTGCCGTGGGATCTTCCGGCGGTTCATGCGGCCGACAAGCCGGTCCAACATATCGTCGGCACCGTCGCGGCCATCGATCAAAAACGTCTCGTCGTCACGACGTTCAAGGGCCAAACCATCTCGATCAAACTGACGAAACAGGTGCGATACAAGGACAAGACCGATCCGCAATCCAATCGCCCGCCCGCCGT
>JANDJE010000067.1 GCA_024331095.1 Nitrospira sp. | reverse complement strand
ACATCCCGAACGCCAAGTTTCAGTTCAAACACGCGTTGTTGCAGGACGCCGCCTATCATACGTTGCCCAGAAAATCTCGTCGAAGCCTGCATGCCCGTCTTGCAAGCGCGCTGGAGAACAAGTTCGCCGAGCGCGTTAAGGCGGAGCCGGAACTCTTGGCCTATCACTATGAGCAGGCCGGATTGATCGGGGCCGCCGTCGACTACCGCCGCCTCGCGGCTCGCAGGGACGCGGAGCGATCGGCCGACATCGAAGCCCTCAGTCATTTCAACAGAGCGTTGGCCTTGTTGAAGGAGTTGCCCGAAGGGCCGGATCGCGACGCCTTAGAATTGGATCTCCTCATCGCGCGCGGGGCTCCCATGGTGACCCTGAAAGGATATGCCTCTGACGATATCGAGCGGAACTATCGCCGAGCCAGGGAGCTCTCGAAAGAAGACAGCTTGTCGGATCAGCATTTCCTTGCCGTCTGGGGACTCTGGGTGTTTCATCTGGTGCGGGGGCCCTGGCGCGGGCTTCGGATCTGGCCGAAGATCTTCTGTCGTTGGCCCGCCGTCGGCAGGTTCCCGATCTCCTGGTTCGCGCCCATGAGAGCGCGGGATCGACCGACTCCTTCATCGGTCGGTTCGACGAAGCCAAGACCCATCTCGAGGCCGCCACGACCGATCCGCGTCCATGCCGCTCCCATACCTTGCCGTACACACAGGACCCCGGCATCACGGCGAGCATCATGCTGGCCCGGACGTTATGGATCATGGGCGACGTGGATCGGGTCGAACCGTTGGTGTCGGAAGCCATCGGCAAAGCGAGGGACTTGGCGCATCCGTTCACTTTGGCCTTTACCCTAGCGACGACGGCATGGATATCGTCCATGCTGCGCGACGCGAGTCGCACGTTGGAGCTGACCGAGGAAGCGATCGCGATCTCAACGAAGTATTCGTTCGAAGTGGCGCGAGCCTGGGCCGTCTCCTCCCAGGGCTGGGCGTTGGCCCGAAACGGTGATGAGAAGGGGCTTGCCCGGCTGAGAGAAGGGCTGGCTGCGACCCAAGCGACGGGGGCTGCGCTCAATAACACCTATACATTGGCCTTGCTTGCGGAGAGTTATCTGCATGATGGACGAGTCGATGAGGGATTGGACGCCATCGCGGAGGCGCAGCGGCTCGCCACGACTCAGGGGGAACGGTTTTGGACGGCCGAACTGAGTCGGCTCAAGGGCGAATTGTTGCTCGGACGGGCCGATCCGCCGATCGAGGATGTGAAACAGTGTTTTCAAGAAGCGCTGACGATCGCGCGGAGCCAGCGTGCCGTCATGTTGGAGCTTCGGGCGGCAACGAGTCTGGCGAGGCTGTTGAAGACGTTGAACAGAAAGAAGGATGCCCAGTGTCTCCTCGGGACTGTCTGTTCCCGATTCAATCAACGAGCGGATTGTGTGGACCTGCAAGAGGCGCAAGCCGTTTTGGATGAACTTCGGACGTGAGGGGAGTCTTGTTGATGGACGGCACACCGTTATGTCTTTCCTGTGAACGATGCGTCTG
The DNA here is from genome assembly GCA_024331095.1 of Nitrospira sp. Classification (GTDB taxonomy): domain Bacteria; phylum Nitrospirota; class Nitrospiria; order Nitrospirales; family Nitrospiraceae; genus Nitrospira_D. Next base: position 6,196 of record JANDJE010000067.1, on the reverse strand, counting down.
ACGATTCTCGGCTCAGGAACCAACGTTCATCCTACGAGAGCCGCTGCCGGCTATCTGGTGCGGACGGACCAGACCATCCTGCTGGACTTTGGCCCGCGTACATTGATGAATCTCATCAAAACCGGCGTGGACCGCCATCGGGTCACCCATGTGCTCTTTTCTCATTTGCACGCTGATCACTTCTCGGATTTCATCACCTTTTTCTTCGACGCGCTGATCTACACGAAACATGAGGGAGGCCGTCGTCCGGATCTGACCTTGATCGGCCCCAGGGGAACGAAGCGGCTGATCCAAGGCATCATGGCCACCTTTCCCGGTTTCTCGAATCCGCCCTTCGGAGTCCGTGTCAGAGAGGTGGAAGGACGATCCTTCCGGATCGGTGACACGGTTGTGACGCCCAGGCCCGTCGTCCACGTGCCGGATTTGAATTGCGTGGGGTATCGGCTGGAATACCGGAACAAGACGCTCGTCTATTCGGGCGATGCGCAGTACTGCGACAGTCTCGTCCGCCTGTGTCGCGAGGCCGATCTCGCCGTGTTGGATTGCTCGTTTCCGGCCAATCGCCCAGGCCCCGTGCACATGCACGCGGGCGAATGCGGTCGGGTCGCTCGGGAGGCCGGGGTGGACCGCCTCGTGCTGTCGCACTTCTATCCGGTGGCGGATCGCGAGGACGTCACTGGTCAAGCGGCGGAAGAGTACGGGGGACGAATCCGGAAGGGGAAGGACTTGCTGACCATTCGGATCTGACGCGCGGATCTCACGCAGGTCCGAGCGTCAAAGCCCCTCTTCCCGAGAAGGGCCGCCCAAAATTTCCATAAATGTGATCAAACGGGCGGATTTGACCGGCTCGTTCATTTTGGCGTAGATCGAACAGAGGTTCTTCACCATACGGGCGAGAATGGCCCGCACGGGGCTGGGTTGCAGGTATTTGTCGTCGAATCCGTATCCGGCCTCGGTCAAGAACCGCGCGCAGTTCTTTTCCGTGAGCAAGGCGCCGCCGTTGAAGCAGTCGATGAAGACGGAGTACCGTTTGGATTCGTATTTCACCAGAAAATGACCGGGCATGCCGATGCCGAGGAGCGGCAGGCCCAGACGCTGTCCGATCAGCAAATAGACGACGGACAGGCTGATCGGAATGCCCATTCGCCGGTCGATGACGCGGTTCAGGTAGCTGTTTTCCGGTTCGTAATAATTCTTGGTGTTGCCTTTGAACCCCTGCTCGGCGAAGACATAGCGGTTGAGGGCGTTGACGGTCTCCTCCCCGGAGGATCGGCAACCGACGCGGGCCCGCACCTCCTGCGCCATCATGTCGAGTTGGGCTTGATACCGCGATACGTCGAGGGACGGGTAAGCGTAACGGGCGATCAGAAAGGAACCGGCTTCCAGGCTCATCGCGTCGTCCGGGCGCGCCGACAGCTCGATCAGCTCGCTTTCGATCCGGTTCCAGTGAATTTCCTCCAGCACGGCGGCGATGCGATCGGCCATCTCCGGCTGTTCGATCTCCGCCTCCTGCAACAGCGGCACGGCCGGGTTGCCGATCGAGATCAGCTTGCCGCTGATGGTGCGGACGATGCGGTCGTCCCGGTCAGAAAGCAGGCGGATCAACGCCCGAATTTGGCTTTCTGGAACGAGCATGTCTACCCCATCGCCCGGCGAAACGCCTTGGCTCCTCCGTAGAGACAAATCGCGTCGAAGACCACCATGACCGGTATCACCATGGCGACGTGCGGCAAGGCATCGCTCCAGCCGGAGAGAATCAACGGCCTGACCGCGTCGATGGCCCAGGTCATGGGGTTGAAGCGGGCGAGCAAGCTCATCCAGCCGGGCATCGCCGCCAGCGGCACCAGCGCCGAACTCAAGAAAATCATCGGGAGGGAGAGGAATCCCAGGACCGAGAAGAAATCGCCGTGACTCTTGACGGAAAAGGCCATGGCCATGGAGATGGCTGTAAGCCCCACGCCGAACATCATGCCGATCAGGAGGATCACGGCGACGCCGAGCAGTCCCGTCGCCGGCTCGACGCCGAACAGGAACGCCACGCCCAGGATGACCAGGACTTGCAACGACGTGATCGTCATCACGAAAATGAAGCGGCTCAAAATGACCGAGCTTCTTCTGATCGGGGCCGACATCAGCCGTTCGAGAAAGCCGTTTTCTTTGTCGAACAAAAGATCGACGCCTCCGGCCAGGCCGTTGTTCAACACGGTCATCACGACGACGCCGGCCGCCAGAAAGCTGATGTAGTTCGGGGCTTGCGTCACCTGCGTGTCGGCGGCCCGCTGGAAGAGATTGCCGAAAAAAATCAGCCAGAACAGCATGGGTTGCACCAGCGTGAACAACATGCTGAACTTTTCGCGGCTCAGTCGACGCACCCACCGCATGGTCAATGCGCTGATTTCCTGCCAGTATTCCGTCATAATCGATCCCCAAGTTCGCTCAAGCGGAGAAAGAAGCGGCCCGCCTTACGGCCCTCTCACGACAAGCGATCGTCCATGACTACTCGACCGGTTGTTCCGCCGTATCGGTGATGCGCCGTCCGGTGTGGGCGATGAAGACGTCGTCCAGGCGCGGGCGATGGTATTCAATGAATTCGATGCCGCAGCCGAGCCGATTGGCCGTCTCAAGAATGACCGGCAACGCCTTCTCGGGGGATTCGACCCGGATGTCGAGCCCGTTCCCCGTGACCCGCACCGTTTTGATCGCCGGCTGGTTGGCGAGCGCCGCTTCCAGCCCGGGAATCCGGTCCGTTTCTTTGATCGTCAGCGAGACGATGTCGCCGCCCAGCGCCACCTTGAGTTCCGTAGGGCTGCCCAGCGCCTTGATGCGACCGCCGTCGATGATGGCGAGTCGATCGCAGAGCTGGTCCGCTTCGTCCAGGTAATTCGTCGTCATGACGACCGTCAGGCCCCGCGCCTTGAGCATCCGCACGTACTCCCAGATGCGGAGGCGGCTCTGCACGTCGAGGCCGAGCGTCGGTTCGTCGAGAAACAGGACCTTTGGGTCGGGGAGCAGACCGCAGGCGATATCGAGCTTGCGCTTCATGCCGCCGGAATAGGTCTTGGCCGGTCGATCCGCGTGCGCTTCCAGATCGACGAGCTTCAGCAATTCATTGATCCGTTCGGCGGCTTCCTCTTTGGTCAGGTGATAGAGGGCGCTCAACAGTTGAAGATGTTCTCGTCCGGTCAGGAACCGGTCGATCGCGCGTTCTTGTGGGACATAGCCGATCAGCCTCCGCACCGTGTCCGCTTCGCGCACCGTGTCATGGCCGAAAATGGACGCGGTGCCGGAGGTCGGATGCAGCAGGGTGATGAGCGTGCGGAGCGTCGTACTCTTCCCCGCGCCGTTCGGCCCCAACAGACCGAAAATCTCTCCCGTGTACACGTGAAACGACAGGTCGGACACGGCTTGGTGGGTGCCGTAGGCTTTGGACAGCCTATTGACCTCGATCGCAACGGCCCGTTCCATTATTCCCAGCCCTTTGACCCGTGCCGATCATGCAGCATGAATTGAATGAGATCGTTCAGGCGACGGACTCGCTGGAGCAGCCCGTCCGCCTCGAGCAAAAATTGCTTCTCCAACGGCGTGCATTCCAAATGGGTGGAGATCGTATTGACCAGAATCTCGTCGCTGACTTCGGTGCGGAAGAGTCTTTGCCACGTTGCGCCGTCTTCTCTGGTTTGGAGGAATCGCTCGAACATGTCCATCAACGCGCGGCGAACCTCCGGCGGCAATTCTTTGTCCGCCGCCTCCGGTTTCAGGCGAACGGTGGCTTCCCGATAGGGCTTCTCGAAATGTTCGCGTTCGATCTCGCAGCGGATGAGCCCCTGGAGCATGATATTCGATCGGCCGTCCGGCAAGGGATGGACGCTCACGAGGCGCCCGATGCACAGGGTGGAATAGATGGCCGGGTTGCCGTAATAGTCCGCCTCCCATCCGTCCTTGAGCAGGGCCATGGCAATACACCGGTCGCCTTTGGTCGCATCGGCTACCATTTGGCGATAGCGCGGTTCAAAGACGTGAAGGGGAAGATAAGTCCTTGGAAACAAAACGACATTCGGCAAGGGGAACACCGGGAGACGATCAGGGATCACCACAATCTCCCCCCGGCGCGAGGGAGCGGGATTTACTGGTTTCGGTTCTCGGTCCGTTCTCATAAGCGCTTGAGTCACGATAGCCGAGAGTCGTGAAAATTGTCAACGGACCGTCTGTTAGGGAAGAAGATCGTCTCAAGCCTCTCTTGTTCGAATCACGGCCGATTGGTGAGGCTCCGCTTCCCGTGTTATAAGTCACGATGTGACTCGCTCCGGATCATGGTCCTTATCTCGGCGCTGGGCGCGGCCCATGGATAGAGGCTGCCTCGGTGTGCCGCCCCTGCTCCTTGCCGTCAGCCTGGTCGTGTGCCTAGCCGTGTGGTCGGCCGGCGATGGTCTTCGGGCGGGAGATGAAACCCCCGCCGCCTCATCGTTCAAACAGGCTACGGCCGGTTATCGATTTGAGTTTCCAAAAGACCATGGAGCGCATCCGGATTTTCGAACCGAATGGTGGTACTACACGGGCCACTTGCGGGCCAAGGACGGACGGACGTTCGGGTTTGAACTCACATTCTTTCGTCGAGCCATTCCGCCGGAAGACGTGAAGACCCGGCCGTCGCAGTGGTCGATCACGCAGTTCTATTTCGCCCACTTCGCCTTGACCGATCTCGTCGACGGTCGGTTTCATTTTGCCGAGAAGGTGAGCCGAGCCGGTTTGGGCAAGGCCGGCGCCGACGAGTCTCGGCTTCGTGTGTGGATCGATGATTGGCGGGCCGAGATGCCGGCCGTTCCCTCCGGGCCGCACGCCCTCGTGGCCAAGACGGATCAATACGCCATCACCTTGACCCTGCAACCGGTAAAGCCCCCTGTTGTCCACGGCCTCGATGGGACCAGCCGAAAAGGGGCGGCGGAGGGACAGGCCTCCCATTACTATTCGTTTACCAGGCTGGCGACGACGGGGACCGTGACCGTTGGAGCGGAGCGGTTCGAGGTGACGGGGCTCAGTTGGATGGATCATGAATTCAGTTCGACCGATTTGAGTTCGGACCTGGTCGGGTGGGACTGGTTCAGCCTTCAATTGACCGACGACAGCGAGCTGATGCTCTATCGTATGCGCCGGAACGACGGGTCATCCGATCCTGCTTCCAGCGGGACCGTGGTTCCGCCGGACGGGCGGGCCCGGCATCTCCCCGTCCACGACTTTACGATTACCTCAACCGCAACCTGGACCAGCCCGAAGAGCAAGGCCGTGTATCCCGCCCGATGGCGCCTGACGGTTCCCTCGCTGGATCTCACCTTGGAGGTGACTCCTTTGCTGGCTGACCAGGAACTCCAAACCGGCGGCAGTGCCGCGGTCACCTATTGGGAAGGGGCGGTCTCGGTGACAGGAACCAAACAGGGCCGACCGATCCGCGGGCAAGGGTACGTCGAGTTGACCGGCTATGCCGAACGGGTCATCCAGCAACTGTAACCGGTAACGGGAGGAGACGCTCTGTTGCTCCCCTTGGCCGACACAAAACCGGGTTGGGCGATAATCCTCGCCCCTTTTATGGGCACGCCTGCGCGTTCGGTTCTTGGCGGGGAAAGAACGCGATGGCGACGATGACGCCTCCGCCCTCGATTTGATCCCGATTTGATACGATGGTTCGACAACGGACCGGCTCGGTGGAAGCCGGACGAAGAGGGTGAACAAACGCGGTATGCTCATGATTCGTCGGAATGGTGGAAACTGGGGTCGATCGGTCCTGCTCGTTCTCGTGGTTCTTCTGATCGGCGTTGCGCTGGCCGCCTGGAAATATGAATCGCTCCAAGCGGAACGGGCCGGCTCAGCCGATCAGCCTGAGCCGAGGGAAACCGTCGCCGTCGCCGTGGCACGGGCCGTTCACCATCGTCCCATGACCGTCTCGGTGGGGACGGTGCTGGCCCTTCGCTCGGTCATGCTGAAGAACGAACTCGCCGGCACGGTTCGGGAGGTCCGGCTCACGCCCGGGCAGATCGTCGAGCAGGGGGCGCTGTTGGTCGCTCTTGACGTCTCCGTCGAGGAGGCCGAGCTCAAGGCCCACGAGGTTCAAGCCGCGCTGGCCAGAAAAGTCCTGGCTCGCAGACAGCACCTGACGGAGGAGTTCGCCACGACGCAGGAAGAAGTCGATCGTGCGCGCGCCGAT
>JANDJE010000066.1 GCA_024331095.1 Nitrospira sp. | reverse complement strand
CCCATCCAGCGGGCAAAGCCGCAGACCAATGTAGAACCGTATCGCGCCTTGAACTCGTGAAAGCGACTTCCATCCACCAATCGGGCGATCACTTCGCGGACATCGAAGGTTTGCCTCGGATTGCTTGGAAGGAGGCCATACAGGTCCTCGGCCTGGTAGAGGGGCTCTTCGATCTCCTGCTTCCGCAGGCTTGGCCGTCGCGGCAACGTGTCCATGATCGAGCGACAGAGCTCGATCGCCTCCCGATCGTCGTTCGCCAGATGGTCGCTGACACCGGACCGTCTTGTATGGAGGTCGGCGCCGCCCAATTCTTCCACCGTGACCTCTTCACCGGTTGCGGCCTTCACCAGTGGCGGACCGGCCAAATAGATCGCGCCGGTCTCCTTGACGATGATGTTTTCATCGCACATGGCCGGCACATAGGCTCCGCCCGCCGTGCACAGTCCCATCACCACGGCGATTTGCGGAATTCCCCGAGCGGACATGCGGGCCTGGTGGTAGAAGATCCGTCCGAAATGGTCCCGGTCGGCAAAGACCTCCGCCTGCATCGGGAGAAACACACCACCGGAATCCACCAAATAGATGCAGGGCAGTCGATTGGCGAGAGCAATCTCCTGAGCTCGCAGATGTTTCTTGATTGTCAAAGGAAAGTAGGTACCGCCCTTGACGGTGGCGTCATTGGCGACAATCACGCAGGGTCGTCCGGACACGACGCCGACGCCGGTCACCAATCCAGCACAGGGAACCTGGTCCTCATACAGGCCGGAGGCGGCAAGGGGGCTGAGCTCCAACCAGGGCGCGTCCGGATCGAGCAACGAGGCAATCCGCTCCCGGACCGTCATCTTGCCCCGCTGTTTGTGCAGTGCCACCGCTTCAGCGGACCCGCCGGACTGTGCAAGAACCAGCCGCTTGCGCAGATCGGCCAGGAGCCCTTCGTAATGGAGGCGATTCGATCGATAGGTATCGGACGTGGGAACCACCGATGTCGCCAACACCCTCATGGTTCGTCACCTTGATCTGGGAAGTTCCTTCACAAATCGCACGATGTCGTCCAACGGCGTGCCAGGACCAAACAGGGCCTTGACACCTGCTTCTTTCAACGCCGGCACGTCTTCGTTCGGGATGATCCCCCCGCCAAAGACCACGATGTCGTCGGCTCCCTGTGCGCTCAACAGTTCCAACACGCGCCGGAACAAGGTGTTGTGGGCGCCGGAGAGGATACTCAAGCCGATCGCATCGACATCTTCTTGGATCGCGGTGGTGACAACCTGTTCCGGCGTCTGATGCAGACCGGTGTAGATGACCTCCATGCCAGCATCACGCAATGCACGCGCAATCAATTTCACGCCACGGTCATGGCCATCGAGGCCGACCTTCCCGATTAAGATCCGCAGGGGAGCTGCCGTCACCGTCATGCCCGAACCTCCTGGAGATAGTACTTGCCTTCTTGATCCTTTTTGACATAGCCGGCCTGGATCACGGGGTCATGTTCGAAGAATAGGAGCCATTGTTCGTCAAAGGCCAGGTCCAATACCCATCGTTTGGTTTCCAGTGTCTGGATCGGATAGAGGTCATACCCCATGATGTAGGGAAGCGGCAGATGCGACACGGTGGGAATCAAATCGCCGAGAAAGAAGGCAGTGCGACCTTCCGAGGTGATCTTTACCCCCTGATGGGCGCGGGTATGGCCAGCGGTGATGACAGCGCTGAGACCAGGCAAGAGTTCCGTGTCGCCGTCCAACAGCTCCCATTGATTCGCGAGGGAAACTGGGACGATATTGTCTTTTCGATAACTGGCCCTGGTTCGTTCATTGGCATGGACCGCATCCTCGTACTCGCTCCGTTGCACGACGTAGGTCGCTTTGGGAAAGGTGGGAGCCACCATTCCATCTCCCCGTCTCATCGTATTCCCGCCCGCGTGGTCGAAATGGAGATGCGTGTTGACCACCAGATGAATGTCGTCCGGATCGAGACCCAATTGTTTTAACGAATCCAGTAAGGTCGGCCGTCGATCCACGGCGAACATCCGATGGAACTTGCCGTCTTCCTTGGAGCCGATCCCTGTATCCACCAGAATGTTCTTGCCGTTCGCCCGGATGAGCAGACAGGTCAGACTCAGATCGATCCGGTTCAGCTCATCGGCGGCGCAACATTTTCCCCACAGCACCTTGGGAACGACACCGAACATCGCGCCGCCGTCGAGCCGGAACCGGCCGTCCGAAACTGGATACAGTTCAAATGAGCCGAGCTTCATAGTTGGTGCGCCTCTCACGCCACTGTGCCCGATCGCCTCGACCCCCTCTTTCGTGTACGGCACGATCACCAACCGCGCCCCTACAACACCACCGGTTCTCGATAGGTGCCCAACACCTCCTTTAAGGCCATGCAGAGTTCCCCCACGGTCGCCTGGGCCTTCACCGCCTCGATCAGCGGCGGCATGACGTTCTCGCCACAAGCCACCGCTTCCTGTAAGGCCGCCACCGCCCCGGCCATCTTGAAGGAATCGCGCGTATTTCGCAGCTCGGAGAGCCGAGCGATCTGTCTCCGCTCCACCTCGGGATCAATCTTCAAAATGGGAATCGGCCGTTCCCCTTCCTCCACATACCGGTTGACGCCCACGATCGTCCGTTCCTTCCGCTCGATCTCGCGCTGATACCGGTGAGAGGCCTCCAGAATCTCCCGTTGCGGGAACCCCTGTTCGATCGCCGCCACCATGCCGCCCATGGCGTCCAGCTTGCGGAAGTAGGCTTGCGCTTCTTCTTCAAGCCGATTGGTCAAGGCCTCAACGTAGTAGGAACCTCCCAAGGGATCGACCGTGTTCGCCACCTCACTCTCCTCGGCGAGAATCTGTTGCGTTCGCAACGCCAGCCGCACCGCCTCCTCCGTCGGGAGGGCCAGGGTTTCATCCATCGAATTGGTGTGGAGCGACTGTGTGCCGCCCAACACCGCCGCCAACGCCTGCACCGTGGTGCGGACCACATTGTTCAGAGGCTGTTGTGCGGTTAACGAACAGCCGGCCGTTTGAGCATGGCAGCGCAACTGCAAGGACCGGGGGTCTTTCGGCTGGTAGCGTCGTGCCATCTCTCGTGCCCACAATCGCCGAGCCGCCCGAAACTTCGCAATCTCTTCAAAGAAGTCATTGTGGACGTTGAAAAAGAACGAAAGCCGCGGCGCGAACCGGTCCACCGTGAGGCCCGCCTTCACAGCCGCTTCCACGTAGGTCAAGCCATCGTACAGGGTAAATGCCAGTTCCTGAACCGCCGTTGCGCCGGCCTCGCGAATGTGGTAGCCGCTGATGCTGATCGGATGCCACTTGGGCACCGACTGTGCGCAATAGGCAATGACATCGGTCACGAGGCGCAGGGACGGCTCCGGCGGGAACAGCCATTCTTTTTGAGCGATGTACTCTTTCAGAATGTCGTTTTGCAGGGTCCCGTCCAGCCGGTCAAACGGAATGCCTCGCTTCTCTGCAACCGCCAGATACATGGCGAAGATCACGGCCGCTGGCCCGTTGATCGTCATCGAGACAGTCACCTGATCAAGCGGAATCCCCTCGAAGAGCCGCTCCATGTCGGCCAGCGACGAAATCGAGACACCACAGCGGCCCACTTCGCCTCGCGCGAGCGGATCATCCGCATCCAACCCCATCAACGTGGGCATGTCGAACGCAACGCTGAGCCCGTTCTGTCCATGCTCCAACAGGTAGTGAAACCGGCGGTTAGTGTCTTCGGCGGAGCCGAAGCCGGCGAACTGCCGCATGGTCCAGAGCCGCCCTCGATACATGGTGGGATAGATGCCACGTGTATAGGGAAATTCGCCCGGCACGCCCAACTCCCGCTCTGGTGTCCAATCCTTGAGGTCGCTGGGACCATACAGACGATGGATCTCAATCCCTGACAGAGAGGTGAATCGAGGTTTTCGTTCCTTCATTTCATTCATCTCCCGTTCCTCCCCTCTTCCTCTCCATGTCGCCTCCTCCCGTGACACAGACCGTAACACGGGCGCCAAGAGCGCGCGCTTCACCCACCGCTAGGTCCTCACGGTGACCGTTGCCCGTTCCCCGACTTCGTCATACCGATAAAACCCGCGACCGGTTTTTCGCCCCAGCCATCCTGCTTCGACATAGCGACGGAGAAGGGGACAGGGGCGAAATTTCGGATCGCCCAACTCCCGATAGAGCACCTCGCAAATCGCCAACACGGTGTCCAGGCCGATTCGATCCGCCAGGGCAAACGGCCCCACTGGATGATTGGTTCCCGCCGTCATCGCTTGATCGATCGCCTCCGCCGATGCTACTCCCTGCTCCAACGCAAAGATCGCTTCGTTGATCATCGGCATCAAAACCCGGTTCACAATAAAGCCCGGCACATCGTTCGCCACGACCGGTGTCTTGCCAAGGTGCTTCGCAAGGTCCAGCGCCAGCGCCATGGTTTCTTCGGACGTGTTGAGCCCTCGCACGACTTCCACCAAGTTCATCACCGGGACCGGATTCATGAAGTGCAGTCCGACAACACGATCGGCTCGACCGGACACGGCCCCCAGTTTCGTGATCGGGATCGACGAGGTGTTGCTCGCCAGGACGATCTCCGGACGGCAAATCTGTCCCAGCTCGGTGAAGAGCCTCTGCTTTAGCGCCTGATCCTCAGGAGCCGCTTCAATGACCAGGTGAACCTCGCGCAGTCGGTCGAGGGTCGTTGATGGGTGAATGAGGGCCAGGGCCCCTTCTACTCGACCAGCCGCTAACGTGGCTCGTTCAACAGCCCGTTCGAGTCCCGCTCGAATCTTGGCGAGGGCTCCTTTCAATTGCGGTTCCGCCACGTCGATCAGTTCCACATGATAGCCGGCCGTCGCGCAGACCTGGGCAATCCCTCGGCCCATTTGGCCTGCCCCGACGATGCCGATTCGTGAGACCCGGTCGATGGTCATGGCCGGTACCCCGACTTCACATGTCTCGCTCCACAACGACTGCCAGGGCCTCTCCGCCGCCGATACAGAGGGCCGCCAGTCCTCGCCTGACGTTCCGCTCCTCCATGGCATGGATCAAGGTCGTGAGGATCCGCGCGCCCGTGGCCCCGATAGGATGGCCCAACGCCACCGCTCCCCCATGGATGTTCACCTTCTTGGCATCCAGCCCCAGTTCCCGGTTGATGGCAAGCGAGACGGCGGAGAAGGCCTCGTTGATCTCGAACAGATCGATCTCACCGATGGAGAGACCGGTTTTCTTAAGCACCAGTTTGATGGCCTCGACCGGCGCGATCGTGAACCATTCCGGCGCCAAGGCCGCGCCGGCATAGCCGACCAGCCAGGCTAATGGAGTGAAGCCGAGCCGAACCGCCTCACTCTCCGCCATCAGGACCAAGGCCGCTGCTCCATCGTTGCAAGAGGGAGAATTGCCGACCGTCAAGACCCCATCTTCCTGAAACACCGGTTTGAGTTCCCTCATCTTGCTCAGATCCACGCGGTTCGGCTCTTCATCCTCTTGAACGAGCACCGGCGGCCCTTTCCGTTGCGGCACCTCGACCGGCACGATCTCCCGCTTGAAGAGACCGGTCGTGATGGCCTCCCTGGCTCGGCGATAACTCTCCAGCGCGAAATCATCCAGTTCTTGCCTCGTCAGTCCGTATTTGGCCGCGCACAGTTCCCCTCCCTTCCCCATGTGGAACTGGTGATAGACATCCCACAACCCATCCTTCACCAGACTGTCCACCAACTCCGCATGGCCCAACCGGTACCCCTGTCTCGCCTTCTCCAATAGATAGGGAGCGCGGGTCATGTTCTCCATGCCGCCGGCCACCACAACCTTAGCCTCGCCAAGCGCAATGGCCTGCGACGCCAGGATCACCGTCATGAGGCTCGAACCACAGACCTTGTTCACCGTCGTAGCTCCGACCGAGTGGGGGATACCGGCTCCGATGGAGGCTTGTCTCGCCGGCGCCTGACCTAGCCCCGCGCTTAAGACACAGCCCATATACACGGTATCCACCTGCTCAGGGGAGACCTGAGCCCGTTTCAAGGCCTCGGCAATCGCGATACTCCCCAGCTTGGTGGCCGGCACCTGGCTGAAACAGCCCTGAAAACTCCCCATCGGTGTGCGCGCCGCACTCACGATGACCGTTGGTTCTCCCTTCAAAGGACTCATAGGTTCTGCTCCCAGTCACTCTGTTCGATTGCATCTTTGACCTTAGCCATGAACCGATCGGCCGTAGCGCCGTCGATCGCCCGGTGGTCGAACGAGAGGCTCAAATAGGCCATCGACCGGATCGCAATGGCGTCATGGATGACCACCGGTCGTTTCTGCACCGCGCCAACCCCCAGGATCGCAATTTGCGGGTGATGAATGATCGGCGTGCTGAACAGGCTGCCGAATCCGCCGTGGTTGGTGATCGAGAAGGTCCCGCCCAAGACCTCATCCGGATTCAATCGTTTGCTCCTCGCCCGTTCAGCCAGATCGGCGATCTCTTGAGCCAGGTGGGTCACGCTCTTTCGATCCGCATGCCGCACCACCGGCACCAGGAGGCCCTCTTCCAACGCCGTGGCGATGCCGATGTGGATGTCTTTTTTGATCACGATCCCTTCATCGCTCCATGAGGAGTTCATGATGGGGAACGCTCGGATGGCGCGCGCCACCGCATGGACCACGAACGGCAGATAGGTGAGTGGACGGCCTTTGCGGCAAGCGGCGATGGCCGAAAAGTCCGCTTCGAAGACCGTCGTCACATGGGCGGCGGTCCGCCTGCTGTTAACCATCCGTTCGGCGATGGTCTTCCTCATCGGCGTGAGCGGGACGATCTCGTCGCCCGTTTCTTCTTCGTGGGTCGTCGCCGGCCGTTCGACCGGCGAGACGGTTTGAGCCGCTTCTGTGTGGCGATGGGCGATAAAGTCCTCGACGTCTTTCTTGGTGATCCGGCCACCCGCGCCGGTCCCCTTCACTTGCGAGAGATCCACACCATGTTGTTTCGCCAGGTGACGGACGGCCGGCGAGAGGTGCACTTCCTCCATACCCTCGGCACTGCCTTCGCTTCTCGTGCCTTCTTCCCCTGTCGTCGCTCTTCCCTTTCCGCCCTTTTCAGCGACTGGCCCCATCGGACGGACCACGACTCCGCCGACCCGATTGATGACATCGGAGACGGGCACGCCATCAATGCGGCCCAACACGGTGCCGACCGGAACGGTTTCCCCTTCCTTGACGAGAATCTCGGACAGCCGACCAGCGGCGGGGGAGGGAATTTCGAGCGCCACCTTTTCGGTCTCCACCTCCAGGAGTGGTTGATCGCGCTCAACGATACCTCCGGCCGGAACGAGCCATTTCACGACCGTGCCTTCCGCGATGCTTTCTCCCAATTGGGGCATGATGATGTCTGTCGCCATGACTCTCCTCTGATTGCCTTCAGTACGCCGCCAGTTTTCTCGCCGCCGCCACAATGTCACTGGCTTTCGGCAGGAAAAATTCCTCTAGTGGCGTGCTGAAGGGCACGGGCGTATCCGGCGCAGCGACACGCAGGATCGGCCCATCCAAACTGTCAAAACAGTCTTCCGCAAGCAACGCGGCCAGTTCCGCACCGATGCCACCGGTTTTGTTGTCCTCATGCACCATGATGGCCTTGCCGGTCTTCCGGACCGAGCCGTAGATCGTCTCCTTGTCAAGCGGCATCAAACTGCGCAGGTCCACCACCTCCACCTCGATGCCTTCCGCTGCCAACTGCTGCGCCGCCTCAAGGGCAAGATGCACCATCGCGCCGTAGGTGATGACCGAGACATCGTCCCCCGGCCGTCTAATGGCCGCCTGGCCGATGGGGACGATGTAGTCCTCACGCGGCAACACTTCCTTGATGCGCCGATAGAGAAACTTGTGCTCGAAATAGATCACCGGATTGGGGTC
>JANDJE010000065.1 GCA_024331095.1 Nitrospira sp. | reverse complement strand
CGGTCTCGATTCCAAGGTCTCCACCCCCCCCAAGGCCGGCGAATGGGCGCTCTCGGCTGTGGAAGGGTGGCGAGGGGAAATTCTGTACATGGTCATGGCGGGAGAGAACGGAACCATCCATCGATGCAAGGTTCGCGATCCCTCATTTGTAAATTGGCCCGCGATCCAGTGGGCAGTAGTGGGGAACATCATTCCAGACTTTCCGTTGATTAACAAAAGTTTCAATCTGTCCTATGCCGGTAACGATCTCTAAGCATGATCTCTAAAACGACCTCGAGGAGGAAACTGTGTTTCGGATTATCAAGAAAAGTCTAAAAACAGGTGTGGTGACCGGGCGCTATCCACGGTCAGCGGCTCTTCAAGGATCGATCGATCCGGCCGCGGCGGGGAAAGCCAAGCCCTTCCGGCAATCGTTGGTGATCCGGGAAGTGGATACTGGCTCCTGCAATGCCTGCGAGATGGAAATGAACGCGCTTATGAATCCGGTCTATGATGCGGAGCGGTTTGGCATCCGTATCGCTGCCTCGCCGCGCCATGCTGATGCATTGGTGGTAACTGGTCCTGTGACCATCAACATGGAACGGGCTTTGAAAGATGTCTATAAGCAAACACCAGATCCCAAACTTGTTATTGCTCTGGGTGATTGTGCGATCACCTGTGGTCTGTTCAAAGGCAGCTATGCTGTGACTGGTCCTGTCGATCGACATGTGCCGGTCGATGTCCGAATTCCTGGTTGTCCGCCTCGCCCGGCCGAAATTCTCAAAACCTTGACGGAACTGCTCGGGAAGCACGACCATCAGTCAGCAGCCAGCTCCTGAAAGAGGACAAGGGAATCGGGAGTTGTCTCTTGTCTAGTTGTTGAAGGGGCACGAGGTCGGCGCACCACCACTTCTTCTGCTGGTGCGTTTTTCCCCAGGAGACTCACGAGGGCTGAGTATTCCTGCGCCAGAGGCCTCTCTTCCTTCAGATGCCCCCTTCACACTCCTCTTGGCTTGCTCATCTTCCTGCGTTGTGTTTCACAGTCGTTTTAATGGGAAGCATGAGAGTGATCTCCGCGGCACCGGAATCGCAACTCCATGGTTGAATCCAATAAGATCGAAAACGCTCTTACGGAAGGGGAGTCGGCTATGAGGCTCTGTGATGCCGCGACAGTTCAACAGGGAGGGAAGGACGATGCAACCGATGAGACAACCGTGGCGAGGACTAGCGGGTGTCCTCTTGATGGTGGGCCTGACTGTATCGCCCGGATTGGCCGATCAGGGTCATGGACAGATGGGACATGGCGGGCATGATCAAGAAGGTCAAGCGGATCAGAGCGGGCACTACATTCAACATCTCTTGAAACATGCCGAGGAGTTCGGTCTCACGGCCGAGCAAGTTGCCAAGCTCAAGACGATCCGGCTGGATTTTCAACGCACGGAGGCGCGGCTAGAGGCAGACAGGAAAATCGCCAAACTGGAGTTAGACGCGCTGCTCGACGATGAAAAGACCGATCTGGCCGCGATTCAGACAAAGGTTGAGCAACTGAAACGATCAGAGGGAGCGTTGTTGTTTTCGGCGATTAAGAACCGACGTGAGGCCATGGCGCTTCTGACCGCCGACCAACGGGAAAAAGACCGTGCCCATCGTGAGCAGATGAAAAGAGAAAGCAAGGGACAGCGTGGAGGGCGCATGGGTGGAGGCATGGGTGGCGGCGGCATGATGGGTGGTATGGGAGGACGAGGGCATGGTGGCATGAGCGGAGGCGGCATGAGTGGAGGCGGCCATGGCGGCCAGTCTGGTGGCGGACATCAGTCTGAGATGGGCGGCACGGGGCATGGAAGTATGGGGCAGGGGAGTCATGGAGGGACAGGCACCGGCCACCAGGAGAGGCATGGGAGCGAGGGGCATGGGAACGATGACCATGAGGAAAACGTGACCACTGGAGGGGTCACACACGAACATTGAAAATCACGAGGGGCTCAAGGGTGAGATGATTCGGGAAGCACAGCGATGAAGAGAAGGAGGAGGGAGTACACCTGGCTCTGGTGAGCGCCGCTTTGCTGGTGGTGTTGCCAGTGGGAGGTGAGGCGGCTGGGCTCGCGGAATATGACAAGGCCGCTTCGGAGGTGGCGACCACGTTGATCAGGCAGTTCGGCGAGGCTATGAGGAGAGAGATGGCCAAGGGAGGTCCGGCAGAGGCGGTGAAGGTCTGCGCCGATCTCGCGCCGGAACTTGCCGGTCGATTGTCACGTGAACGGGGCTGGCGGGTGACACGAGTGGGCACAAGGGTGCGCAATCCCCTGCTCGGCATGCCCGATGTCTGGGAGCAGGTGGTGGCCACGTTTGCCGAGCGGGCGGCCAAGGGAGAGGATCTGATGGGAATGACGTACAGTGAGATTGTCACGGAACCGAACGGGCGGTACTACCGGTTCATGAAACCGATCGTGGTGCAGCCCCATTGTCTCTTGTGTCATGGTCCGGCCGAGCATTTCCCTGAAGAGGTCAAAGCGGTGCTCAAGGGGAAATATCCCTTTGATCAGGCTACCGGCTATCAGGCCGGTGATCTGCGGGGAGCGGTAAGCATCAAACGGCCGGTTGGTGCCGATTGGTAGGATCAATGGCACCAATGGATGATCCGGAGTGCTTGAGAACCGGTTTCTGAGCTATCGTTGGCTATTTGGTCATTCAAAAAGAAAGGATAGGCATGAAGGCACGTCTCTTCGGCGTTCTAACTGTTGCCATGGTCTTGCTCATGAGCGCTCCGACGCCGGCCGTGTCGCAGCAGGGTGCTGTTAAGGAGGGCAAGGAGCTTTATGAACGGCATTGTGCTGGATGTCATGGAATTGCCGGTGACGGGCTGGGGTCCGATATCAAAGATCTGATCGTGCCTCCCGCGGACTTCCGATCGCCGAAGTCACGAATCAAGACGGATATGGAGCTGTATCTCGCGATCAAGTACGGAGTGCTCTTCAGTCCCATGCACGGATGGGAGGGGCGTCTGTCCGATCAAGAGATCCGGCATGTCTTGTCGTATATCCGGAGCTTGGCTCCGTTCGATCCGATCGGCTGAAGGACGGCTCCGTGTCGGGCGGTCATCTTTTCCCGTTGAAAGGTCTTGAGGAAGACGGGTAAATCTGTTTCATAAGACCATTGGGGTGCCGTGCGGGCGCGGCGTGATTGTGTGTGCAGCACTTTCAACCAGGAGGATTGCCATGGCACGTTATGACAGTGACGATTCCGGTGCGGGAACTGCCCTTGCCTTTCTTGCCGGTGCGATTGTGGGAGCCGTTGCCGGCATTTTATTGACGCCGAAGTCGGGGCCAGAGACTCGACGGACCATCAAGGATTATGCGGAGCAGACGGAGGAGGAGATCGTCGAAAAAGCGAAGGAAGCCAGGGCCGCGCTCGATGAAGTGATCGAGCGAGGCAAACGGTACGTGGCGGAAAAGAAGGCGGATGTTGAAGCGGCAGTGAAGGCCGGGCGGGAAGCCATGAAGGCCAGGATTGAGAAAGGCCATGAGGGCTGAACCGTCGATGGTCGGCGATTCGTGGCTGACGTGGTCCTGAGGGCCGCACGTCAGCGGTTTGGCAAGGGGATGAAGCGCCAACGGCTCATCATCGTCGGCGGAGTCGCGGGCGGCGCCACGGCTGCGGCCAGGGCGCGGCGGTTGTGCGAAGCGTGCGAGATCATTATTTTTGAACGGGGCCCGCATGTGTCGTTCGCCAACTGCGGGTTGCCCTATTTTGTCGGGGGTGAGATCGCCGAGCCGGACAGTTTGCTGGTGCAGACACCGGAGAGTCTCAAGGCCCGGTTCAATCTCGATGTGCGGGTCAAGACGGAAGTCATCGGGATCGATCGGACCGCTCGTGTCGTTCGGGCCAGAGAACTCGAAACAGGTCGCGAGCATGACGAGAGCTACGATGCACTGATTCTCTCCATGGGCGCGTCACCCCTCAAACCTCCGCTTCCGGGAATCGACCGCCCCGGTCATTTTATGGTGCGGAACATTCCCGACGTCGAACGGATCATGGCCTGGTCGAGCGAGTGCGGTCGCTGTCGGGCTGTGGTGGCGGGGGGAGGCTATATCGGCCTGGAGATGGCCGAACAGTTGCGGCATCGTGGGTTCGATGTGACAGTCGTGGAAGCGATGACTCAGGTCATGGCGCCCCTCGACCCGGACATGGCCGGTTGGCTCCACCGGGAGCTGCGCGAGAACGGTGTTACGTTGTATCTCAACGATCCGGTCGTGTCGTTTGAACCTCCCTCGGAAACAGAGCCGGCCAAATCGTCCATCGTGACGCTCAAGAGCGGGCGTCGGTTGCCGGCTGATACGGTCGTGCTCAGTATGGGGGTCAAGCCGGAGGTGACATTGGCAAAGGAAGCCGGCTTGGAGATTGGCGCGCTGGGCGGCATCCGGGTCGATGAACGGCTTCGGACCAGCGATCCCGCAATCTGGGCCGTAGGCGACGCGATCGAGGTCCGTGACGGCGTCACCGGACAATGGGCGTTGGTCCCGCTGGCCGGCCCGGCCAATCGCCAAGGTCGCATCGCCGCCGACAACATTCTGGGCCGTCCCGCTCGATACGCTGCGACATTTGGCACGTCCATCCTCCGGCTGTTTACCCTCACCGCCGCTTGCACGGGGGCCAATGAAAAGACCCTTCGGGCGGCCGCCATTCCATTTCAAGCCATCCACCTGCATCCCGGCTCGCATGCGGGCTATTATCCTGGCGCAGAGCCGATTGCCATGAAAATCCTGTTTGCACCGGATACAGGCAAGTTACTCGGCGCGCAGGCTGTCGGCAGGGAGGGGGTGGATAAACGGATCGACGTGCTGGCAACGGCGCTGAAAGCCGGCATGACGGTCCATGACTTGGTGGAATTGGAACTGGCCTATGCGCCTCCTTATGGTTCGGCTAAGGATCCGGTGAACGTGGCGGGGATGGTGGCGCAGAACGTGGTGAAGGGTGACGTGGCGCTGGCACAGTGGCGAGAGATGGCTTCGCTTGATCCCCGTACAACCTTCGTGTTGGATGTCCGCCGAGCCGATGAGCGGGCAAAGGGAGCGATCCCCGGTTCATTTCATATTCCATTGGATGAATTGCGGAGCCGTATGGACGAATTGCCCCGCGATCGCGAGATTGTCGTCTATTGCCAGACAGGACAGCGGTCGTACATCGCGGCGCGTCTGCTTGGTCAGCACGGTTTTCGGGCGAGGAACTTGACCGGGTCGTACCGCACGTGGGAGGCGGCCCAATGGCAATGATAGACGAGCGATAAGGCGGACGAGAGGGCGGATGCGCGCCATGGGGCGAACAATCGATCGGGGGAGCGACGGGAGTCATGGAATTTAAGGATTACTACAAGATTCTCGGCGTTGAGCGGACGGCCACGGCCGATGAGATCAAGAAGGCCTATCGCAAGCTCGCGCGGACCTATCACCCTGACGTCAATAAAGAGTCCAGCGCGGAGGCGCGATTCAAGGAAATCAGCGAGGCCTACGAAGTGTTGAGCGATCCGCAGAAACGGGCCGCCTACGATCAACTGGGCCGCGGGTGGCAAGCGGGGCAGGAATTCACGCCGCCGCCGGATTGGGCGGCCGGATTTGAATTTTCTCCCGGCCGATTCTCCACGGAGGAGGCCGCCGATTTCAGCGACTTCTTTTCCAGCCTGTTTGGTAATTTTTCGCGTCGTGCCGGCGCGGGACGGGGCCGTGGAGAAGACCGGCACGCGAAGATCGTCATTCCACTCGAAGACGCTTTTCATGGAGCGACCCGCACCATCACGTTGCGCGTTCCGGACCTGGACGCACAGGGCCGGGTGGCGCTCCGCGAGCACACGCTCAAGGTCCGGATCCCCAAGGGCATCCGTGAAGGCCAACTGATCAGACTGGCCGGCCAAGGCGCTCCGGGGTCGGGCGGCGCGCCGGGCGGCGACCTGTACTTGGAGATCCATTTCGATCCCCATTCGCTCTACAGGGTGGACGGCCATGATCTGTCGTTGACGCTGCCGATTACTCCTTGGGAGGCGGCGCTGGGCGCGACCGTGAAGGCGCCGACCCCGACCGGCATAGTGGAGGTCAAGATTCCGCCGGGATCGCGAAGCGGGCAGAAACTTCGACTCAAGGGCCGTGGGATTCCCAGCGAGCCGCCGGGCGATCTGTATCTCATGTTGGAGGTGGTGTTGCCGCTGGCGGACACGGAACGTGCTCGACAACTCTATCGGATGATGGCGCAGGAACTGGCGTTTAATCCTCGGCAGAACCTCGGTGTGTGAAGAGGTGTGCGCATGGAAGATGACGTGTTGACGGGCAATATCGTGGGGCGCGAGGACGTGCTGACGGTCGAAGAGCTGGCAAGCGCCTGTCACGCCGAAGTGACGTGGGTTGCCGAGTTGATTGAGGTCGGAATTCTGGCCGAACGGGGGCATGACCGAGCTGCCTGGCGGTTCTGCGCGGCGGACCTGGTCTGTGCTCGCCGAGCCGCTCGTCTCCAGCGGGACTTCGAAGCCAGTATCGAGACGGTCGCGGTCATGCTGGATCTCTTGAACGAGATCGACCGGCTTCGTGAACGGCTCCGGCGAGCGGGACTCGATGTCGATGACTGATCCGCTTCACATCGTGTGCCCCCATTGCGGAGGCATCAATCGGGTGCCGGGGGCTCGCCTGGGCGAAGGACCCAAGTGCGGTCTGTGCCATGAGCCGTTGTTTATGGGACAGCCGATCACGTTGACAAAAGCGACTTTTGACGCGCATGTCGCACGAAGCGATATTCCGGTCGTGGTGGACTTCTGGGCACCGTGGTGCGGGCCCTGCCTGATCATGGCGCCGGCTTTTGAGCAGGCGGCTAAAACACTGGAACCCCACGTTCGGCTGGCCAAGGTGAATACCGAAGAAGAGCACGACCTGGCGGCGCGATTTGGCATCACGGGCATTCCCACCATGATTGTCTTTCATCAGGGGCGAGAAGTCACGAGACGGTCGGGGGCGCTGGGATTGCCGGACATCGTCCGATGGGTCCGTGCTTCTGTCTGAGGCAAAAAGACAGCCGATGCAACGCTCCGTGTTGTTTTTGTGTACTGGCAACTCCTGCCGATCGATCCTGGCCGAGGCTACGTTCAACGCTCTGGCTAGTCCAGAGTGGCGCGCCATGAGCGCAGGCAGCCATCCCACCGGCAGGGTCCATCCCCGCTCGCTGGCGCTCCTGCGGCGCGAAGGCATTCCAACGGAAGGACTCTTCAGCAAGTCCTGGACCGATCTTCCCACCGTGCCGGACCTCGTGATTACCGTGTGTGATGACGCGGCGGGAGAAGCCTGCCCGGCTTATCTTGGCCCTGCACTGCGCGTCCATTGGGGAGTGGAAGATCCGGCCAAAGCGACCGGAACAGACGCCGAGATCGACGCCACATTCGAGCGAGTCTATCGCACGTTGCGGAGGCGGATCGAGGCGCTGTTGAAATTGCCGCTTGACCGGCTCTGGGATGATCGAGCTAAGCTCAAAGCGGAGCTTGATGCGCTCGGCCCACCTTGAGAAGAAGGGAGTACAGCTGTTTTCCTAGCGATAAAAGGATCCCCCCAAGGTCTGAACGTCTCCCCTCACTTTCTGAAGGCGAACGGTCGTCAAGAGGCCCTTGTTGTAACCGGCACAATCTGCTAAGAGGAGGCGGGCTCGTTGCCGTAGGACCGGCCGGATCCTGATTGTTAACCGAGAGGAGTATAGTATGGGAGAACAGAAGACGATCACAGCGTGGTACGAAGAAGATCACAATCGCCTCGATGATCTGTTCAAAACGTTTCAAACGACAAAACGGTCGGATTTTGCCAAGGCCAAGGAGGCCTTCAGGGATTTCAAGGTCGGCCTCCAGCGGCACATTGTGTGGGAAGAGGACCTGCTGTTTCCTCTGTGGGAACAAAAAACCGGGATGACCGAGGGCGGCCCCACCTTTGTCATGCGGCACGAGCATCG
>JANDJE010000064.1 GCA_024331095.1 Nitrospira sp. | reverse complement strand
AGCCACGGCCGTTCGAGATGCGACCGCAATAGGCGGGATCCGGAAACGTAATAAGGTTGAAGCCCTTCGGTTCGGGCACCGGGCCGTCAAGCGACACTGTGCCCTCGATGGTGCCTCCGTGCCGTACTTCGATGACGTCGTATGCGTGGGCAGGCGCTATCGCCACCAACAGCATTCCCAAACCGAGTAGGATACCTTTTCCCTTCACCCTTGCTCCTCGAAGAAATTTGTTCAGTGTTCCTGCTTGTGGACCAACGGCTCGATTTCCTTTTTCTGCTCCTCCGTCACGCTGTACCGCACGTAGTCATGCTCCAGCACCTCGTTGGCGTACAGCCGCCCCGTCGGCGCCGGAACCGCGATGGTCGTCTCGACCGTCGCCTTGGGGCCGATGGTCACCGTCTGTTCGATCGCGGTGCGGACGTAGGGATGCCAGACGACCACCTTGTAGGTGCCCGGCGGCACGTCGGTCAGGGTGAACCGGCCCCGCTCATCCGTCTTGGCAAAATAGGGATTCGTCACGGCCACCCCCCAGCTCTCCATGTACGCGTGGAACCCGCACTGCATGACGAACACCCGCCGGCCCTTGCTGAGCTTGACCAGTTCCTTCATCGGGGCCCCGGCCATGTGCCGATGGTACAGGGCCGCATCGGTCCGGTCTTTGAAGTTACGGGGATGCGCCGGATTCATCGGCAGCGGCACGTTGAACAACACGCGGGGCCCCAGATGCGATGTCTCATAGGCCTGAATGTCGTGCATGACGGGGTCCATGTTGACCACCGTCACCGATTCATCGTCCCGCACGACGGTGGTGAAGGGGAGAAACAGGCAGTCTTTCGCTTCGATGCGCGGGACACTGTCAGCCGGAAAGGGTTTGCCCTTGTCGAGCCCTTCCAGATAGACCACCACGTCGCGAAACTCCCCCGCCGGCCCGACGTTGAAGGGTTGCAGAATGCGCCAGCCCCGCCCGTCGGAGATGCGCCCGCAGTAGAGCGGATCCGGGAGCGTCGTCAGGTTATACCCCTTCGGCCGCGGGACCGGGCCCTCGAGTGTCACGGTGCCCGTGAGGGTGCCCCCGTCCGTCACGGTGATGGCTTCATAAGCCGAAGCCGACGCGGGAGAAGCGCCGGCGATCAAGAGTCCGATGAGCGCTGCAAGGACATAGTGCATGAAGGTACTCCTTCAAGAAGGCCGTGCCTGTTTCTGCCGGTACACTGAATCCACAATGCGCTGAATCGTGTCGGCGGTCAAGTCTCTGATCGTGATGTGCGCTTCGTCATCGCCGCTGAATGTGCAGAGCGCGATGGTGAAACAGTCTGTGCCGCCGCGAATGATCTTGAGCGCAATGTTGGATTGATGGCAGTGGACTCCGACGAAGAGGCAGACGTCGATCTTGTTTTTCCAGATGGTGAGATTGGGATGGTTGGGGTTGATTTCTTTCTCTGCGATGATCTTGGGATACTTCGGGCGGTAGTCGGCCATGGGGATCAACTTTGCCGGTACGGCCTCGGCCAAGGCACGGACGACTTTGGATTCGCGTACGGCTTGGTCGTTCCAGGCCCAGAGGACCAGCGGACCGGGAAAGATCGTGGGATTCTTGGCCTTGAGAAGTCGGCGCGCCACCTCGTCGATGGCTTGCTGCTCAGGGACCCGTTTCCCGAGTACAAGCCCCTCGCCCCGCGAGGGGCCGACCACCCCCATGTTGGACACAGAGGGGGGAAGATAGCCCTCAGGCCCGATCTGCATTGTGTACTTCGTTCTCGTCGACTTCATTCACACGTCTCCTTTCTTGGATGGGATCAAACGGCGCCCAAGCCCTCTCGAAGGAAAATATCCATTGGCGTAAGGGGTTGACCGGGTTGAGGAGTCAGCACAGAGGAATCGAACGAAAACGAGGCGCGCAGCCGGTCCCAGTAGCCCTGCGTCTGGCCCGATTCGACGATGACGACTCGTCCCACAGTCTCGGCGAACGCCTCCATGTCCTCGTATCGGAACGGCACGATCCGTTTCGGGTACAGTCCCGCCACCCGGAGACCGAAACTTCGACAGAGGGCGACGGCGTCACGGACGACGCCCTGTGTCGCGCCCCAAGAAACGTAGCCGACATACGCGTCGGCATCCCCCTCGTACTCGACTCCCGACGAGACCGACGCGGATCGAGAGAGAGCCCCCGTATCCCCTGCAAACAGGTTCCCGCGGCGGACGGTGTCGGACAAGGTTCGGATGTTGACGCTTTGCTGGCGGCGCGCGATAGTGTCCTCGATCAAAATTCCCACGCCATCGCTGAGCCCGCTGCGAATCAGCTCGTGACCGGCGACTATAAGCCTGATGATGTCCGGAACATCGGCGGCCACGAAGATCATCGGAGCGGCGAAGCCGTTGAGGCACGAGGCGATCGCGGAATCGTTCCCCCTGAGCAACGCCATCACCTTTCCCTGCGGGCCTCGATAGACCTGGACGCCGGGGTGTCGGTCGCTCTCCAAGACGGAAACCAGGGATCTGCCGATGTCCAGGTGGGTTGCGGCCCACGTGGCGGGTGACTCGATCAGTGTCGCATCGCAGCTTGTCCGGCACTCGCAGGCCCGTGCCGCGTACCCCAGCAAAATGGCCTGTTCCGGTCCGAGTAGATAACCGCCCGTCGTGTCGGACCAGACCGATGGAATAGAATAGGCGTCGCGTTTCTCGATGTGGCTTCGAGCGAAGGCCACGCCGGCCGCGAACGACCGGGGTGCGGCAACCACCGATGCCAGTCGATCAAGGGTGTCGCTGGGAGCGCCGAGTAACTGGAGCAAGGTTCCCAAGGCGGCCAGGCCCTTTCCCGCAAGACCTTCCTCATGGTGAACCGCGAACTGCGTAAACGGGACCGCATAGGCAATCACGGCGTCATTGTGGAACATGTGTGGGCGCTCGGCAGGTGGCGGGTCCCACAGCAGCACGCTGCCGGGCTGAAGCGTGAATCGCGATTGATCGAGAACAGTCTCGCCCAAGTAGACGAGGACATCGCACCCATGCCCCATTGAGTGAAAAGGCTGCGCGGCTATGCGAATATCGAACACAAAGTCCCCGATCTCTCCGTTGAGCCGCCCCCATTGGGTCATGACCGACAACCCTCGGTGGGCCAGGGATTGGGCGATCAGCGGCCAGTCCTTTGAGAGCGCCGAGGCGGCAGGTCCTACGATCTTGACGATAAGATCGAAGTCTTGGTCCGAGCGAGCGGGCAGCCAGGCGGTCAGGGGAGCCATATCGATCGCGGTCATCGCTGTCTTCTATACGCGATAGGCATTTCGCACTTCTTTGATCCCGGAGGCACTGAGCCAGTGCACGGTGTATCCGCCGAGAAAGAAATGGTCATAGACGGCGGACAGAAAGGCTCGTCCCTCGCGCGGACGTACCGGACGTCCGCGCCAATCCTTGATGCCTCGGCGCAAGGTGTCGCGCAACCCTGCATGGCTCGTGGAAATCACGCCGGTGGCGAGATCGAACCACACCAACGCTGTGACACCCCTCGGACAGTGCACGGCCACGACATCGGCATGCCCTGACATGTGTTTCTGGTTCATTGCCGGGCTATCGTTTCTTCTTTCGTTTCCCGCTTGTTGATGGTTTCTTCGGCTTTCTGGCCTTCGTTTTCGCCTTGCGTTTTGCGACCATGGGCTGCCTCCTGGGATAAACGGCGCGTGACCGGTCTACTCGCGAAGCCCGTGTTATCTCCTCTCCTGTGCACCGGTTTTGCTGATGCCAATGGGGGAATCGGCGCTCAGCTTGACGATGTCGATCCGTTCGGCCTCCAGCCACCCTGCATGGACCCGCAGCGTGGCCACGACAAACTCGCCGGGACGAATGTCCTCCAGTCGCACCGGCTCGAGGCCTCTGCTGATGCTCGTGCGTTCCCCAAGGACACATTCGGTGAGGTACGTGCCCAGCGACGTTCGGGATCTCACGCGGATGCTCGGCGGAATATGGGGTCGATTCACGACTGCTTCGACATGCCCGGATATCATTCTCATCATAAATGAACCGTGATGCTCACCCCACAGCCGTGCGCTGCGGCTGGACATAGATGGTGTCGGCCTCCAGGTATCCGTCGCAGCTATGACGATAGCTGACCTCGATGGGCTCGCCCGCGCGGAGATCGGAAAGGTCAACCCGGTCGATGCCGCGGGCGACCGTGGTCTGTTTTCCGATCAGTGCACGGACGCGGATGGTCGTCCCTCCGGACACGACGGCCTTTATATGCACCCATCGCGTGCCCTGCGAATCGGCTTCGATCCGATCGAACATCCCCCAGATGGCAGCCATGCCCCGGCCTCCTAATACATCGATTGCAGCGGCCGTCCGATCCGCTTCCGGCACCGTGCCACGCCCTCCCGCGCCATCAGATTGTTGGGGTCGCAGGCGAGAACCGCCTTCCAGTTGAAAAGGGCCTCCTCGTGCTGCGCCAATTCTTCGAGCATGATGGCCAGCTCGCATCGGGTCAGGATGTCGGTCGGACAGAGAGCCAGACGGTCCTGGAGCTGACTCACCGAGTCGATCCACGAGTTCCTCTCCTGCCCGCCGACTTGCGGGATCGGTCCCGGAGTCGAATCAAGCTTGGCCATTCGTGTCCTCCCGATCTTGACCCATCATCGTCCGTGTCCGTCCCCCACAGGCCACGGACACAAGCGCTCCACGCCGCCATTGGCGCGAATCTGAGTGCCGGTGAGCCGGACCGTCTTCCCGTCCTTCGGCATCGGAATGTTCAGGTCGTTTCGCACCGTTCTGAAAATCTCGATGATATGGTTCATGTGCGCGACGTCCAGATCCTGCACGCTCAGCATCGCGTCTTCGTGGATGTCGTGGCAGAACGCGATCGTCAGGCAGTTCGTCCCCGCCCGTACCATCCGCAAGGCCAGATTGGCGTAGTGGCAGTGGATGCCGATGAACAACGCAACTTCGATCTTGTTGTGCCAGATCGTCAAATTGGGATGATTCGGATTGATGCCTTCCTCCGGATCGATCTTGGGGTACTTCGGACGATAGTCTGGCATCGGGATGATCATCACGTCCGGAATCTCCGCCGCCAACCTCAAGAGAGCATGCCCCTTGGCGATCCAGTCCGGATTCCAGGCCCACAGGTACAAGGGACCCGGGAAGATCGTGGGATTCTTTCTGGTGTAGAGCTGTTTGGCCGCTTCGGCGATGACGGTGTCCGACGGCGCATGATGGCCGTAGTACAATCCGTATCCGGAATCGGGGTGCGTCACCCCCAGCTCCATGGCCGACGGCGGATGGAATCCGGCCGGGCCGACGTCGATCAGGCGCTCACGCATTGCGAAATTCGTTGGACTCATGCCTCGTTCCTTTCTGTATCGGGGATGACGGGGACCACGCCTGTCCGGTCGCTTTCTCGAAGGGGTGCATCTCGCGCCGTTGGAGGGGAATCAGTCGAGTCGCCGGTTGGGGCCTCGCGCCTCGTCCGATTCGTTGGGACGAAACAGCCGTGTCGGACGACCGGGTCTGGTCATTCCGGGACGTCAAGTCGGCAAGCGCTCTGATATCGCGGAGGACCGCGTACAGGACCACCAGCATGATCAAGGCGATCAGCAGGTTGAAATCCCATCCGCTCACGACGCTGCCCACGACCACGACGATGGCCACCAGGTAGGCGAGAACCTCCAACAGTCCGAACTCTCTCCCGCTCGGAGCCGATTTCACGTTTTCTCGGCACCCGCGTCCGAAAGACTCCTCAGGCTTCGGCTCCATCACTCTACCGCCAGGCCTCCATCAATAACGACACGACTGCCAGCAGGGTGACGGAGAAGATCGTCATGGTGAAAACGGACTCCGACGCCACGGAGGTACCGAGGGCAAGCAAGCAGCTGCCCGCCAAGAGTTTCTCGAAGAGAGGCAACTTTTCGGGGTCCTTCTTGTGCATCGGGTCCTCCTTGTCTGTCACGGCCTCCGTATGCCGTCACCCTGCATCGGGAATCAGTCCGGCAACCTCTTGGCG
The DNA here is from genome assembly GCA_024331095.1 of Nitrospira sp. GTDB lineage: Bacteria > Nitrospirota > Nitrospiria > Nitrospirales > Nitrospiraceae > Nitrospira_D. The sequence continues at coordinate 2,044 of JANDJE010000064.1, read as the reverse complement.
AAACCGAACCAAATCGCCATGGCATCCATGGCAGACCATTCCAGCCTGAGGCGAGTCGAACAGCAGAAGGGGTGCCGCCTGCCCGCAGCGGGGGCACGAGGCGACCCTCTTGGTGTTGCGCGCAGTTCCCGGCGGAAGAGTTCGGCCGCCCGCAAGGCCGACGTCGCGTTTTCGAAGCATGATGAGCTTTTCATGGCAATGCGGGCACACCATGCCTCGCGCAGGAGAATCGAAAATGAGCACCAGCGAAGACTTTCTGCACCGGGGGCAGCGGACCGGCTTCGCGTGTCGAGCCGTCTCGCAGGATTCATCGAGGAGCATGACGATCCTTCCGATCCTACCCGCGCGCACGAGCGGTAGGTTTCTTCGCCTTGGTCTTGTCGATCGCGCTCTGAATTTCGGCGGACACCGCCGCGCCTTTCTCCTTCACCGCTTTCGCCTGGGCTTCAGCGCCCACAAAATCACCCTTGTCGATGAGCTGACGGATTGGACCGAGGCTCGTCTCCAGTGCCGCAAGATCCTGTCTGATCGCTTCAACGGCGGCTTTGTCTTTTCCGGTCGGCGCGTGGGTCATGAGTTCCTTGGCCGACGCGACGGCCTGTTGCGCCTCTTTTTCGGCCGCGAGGGCGGCCGTTTTGGCCGCTTCTTTTGCTTGGGCCGCCTTAGCCGCGACGTGTCCGCCTTCCTCCACCACCTTGACCAGCATCGCGTTGGCGTCGGAATAGGATCGGAAAATGGGCAGGAGTTGTTCCTGCTTGGCCAGTTCATCCTTCGCCAGGGCGAATTGCTGCTCCAGCTTGGCGAAATCGTCCTTGGCGTACGTCGCCGCGTCCGCCGCCTTTGCCGCGTCGACGGCCTTCTGGGCCGCGTCGAGTTGCTCTCGGGGCGGTTGGGCGCAGCCCAACACCACGATGAACACTGTGGTCACGAGGAGTCCCCTGTGCAGCAACCCGACCATACCGTTCATTGCTCCCACCTCCCTTTCCTTTTTCAGCCGCGCACTGAATCGGTGCCCAGTGAATGACAGGTGCATAGGAAGTGCCACGAGTGGCGGAGGGCGATAACTAGCGATTCTGCGAGCAGTTGCGGCCCGAAAGGCCGACATCGAGTGGTGCCGGTCTCCCCACTGAGTGGCGAGCCCGCTCATGATCTGCAAACACTGCAGGAACGGTGGAGGGAAGCGGCGAAACCGGTTCCGGTTTCATCTGAATGATCAATCAGTTGACTCAATGACGCCTGACCCGCAGGTGCTGCAAAATTTGCGGGCAGGGGCTAGGTAACGGCGGTGTCGGGCCGGAGGCAGGCGGGACTATTCGCGGATGCCGTATTCTTTGATCTTGTATTGGAGTGCACGCGGGCTGATTCCCAGGAGCTTAGCCGCCTTTTCACGGTGATTCGTTACTTCGGCCAGGGTACGCCGGATCACGGCCTTTTCGATCTCCTCAAGTGAACTGCCCAGCGTCACTACCATCGTCCGGGCATCTTCCCGGCTGGCCTGAATTTCTTCCGGCAAATGGTGCGGCTGAATCGTGCGCTCTCGAACGGTTACGACTAACCGTTCGATCAGATTCCGCAATTGCCGAATATTGCCGGGCCAGGCGTAGAGTCGCAACAGCCGCATCGCCTCGCGGGAGATTTCTTTCGGTTCCCGATGATGCTGAGCCGTGAACTCTTCCAAGAAGCGATCCGCCAGCAGCAGGATATCCTCGCCCCGTTCGCGGAGCGGCGGCAAGCGGATCGGTACCACGTTGAGACGGTAGTAGAGGTCCTCGCGAAAGTCGCCCTGCTTGACGGCTTCCTCTAGATTTCGATTGGTAGCGGCAATGATGCGGGTATCGACGGTGATCAGCTTGGTTCCCCCTAGGCGCCGGAATTCCTTGGTCTCCAACACACGCAAGAAATCGACTTGGGACTTCAACGAAAGTTCTCCCACTTCGTCGAGCAACAGGGTCCCGCCGTCGGCCAACTCAAACCGGCCCACCTTCGTCGAAACGGCCCCGGTAAATGCGCCCTTCTCGTATCCGAACAGCTCGCTTTCAAAGAG
>JANDJE010000063.1 GCA_024331095.1 Nitrospira sp. | reverse complement strand
CGGGATGAAGATCGTCCCCAGCCCGACCATGATGTGATAGGTGTAGTAGAGTAACGGCATGGTGTCCGGCCATTCGGCACGGGGAAAATCGGTCAGCCCTTTGATCTCCGCGCCGAAGTGCTTATGGATGATGAAGCTGAGCATCTTGGGAAGCACGAGCGGGTTGTCGATCGTGAGCGTATCCATGTTGGGCTGGCCTATCAGCACCAAGTCGGCTCCGGCTTCCGTATAGAAGTGCCCTTCAAACGCGGCCCCCTTGATCGGCTGATGCTCGAACACCTGAAGCGCCGCATGGTGGCCGGTTGGAAACAACATCAGGCTTGTGGCGGTCGCCCCGGCCACGACTCCGGTTTTGAGAAACGTCTTCGCCGCCTCAACATGAATCCCCGACAACAGATAATAGGCGCCGACCGCCGCCATCACGAACGACCCCGTCACCACCGCGGCCGTCATCGTGTGGGCATACTGCCAGACGATCCAGGGATTGGTCAGGAGGCCCTGCAAGCTCGTGACATGCACCGACCCGTCCGGATCGACGACGTAGGCCACCGGATGTTGCATCCAGGCGTTCGTCGCGATGATGAAATAACCCGAGAGCCACGAGCCTATGAACAGCATCAGCGTCGTCAGCCACAGCACAAACGGGCTGAACATCTTTCGCCCGTACAACAGAACGCCCAAGAACGTCGATTCCAGGAAAAACGCGAAGAGCCCTTCCATCGCCAACGTCTGGCCGATGACGCCGCCGGCGAACCGGGAGAACTTGGCCCAGTTCATGCCAAATTGAAACTCTAACGGAATGCCGGTGACGACGCCGAACGCAAAACTTAAGGCGAAGATCTTCGTCCAGAAATGGGCGGCTTCATCGTCGTGGGGGTCGCGCAACCAGTAGGCGCGGCTCTTGAGATACAGAATCAAGGCCGCCAAGCCCATCGTCAGTTGCGGAAATAGGTAGTGGAACGTCGCCGTGACGGCGAACTGCAGCCGATCGTAGAACAACGCGCTGTTCAAGGTGACCGCTTCGTCCATTGCGCCTCCCTTGCAGGTGAAAGAACGTTGTTCTCGCATCCCTTGCGACGGGATGTTCTCTCATCGACCAAACACGCCAGCTCCGCACGGCGGAATCCTCACTCCTTTTGTCACTATAGGGTGAAGAGCTCGCCACTGCAACCCGACTGGGCTTGCCGGGGCCCAACGGCGCTCACAAGGCAAGCGTTGCAGGGCATCATCGCCAAGAGAGTTCGCCCATCTAACAACGGCGGCGTTCGATTGGAGTTCGATCCGCCATCCGGTTTTCTCTTCCCATTCGCCCCTCATCTCAAGCGATCCGGCCGAGCCCGCCAGGCCGCCCATAACAAGTAGAGAAACCCCATCGCCCCCAATAATTCCAGAATATGAATCAGGTGCCACCCCGCCGTGAGTTCGACCTCCAGCATCACCAGCGCCACCGTCGCCACAAGAAACACCACGATGTGACGCCTGGGCATACCGATCATTTCACGGAGCAACGCGCCCAGCCATGTCGATTGCTGCCGTGGTTCTTCACCCATTGCCATGCCCTTTCCACGACTCCCTGAAAGGCCGTCATGGCAATTCGCGGCGAAGAGCCAATTGGCCTTGTCTGGCGTCGTCGATCGCCTCGCCAAGAATCCGCGCCGCCTCCTGCGGCGCGTGGAATCCCATCGAATTTTCCGCCTCGACGAAGTCCACCATGAACTGGGCTTTCCGCTGCAACGCCTGAGCGGTGCTCACCGCCTGGTCGCTTCGGCCGGCCGTTCGGGCCGCGGCCAGGTCGCGGATCAGCGCAATCAACGCGTCCATGGCGCGATTGCGCAGCTCGAAGGTCCGCTGCTGAATTGTTTCCACGCGATCCTTCAATTCGGCCTCCGGCCACTTATGGCAGGTTTGGCAGGCCCGGTTGATGTTGAGCAGGGGACTGCGGACATGGTGATCGCTGATCTTCATCGCGCCTTCACGCTTGTACGGCATATGACAATCGGCGCAGGCGACACCCGAGCGAGCATGGATACCCTGATTCCACATTTCAAATTCCGGGTGCTGCGCTTTCAGCACGGGGGCGCCGGTTTCGGCGTGCGTCCAATCGGAAAATCGCGTCTCATCATAATAAGCGAGCATGTCATCGACACGAAGTCCCTTGGCCCAGGGGAAGACCAAACGTTTCTCCGGTCCCTGAAAATAATATTCGACGTGACATTGGCCGCAGACGAACGAACGCATCTCCTGTCTGGTCGCCATCCGGTTGGCGTCGTAATTCTTGGTACCCTCGTAGGCCTTCAAAGCCCGCAATCCTTCGATAAAAGCCGGGCGCGTCACGCGGAGCTGCATGGTGTCGGGATGGTGGCAATCGATGCAGGTGACGGGATGGGTCACGTGCGGCCGTGCCTCGGCATAGGGCATGGCATTGAGCTTGGCGAACCCGGCAAAGATGTCTTCGTCACCCAGTCGTTTCATCGCCGTATAGACGGACGAGTGGCACTGGAGACAGGTTCCAGGCTGCGGAGTGACGACCTGGCGCTCGGTGTACGTCTGATCCTCCAGCATGTAGGCGTGGCCCCGCTCCTCCCGAAAATCATGGGCAAAGGCGTAGCCGGCCCACATGGTTTTCAGCCTGGGGTCTTCTTCGAGTCTCGATTGCGCGACCACGGAACGTGGATCGGCCTCGGTCGGGGTCCGTGGAATCGCCTCGCTGCCTCCGAACCGAGTCCGCACTTGATCCACAGTTCTGGTGTAGGCGTCGTACTGGAACGGGAAATTCTTCCCCCACAGGGCCGGGTCGTCGGTGTCGTCGGTCAATTCGACGACGCGGAAGAACAGAGCCTTCTCTTCCTGCTTGCGCTGAAAGATCGTCACAAGCAAGGCGGTCACCGCCATGGTCGCGATCGTCGCCAGTAGAAGCGCCACGATGAGTTTCCCTGTCACATTCATTGTTCCCTCTTCATTGTTCCCTCGCACGTTACTGATGCCCGACGTCCCCATGACATCGAAGACAGGGCAAGTCTTCCCAACCGACGCCGGTCACGGTCATTGCCTGCACGATGGCTGCATGGCATTTCAGACAAGCCCGCTCAGTCAATTGGTGCATGGGCGGTGTAATTTTGATTTCATCGGGGAAATAGCCGGTCGTAAAGGCGTAGGCGTGCAGAAAGCCGTACTTCACCTTGGCGGCGTATTTTTCAACGAGGCCGTCCGGCGTATGGCAATCGTTGCACACGGCCACCGACCGGTGACTGCCCTTTACCCAACCGGCGTATTGCTCACGCATCACGTGGCAGTTCACGCAGGCTTCCGGCTTGTCGGTCAAGTACGACCCGCCGCGGGCATAGACAAACGTATAGACGCCGATACCGGTGAATACGCCGAGCGTGAGGACCACTGCCCAGGGCAACAGCGGCAACGATGGCCTCCGAGTCGGCCGCCTGTTACGGATCACACCACGACCTCCGGGAGAATAACACCATGCGGACTGCGTGTGCCGTCGAGCGCCTGCCGTTCCTCGGCGCTCAGCAAGTCCGCTTCGGAGAGTTGCAAAAGCCGCGCAACCTCGCGAATGCAATGGGCCCAGCTTGAACGGTTGACGAACAGCATGCCCGGCGTGCTGAGCGTGCCACCGTGATTGATGTAGCCCAATCCCACCGTTGCAGAGCCCGTGTGCAAGGGACCAAGAACGCCGAGGATCGTTTCCGGTCTGGTATGGGTCACAAAGAGCCGAGCCGGCACATCGGTCGGGAAGAGATGGGCCATCACTTCCGGCGAGGCACCATGTACCCGTTCGTGCTCGGAGCGAGGCGCCCGGAATCGTCCCGGCTCGATCACATAAACGACGGCATGAGGGATCATTCCTTCCGCCAACCGGCGGGACGCCTGGAGTATCTCCATCAACTGGTATGAACCGACGGCGGTCAGAATGATGCGCGCCCGCTCATACTGATAGCCGGTCCAATCCAGCCGTAGGCCACCATCCTTGACCAACGTTCGCGCTTCGCTTGGCGTGAACAGATCGGGGATAACGTCCGCCTTGGGCACGACCAACGTCCAGATCTGGCCGTGCGTCTTGTAGAGCCGCTCCATAACGGCGGCCGCGCCATTGAAATCAGGAGGAAACAGGACCCGGGACACGTGCGACGGTTCGCCGAGCATCGCTTCCGCCATACTGGGATCTTGATGCGACTGTTCGTTCTTGCCGTTCTCCCACGTATGGGAGGTCAAAATCAGCGGCATGGAGAGCCACCGTTGCGGGCGACCCGCTTCCAGACAGTGATTGGCGAAGATGATCTCCTGCCGCACCGCGCCATGCATCTTGCTCCCGAAAGCCTCGTACGTATGTACCAGATTGATGCCGCCCTTGTTGGCCAGCGCGGCGGACACCACCGCCTCCTCGTTCAACGCGGTAATCACCGCCCCGTCCACGGATTCCGGCACCGCCGGCTCCGGGTCCGTGACGCGAAACTTGAGCCGCGCCAATGTCGAAACCAGTCGGTTCGACAACATTTCGTCAGGGTTGCCGACTCGCGGGCGCAGGTGGGGATTGGCGTCCAGAATGGCGACGAACATACGATCGATCGCCGTCATCGGAGAGGCCGTGACCCAGTCTTTCACGTTGCGCCGCGCGTCCTCGGAGACCTGCCGGAACGGCGGCTCCGGGATGGCAGGCTCCGGCACGTCGCGGTGAGCCAACACGTGATCCCGTTCGCGCACGCGGCCGGATGCCTCGTGTCGTTGAAAATGAGAGACCGCCTCGACCAACTCGTTCGGCGGCACCCAGAGACGTCTCGCCCCTTCGTTGAACAGATCTGCGGCGCGGTTCTCGACGCGCGGATTGGCCATCAAAGGGAGATTGTGAGCCAAGTTGGTTCCTTCTCCGGGGAAGCCGGCGCCTTTCGGCGCAATGGCGATTCCATAGGGGAGTGGGACGGGGTACCGGCCTTTCCCTTCCTTGATCGATTCGGCGGCGGCTTCGAGTCGATGTTCCATCTCGATGATCGCCCACAGAAAGGCGGCGGGATCCCGGCCATCGAAGATGATCGGATCGAATCCATTTAATCTGAGATGCGCGCTGAACCATGCCGCTCCCCCCTGCTGCGACATCGTCGTCCGCTGATCGATCCGTCTGCCGTTCTTGATCATGATCGGCGTCACCAAGCCGCAATCCTCGGCCCGCCACCAGCGAGGGGCCCAATCGCTGCCTCGCTGTTCTTCAAAGGCTCCGTCGGAGAGAAACGCCACCAGCCGCTCGCCGGGTAGCGGCATGTGGACGTACTGCAACTCGGCGAACCCCAGATAGCCTCCTTCCGACAGCCCGCCGGCTGTATGGACGTTGACATGGCTTCCCAAGGGTGAATCCTGCCTCCCATCGTCGCGCAATCGATACGAGTAAAAGTCGCGCACGTACCGGCTCAGCCCTTCGTCCGTGACGGAATACCGTGCCGCATGGGCCTCTGTCATGTTGCCGACGAGCAGATTCAACGAGTCGATGGCGGCGACACAGTGCCCTTGTCCCATCAGCCATCCGCGCGTGTGGCCGGTGACCACGTTGGCGGCAAGATAGCCGGCATAGGCCGGCACCATGTTCAGCGCGCCGCCGGTGTGGCCTTCGGGACGGACCTTGAAGTCCTCGGTATCGAGCGGCCTTCCGTCGAGATAGACATTGCGAGCATACGTCTGATGAACGACCAGCCACAGACCGGCGCTGGTCAGCCGATCAAGCGCCATCAGGAGATCATAGAACGCGACCGCATCTCCCGTCGTGCCGCGGCTTGCCAGGCGGCGCGCCAACTCATGGATACGGACCTGCGTCTCATCGCTATGCTGGATGACTCCATAGCCCTCGGCCCAACGGGCGAACGACGGGTCATCGTTGCGACACTGCGCGGCGCGCTCCGTCTCAGACTGTGCGGCTTTCATCTCCTTCACGGTTGTCCTCCTTTCGAGTGTTGCAGACAGCGCAGGGTTTCCCGCGCAATCCAAGTTTCTTCGTCAACGGCCGTGACATAGGCCGGCAACGTCGCCCCATTCGGACTGATACAGACGGCGGAGCCGGCCTGGAGTGTGACCGCCGCGCTGTTTTTTTGTTCGTCAAGCCGGAGACCGCACCAGTCCATCCCTTCACAGATTCGAGCGCGGATCAGTGGTGATCGCTCGCCGATCCCTCCGCTGAACAGAACGGCGTCGGCCCCTCCCAGCACCGCTAAATAGGCACCAATGTACTTGCGGACTCGATAGCAGAACACGGCGACCGCCAGTTCGGCACGCTGATCACCCAACTCCCTGGCCTTGAGAATTTCCCGCATGTCCGACCACCGGCCGGATAAACCCAGCAGCCCGGACCGTTCATTCAACAGACGATCGATTTGTTCCACCGTGAGCTCCGTATGGCGTGCCAGGTACCCCACCAGCCCCGTGTCGCAGTCGCCGGCTCTGGTTCCCATCACCAATCCTTCCATTGGGGTAAATCCCATGGACGTATCAATCGAACAACCGTCTCGGATCGCCGTCGCCGAACAGCCGCTCCCAAGGTGCACTGTGATCAGCCTGGTTCCCTCGAGCGATCGTCCCACAGTCTCGGCGTAGGCGGCGGCGGACGAGGCATGTGCGATGCCGTGGAACCCATAGCGCCGCACGCCGTATTTCGTCGCCCATTCCTCCGGAATCGCATACGTCGCCGCCTGGTCCGGAATCGTCCGATGAAAGGCAGTATCGAAGACCGCGACCATCGGCACATCCGTCCCGGAGACGGCGCGAGCCGCTTCGTGCGCCGCGTTGATCGTCGCGAGGCACGCCCCGTTGTGCAGCGGCGCCAAGTCCGTCACGAGCGCGATTTTTTCCAAGACTGTCTCATCAATGACGACCGATTCTCGAAACCACGATCCGCCATGCACGACACGGTGTCCCATAGCATCCACCGGCGCATCCACCGATTGCGGACCCAGCGATTCGAAGATCCACTCAACCGCGCATCGATGATCAGGGATATCCCGTTTCCGCATCAGTTCTTGGGTTCCGCCACCGGTCATCATCAGGGTCGCCGTGCCGCCGATCCGCTCGACCATCCCCCGGATCAGGGGAATCCCTTTGCTTGCCGCACCTAGCTGACCACCCACCCCCTTGGGTTCGGCCGGATACCGGATCAAGAGAAACTTCAGCGATGAGCTTCCGCTGTTGAATACCAAGATGTTCATGGCAGCGTCCTCATCGTGCGACCGCGCATCACGCCGTAACCTTCCCCCCCCCTTTTCAACTCTGCTCGTCGACTCCGGGGAACAACGTTCCCGTCATGCACCTACACAGATTGCGCTACGCCAACTCCATTGCCCGCTGCAATTTCGGCGCTCAACATGATGACAGCGATTTCCTGCGTGATCTCTTCTTGTCGAAACACGAAGTACTTCCGTGTCAGCTCTCCGGTCTCCTTCTCCAATCGCTGGAGCGCCTGGTCCATGTGTTGAAACCGCCTGCGATTTTCCGCCATAAGCGAGGTGTAGAACATCTCGTGCAGCACCGCAAAGAGATAGTGCTCGAGCAACTTGGTTGCGACCTCGATCGGTGGCATGGTGAGGAGAGGGGGGTGAGCAGACAGGCGCCGAGGCCGGCCGAATTCGCGAAAGGGGCGCCGGACGATAACGGCGCCGCCATTGTTGGTGTTGCCGTCGTCGTTTCCGTGCGAGAACACGATCAAATCGAGTCGCGTCCCGGCACGGCGGCGGCGTTGCAACTCCTGCAGCGCTTCCACCACATGAACCAAGACCGACGGCACCTCCTCCGTCACACTGGGGCCGGCTAACGCCACATCCGGTTTGAGGCTACCGATCTTCATAGCCAGCTTATGGCCGACCGTCACGATCAACGGGAGCGGATCGCCCTTCCCCGCCGTTTCCCTCGCTCGACACCGGTCGAATTCGGCAAGCAAGGATTCATTGAAGTCCCCGCAGAACCCCCGTTCTGATCCGATCAAAAGAAAAACCGGGCAGGTTCCCTCCATCGATGGAAGCAATGCGGGATGGAAACGGAAAAAATCCGCAGCGGCTTCTTCGATGCCGCCGACGACCCGCTGTTGCGCC
>JANDJE010000062.1 GCA_024331095.1 Nitrospira sp. | reverse complement strand
TCGCGGCCCGGTGGCAGCAGCGTCTCCAAGACCGTGTCGAGCTGCAACGCACGCCACAGCGTCCAGCCCAACCACACGTCGCCAAAGCGGCGGCCGCGTTCCAGCCGCACCTGATCCAGACGGACCGGGACGACCGCCTCCACGGCGGTCTCCGACGTGAACAGCTCCACTTGGGTGAGCCCCCCGACGAGCGCCTGGGCCAGCGCCTTCGCGCGGGCACGGCCCTGGGCATCCAATTCACCCAACTGCGCCACCGTCTGCTGAATGACCTTGCGGCCGACCCGCACAGAGCGCACCAGGCGCCAGTACGTATGAACCTTGCCATCCTTGCGGCGTGTCGTATGGCGTAGATACATTCTGCACTCCATATGTCCTGAGCGTCCCGCTCACGTCAATGGAGTTGGTCGGCACTACATCGTCACTTCACGGAGGTGGGCTTCAGTCTGTCGCGGGGTTGCGTGAACGCAGTGGGCAAAAAAAAGACTCTGCGGTGACCGAACTGCGGAAGTTGGGCTAACGCAAGCGGTGTAATCGGAGTCAACCCATGCCCCGCCGCATCGTGTTTCAGCGGCGAGTTACTTAGCTCGGATCGTAGTTGAGATTCGGCGACAGCCAGCGCTCGATAACCGATACCGGCATGCCTTTGCGGCGGGCGTAGTCTTCGACTTGATCCTTCCCGATCTTCCCCACCGCGAAGTACTTGGACTCTGGATGGGCAAAGTAGAACCCGCTCACCGAGGCAGCGGGCCACATTGCGAAACTCTCGGTGAGCGTAATGCTTGCATGTTTCTCGACTTGCAGCAAGTCAAACAACAGTCGCTTTTCCGTATGGTCTGGGCAGGCCGGATAGCCTGGCGCGGGGCGAATGCCGCGATATCGTTCGCGAATCAGGTCCTCATTCGTCAGTTGTTCATCTGAGCCATAGCCCCACTCGGCGCGCACCCGTTTGTGGAGGTACTCCGCGAATGCTTCGGCCAACCGGTCGGCCAGAGCCTTGGCCATGATCGAGCTGTAGTCGTCATGGTCCTGGTCGAACCGCCGGCAGAGTGCGTCCAAACCGATTCCCGCCGTGACCGCAAAAGCGCCGATGTAATCATGCCGGCCCGAGTCCTTTGGCGCGATATAGTCGGCCAATGCGACGTTCGGCTGCCCAGCCGGCTTCTCCGACTGCTGCCGAAGCGTGTGGATCGTCATCAGAACTGTACCACGGGATTCGTCCGTATACAGTTCGATATCATCGCCTACGGCGGCGGCCGGGAAAAATCCATAGACCCCTTTTGCCGAGAGCAGCTTCTTCCGGATGATCTCGTCCAGTACTCGTTGGGCGTCGTCGTACAATTCCTTGGCTTTTGTCCCGACCGTTGGGTCCTCGAATATTGACGGGTACCGCCCCTTCAGCTCCCAGGTGTGGAAAAACGGCGACCAATCGATATAGGGCGCGAGCTCATCAAGCGGCTGATCTCCGATGGTGCGAACTCCCAGGAACGATGGCCTCCGGATGTCGATGGCGGACCAATCGGACGCCAACCGGTTTGCCCGCGCCAGCCCGATCGGCAATAACGGTTTTGCCCCGCGGTCCTGATGCGCGTGCCGCACCCGTTCATAGTCTTCACGAATCTTCCGGACGAACTCCTCCTTATGCACAGGGCTGACGAGGCTACCCACCACGCCGACCGCCCGCGACGCATCCAGCACGTGCACGGTGGCATGCCGGTATGACGGAGCGATCTTGACAGCGGTATGCGCCTTGCTCGTCGTGGCTCCACCGATCAAAAGCGGCACATCGAACCCTTCGCGAGTCATCTCTTTCGCCACGTGAACCATCTCGTCGAGGGAAGGCGTAATGAGACCGCTGAGGCCGATAATGTCTGCCTTCTGTTCTCGCGCCGTGGCCAAGATCTTCTCGCAGGGCACCATCACGCCGAGATCGATCACTTCGTAGTTGTTGCAGCCGAGGACGACGCCGACGATGTTCTTGCCGATGTCGTGCACGTCGCCCTTCACCGTCGCCATCACGACTTTGCCCTGCGTCCGGTAATTCCCTAGCCGCTTCTTTTCCTCTTCCATGAACGGCATCAAGTAGGCTACCGCCTTCTTCATCACGCGCGCGCTCTTGACCACTTGCGGGAGGAACATCTTGCCAGAGCCGAACAGATCGCCGACGACGTTCATCCCCGCCATCAACGGTCCCTCGATCACCGCGAGCGGCGTCGGATATTTCCGGCGCGCCTCCTCCGTATCCTGGTCGATGTAGTCCGTGATGCCTTTGACGAGCGCATGCGTCAGCCTCTCCTCGACCGTTCCCGTCCGCCAGTCATCGTCCTTAATGGCTGCCTTTCCCTTCTGCTTTACCGTTTCGGCAAACGCCACCAAGCGCTCCGTGGCGTCCGGCCGCCGATTGAGCAGCACATCTTCGACAAGCTCAAGAAGATCTTTAGGGATCTCTTCGTAAACGGCGAGTTGGCCGGCATTCACGATCCCCATGTCGAGCCCGGCCTTGATCGCGTGATAGAGGAAGGCGGCGTGCATTGCCTCGCGCACCACGTTGTTGCCGCGGAATGAAAAGGAAATGTTGCTGATCCCCCCGCTGACTTTCGCACCAGGCAGGTTCTGCTTGATCCAGCGTGTCGACTCGATGAAATTCACCGCGTAATTGGCGTGCTCCTCGATACCGGTGGCCACGGTGAGAACGTTCGGATCGAAGATGATGTCCTGGGGCGGGAAACCGACGCGCTCCGTCAGGAGCTTATAGGATCTGGCGCAAACTTCGGTCTTGCGCTCGAAGGTGTCTGCCTGGCCCTGCTCGTCGAACGCCATCACGACCACCGCGGCGCCGTACCGTCGGATCAACCGGGCCTGCTCAACGAACTTTTCTTCGCCTTCTTTCAGGCTGATGCTGTTGACGACAGCCTTGCCCTGGACATTCTTCAACCCGGTTTCCAGCACGTCCCATCTCGAGCTGTCGATCATGATGGGCACTTTGCAAATATCTGGCTCTGCGGCGACGAGCCGCAGAAACTTCTCCATCGCGGCCTTGGAGTCCAACATGCCTTCGTCCATGTTGACATCGAGGATCTGTGCGCCCCCTTCCACTTGCTGTCGCGCCACAGCCAACGCCGCCTCGAAGTCGCCGCTCATGATGAGCTTGGCAAAGGCAGGGGAACCCGTCACGTTCGTCCGCTCGCCGATGTTCACGAAATTGGAATCGGGGCGAATGGTCAGGGCTTCGAGTCCGCTCAACCGCGTGTACGGCTCGATCGCTGGAATTCTCCTCGGCGGGAGACCTCGTACCGCTTCGGCGATCAATTTGATGTGCGCCGGCGTCGTTCCGCAGCAGCCGCCGACGATGTTGAGCCAGCCGTTCTGCGCCCACTCGCACAGTTGCGGGGCGAGCGATTCCGGCGTTTCAGGGAAGCCCGTGGGGAGCAGCGGATTGGGCAACCCGGCGTTGGGATGCGCGCTTACGTACACCGGTGCGATCTGCGACAATTCTTCGATCAGCGGCCGCATTTCTTTGGGCCCTAAGGCGCAGTTTATCCCGACGCTGAGCAGGGGCACATGGGAGATGGAATTCCAAAAAGCTTCCACCGTCTGGCCGGTGACGCCGCGGTTGCTCCCCGCCTGAATGAACGTGACCGATGCCATGATGGGCACCCGGCGCCAGCCCCGGTCGAATCCGTCCAGGATGGCAAAAAACGCGGCCTTGGCGTTGAGTGTGTCGAAAATCGTTTCGACCAGGAGCAAATCGACTCCGCCATCCAGCAGCCCACGGACTTGATCACTATAAGCGAGCACCAACTCATCGAACGTGGTCCCTCGCGCGCCCGGGTTATTCACGTCCGTTGAGATCGAGGAGGTTTTCGTCGTTGGGCCGATGGCCCCGGCCACGAAACAGCGTCGACCGATGGCGGCGACAGATCGGTCGACCGCCCGCCTGGCACACTCCGCGCCGGCTTTGGACAATTCATAGCCGAGCCCCTCCATCTGATAATCCGCCAAAGAGATCGCTTGGGAATTGAACGTGTTTGTTTCGACGATATCGGCTCCCGACTCGATGTACTGGCGATGGATGTCCTCGATGATCGCCGGCTGCGTGAGATTCAGCAGGTCGTTGTGCCCCTTCAGGTCTTTTTTCCAGTCCCGGAACCGCTCGCCACGGAACGAGGCCTCATCCAGCTTCCGTTGCTGGATCATGGTGCCCATGGCGCCGTCCAGGATGAGAATGCGCTCCTTGAGCAATGCGTCTATAGAGTGTTCCTGCGTGGTCGGCATCAGATCAGTCCCAGTCCCGGCCTCCGTTTCACAAATGAGGCGTGCAAGGGGATCATACTGGAAGGTCCTCCACCCGGCAAGCCGGACCGATTTCCTTGACTTGGATTCCGGTCCGTCGATACGATAATTTTATAATTCCGTGGAGGAGTTCGTTGCGCTTCACGATCACGCCCCATACTCTGCCCGCCGTCACTCTGGTATCGCTCCTCTGGGTCGCCGGCCCGACTCCGCTCCAAGCCGAGCCATACTTTGAAGACGGTTTCCTCGGACTGACTCAAAAAGAATTACATGCGAAGCTTGGCATGCCGCAGGCGGTACGGGACCGCAAATCGGCGCTGCGAGTCTTTACCTATTACCCCATCACTGATTGGGAGAAGTATTTCAGCAAGCTGGTGTCCCCCGAGAACGGGGAGGACGTCTACACGTTCAAGCGGGACGGGGTCGATGTGCGGTATTCATTCAGCTACACGGTGGATCCTAACGACCAGAATGAAGACCGGCCGCTCTACGTCCGTCTCGTCGACATCGAATTCTCATCCCCGGTCCCGATCAGCGAGGTTCCGTCACTGGTCCCGGAGTTTCGGCCGTCGACGGATCCGGCCAGTCCGGCATTCCGCTCGAACATCTGGATTCTCCTATTCAAAGGCCCACCCTCCCCGGCAGCACGATTCATCGTGAAGGAAAAGGAAAAGGAGCAGCTCGATTGGACTCTCGCCTATCAGTTGTTCTCGCTTCAGGGCCTGCCGGACCGCCTTACGCCGAAGGCGACGATCGATCGGCTCGAGATCAGCGCGCAGAGCCTTCAGCTCGTGAAGCAGCGCCAGCGCCATACGCACGAAGCGATTCTCAATCCCTACTCGCCAGAGTTTGCGCAACAGGCCGCCGCGCCGGCGCCGCCGGCCAAGAAAATTCCCGTGCCCAAGTACGAGGAGTAATCCTTCGGTGAGCTTCGCTCCGCTGCAGGAGGCTACTGCGGGAGTCGCTGAAGTCGATCCTGTTGAGCCTGCCCTGCCGCTGTCGCCCTGGTCTTCATCGTGTCCATCGGTCCTCCGTCGCTCACATACATGAGCACCGGAGTGCCGATGCCGAGCGCGATCAAGAGGCAGAAACCCAGCATCCGCATCAGTTGGCTTTTGCTGAGGTACATCATCACGAGAAGAACGAAGGCCGCTCCGCCTGCGTAGGTGAGGATTTGGGACTGAGCGGGGTTCAGTCCTTCCATCTTGAACTGTAGCGGGGGCATGGTGAAGCGGATTTTCTTCGCCTGGTCCCGGACAGTTTGCTGAACCGAATCCATGATCGAGGCCGGTTTCACCGGAGGGTCCGGTTGCACGTGTGTTTTCACCCGTGGTCGGTATTTCTCCGGAATCGTTTCCGGCGCGTCGGTGTATACGGGGTTACCCTGGTCGTCGATGTAGGAATAAATTGTGACTGCGCCTGCGTCGGCACCGTACAACATTCCCATGATCACCACGACGGTCGCCAGTCGGTGAACGACAGGCTTGCACCATCCTATGGATATGCCCCACGTGATCATCTCGTGTCTGGCCTCGCAGTCATGGCCATGGCGTCACAAGTATATCGCTCTCGTCTATCCGTATGATTATTTTCGGCAATCTCCGGTCTTTCTTGACTCCCCCACCCCCCCTTGTTAGCATGCGCGCGCTTTTGAGGAACCTGTATGACGCCTGAATTCTCGACAGCTCCGGCAGAGTCCGGCATAGAAGAACCATCTTTCATCCGCCGTCGACCGGTCCGGATCATCATTTACTCGGGACTGGTCGTCTTTTTCCTATTGATGGTCGTGTGGCCCCTGATCACCAAGCTCCGCGACCCGGATTTTCAAAAGCACATCGAGCAACACCGGGTCATGGTCGGCATGTCGAAAGAGCAGGTGCTCCAGGCGTGGGGAGGTCCGCAGACAATCAACACGTCATACACCAAAGATGGGATACGACGGGAGGAATGGATCTTCGAAGATTGGGAAAGCCCCGCGGTCGTGAAACACCGCTACCTCTACTTCGAGGAAGGGATTCTCGTCGGCGGCTGGTACGAAGGCACGAGCGAGCGCCGCACACCGGAATTTCCAACGGGGAAACCGCACCCCAAGGTCGGGTCGTAACCTCCACGTTCAGAATGGCCTGACTCGGGATCGATTGCCTATGTGGATGCTTCTCTGATCGACAGCCGGAGGCGGCTCAAGAGGATTTCCGCGCGCGCCAGTTCAGACGCCTCGACCAGCACGCGGGACACACAAAGGGGCACACCGGGGTAGAGGCTGCTAACGTGTTCGTCAAGCACGACGTACACGATCCGGTTGCCGTCCAACAGGCTCTTAATCAGCGCCAGTTCTCCTACGTCGTGCGCACTCGTCAGATGAATCAGACGCATCGACGTCTCCTTGAGCGGCACACGGCCGGGTGACGGGGAAAGCGGTCGTTCGTTTGCACTTTTGCACGCTCCCCTTTACACTCAGCTCAAAGCTAGGGTGTTTCGGTGATCCGTGCCCGTCGCTCCTTGCCGGCACCGCCGGAGATGGTGAGCACCCGTTTCCATTCGCGGATCTGATAAATCGCCCAGGCGTTCGGTTGCCCTTTGTAAAAAGCGTTGGGGTCTTCGCCACTGGCACCCAGGAAGATCGGCTCCGTGAACCCTTCTTCCAGCACGTAATCCAACAGGGACTCGGTCGTAAAACCGGCCCCTCGAAGGGCGACGTCGGCCAGCAGGTTCAAGATTTCGTCTGGATTCTGAACTGTAATCGGACTCACGGCGCCCCCGCGTCAGGCGAATTGTAGCGATGGGCGGTCGAAGAAGGCAAGGCAGGATGGACGCTCGCATGACCACATCGAGATTTCGCGACGCGCTGCTTCGTGTTATGGACGGAAAGCATCACTGGGCCTGGGAGCATTTTGCCGCCGGCCGCCTTACGAAGGAACAATTGAAGGTCCATTTTCAGCAGGAATACTTCGTCTATATCCGCGACTTTCCCGTTTTCCTGGCGCGCATTCACGGGAAAAATCCGCCACAGCCCGTCCGGCGGATGCTGGCGGAGAATATCTACGAGGAAGACACCGGCGGGCTCTCTCTGGGCAAATCCCATCCCGAGCTCTTTCTTGCCATGATGGAGGGACTCGGCTTTTCGGCTCGCGATTTCGAACGTATCCGTCCGCTGCCCGCCAGTCGGGTGTACCGAGCATGGCTCGATCGCATGTCAAACCACTGCCAATGGGTGCTCGGCGCGGCAACGCTCACGATTTTCGTCGAAGGCAGCGTGAAGGATCGCAAAGAGATATTGGAACCTTCCAAACCGAAAAGCACGGAGGAGATCGAGGCGACGATTCAGAACCATCCGCTCGTGCGATTCCACGGACTTTCCCCGGATTGCATGGACCTGATTCGTGCCCATCAGTTAGTCGAAGCGGGCCATCGCCACGACGCGTACGATATGGTCGTCAACTACACGCCGCCACGGCTCCAAGGGGCCGTTATCGCCTGCCTCAAGAAGAGTCTGTCGCTATGGCTCCGGTATCGCGACGCGGTCGTCAAGGCCTGCGGCATCACACGACGGTGATGGCTCATCGCGCACTCTTTGCATTATTGTCCCTCTTCGCCGTCTGCCATCAACCTTCAGCTGTCGGCTCCGAGATTCACACCGACATGATCTTCGTCCCGGCCGGGGAGTTTACGATGGGAACCCCTGATGGAAGCGACGGCCTTCCCGACGAGCGCCCGGAGCGACGGGTGTACATCAGCGGGTTCTATCTCGACCGCACGGAAGTCACGACTCGCGCCTATGCCGAGTTTGTCGCGGCGACCGGACATCGCGAGCCGGCCAATGCTAATCCGGCCGCCACATTATGGGAGAACCGTCGTCCCCTCCCGGGCATCGAGGACCATCCGGTCGTGAACGTGAGTTGGGACGACGCCGA
>JANDJE010000061.1 GCA_024331095.1 Nitrospira sp. | reverse complement strand
GCATAGACGTAGGTTCCATCTGGGCTGATGGCCAACCCTTCGAATCCTCGGTTTGATCGCTTGCCGGCTGTATTGCCACTGTCGACAGCATAGTTAGGCATTCCGGCGGCGTTGCGAGGGATGAGATTCGCGGGAGTGACGAACGAGCGGACTCGGCGTCCCTTGCGGTCGAATTCATAGAGGGAGGGGCCGTATTCATCCGATACATAGAAATGGCCGTTGCGAGGATCGATCACGAATCCTTCCGGATCGAAGGCGTTGCCCAAGACGCTGGGGGGAGTGGGCGCCAGACCGTTTAAGGGATTTCCGAACTCGTCTTTGAAAATGATGGTCTTGAGGATTTTGAACCCGCTGATCGCGCCGGTCTTTTTGTCGACTTTCAAGCGAAACCGCTGGACGCGGGTTTGGTAATCCAGCGAGCCGCCGCCTGGCCCTCGGTCGGAGAGGCCATACCACTGGTTTCGTTTAGCGTCATAGTAGAGGTCGGAGAAATAACCGACCCGGCCGGTGTTGGCGTCCGTCCCGCCGCTTCGATCGAGCATGGCTCCGTCTAACGCCAAGCCGTTCACAAATTCCGGCGCGGCCGACACACCGGATACCGTTGCCGTGCCGAGCAGACCGGCTGTCATCACGATCGTCATCGCCTGTCGTAACACGTTCATCCTCCTTCCGATCATTGAGTGGTTATGGGTGAGCAGTTGAGGGATATGGCTCAAAGAGCCTACCAGTCGGCGGCCTTCTTTCCGCTCCCTCCGCTTTCTCACAGCATGAGAGAGAGCAGCCAGGAAGAACCGTCCGCAAGCACCATCTGGCGGTACCGTAGGTGGCGGCGGTTACTGTTGTGTCAGCAAAGAATGAAAGAAGAGTTAAGAGAGCGAGAGGTTCGGCAAGGCCACAGCCGGTTTGTCAGATAGCGGACTGAATGCGCGGCCACGAGAGAGAGCACGAGGCTCCCCCTATCGCTGAAGGGCGGTTTCCTTCTCGCGGAGATATTTGTCGAAGACGAACGTGCCGAAGGGGAGGATCGACGCGATGAAGGCCTGGAAACAAAATCTGTTGTCCCATTGATAGGCAGTTCGGAGCTTGGCCAGCCTGGCGACGTAGAGCAGAAACAAAATCCCGTGGATCGATCCCACGATTCTGACGGCCAGGGGCAGGCCCATCAGATACTTTAATGGCATGGCGATGAAAAGCAGAATGACGAACGACGTGCCCTCGGCCAATGCGATCATCCTAAAGGCTCGGATCGGGTGCATGGGTGTCTCGGTGCCCAGGCTCTTTTGGGGGAGCATGCGTGGGGGGTATTGTCGGGGACTGGTCGGGTTGATGTCAACTTCAGGGTTTTGGCCGATCCTTCCGGCGTCTTTATGGAAATTCTTGCGTGAGCACAAGGTTTAGAGAGCTGTTTCGCTTGAGAGAAAATCTTCCGGTCATAGGCGCGGCTAAGCAGCGCCTGAGCGAAGAGGTGCGGGGGCGTTTGAAACGAAATTTTGTCGCGAGATCCTAACTTCCGTTGGTTCAGCTTCCACGCCCCTTCGGTCGCGCTTCAGGTCTCAGAGCCGGCCGGATGTGATAAGCTCCCGACCCCATGCGTATTTTTGTGCTTGGAGTCGGCGCCACCGGTTCCTACCTCGTCAAACTTCTCCTTCGCCAGGGCCATCATGTGACCTGCGGGGACCGCGATCCGGAACGGGCTCGCCGTTTCTTAGGGACGGCGGTACCGGTCGCCGTCGAGCGGGTGAACGGGCGCAATCGGTGGAGCATCATCAAGGCCTCACGGGGAGCCCAGTTGATCGTCAACATGTTGCCGTCTGTCTGTAATCGGACAACACTCCGTGCCGCGCTCCATATCCGGGCCCATTATCTCGATACGGCCGCTCATCTGACGAAGAGCCCCTTTCGCGCGGAGCAGTTGCAGTTCACCAGCCGTTTCATGGAGAAGCGCCGGACGGCCGTCATTACCGCCGGGGTTGCGCCGGGGCTGACCAATCTTCTCGCGGCGGCGGCCGCGGATTCACTCGATGAGGTCGAGGCCGTTCGGGTTCGGCTTTATGAATCCACCGAAAGCGAGCAACCGGTGTCGCAATGGTCGGCGGAAGTGTCTTTTGACGAGGCTGTTTCGCGCCCCCGTCTCTATCGCGACGGCAGGTTTCTGCTCGGCCGACGATTCGGCGAACGTGAAATGTTTCGTTTTCCCGCGCCGATCGGTTCGGTGCCGGTCATGCTGGCGGCTCAAGACGAAGTGGTCACGCTTCCCCATGTGATTCCGCTCCGGTCGATGGATGCCAAGATCGGCGGATCGGATATCGAGCGTCTGCGAAGATGGTACCGCCAGGGAAAGCTCAGAAAATCGCGAGGGCTGGTTGCCGCTCGTTTCCCCCGAACGCCGACGCCGGGCACGGTCGATCGTCTGATCCGGCGGGGCATTCTTCACAATGCGCATTTTGCGGCCGCCGTGGTTGTTGAAGGCGTCAAAGCCGGCCGCCGGATGTCGATTCGCTGGGACGCCACCATGCCGAGCCTGTCCCTGCTGTATCGACAGGGGGAGTTACGGTCGCCCATTGCGTGGGCGACGGCGCGCATGGCGTCGCTGTTTGTGAAACATTTCCCTCGTAACCTCACCGGCGTCCATGCTCCGGAGGCCCTCCCTCAGGAGGTCCGGCGTGCCATCCTGCGCGATGTCCGCATGCGAGGGTTTCGCATTGTGAAGCATGTGACAGTGCGGGCACGGCGCTCTCCCTGAACGGTCCTGGTTCCGCACCTTGCACGGGCTTTTCAGCGGGTGCTAAGATTTCCTCGTCGATTGGCTTGAAGAAGAAAAGACCATGCCCAACATTACGTTGCTCGTCTCGTCCAGTTGCGGAGCCTGTCCGTCGGCCAAAAGTCTGTGGAAGCAATTGCGCACGAAATACAGTTTCTCTTATCGCGAAATTGATATCGCAACCAAAGACGGGCAGGAGCTGGCCGAACGTCATGCGGTCCGCGCGGTTCCCGCCACCATCATCGATGGTCGGCTGACCTTCGTCGGCGTGCCGAGCCGGGAAAGCGCGGAAAAGGCCCTGCAGTTGAAACTCAAACAGCGGGAAGGATGAACATCATGGATGAAGACGATATTGAATTGCCGGTCCTTCCTCGATTTGACAAGGGGCCGCCGCCCGATTGCCCGATCTGCGGCGATCCCATGTCGTTTGTCGACGGCGATTGGGCCTGCGTGGACTGTAACGGCGAACTGCTGGGGCCGGAGACCGGCTGACGGTTCGTCATACGGTGTTCGCCGGCGGTCGATTCGCGGAGGCCGTGAGCGCTATGCCTTCTGACTCACGCCTTTCTATCCCCTGACGGCCCCGACTCCTCCCATGCTGAAAGTCGTCACCGGTCGATTCCATCCCATTCTCGAATCCGCGTTGGTTGATCGAGTCAGGCAGTTCAAGGCCGACGATCCCTTGGCGCCGCTCGCGATCGTTGTTCCATCCAATCCGCTGGCCGACCGTCTTCGGACTCTGCTGGCCGTCGAACACCGACTGTCGCTGCTGAACCTGCACCTCTTGACCTTCCATCAGCTCGCCCTCCGTCTGGCGGACGAAAGAATGTCCGATCATGCGTTGCCTCGCGTCGTCGATGAGTTGTTTTTCGAACAGGTGATTCGTTATCTGGTTTGCCACCGGCTCTCGCGGCATGAGCCGTTTCAGCGACTTGGACGCACGGCGGGGACCTGGGGCGCCCTCTGGGCCACGATTCGCGATTTGAAAGACGCGCTCGTCGATCCCGACCATATGATACGGGGATTGCGCGAGGGTTGTTTCGACGACGATGATCGAGGGTGGCTCGAATCGCTCGTGGCCCTCTACGCGGCCGTCAAGGAGTCCGGTCGAACGTTGGGGGTCGGAACGCAAAATGACCTCGCCGAGAGTCTGACCCCCCTGATGCCGACCTCTTCGTTTCTCCGGCCGTTCAAAGCAGTGCTTTATTACGGATTCTACGACTTGACCCAGGTCCAGCTCTCGTTCTTCGAGGCCGTGAGCCGCGCCAAGGAGACGACGTTGTTCTTCCCGTTGGAAGATGAGCCGGCCTATGATTTTGCGCGGCGCTTCTTCGATCGCTGCATCAGGCCGTTGGCGGCGACGGTTGACAGGGAGATCGGACCTAAGCCGACGTCATCCGATGCGGGCCAAGAGGTTCAGCTTGCTATCCGGAACGTGATCGGCCCTGAAGAAGAGTTGGCCTCGGCCTGCCGCACGATCCTTGAGTTGGTCGAAACCAACGGCTATCGATTCGGCGAGATCGGCGTCGTGGCCCGCACCCTTGATCCCTACGGGCCGCACATCCGGTCGGTCTTTGACCGCCATCGGGTGCCGTTTTGTACGACGGCCGCTCGGTCGTTGATGGAAGAGCCGACGTGCAAAGTCATCTTGCAGATCCTCTCGTTGCCGTTGAACGACTGGTATGCTCCGTTCGTGCTCGACGTCGTGACGTCTCCCTTTTACACGACCACTCTGTGCGATGACCGGTCGCCGGCCTACCGACCGGAGCAGTGGAGACTCGCCGTTCAGGCCCTGCGCATCACTCGCGGAACGGACGAATGGAACCGACTGAGGCGGGTCGGCCGAGAAAGTTTGGCGCTGGGCGACGAGGAGAGCCCGCTCGATTCTTCGGCGATTGCGCCGGAAACGCTCACATTGCTCCGACAAGTCGTCGCCGAGCTGATGGAAGACTGTTCCACGTTGCCGTCCAAAGGCATGATCGGTCGGCTGGTGGAGGCCTGTCGAACCCTGGTTGAGCGGCGCATCCGTCGTCCCGATTCTCGAGCAAGCGCCGAAGATCCGCTCGCCGTCGATCAGATGACGACGTGGGCGGCTCTGGATCGTCTCTGGGGCACCTTCACGGACTTGGAGCCGCTCAATGAAGAACTGACCTGGGCTGAGTTCGTCGAATTGCTGACACGCGCCGTCGAAAAAACCACGGTGCCCGTCTCTCCCCTCTCGGGATCTGGTGTGACAGTAACGGACGTGATGGCCGCCCGCGGGGTGCCGTTCAAGGCGTTGTTCCTTTTGGGACTGAACGATCAAATCTTTCCTCGCTCCATCCGAGAGGACGGATTTCTGCGGGACCGACACCGTCGCGTGCTCGATGCCACGTTGGGATTCAAGATCGACGAAAAACTGTCCGGCTATGAAGAAGAGCGGTTGTTGTTCCATCTCGCCTGCCGCTCGGCGCGTCATCGACTGTATCTCTCCTATCAACGAGCCGATGAATCGAGCCGCATGCTGGCCGCGTCGCCCTATCTTGACGACGTCGCCCGGCTGTTTGGAGCGGAACATTCCAATGGAGATACGGTTCCACGTCGGTTGACGGAGCGAGTGAAACAGCGGCCAGCGGAGCGATTCTTCATCCCGCCTTCCGATCTCATCCAATGGTCGGCTTTGAACGGTCGAGACCCGGCCGATCTGATTGATGCCCTGGGTCGCGATGGGGAAACGTTTCGGCATGCGGTCGAGGCTCTTGGCCGTATCGAGGCGGACGAGCATGAGCTGAACGAGTGTGATGGTTTGACGGGATCTCTGAAACCCCATTGGCGACGACTGCTCGATCAGGGCATGGCTCCGACTCCGCTCGAACGGTATGCCCGTTGTCCCTTTCAGTATTTCGCCGCCGACGTCCTGCGGCTGGAAGCGAGCCGGCTGGTGATCGAGCCGGGATCGGACGCCGCCCTTGTCGGCAGCCTCTGTCATGCCGTGCTGCGGCATTGTTACGAGCGGCTCGTGCAAGCCGGATGGCCGATTCAACGGGTGAAGGAGGATGAGTTGAAAGGAATCGTTGCTTCGTCCGTCGAACGGGCCGCGGCCGATCTGGAGAGTCGGCAAGGGGTCGGCCCTTATCTTCTCTGGGAAATGGCCAAAGAGACGGTCTGTCAGCTTGTGCGCGGGGCGGTGGAGGCGGATGAAGCGGAGCAGGCCGAGCAGCCGTACAGCCCCATTGCATTTGAGGCAGAGGGAGAAGGGGTCGTTCCGGAGACTCTTGGCGGGGAGCCGTTGAAAATTCGGGGCCGGGTCGATCGGCTGGATCGGCATCGGGTTTCGGGAGCCCTGCGCGTCATCGATTATAAGTTCAAGATGGGCTCGGCCATGAAGTCGGAAGACCGGAATCTCGTGCAGTCGGCGATTCGCGGTTACCGATTGCAGCCGCCGCTCTACAGTTGCCTCTCCGTGCAGGGATCTTCTTCGCCCGACCTGGTGCAGTTGTTCTTCCTTGCGCCTCAGTGGGCGCCGAGCGTCAGCCGCTCGACGTTCGAGAGACCTTCGTGGTCATCCGAGACCGGTCTCCTGATTCGGAAGACCTTGAGCGCCTTGATCGATGGTATTCGAGCCGGGCGGTTTTTTATTCTGCCGGACGGCTATTGCGACGGCTGTCTCTACCGGCCTGCGTGCCGGCGGGAACATGGCCCCACGTGGTGGAGAGCCTATCGTGCGGCCGAACCGAAATCGCTGAGGGCGATGCGGAAACAGAAGGTGGACGGTGAGTGATCGTTCTTCGATGCCGGCTCGCGTGATCCCGGACCGCGCCGCCCGGGAGGCGGCGGAGACGACGTGGGATCGCAACGTCGTCGTCATCGCCGGGGCGGGAACCGGCAAGACGACCTTGCTCGTGAATCGGCTGGTGAACCTGCTCATGAGGCAGCCCGAGCCGACCCCGATCATACGAATCGTCGCCTTGACGTTCACCAACAAGGCCGCGACGGAGATGAAAATGCGGTTGCGCGAACGACTGACCGTTCTTGCCCGTCATTCTGCGGCCGCGTCGATGCGGTCGAGCGGCGGAGGGGCCCTGTCCGGTCGCGAGCTTGAAGCGCGCTACGGTCTCGATTCGGAGGCCGTCGCCACGCTGGCTCGGGCGGCGCTCGCCGATCTTGAAAAGGCGCAAATCGGCACGTTGCACGGTTTCGCGGCCCATCTGCTGCGGCTCCATGCCCTGGAGAGCGGCGTCGATCCCGATTTTCGAGAGGACGACGGTCAGCGATTCGACGAGCACTTCACCGCCCTGTGGGATCTCTGGTTGGACCGAGAGCTGAGCCGATCCGGCCCCCATCATCGTCTATGGCGGCGGGTGTTGACATCGGTTTCTCCGGATTCGATTCGAGACATGGCCAGGGCCCTCTGCGGCGAATTGGTCGATCTCGATGCCCTTCAACGGCAGGTCTCGTCCGATGCGATGCCAGAGGCCGTCGTCCGGTGGCTGCGGCAGCAGCAGGAGCGAGCCCGACGGTTGTTGCAAATCCACGACCGGCTGAAACGGCGAAAGGTCGAACACATGGTGGCGGCCGCCGCATCACTGATGAAGCTGATGGCGGAAGAAGGTCCGGCCGGCCTGCGGAGATTGTCGACGGAGGAGCGGCGGTGGCTCGAAAAAGACGTAGGCAACAGCGTGGCGGGGTGGGACGAGAAAGATTTTCACGAGGCGGCTACCCTGATTGAGACGGCGCAGCAGTTGCTGGCGGTCGATGAAAGCGTGTTTCACGACCTTCTGTCGCTGCTTCTTCCCCTGGTCCGGCAGGTTCGAGACACGTTCGTCACGCAGGGCTGGTTGTCATTCGACGGACTGTTGGCTCGCGCCAGAACGTTGCTCTATGACCATCCGTCCGTCCGCGAGCGGATCAAGCGGGAGTATCGGGCGATCTTGGTCGATGAGTTTCAGGATACGGACCCCGTCCAGTACGAGATCGTCCTGGCTCTGTCGGAACGGCTTGGGGAAAGCGCGGCTCGCTGGCAGGACCTGTCGCTTGAGCCGGGCAAACTCTTTATCGTCGGCGATCCGAAACAGTCGATCTATGCCTTCCGTCGAGCGGACATCGAGGCCTTTGACCGAGTGGTCGAAAAGATCGAAAGGGATGGAGGCGCGGTTCTGAACTTGACGACGAACTTTCGCAGCGACGCCGCTCTGTTGGAACCGGTGAACGGCGTGTTTGATCGCCTGTTCGAGCGGCGGCCGTTGGTCCAACCCGCGAACGTGCCGTTGGAGGCCGGTCGGCCGCGAGGCGCCATGTCAATCGAGCCGGGTGTGCGGTTTCATGTGGTGGTTCCTCGGGAACCGGATGTCTCCTTCGACGCGGCGGAGGCGACAAGGGCCGATGGCGAAATGGTGGCGCGCTGGCTGGCGGACGAGGTGCTGAGCAACCCGTCGATCAACCCGGGTCACGTGGCCTTGTTGTTCAGGAAACTCACGCAGGCCGATGCGTATCTGGACGCGTTGCGGCGGCATGACATCGCTTACGTGATCGAGGGGGAAAAACATTTCTACCGGCGCCAAGAAGTGATCGACTTGGTCAATCTGTTACGCGTGTTGGATCATCCCCATGATGAGGTCGCCTGGGCCGGTCTCTTGCGGTCGCCGCTCGGTGGGCTGACGGACCGGCAACTGTACGAGCTTCGGCAGACCGGGCTCTGCGATTACCGGTTC
>JANDJE010000060.1 GCA_024331095.1 Nitrospira sp. | reverse complement strand
TCGACCGGGGCGCAGCGGGCCGCCAACAACGCCGACATCGTGGCCTACCCGAGCGACAACTACGCCGGGCTGTCGACGCAACTCGGTGCCTACGGCGGAGATAACGAGGCCGGCCAGGTCTGGCCCAACGGCAATGACGACCCCGAGTTCGCCTGCGTCACCCCTCTGATCGTGAACTACTCCAGCACCGCCTTCAGCGGGGCGGACAACACGTTCCGCTCCAAGGGGGAGGAGGCCATGCGGTACGCCGTCACCAAGTCGTACCGGACCGCCCTGGGGGGTCGGCAGATGAACCTGTTCCTGCTGAGCAACGATCTCTACTACCAGTTCAAGATGTCTCAGGCCGGCAAGGAGCGGCTCATCGTCTCCTCGAATACCGGACTGAGAGCCCTTGGATTCGACGATGTGATCCACCTCGACGGAATCGAGGTGACCTACGAGAACTCGATCAACTCCCGCTGGGGTTACGGCATCAACGCCGACAACATCGAACTTCGGAATATCTACGATTCCATCGTGAAGGCGAAAGCCGAAGACTTCAAGTACAACCATGTGACCCAGCGGGTCGAGGCCGCCGTGGTCAACCTGGGGAACCTGTGCTTCCGCTCTCCGAGGAACACCGTCAAATTGATGCCCTACACGGACATGTGATCACCGGATACCAGGGAGGATCGAATGAGCGCCTTTTCGACCGTCAATCCGAAATTCGAACTGGGAACCACCCTCAAGGGGACGGACGGCGACGGCAATCTGATCAACGACGAGGTGTTGGGCCTCGTCGTGATGTTCCCGTCCTGGACCAAGGTCTCCAGCCTGGCCTCCGGCGCACGCACACGTCAGATCGGCAGCACCCTGAAATGCGTTGCTCTCCGCAACACGTCCGGGACGACGCTCTACGGAAAGCGTCTGGTGCAGCTCGCCACGACCAGCGGCCTTGGTTCCGTCAAGTCCTTCACGGGCTATCACGGACCAACTGCCGCTGCCCTTCGCGTCGTCCTGCTTGATCCGTTCCTTCCGTCAGGAGGCGTCGCCAACAACGACATCGCATGGTGCGTTCTGGAAGGCGTGGCTCCTGGGATGACCCCCGCAGCGTCAGGAGACTTCAACGGCGATATCTCCGTAGGAGCTCCACTGGTCGCCGCCGGAACGTTCGGATCAGGATCGACAGACCACAATGGGGCTGGACGCGTGGCCAACGTCACTATGTCCAACATAACGGAAGCCTACCGCATGGCTGCGGGCATACTCGGCTATGCCGTGTCACCAAGGACGAGCGGCGAGACCAGCAGCGAAATCCTTGTGCAATGGAAAATCCCGATCTTCTGATCGCGCAAGGTTCGTGATGGGTCTGAACGGACACCTGGAAAACCCGAACCACCCCGTCAATCGCCTCACGGGGTGGTTTACGTCTCTTGGGTTCAACAACGCGCTGCTGTTGATGGTCTTCGCTGCGATGGTCGGGATACCGACCTACTACACGCCCATCATCGTGGATTCCATCCAGAAGGGAACCGAAAGGGCTGCCGTCGAGGCGGCCCGGGTTGGCGCGGAGGCTTTGAAGCGGTCTGAAGAGAGTCACGAACGGACCGTAAAGATCGTCACGGAAGCGTTCCGTGAAGACAAGGAGCGCATGGCCCGGATGATCGACCGGCTCGTCCGTCTCGAAGAGAGCGCCGACAAGAAGACTATTGACCGCGCGCCGTGATGCGGCGGATAATGCACCAGACCCCGGGGGTGCGCCATGGGTCGGCTCGTTCTGCTGGTGTTTCTGTTGGCGATCAGCGATCCGCTGCAAGCGGACATGGCCCTGGTTCGTTGCATCGAGTCGGCCAAGAAAGCGTGCGGCCCGCTGGGGTGCTCGATTGAGTCGGTCCAACAGTTCGGCACCGCCGTCATCATCGACCGGACGGACGACTCGGGGCGCTGGATCGCCCTGACCGCCGATCACGTCGTCTCCGCCGGGACGGAGCGCGTCAGCCTCTACGACGGCACGCGCTGGGTCTCCTGCCAGGTCCAGCGGCTCATGGATGACGTGGCGGTGCTGGCGTTCCACTCGGACTACCCGTTCCGGGTGACGCCCGTCTCCGCGGAGATGCCGCCTCTGGACGCCGAGGTCTGCTTCATGGGCTACGCCTATGCCGGCAAGCCGTCCAAAGGGCGTGCGAAATACCGCAGCGGCGGGATGGCCCTCGGGAACAGCCCCGTCGACGGACAGTCCGGAGGCCCTGTTCTGTACCAGGGCCGGCTTGTGGGAGTGATCAGCGGCCGATTCGACGGCGGCATCGTCTTCACCCCAATGACAGACATCCAGAAAGCCTGCATCAAGCACTGGGGGTTCTGCTGGGGACTGCGGAGCACGCCGGCCATTGTCGACCGGGAAGCGATGAACCCTCTCCCACCAACCACCCAGCCCGCCCAGCCCACACCACCCGCCACACCCACACCACCCACGAGAGGGCCGGCTGAGTCCTGTCGGTGCGGCGAGGCCCTGGAGCAAAGGATTCTTGGCATCGAGAGGCGGATCGACTCGGAGGTCTCGCAGTGGCGTCAGTCGCTGGACGCCCTGCGTGCTGAGATGCGCCGCTCTCAAGAAGAGATCATGGCGGAGTTGTCGAAACGGAACCCGACCGAAGAGACTTACAAGGGAACAATTCGCGTCAGGGCGAACCCTCAGAAGAAGCCTGCCGATGTCAGGTAGGCTGGCGCGAACCACCAGAAAGGACATGGAGTGTGCCCTATGGACAAACTTCAGGATTTGTTTGCTGCTGATTTCGCGGAGTCGATTGCGCGGCGGCGCGACGACACGAATCTGGCGACGGCGCGTCAGCGGGACGGTGCCGCGTTCGACAATCGCGCTCTGGGGTACTTTGGGCTGGAGCAGCTCTTCCGCTCCGATAACCCGATGGGCTACGCCGATCTGAACGCGGCCAGCCGCATGCCGACGACCCTGGACCACCCGAACGCGACGATCAAGTCGTGAGGCAGCACCATGAGTGAGTCGCTGAAAGCGGCAATCGACAGGCTCCGTGCGGACGTTCAATACCTGATGGACCTGTCCTATATCGCCCGCGGCGGGGATGTCACGCTCCGGGGTCCGTCCCTGACGGCCCTGCTGAACAGCCTGAGGGAGACGCTGGCGTTCCTCCAGTCGCTGGAGACGGAAGAGGAAAGTCTTAGCGCGGTGATGGCACGCATCAATGAACGCATGGCGCGTTCCCAATCTGTCCTGAGCGAGCAGGCGGCTCGTGCGGCGGAAGCCGACCGGAGCCTGAATCGGGCCATGTCGGACCCTACCAAGGGAGAAGCGGCATGATCCAGCCGATTCGATGGCTATCCTCTCTGGTCCGCGGAGCGAGCCTGGCTCGTTCCTCCGGTCCGCGCAAGGAGCCGAGTCCCGGCAACGGCTACTCCAACGCCGACGGCAGGGGCTGGCTGAACCACATTCTGCTGCACCATTACGCCGAGTCGCTGGCGATTGACCGAGCCGCCCAGGCGAAAGGGTATGGCATGAGCTCGGGCGATGTTGTGAGCCGCTTCGCCGGAAACTCGACCACGACGGTCAACAACACGGGTGGAGGGTTTGTGCGTGGCGCGCTGACGGCCGCGCTGGTCGCGGGGCTGGCGGCGGGGGGCGTGTCACTGTGGCCGCTCCTTGTCGGCTCGCTGCGCAACACGGAGAAGCAGGTCGAGGCGTTTCCGGAAGAGATTGAGATTGATCTGGAGGTGCGGGACGGAAAGATCGTGCCGACGGAGGTACGGCGCGTGGACTGAGCCGCAAGCAAGGAGGAAGGCGGCATGGACACCAAGCTGGAAGCAGGCGATATTTTGGCGTTCCACGGAACGGACTGGCTGAGCCTGATGATACGCTTCTGGACGTTCGGCCCGTCCCACGTCGGAATCATCGTCGACCACGGCCGACACCTGGTGTTGTTCGAGGCGACCTCGCGGAACGCCACAGACTGCCTGTTCGCCGGCACCCGCGTCAGCGGCGCTCAGTTCTCGAACCCTCACGAGCGGATCGGGAGCTGCATCCGGGACGGGGGGTTCGTCGACATCTGGAAGCCTGCCGCGGGGGCGGAGCCAGACCCCTTGCAGAGGCATCGGATGGAGAAGTTGGCGCTGAGGCTGGTGATGATCGGTGCCGGCTACGACTACAGCGGGGCCCTGCTCAGCGGCACAAGGATCGCGTCGCGGTTCGATTTCCTGCTCCCCGAGGAGCGGCGATACCAGCTCTTCTGTTCCTCGGCGGTCCATCAGATTCTGGAGACGGCCGGGATGGTCAATAAAGACAACTCGTCCCGCTACTCCCCGGCGCGTCTCATGCGGATGCTGAACCGCCAGGGAATCTACAGGCGCTTCCTTCGTATCAACCGAGACAATTGGGAGGAATTCGCGCGGCGCGCCGGCGCGTTCACCCCTCCCAAGGAGACCACCGAGGAGTCGTGATGCCGAGTCGTAGTGAAAAGCAGAAGAAGCTGATGGCCGCCGCCGCGAAGGACAAAGAGTTCGCCAAGAAGGTCGGCGTACCGCAGAAAGTGGCCCGAGAGTACCATGCCGCCGACAAAGCGGCCGCGCGTCATGGCAAGACCTGCCGGAAGAAGTAGCGGAGGGCTGGACATGGAAATCGTCTTTCCTTCGGGTGCGGCCGAGGTGTTGGCGGACCTGTTTTTTGTGGCCAAGACATTGCTGTCGGCGGTCAAACTGATCTCTATCGCCTCGTGGCTGTCCGACCATGCCTAGATGCCTGGCATTCGCTCTGCTGGCCGGCTTCCTGGCGGCCGCGGACCCGCCTCCGCTCGGAGTCTGTCTTCCCGGGCGTGTCGTCGAGGTGCACGATGGCGATACGCTGACCGTCGAGGTCCGCTATCTTCTGAAGGTGCGGCTTGTCGACTGCTGGGCCCCAGAGTTGAAGCGGCCTGTGCTCCGCGACGGAGAGGCTGTCATCGACCGAAAAACAGGCCGCACGATCATGGAGGACAACCCCGAAGGCATGCGTTCGCGGGACCATCTGCGGTCTCTAGCCCTCGGGAAACCGTGCGCTGTGGCGATCCCCATCGGAGAGGATATCGCCAAGAGCCTGACCTTCGGGCGTTGGCTGGGGCGCGTGATCGTGAACGGAGACGATCTGTCCTATATGCAGACGCGAAAGCCGCCCGATGGAGGAAAGCCCTACGCCGGAAAGACGCGCGAGGATCAGGAGCGGATTTTCGGTGCAGAATCAGGCGGCGTCGGACAGCCATGAGAGGCTGGCACGGATGCAGCCGACGCCGCCGATTGACGCGACTGCTCCCAGCCGCGATCATGTCATCTCAAGGAACGCTGCGAGCGATCGTCGAGGCGGATGAGAGCCGCCCGGTACACTCGCCACGCGGAAAGGCATGCCATGACGATCTCGAAGGTTTATCCGTCCACCGCGGTCCCCAATAATCCCGAAGACCCGGGCGGCGGAGGCTCCGGCTCCGGCGGTTCGACCGTCTCGCCGTCGAGCTTCACCTATCTGGGACACTACGTCATCCCGGCGACACTGGCCTTCACGACGCGGGCACTGGCCTATTCGCCGAGTCGCGGGACGTGGTTCACCATCGGCAACAGCGGACAGACTCGGTTCCCGTTGCTGGAGATTCAGTTCCCCGAGTCGTTCGGCGAGAATGCGGCGCTGGTGCGCAATTGGGGAGAGATCAACACGACTGGCAATGTGCTCCAGGTCGGTGCCGGCAGCGTGACCCTGATGAAGGGTCTCCTGTGGGACGCGGAACGCGACGGTCTGTGGTGCACGTACGGGTCGTATTATGTGAACCCCGGCGCGTACCCGCATTTTCTGGTGTTCGTGACGCTCAACGACACAACGTCGACCATCGAGCGGCGCGGGCCGTGGAAAGCGCCGGTTGATCTGATGCCGCGCTGCCAGATGGTGACGCAGTTCGCGCCGGCGTCCTTGCAGTCCGTCACGGGTCGGAGGTTCATCGGCTATGGCGGCAAGTCGGGACACAGCGCGCGGCCGTGGGGTCCGGGTCTCGTCTCATTCGCCGATCCCTACGACCTGCCGGCCAGCAGTGAGGTTCCGATGACGACGCTGCTCAACTGGCCGCGGCTCGTCGGGACAGCCGGCTACAGCTACTCGGGGTTCGATTCCGATACGACGTACAACGAGAGGCATATCTTCGGCAACAACAACGCGAATCCGCCGAGCGTTCCCAGCTACGAGGTCAACACGATCATTGATGTCTCGTCGTGGCAGCAAGCGGACCACAACGACGGGATGGTCGTGATCGGCGAGACGCTGCTGTATTGGGGCCGGAGGACGCAGGGGTATTCGTGGTACGGGAACCAGAACTCGCACAACGACACCACGCCGGCCGGCGTCACGTTCAATAACAATCTGACCTCGCTGATCAATCCGCCGAATCCGTGTCTGGGGATCGAGGCGACGCGCGGCTATCACGCGGAGAACTACAAGGCGAAGATGTGGTTTGTGCCGCTGAGCGAGGCGGTCACGGCGGCATCGGAGAGTCGCGTGATCTCGCCTCAGGCGGTGCACAAGCCGGACTTCTATTCCGTTGGCGGAACGATTACGCCGACGCATCGCGAGTTGGGACAAGGCGTCTATCGCGCCGATCAGGGGCGGCTGTACATTCTCCGCAATGGAGCGGGGGCCTCCGATCCGACGCGCGTCCACGTTTGGAGCATTTCGTAGACTGGTTATGTCGAAGATGGAGGATGAGAGTGGGTCGAAGCACGGCGGGGCTGGCGTTGGCGCGGCGTCAGTTCGCAAGATTAAACGCGGCGTAGAACGCAACGTGAAGGCGGCTTACTACAACGAATGCGATCCATTTTGCGCGCAGTGGTTGCGCAATTTGATCTCTGCCGGAAAAATAGCACCTGGCGACGTGGACGAAAGAAGTATCCTGGATGTCAGGAGCAGCGATCTCAGCGGATACGCTCAGTGCCATTTCTTCGCAGGGATCGGCGGGTGGAGCTATGCTTTGAGATTGGCCGGATGGCCTGATAGCGAGCCGGTGTGGACCGGCTCATGCCCGTGCCAGCCATTCAGTGTTGCTGGAAATCGAAAAGGAGTGCGAGATGACCGCCATCTGTGGCCCGAGTGGTTCAGGCTCATCAGGCAGTGCGCGCCTCCAGTCGTTTTTGGAGAGCAGGTTGAAGCATCAATTGGCAGCGGATGGCTCGATATTGTTTACAATGACCTGGAAGGAGAAGGCTACTCCGTCGGGTCGGCGGTACTTGCTGCTGCGTGCGTCGGCGCGCCGCACATCAGGCATCGGTTATGGTTTGTGGCATGCTCCAATGAGCGTCTATTGCCGCAGCGGGGAGAACAAGCGCATTTGCTTGACATTGCCCGGACAGGCGAACCTGGCCGTATGGGCAACGCCGACGGCCAGGGACTGGAAGGATCGCAGCGAAGTGGCGAATGTCAAAATAAGCGGGCACCTCGGGAGACAGGTCTGGATGGTGTCTGGCGGGATGCCGAATGGATACAGTGCCGCGACGGGAAATTGCGGGCAGTTGAACCCGGAACATTCCCGCTGGCTAATGGGGTTCCCGCGCGAATGGGACGACTGCGCGCCTACGGCAATGCCATTGTCCCGCAGGTCGCGGCGAAGTTCATAAGCGTCTGCACCGAGGCGTTTATCCGGTAGTGCGGCAGTCGACGGGCAACTGGAATCGCTTGATGCGGAAAGGTAGATAACCCTGTGTTGCAGAAAATCCCGAAGTCTTACGTTCCTGATGGCGACAAAGGGGATGTGACCGTCTCTGGCGGCGGGACTGTCTGGACGGTCGACGACAACGCGATCACGGACGCCAAGCTCCGCGACTCAGCCGGGCTATCGGTTATCGGTCGTTCCGCGAACACAAGTGGAGACCCTGGAGACATCGTTGCCGGGACCGACGGGCACGTGCTGCTGCGGAGCGGATCGACACTGATGTTCGGCCAGGTCACAACGTCGGGCGTCGCGGACGAGGCGATCACAACCGCCAAGCTGACCGACACGGGCGTGACTGCGGGCAGCTACACGAATGCGAACATCACAGTCGATGCTAAAGGCCGGCTGACGGCGGCGTCGAATGGGACTGGGGGCGGCGGCGTCAGCGACGGCGACAAGGGAGACATCACAGTCTCTTCCGGCGGAACGGTTTGGACAATCGACAATGATGCCGTCACGACGGCGAAGATACAGAACTCCGCCGTGACGAACGCCAAGCTTCGCGACTCAGCCGCGTACTCGGTGATCGGACGGTTCGCCAACACGTCGGGGACGCCGGACGACATCGCCGCGTCGTCGGACGGACAGGTGCTGAGACGCTCGGGCACCACGCTGGGGTTCGGCCAGGTCGCGACTTCCGGCATCGAGAACGACGCCGTGACGTTGGCCAAGCTGGCCAACATCGCCAATCAGCGTGTTCTGGGGCGCAACTCGACAGGAACGGGCGACCCGGAAGAAGTGACACTCTCTCAGCTGCTGGATTGGATCGGCAGCGCGGCACAGGGAGACATCCTGTATCGCGGTGCGA
>JANDJE010000059.1 GCA_024331095.1 Nitrospira sp. | reverse complement strand
GAGCCCAGGCCGAAGGCTGCTCTCCGATCGCCACGGCATTCAAGGCGGGTCGCGATTTCTTCAAGCCGGTGAAACCCAAGACCATCGCCAAGTCCCTGGCCATCGGCAACCCGGCGGACGGCTATTATGCCCTCAAGGCCACGGCCGAGAGCAGGGGCGCCATGGACATGGTCACCGACGACGAGGTGGTGGAAGGGATCCAACTGCTGGCCCAGACCGAAGGCATCTTCGCGGAAACGGCCGGCGGCGTCACGATCGGGGTCCTGAAAAAACTCGCGAAGCAAGGGGTCATCGGTAAGAAGGACGTGACGGTCGCTTATATTACCGGCAACGGACTCAAGACGCAGGAAGCGGTCATCGACGCCGTCGGCCGGCCGACCCGTATTCAGCCGAGCCTGGTGGCCTTCGAGAAAACCTTTCAACTGAGAAAAACCGACGGTGAGAACCCATGATTAAAGTCCGTATTCCGACTCCGCTGAGACCCTTGACGAAGAACCAAGGCGAAATCGACGTCGCCGCCACCTCCATTGAGGACCTGGTCAATAATCTGGAATCCGCCTATCCCGGCATCAAAGCGCGCCTCTGCGACGACACCGGGGAATTGCGACGGTTCGTCAACATCTACGTCAACGAAGAAGACATCCGTTTTCTCAAGGGCAAGGACACCGCCTTGAAAACCGGCGACGAAGTCTCCATCGTGCCGGCCATCGCGGGAGGATAGCCATGACCAGCCTGAGATTCCACATCCGATTCCCGGAGGACAAGATCAAGGAGCCGATCATCTATCAAATCGGGCACGAATACAATGTCGTGACGAACGTCCGCCGCGCCGACGTGCGCGAGACGACCGGCTGGATGGATTTGGAGTTAAGCGGCGACGTGTCCGAAATCGAGCGCGCCGTCGCCGGTCTGCGAGACAAAGGCGTCATCGTCGATCCGATCGAATTGAACGTCGTGGAATAAGCGGAGAACTTGAACCGCGCATAGAGGAAACATCGTCTAAAAAGACAACGATTCGAGCAATCGAAACCATGCAACTGACTGAATCAGAGATTCAACGGTACAGCCGTCATATCATTCTCCAAGACGTCGGGGGCAAGGGGCAGCTCAAGCTCAAACGCGCCAAGGTACTGCTGATCGGCGCGGGAGGGCTTGGATCTCCCGCCGGCCTTTATCTCGCGGCCGCCGGCATCGGAACCATCGGCCTCGTGGACGGCGACGTCGTGGATCTGTCGAATTTACAACGGCAGATCATGCACTCGACCGCAACCCTCGGACAGCCCAAGGTCGAGTCAGGCAAGAAGACGCTGTCGGCCATCAACTCGGAGATCACCATCAACGCCTACCACCAACTGGTGGATGCCGACAACATTCTTCCTCTCATCTCGCACTACGATGTGGTGCTCGACGGTTCCGACAACTTCTCGACCCGGTTCCTGGTCAATGACGCCTGTTTCTTCGCCAAGAAAACCCTGATCTCGGCCAGTATGTTTCGATTCGAGGGTCAATTGACCACCATCAAACCTCATCAAGGATACCCCTGCTACCGATGCCTCTACCCGGAACCGCCCCCCGCCGGATTGGTTCCCAATTGCCAGGAGGCCGGCGTGCTGGGTGTCTTGGCGGGAACGATGGGCATCTTGCAGGCCTCTGAAGCGATCAAGGAGATTCTGGGCATCGGCGAAACCCTGGCCGACAAACTGTTGATCTACGACGCCCTTGAGATGAAGTTCCGCAAAGTCGGACGTCCCAAAGATCCGGCCTGCCCTCTCTGCGGGCCGAATCCGACGATCAAAGATCTCCGCATGGATTACACCGTGACCTGCACCATTTGACCCACATCGAAACACCACGTGAAACGTAAGTTGAAAACAGAGAGCTTCTCGCCGTGACGGAACTGGTCATCCCTCGCGCTATCCTTGAAGACATGGTCGCCCACGCGAAGGAACTCGCGCCTCACGAGTGTTGCGGGCTCCTGGCCGGAACCGACGGCATGGTCAGCCGAGCCTACCGCATCACGAACATCGTCGCCATGGAAGGGGCGCAGCATCTCTCTTCGTTCGATACCGCAAAAGCCGCTCATTTGGAACGGCTCACGCCGGCCGAACGGGCGGAAATCGCGTTCGTCATGGACATGCAGGATTTCTCCGCCGCCAAGAAAGACATGCGTCAGCGCGGGCTCGATCTGCTGGTCGTCTACCATTCGCACCCCCACGATCCTGCCCGCCCCTCCGTGACCGATATCAAGATCGCCACCGATTACGAAGAGATTTGGCCCAAGATCAATCTGCCCGTTCCCTCCTATCTTTTAATTTCCCTCATGAACGCCGAGCCGGACGTCAGAAACTATTGGATCAAAGCCGGGTTGGTGTCTCCCGCTCCCTTCACGATCAAGTAACCTCGGTTTTTGCGGTTTTCTTCTCCACCGCCGAGTGCGATAATGTCGGCGCCGCGTGTCACGGCCATCACTCACGATGAGGAATCGGATGCGGACGGTTCTTTTCTTCCTTTTTTTCGGCGCGGTTCTGGCCGGTCCCGCCCTCGCCGTCGAAAAGAGTTACTATAGCCCGGTCATTCATATCGACGTGGAGAATCACCGCATTTTGATTTCGCAACTCGGAGGCGTGTTCTACATCGACGTCCCCGAGGCCGCGCGGCCCCACATGGAGAAGCTGCCGATTTCCGGACTGGTGGATTTCGTGGTTGAAATACAAGGCGAGAACGAAATGCCGGTGCTCAAATCATGGAAGGTCAAGTCCGGCGAATCGACCTGCATGCACTTTAACGGAAAAGAGTGCCGGGACAAATAACGTCACGGCCGAGACTACTCCCCGCTGCCCGCCATGTCGTCGATGAGCGGACGGTTGATGTCGGTGCAGCCGGGACAGATCCGGTCCAGCAGCCCTTCGAAATCCGCGACGAAGTTTTTTGCGTCCGTCAGCCCTTCGCCGACCACCTGCGAGTAACAGGTCTCGCAGAGCATCATGAGGCCTCGCGAAACCCCGACCGTTTTTCTCCCCACGCTGCCCGTCATGTCGTTAGACCGATCCCTTCTGAAGCGCCGTGAAAAAATCTTCTCGTTCGAGATCGATCCCGCAACGCGGACACTCGTAAGGCCGATCCTCGTCCGGAAGATTCAACGGCGTGCGATCGACACGTCCATGACACACATGATAGAAACGGCCCCGCGCGTGCTCGTCGTCGAGAGGATCGCTTTCATAAATCAGCACCATGACCTCTTCCTTCTCCTCTAGGGGCATGAGTATACCGGCCTCCTCTTCCCGGCGGCAATCACCGGGGTGGCGTAGGCCTCATACCTGGAACTGCGCCTCGTACAGACCGGCGTACACTCCGCCTCGACTCAGCAGCTCGTCGTGCCGACCGTCCTCGACCAATCGACCGCCGTCGATCACAAGAATCCGATCGACGTCGTGAAGCGTGGACAACCGATGGGCGATGATGAACGTGGTGCGTCCTTTGGTCAGTTCGGTCAAGGCTTCGCGGATTTGCACTTCCGTTTCCGTGTCGATATTGGACGTCGCTTCATCGAAAATGACGATGGGCGGATCTTTTAAGAGGACCCGCGCGATGGACACCCGCTGCTTTTGGCCGACCGACAGTTTGACGCCCCGTTCTCCGATCCACGTGTCGTATCCCTCCGGCAGTTTCATGATGAAGTCATGCGCTCGCGCAGCCTTGGCGGCGTTCTGCAGACGATCCTGATCGGCCTCAAGATCTCCATAGAGCAGATTCTCCCGCACCGTTCCATTGAACAAGAACGGCTCTTGTTGCACAAAGCCGATCTGCCGCCGGAGGTACGAGACCGGCAGATCGCGAATGTCCAGACCGTCGACCATGATCGATCCGCCCTTGACGTCGTACAACCGCATCAACAGTTTGAGAATCGTGCTCTTCCCCGCTCCGCTTGGCCCCACCAGCGCCACCCGCTCCCCGGCGGCGACGGACAGCGACAGATCTTTCAATGCCGGAACATCGGGACGATAATGAAACAGGACGGACTCAAAGCGAACGTCGCCGCGCACGCGATGTGCGGGAGCTTGGACACCGGGACGATCCGCCACCTCCGGCACGGCATCCAATGCCTCAAACACCCGCTCGCTCGCAGCCAGCGCGTGTTGCAACATATGATTGACCGAGTGAATCTGATTGATCGGCACGTAAAACAGCGCAAGATAGGACAGAAACATCACCAATTCTCCGATCGTCAGGCGGCCTTCCGTGACTTCGCCGGCCCCGTACCAGAGAATCAGCACCGTGCCAAGCGAGCCCAGAAAAATCATCCCCGGAGAATAGACCGACCACAGCACCATGGCTTTCAGATTGGCGTCACTATAGGCTTTGCTCAATCGGTCGAATCGGCGCTGCTCGTAGTCCTGCCGCATAAATCCCATGGTTTCCCGGATTCCCGACAGCGCGTCCTGCAAATAGGCGCTCAGGTCGGCGGCCTGTTTTCTGATCCGCCGGTAATAGCCGTGCACCTTCGAGGTAAACCAACCGGCCGAAAGCACCAAAAGGGGAATCGGCGCCAGGGCCAACACCGCCAGCTTCCAATTCAGCGTGAACAGCATGATCGTAATGCCGATCAATGTCAGCGCGGCGGTGATCGCGCCCTCGATGCCGTCGATGAAAATTCTCTCCATGTGTTCGGTGTCGTTGATCACGCGAGACATGATCTCGCCGGTCGAGCGGTTCTCGAAATAATTCAACGACAGCCGCTGCAGCGCCGCAAAGACGTGGCTGCGCAACCCGTGCACCACCGTCTGCTCCAATCGATTGTTCAGCCTGATGCGGAGCGACGCGAACAGGTTTTTCAGCGCATAGGCGCCGACCAACAGCCCCAGCGCCGCGGGCAGCAACTCCGTTTGCTTGATCTGAATGACGTCGTCGATGACGATCTTGATCGCCCAGGGAGGCACCAACTCCATGGTCGTGGCGCAAACGGCGCAGAGCAACGTCGCTCCCGCCAACGCGCGGTGCGGCCGAAGATAGCCCAGCACTCGAACAAGAGAAGCCACGACCGGTTCAAGAAGGAGGAATCAAACCACGCTGGCCGGTTGTTTCTGCCAGTATTGCTGAAATTCTTCGAGCTGAGTCAGGGTGGACAGGTCCGTCATCCGATCCAGAAACACCTTGCCGATCAAATGATCCAATTCATGTTGAATGCAGACCGCAAAAAGCCCGGTCGCCTCGAAATCAAGCGGCTTCCCCTTTCGATCCAACGCGTTCACCCGCACCAGAGACGGTCGTGTCACCTTGCCTCTCAAGCCGTCGACGCTGAGGCACCCTTCCCAATTTTCCACT
Source organism: Nitrospira sp. (assembly GCA_024331095.1). Taxonomy (GTDB): domain Bacteria; phylum Nitrospirota; class Nitrospiria; order Nitrospirales; family Nitrospiraceae; genus Nitrospira_D. The sequence goes on along the minus strand of JANDJE010000059.1, from coordinate 3,364 downwards.
TGGTCCGGGCCGTAATACACGATCGACGGATTGATGAGCACCGTCTCGGGGAACCCGTCTTCCCCTTTGCAGCCCATCACGACCAACTGAATCGACCGAAAGACCTGGGGCGCGGCCAGGCCGATTCCCGGTTCGTCGTACATCGTTTCGAACATGTCGTCGATCAGCCGCTGGATCTCGCGCGACTTAATCTCTCTGGGATCGACGGGAGCGGCGATTTTTCTCAGAATCGGATTGCCCAGCTTCGCGATTTTCAACATATCGTTTCGTCGTTACGACTCAGAACGTTGCGGGTCGCCATCGAGCTCATTTAATCATTCCTAACATAGGTCTCTTTCGCCCTGCAACTGCATGCCGGCAGGGCTATGATCGGCGCCTGGGTCGCTGGGGTTCCGGGAACTCGAACGTTTCCTTATTCGCTTCCCACCAGTCGATCCACTCGCTCGCCCACGCCGCTCGATCCTGCTTCGAAGAGGTATCCCAGTCATGAAACTCGGTCTCATGACGGGTCAAAATCCACAGCGACTGCACGGCCGACAGGGCGACGAACCGTTCCTCATCGGTCACCAGATCGATCAAGAGGGGAACGACCGACTTATGCCGCACGTACCGGGCCTCAAACGCGGCGGCCTTGCGGACCGACGGATTCAGGTCTTTGGCCATCGCCTCGATCGCCTCGACCGCCTGCGACGGGTCGAGACGGACGGCGACCTTCAAGGCATGGGTCCGAACGCGCGGCATTTCCTCCGACCGCCTCGCCGTCTCGACGAGCGCCGGCACTGCAGACACGCCTTTGATCATGGAAATGGTTTCGATGGCGTTGTAGCGAATCCTGGGGCTCGGCATCGAGAGCGCCTTGATCAAGACCGGCACCGAGGGCTCTCCCAGGTGCACGAACTCGCCCATGGCCCAAAACTCTTGCTTGCCTTCCAGCAACGGCAGCAGCGCCTCCGCTCGTTGCAGCTCCTCCGGACTGAGCGGCTCGGTGTTGGGAGGAATCGACACATCCGGCGCGTCCTGACCGGCCGGAGGGGCCTCATAGGGCAGTTGCGCAAACCAAACCTGCCCGGACCAGGCACGGAGATCAGCTTCCCATCCCAACAAACCTATTAACAAAAAAAGCGCGAATGCGTATCCCGGACAAATCTTCATGTTCCACTCGTCTTTCATTGGCCGTACCGATTCAATTGGCGTGAAATCTTTTCGGGCGGCAACGACCTCATCGAAAAGCAACGTTCGTCGAATTTCATCAATCTGCCGGATCAACCGAAATCCCGGAGATGAACTGTCTGCCTCAGCCGTTCAGCCCCGCCTTGGAAACGGCTTCGCGTAAGTGCTTCCTAACCCGAACTTTCTCATGGTGCTTCCGGAGCAATTGGCGGCGAATGACGTCCCGATCCTCCGCGACGATCCGCACAAGACGATCCATGTCCTCGGCATGGTCCCGCACCAACTCGGACAACCGTTGGAGCTGCCCCTCGAGGCGATCCAAACGCCAAGCCATGTCGTTCATGAAGTCGGACGATCGAAGAGAAGATTTTCCTCCGGATCGATGGGTCTGTTGGAGAGCCTCGACCAGTACATCTCGCTTCATAGTCGCTCCTTTTTCAATGTGCCTCTGAAACGACCGTGCGGCAGGAGCCAGTATCGTCCGAGGCCGTCAGTAAGTCAACGATTCGCCTTTCTTCCTATTTCCCGACGGTCCTGCTAGAATTTCGTCCGATGATGAAGAAAATCTTCACGATGATTCTTGCCGGAGGCAAGGGGGAACGACTCTACCCTCTGACGGAGCAACGGGCCAAGCCGGCCGTCCCGTTCGGAGGGAAGTATCGAATCATCGATTTCACCTTGAGCAACTGCCTGAACTCAGGGCTCCGTAAAATCGTCGTCCTGATCCAATACAAATCCCACTCCCTCGACCGGCACATCCGGATGGGATGGAACGTGCTGAACGCCGAGTTGGGGGAATACATCGCCTCGGTGCCGCCCCAACAGCGCATCAGCGAGGATTGGTACAAAGGCACCGCGGACGCGGTCTATCAAAACCTCTTTCTGATCGACGCGGAGAACCCGGAATTCATCCTCGTGCTCGCCGGGGACCATATTTACAAGATGAATTATGCCGAGATGTACTACTGGCTCATCGCCAAACAGGCCGACGCCGTCGTCGGCGCGATCGACATTCCCATTCAGGACGCGTCCCGCTTCGGCGTTATCTCGGTAGACGAAGACTATCGCATCACCCGCTTCGACGAGAAACCGGCCAATCCCACGCCCCTGCCGGACAATCCCACCCATGCGTTCGCGTCCATGGGCATTTATCTGTTCAAAACGAAGGCCATCCGCGAACACCTCATTGGAGATGCTCAAGAGGGGGGCGCCCATGATTTCGGCAGAAACATCATCCCCCGGATGATCGAAAAGCACCGCGTCTATGCCTTTAAATTTCAGGACGCCAACAAGAAAGCGATCCAGTATTGGCGCGACATCGGCACGTTGGACGCCTACTGGGAAGCCAACATGGACCTGGTATCCGTGGATCCCCAATTCAATTTGTATGATCCCGAGTGGCCGATCCGCACGTATCAAGGTCAATTTCCCCCGGCCAAATTCGTGTTCGCCCAGGATTTTCAAGGGGGCCGGATGGGGGTCGCCCTTGATTCCATCGTCAGCGGCGGGTGCATCGTTTCCGGCGCGCGGGTGCAAAATTCGATCCTTTCTCCAAACGTCCGCGTGGATGACCATGCTGATGTGCGTGAATCGATCCTCATGGACAATGTACGGATCGGCCCCCACAGCCGCATCAAACGGGCGATCATCGACAAAGACGTCGTCATCCCGTGCCGCACGGAAATCGGATACGATCGCGAGGCCGACGCCAAGCGATTCAAAGTGACCGATTCCGGAATCGTTGTGATTTCAAAGGGAATGGACCTGCATGCCGCCATCGATTCATCCGGTTGATCTGATCGCCGCCCTGCGCCAGAAACACCTGACTCCCGCCATCGTTTTTCTGACGTCGCGTCGCGCCTGCGACGAGGCGATGGAGTCGTTCGACCACGCCGACGTCGTCCTCCCTCCCGTTCGTCAAGAGGCCATTGACGCCGTACTCCAACAGGTCATCGCGCAATACCCGAGCGTGGCGGACCATCCGCTGATTCCCACCGTGCGACGGATCGGCGTCGCGGCGCACCATGCGGGACATCTGCCGTCCTGGAAAATCGCCGTCGAGGAACTGATGCGGCAGGGTTGTCTCGACGCCGTCTTTGCCACCACCACGTTGGCAGCCGGCGTGGACTTTCCCGCCCGCACCGTCGTCATCACCCAATCCAGCATTCGCAAGGCACGGGACTTTACCGATCTC
>JANDJE010000006.1 GCA_024331095.1 Nitrospira sp. | reverse complement strand
CGAGGACAGTTCCGCGTAGACCGTCGCGACCAGCAACTGCATCACCAAACAGAGGGCGAGGGCGGGAAACCATCCGCCTCCGGCGACGACCGTCTGAACGCCGATAATGGCGTAGAGCCCCGCCACCGGGGAGACCGTCGCAAACCCAATGGTCAGACTGTTCCAAAGACTGAGACTCCGATGGAGCGTCGGAGTACTCCTTGCTTCGGGGGGAGGAATATCCGATTGGTTTTCTTGGGAGAGCGCGCCAGCCCCTTTGATGGCAATTGCCCCCACCTCGGGCTCAGAAGACCTATCGGGGAAAAGATCGTTGGGCTGGATATGCATAACGTCGGCTCCCTGCGGGCTTTTTCCCAAAAGGCCATGTACCGTCGTACATGATCTCCCGGGCTTTTATCCCTCCGTGGAGCCTCGTTATGCGAGGCCGAAAACTCTTGGCCCAGACGCTTTCTTTTACGAGAAAGCCGGAACCCTAGTTTTCCTTTTGGATATGTTTTGCAGGATCTTATTGGTCCATCCCAACAAAGTCAAGCCTCCCCTCCCTCGACGTTTCCGAAGATTTGCAAGAACGACTTTTTCCCGACGTGCCAACTCGCCCGCATCAAGCGATTGTGCTAGCATGCCCCCTCCTTCTCATATCTCGCTTATGTCTCGCGCGTGAAGACCGTTGCGTCAAGGCCGACGATCATGACTTCGCCCTCTTCCGCCTCCGCTTCCGACTATCGGTTTCTGTTCCTCATGATCCCGTCACTGTTCATCCTATCGCTTGCGATCGGTTTGTTTGAATTCAGCTCCAACATCACGGTGGACAATTTTCACTATCTGACGAACCGGCTGATGCACCCTGACTCAGAACGCTCCACTCATTCTTTCAATCCCTCCCACTTTCTGGTGGAGGTCAAAGCACGGTACCTCTGGCTCACCACCGTCGTCATCATGCTGGTCGCCGGACTCTATGCCTCGATTCTCTGCGGGATGATTGTGTATCAATCTCATCCGCGACCACGGATGGCCGTGGTCGCGGGGATCGGCATCATCCTCGCCGCAATGGGACTCTTCTCTCTCTTGGCGTTGGATGAAACCCCTACGCTTTATCGGGCGGTGTTCGCCTTCAGTTACGAGAACCTGCGCCAAGCCGGCCCCGAGCGAATCAGCCCGGAACTCTTGCGCTATGCCAAGACCGTGGTTTCCCTCATCAATGTGGAGGCCGTCGTGGTGCCGGTGGTGGCGATTCTGGCCGCTTGCAGCACGCTCGCTCCTCCGCTCACGGGCGATCAAGCCGACCCTGATTTTTGTGCGACGCAGATGAAACGACTGAAGGAAGTCCTGGGCGCGTCCTCGGCTGTCCTCGTGGCGGGAGTCCTCCCTATGGGGGCCTGGCTTCGATGGCCGGCGGCGTTGATCTCCGACAAGGCCGCGCACGAAGCGGTGCCACGAAGCGGTACTTGGGGCGGCCATGGCCGTCACGCTTTTTTGGGGCGTCACCTTCACCTTGATGTTGGTATCCACCTACCTTCCCGCCGCCTTCATCCTGGCGAAACGAGCACAAGCCCTCTTACAAGCCGCGCCCGACACCCGGTCTCCCTCGGCTCAGGAAGCGTGGCTCAAACAGCACGGTCTGTTTCTGTCGTTGCACGATCACGTTCCTCAATTCGGCCTGATGTTGGCTCCTCTGTTGGCAAGTCCCTTGAGCTCTCTTCTGCTCGCTCCCCTTGCCCCCTCCGGGTAAAACCGACGCGGAGCGTCCGGCTCATCACCGACGACAAGGTGCGCAGGATGGACCTCGGTTCATGGCCGGTCATGTCACCGGCAGGTGAAGTGGCAATACTCGACGGGACTTGGAGGAGCATGCAACACCATGCCGATGGCATCCGGGTCGTACCCGATCTCCTCTAGATCTTTCCGTGCGCGGGCAAGTTCTTCTTCCGTGACGTAGGCGACGGTGTCAGGAACTCCGTCGTCTTTCAACGAAAGAAGAAGGGCGCTCAATGTTTCTCGCTCGTCCGGCGGGGCGTCCTTGGGCAGCGGAAAATCAATCCGCCGCCGGTAGGGGCTCTTATACGTCTCATTCAGCGCCTTGATCGTCTTCAGCGCGAGCCGATCCTGCTCCCACGATCGAAGCTTCGGCCCGGCGGACGGATGCACGGCCAGCAGGTCCATAAGCGTGATGACGTTGGTGTTCAGGGATCGGCCGACGAATTCGCGCTGCGGCTCGAGCGCCGCGTGCGCGAACCCCAAGTGCCGGGCCACCGCCTCGACCAACGAAAAATTGATCATGAAACTGTATTGTCCGCCGAACTGGCCGTAACAGGGCTTGTCCGGATCGTTCAAGATCTTCGGATCCGCCGTGCCGGCGTCGAAGGCGCTGAAGCCGACCGCGTTCGGAGCCAGCAGCCGTTTTGCCTCTTTTAAGGTGGCGAAGGCGCCAAGGTTCACCGGCACCAGCACGCGTTGATCGATTTCTTTGAAGAACTCTACGATGGTTTTCCGATAGGGAACCTGCTTCCATTCGACGGCGCGATGCTCTTTTTCCCAGACCAAGTCATCAAGAAAAGGAGGGCAACTTTTCAGATGGTCGATATCCTTCGCGTCAAAGGCCCGTAGGAAGGCGGACCAGTCGTGGATCCCGGCATGCAGCGCTCCGCTCACGTTCGGCCGGACGTACTCCTCTTCAAGGTCCCCCGCGTTCTTGGCCATCAGTTTGGTCGGCAAATCGTTCCACAACTCGTTGCAGATGATCCGATCGACCGTTCCGTCGCCCACCCCCGTCACCTGTTCGATCGAACCGCAATGAACCTCCACGCGATCCCGATGCGCCGCCAAGTCCGGATGGGCCAACGCGCCTTCCAACACCGACCGGTCCCAATCGACCATCAGGTATCGCACGCGGGGATAGACCGCGCCCTCTTGATCGACCGTTTTGAGATGGCAGAGAAAGCAGGCGGCCAGGTTGCCGTTGCCGGGCCCCAACTCCATCACCGTCAAGCGTGACGGATCGGACGATCGGTCACGCTTCCTGACACGCTCGCAATAATCGGCCGCCAAGGCATGGGCGAGTCGATAATCGGCGGAAGCGAACGTTTGGTAATACGACCGCAGCTTGTTCCCTCGAAGCCCGTAGAAAATCCGGTTCAGATGGGCCTGCCATTGATCGAGCGGTTTGAATTCTCCAATCGGCTGCGGAAGGTCGTCGATGGTCTGTAACATTCGCCGCCCATGCACGTAAGAGATGATCGTTCTGAAGCGGCGAAATCGTAACAAATGGATCAAACCAGTCGCAACGGGAAGTCTTGACCGCTCGTTCGACGACCGCCGGTTTTGAGGAATCGGTTTCGACGTCGGCATCCCACCATGAAACTCCGCCCTGTTCTTGACAGGCCTCCGCCTGCCGCGATAGGTAGCACGATATGGCGGCACCCCGGACAAACGGTATTCTCGGCGTCGCCCTCGCTGCGGCGTTGGCCGGAGCGTTCATCCCGATGCCGCCTGCAAGCCGGGCCGAAGAGCCGCCCCTCACCGAGAACGTTCCGATCTCGGAGTTTCAAAACCGCGCCGAGGACGTCAAGGGGTACGATTTTGACGCCCCGCCGGAAGGTCTGTTCCTCTCCATCACGACGGCGGAGAACTTCGAAGAGGAGATCGGCCATCTGCGAACCCATGAGATCGTACCGGTCCGCCCGACGGATCGATTTTCCATGGACGCTCCCACGGTCTTCGTCGTATTTTCTCTCCATCAACACTACCAGGGGTTCAACGTTTTCGGCCGCTGTTTTCCGGAGTCCGTGCCCGGCCTCGCACCGGACACGCTCGTCGGCGAGGACGTGGTACACGTGGCCCTGGAAGACAACAGCGGGTATCTCTCGTTCCGTCGCCCTCCGGGAGGGTGGCGGCCCGGTCGCTATAAAGTCGAGATCCACGTCGGCGAGCAAGTCAACGAATTGAGCTTGATGGGAACCATGCGGTTTACGATCGCGGACGGCACCCCGTAGCGTCCTTGCCCGCCGGCGTCGCGGGCGTCCGTTTGACGCTCCCTCGACCTTTCGTTAGAATGCGCCTGTGAACAGGCTGCTCGGAATCCGCTGTCGGAGCGTTCGCGCGTCATGAAACCGCCTCTCACCCCCTGGGCTTCCGTCATCATCCCCATCAAAGACGAACGGGACAACCTCTCGCCCCTGGTCGCCGGGCTTTTGAAGGTGATGGACTCGCATGAACTTTCGCGGTCGCGACCGTTTGAACTGATCTTCGTCGACGACGGCAGCACCGACGGCAGCGCCGAGGAACTCGATCGCCTCGCGACATCCCACCCGCAGATGAAGGTGTTTCACTTCGACCGCAACTACGGCAAGACCTGCGCGCTCGACGCGGGATTCCGCCGGTCGTCCGGCGATCTCATCGTTCAGATCGACGGGGACCTCCAGCAGGACAGCGAGGATATTTTGAAGCTCCTCCCCCTCACGTCCTCCTATGACCTCGTGTGCGGATGGCGGCAACAGCGGCAGGACGGCTTGGTCAAGAAACTGTCGTCCCGGATCGCCAATCGGATACGCAACCTGGTCACGCACGACGGCGTCCACGATACGGGCTGCCCCCTCAAGGTTTTCCGACGTCCCGTGTTGGAGCGGATTTGTCTCTATGAAGGCATGCATCGATTTTTCCCCGCCCTGGCGTTGATGCACGGCTTCACGGTCACGGAGGTGCCGGTCAGGCATTACCCCCGCATCCACGGCCGATCGAAATACGGCATGGGCAATCGATTGTTCAAATCCCTCTATGATCTGATCGCCGTGCGATGGATGCAGCATCGCGTCTTGCGGTACCAATTCAGGGAACCGGCGTGACGTACCAGTTCCTGTCTCCACCGCGCGAAGGCCCTCTCTGCCAACCCGTTCGGAAGAAGGGCGGATCGTTTCCCTCACCGTTTGTTCTCTCCCTCTGATGCTGACGACGGAAACCATTTGGATCGGCATCGGGTTTTTGGGCCAAGGTCTGTTTTTCGGTCGCTGGGTGGTTCAATGGATCCTGTCGGAGAAACGCGCCCGGAGCGAGGTTCCCCTTTCATTCTGGTATATGAGCCTGTTCGGCGGACTCATCACGCTGGCCTATGCGCTTTACCGAGAGGACCCGGTCTTTATCGCCGGGCAAGGTCTTGGATCGGTGGTCTATGTTCGCAATCTCATGCTCATTCACCGAGCCAACCGCCGCACCGCCGAAGCCCAAGGCTCTGCCGACGATCCGCCCAGACAGACATGATCGTTCGTCCGTTCAACGATTCCACCGCTCACATGACCACTCCTTTGAAAGGATCGCGGCATGACCTCTGATCGGCACCCCCCAAGACTGATCATGGCGGCCGTTCTCTTGGCCCTCTCGGGCCTTCTCTTGTTTGCGGGACTCGGCGACATGGGTCTCACCGATCGCGACGAAGGACGGAACGCGGAGGCCGGCCGCGAGATGTTCGCCTCCGGCGATTTGGTCACTCCCACGTTCAACGGGGAGCTGCGCGTGGCCAAGCCGGTGTTCATCTATTGGCTGATGACACTGTCCTATCAAGCCTTCGGTGTCAGTGAGTTCGCGGCACGGGCTCCTTCGGCCGTCTTCGGCACGGCGCTGGTCCTTATGCAATTCGTTTTGCTCTCTCGATTGCGGGGAACCGCCGTCGGATTCGCCGGCGCGTTCATGTTGCTGCTGAACGTCGAAATGCTGGCGTTGGGGCGCATGGCCATCACCGACAGCGTCCTCATCTTCTTCACCACCCTCTCGCTCTATGGGTTTTGGTTTGGGCTGCACGGGACGGGGACGGAGCGCCATTGGATATGGAGTTTCTATGTCGGCATGGCCGTTGCGACTCTCACGAAAGGACCGGTCGGATTCCTGGTTCCATTGATGACGGTGGGACTCTACCTAACGGCGGCACGGCGATGGACGGAGTTCTGGCGGCGCGGCTTTCCCCTTTCCGGCACCCTCCTCTTCGCGGCACTGACGATTCCCTGGTATGCCGCCATGGTCATCATCCACGGCGACTCCTACAGCTCGCAGGCCAAGCTTCACACCGTCGGCCGCTTTCTCAGCCCGATGGAAGGACACGGGGCCGGGCTGTGGTTTTACATTCCGGTGCTGTTCTTCGGCTTTTTCCCCTGGAGTCCCTTCTTGCCCGCCGCGCTGTATCAGACCTATCTCGACTGGCGGAGCCGGCCGCACACAGAGCCCGCCGAGCCCTCATCGCCGGACACGGCCCGATCGGCGGCCGCCGACGGAGCGTTGGAGGGAAGAGAGCTGGAATGGTTCGCCGCCCTGTGGCTCATCGGAACCTTTGTCTTCTTCACCCTCTCTTCGACTCGCTTGCCGCATTATATCGGCCCGCTTTTTCCCGCTGCGTCGTTACTGGCGGCATCCTACTGGTTCCGCGCGGGCGAAGAACCGCTTGCGAAAGGGGTTCGCCTGTCCCTCCACGCCATGACGATCGTCGGTTATCTCTTGGCGATCGGATTGGCCTGCTTGCCCATCCTGTACGAAAGGTTCTCCGCCAAACTGCTCAATGAGTTTCCCCTCGCCACAGAATTCGAACTGGGAATCGGCCCCTATCTGGCCGCGGCGGTGGTGTTGATCGGCATGGGATTGGTCGGTTATTTCGGGTTGCACCGTGAAAAACGTCGGGTAACGCTCGGGGTCGCGGGAGGAACGGTCGCCGCCGTCTTCCTCCTCGCGCTCTATACCGTCATCCCAGGCGTGAACCGCTATGCCATCGCTCCTCCCCAGGAACTGGCCTATGCGGCCGGCGTGAGTCTCGACCCGACCGATCAATTGATCGCCTATGGAACGACCAGACCCTCTATCGCATTTTACGCGCAGCGCCGGGTCCTGTTCGTTTCAACGGGGGAAGTGGATCGGCTCAAGACGGCCCTACGTCATCCGGGTCGCATCATGATCCTCTTGCGGGATGACCTGCGCGGATCTTTGCCGGAAGAGGCCGCCTCGTTTCAACCGGTCCTCAAGCGGCACGGCTACGTGCTCCTGGCCAATCAACCGATGGTGACGATACCGGAGCCGTCCCGCCAACCGCCACCCATCGTTCCCGCTCACTAACCCTTTTCATCTCGTGGGTCTTTGCGTCGGCTTCCGTCAAAACCTAATCTCATGACGGACGAGACCGGCCCCTTGCGGATCAACGATCACCGAAAGGGCAGCACTCCGCGAACGCCGAACAGGATCAACAGAGCCGACAGCACGCAGAGCAAGAGAGCGACCTCCCGCGCCGCCGACCATGACGAGCGAATCGGGCTCTTTTCTTGAACGACCGGTTCGCCGCCAAGCCACTGTGCAAGACAGGTCAACCCGGTGGCCGCCACCACGGAGAGCGACGTCGTCATCGCGGCAAGGCCATAGGCGATGAGAAGCGGCGAGGCCTTCGTCGAGAAACCGGATGCGCCGTTGCCCTTCCACGTGAGTCGCCGAAGCCATAACCCACTGGCTGTAGCGGCCAGGCCTAAGACGATCAGAACCGCACCGGCGATTCCTCCTTCCGCGGGGCGAGCCAAGGCCCACAGCAGCGCCAACGTGGCGCAAGTTCCCCATGCGGAATATAACAACCCCTCTGCAATTGACATCCGCCACTGTTTCAAGGGAGCCGCGGCAATCGACCCGCTTACAACCCCGATCACGGTCCCCCCGATCACGTCGGTCGGAAAATGAGACCCCCGAAGAACGCGACTGAGCATTACGAAACAGGCGATGCCGATCACGACCGGACCGGTCGCGGGAAACCGCTTGGCCAAGACGGTCGCGACGGCAAAACCGGCCGCCGAATGACCGGAGGGAAACGAATCGAACCCGGACGTCATCGACGGCGCGAGCGACCAGTCGCCGGAGTGGGTAAATTTGGGACGGGGTCTGCCGATCAGATGCTTCAGCCCGTTCACGATCAAGGCCGTGAGGCCGTGCGCCAGCAGGGTTTCGACGCCCGCCTTTTTTATCTTTTCCTTCGACCAAAGCCATCCGGCCGCCGTCAAGACTAGGCTGAAGACGACCAGATGCGTCCCTTCGCCGATCCAATCCCCGGCGTTGCTGGTAAAGGCCATCCATGGGATGGTGAGCTGCTCCCAGGGACGGTACGCCGTGACGGATCGCACGTATCGAGCAACGGGAAGATCAAACTGAGAAAAGCCGAGGAAGGTAATAATCAGTGCGGCTCCGGAACAACAGCCGGAGGCGAGGAGTCTGCCGATTCCCGACCGAGGCCGATTGTCACCAGGGCCGATGGAGTCTCGATCGGCCGAGAAGGGTTCCGGGTCCTGATCGGCGGTCACCGGCACGGGTTAGGGGATCCAATCGGCCAGAAAGACGTTGAATTCCCCCGGCTCCTTGGCATTGCGATCCGATACCCAGACCAACCGTTTCCCGTCCGGTGAAAACATGGGGAAACTGTTGAAGCGGCCTTCCGTGGTGACCCGCTCCAACCCCGTGCCGTCGTCATTGACGAGGTACAGGTGAAAACTGGGTCGGCCCTTTTCATTTCTTGTTTCCACGTTGGAGGAAAAAATGATGCGCCGCCCGTCCGGATGAAAAAACGGCGCGAAGTTCGACGCCTTGTTCGACGTCACTTGCTTCTTGCCGGACCCATCGGCGTTCATCACAAAGATCTCGAGCCGGTTCGGCTCGACCAACCCCTGCGCCAGCAAATCTCGATAATGAGCCCTCTCTTCCGGTTCAGTCGGGTGTGATGCACGGTACACGATTCGCCTGCTGTCCGGTGAAAAAAATGCGCCGCCGTCGTAACCGACGTCGTCGGTCAACCGTCTGACCCCCGTTCCATCGAGATTCATCGTGTAGAGATCAAGATCCCCGTCCCGAACCGACGTCCAGACGATGGTCTTGCCGTCCGGCGAGAGGGTCGCTTCCGCGTCGTAGCCCGGCGTCGTCGTCAGCCGTTTGAAATCGCCCCCGTCAAGATCCACCGCGTACAGATCATAGTCGTCAAGCGCCCACCGATAGGTTCCGCCCCGCTTCGGTTTGGGAGGACAGGCCGAACCGGCCTCGTGCGTCGAGGCGTAGATGACGCGGCGATCGCCCGGATAAAAGTACCCGCAGGTCGTGGCTCCCTTGCCGGTGCTCACCATCTGAACGTGACCGGTCTCGATATCCATCACGTACATCTGATAACAGCCGAGCCCGGCCTCGGCCGGTTTATCGGCAACCGCCACCCCATTCGTCCAATCATTGGTGGATTGAAAAATCAGCTTCGTGCCGTCGAACGAAAAATACGCCTCCGCGTTCTGGCGGCCGAAGGTCAGTTGCCGGATATTGGCAAGGTGACGCTCCGTCGGACCAGCGACGGAATGACCTGTGAAGGGCGTCGCGGACTCTTTCCGAGCCTCGTTGGCCGCACATCCAGCGGATAGACACAACGCCGCCATCAGCGCCCACGTGAGACGTCTCCAAGATCTACCGAGCCCCATCGACTTCCACCTCCTTCGTCTCCGGCCCATCCTGCCACACCCCACGCTCCACCACGGCTCCATTTTTAAAGACCACGTAACTGTGCCAGCCGTAATAAAACAGAAAATTGGACGCCCGCTCAACCGCTCCCGGACTTAGGCCGTAAAGAACCGTCACCATGCTCCCCGGTGCGGCGGCGCGGCGACAGGTGAAGAGCACGGCCATGGCGGGGCCTTCATAGTTCCGACCCTTCACATCAAAGCCTTCCTCGCGGAGCCGAACCAGGTCGCCGCAGGACTCCTTGACGAGCGACTCTATTCTGTGCCGTTGATCAGCCCCTCCCAAGACCAAAACCGACCCGGTCGGCGGCAAGGCCGTTTCTCCGAGCGATACGATCGCGGTCTTTCTCGATTCAGGCCATTGAGATTCTCTCTCGACAATTCGGTCGAGGACAGGTTGAAAGGGGCCGACCGCTCCCGTGACGGTTCGCGCCACCGTTCTCTTGCCGTCGGTCACATATCCGTTCAACATCGGCGTCAACCGGTCCCGTGCAATCCGACGAAAGGCCATCCAGTCGGGATCCAGTTGCACGTGAAGCGGGCGAGCCGCGACCACAAGCTCGTCTGTTGTCGCAGCGGCGGGACCGAGCCTGATCCATTTCGTCTCGGTCCCATTGTTCAGCACGACTCGGAGAGGGACGGCCATTTGAAACGGCCGTCCGGACTGACGGACCCGAACGGTCATTCGCCATGTCTCCCCTCCGTCTTGACTCCGAACCGAACGGGCATGAACCTCGTCCAAGGAGAGTTCCGGCGCCCCGTCCCGTTCAACCCATTGCTCAAAAAACCAACGGAGATCCCTGTCGCTCTCCCGGGCAAAAACCCTCTCGATATCCCCCCAATCGGCCGGTCGATTGCGGTGCCCTTGGGCGAACGTCTTGACGCCGCGCCAGAACGCTTCGTCGCCGATTTCGTGACGCAGGTGCTGAAACACGAAGGCGGCCTTGTGATAGCCGATGGCGTTGTCTCTCTCGTCATGCTTGGCGAAAAAGCGGGAGACGGGGTAGTCGCGGTCCGGCTCCACGTAGAGGCTGTAGCCCTCAACCATCATGCGCCGCTGTTCCGCCGCCTGCCGATCGTCACCGGTCAGCTCATGCCAATAGTAATTGGCCAGGTAGGTCGTCAAGCCCTCGACCCAGTTGCCGGCACCCTGGCGATGAAAAACGGAATTGCCGATCCACGAATGGACGATTTCATGCCCCAGGGCATAAGGTTGGACGTAGTGCCGCTTGATGCTCCCGCTGCCCAGCAGGGTGAACGACGGCATGCCGAGCCCGCTGGGGAAGAAGTTTTCCACGACCGCGAAGCGATGAAAGGGGTACTCTCCCAAGATCCCGATGTAGGCGTCGAGATAGGTAGCCGTGGCATCGAGGTACTCATCCGCCAACCCGGCGTTGTCGGGGAAGAAATACGTGGCCAGCTCGATCCGTTGCCCGGTTCGGCTCGTCCAATCTCGGGTTTTGACGACAAATCGATTGGCGACCAGGGTCAAAGCTTCCGCCGGCTCCGCGACCACCCATGTCGAAGACATCCGTCCGTCACGGACCGTCTCGGCTTGCCGGCGCCCTTGCGTCACGACCGTCCATCCATCCGGAACGTGAACATGAAGACGGTAGGTGCTGGAGGTCCCCTCGATATCCGGATACCATTGACTCTCGCCGCTTAAGTACACCCCTTCCTCGCCGATGTAGCCGGCGGTTTCGTTCGGGGTCACGAACCGCAGGTGGCGCGGTTCCTTGGGCGGATCGTTGATGGTTCCGCGATAGGTCCAGTTCAGCGTGATCGACTCCCCGCCCCTTGCAGGTAACGAGACCGCCACTCGTTGCCCAGCCGGATGTACGGTCCGATCAACAGAGAAAGCCAACGGATGAGTCCGCTCTCGACCATCCCGAGATTCGCCCTCGTCGACCATCGCGAGCGATTCAACGCGCAAGGTGGGCGCGAGCGAGAATGAAACGGTCCCTGCCTCGATGGGTCTCGCCACGACCATTCGATCACGCCCGATCAATTCATGAGTCGCGGGATTGATCGTAACCTCAAGGTCATGACTCACAATGGACGGGTGAGCCGAGCCGACCGCGCCGGCTACGGGATAAAACCCGCCCGCGCCGACGACAAGCAGCACGATGACGGAGAAAATAAGCCGTGGTCCAAGCACCATGGAAGCAGGATGAGCCATGCCGTTCAACGAGTGACAGCCGCATCGCCACACAGGCGTCATCAAGCGCGCCGTTCTGGCAAAGCGGGAAACCAACCGGGGAGGCAGCATAGCATGGAGAGAACGAAACGAGAAGAAGAGGAGCTACGAGCCGGCGGCCGGTTCTCCAAACAGCGCCGCAACGAAGGCTTCGGGGTTGAAGTCCTGTAGGTCTTCAACCCCTTCTCCGACACCCACCAGACGGACCGGTATCTTGAGTTCTTCGGCAATGGCCACGACGATGCCGCCTCGAGCCGTGCCATCCAATTTCGTCAACACCAAACCGGTGACGCCCACCGCCTCGTGAAATTGTCTGGCCTGCGCCAGGGCGTTTTGGCCGACCGTGGCGTCCAACACCAGCAGCACTTCGTGGGGCGCGCCGGGCAACTCGCGGCTGACGACGCGCTTGACCTTGCGCAACTCTTCCATCAGGTTGGACTTGGTATGCAACCGGCCCGCCGTATCGATGAGCACCACGTCCGTCCCTCGAGCCTTGGCCGCGGCGATACCGTCGAAGGCCACGGACGCGGGATCGGCCCCGTGCCGCTGGCGGATGATCGGCACTTCCAACCGATCCGCCCATACCTGCAACTGCTCGATCGCCGCGGCGCGAAACGTGTCGCCCGCCACCAACAACGGCCGCCGTCCGGCCTGCGCCAGCCGTCGCGCCATTTTCGCGATCGTCGTGGTTTTTCCCACCCCGTTTACGCCGACCGCGAGCACGACGAAGGGTCGGGGGCCCCGGTCGATCAACTCAAGGAGCGGAGGGCCGGCGACCTGCTTGAGGATGTCGTACAGGGCTCGGCTCAACACGTTCTGAACGCCCTGGAACGACGAAGCCGCCTCGCCGCGCGCCTCTTCATTGACTCGGCGGATCAATCGATCCACGACGCGGGCGCCGAGATCGGCGCCGAGCAGCGACGCTTCGAGCTCTTCCAGCAGGGCCGGTGTCGGCGTCCGCCCCAGCATGTGGTCGAGCGATTGCCGCACGGCTTGCCGCGTTTTCCCCAACCCTTCTTGCAACCTCTGAAACCACCCCACGATCAGAGTCTCCTTTTTTGCTTATCGAGTCCGTCTTCGCACCAGGCGAGGAACGGCTTCCACCGCCCGCAACACGGCTCGTTCACGCCGTTTCATCCGCTCGGCCTCCCGTTCGTTCCTCTCATGATCGTAGCCGCACAAATGCAGCACCCCATGCACCAGCAGCGCGGCGATTTCCTCGTTCAGCGACCGCCCCGCTTCTTTCGCTTGACGCGTCGCGGTCGGCACGGAGATGACCACGTCGCCCAGGAGCCTCCGGCAGGGAGACTTCGTCTCCCGCATCGCAAACGCCAACACGTCGGTGGTCCGATCTTTCCCCCGATAGACTCTGTTCAAACGGCGCATCCGCCCGTCGCCGACCAGCTCCACGCTCAATTCCGACCGCGACTCTCCGAGCGCGTCGAGAATAGCTCGCGCCGCGCTCACGAGCGAGTCTTGTCGTTTCGACAACCGCCTGAGGCGGACGCGCAGAAAGACGGCCATCAGTGGGGTTGGCCGAGCGCATCATCCGACGGCACCGAGGCCGGAGACGGTTTGCGATGCCTGGGCGAGGACGAGTGGAAAGGCGCGCGCCGTCGGCCTTGACCCGACCCTCCGGCGCCGGTTGATTGATAGCGATCGTAGGCTTTGATGATGTTCTGAACGAGGCGGTGCCGCACGACGTCCTTGTCGTCGAAATGCACGAACGCGACGCCGTCCACGTCGCGGAGCACGTCCTTGACTTCGATCAATCCCGACACCCGGTCGTTCGGCAAGTCCACCTGGGTGATGTCTCCCGTCACAACCATCTTTGAGTGGAATCCCAACCGCGTGAGAAACATTTTCATCTGCTCGGCGGTGGCGTTTTGCGCTTCGTCGAGAATGACGAACGAGTCGTTCAGCGTGCGCCCGCGCATGAACGCCAGCGGCGCGATTTCAATGTCTCCCCGTTCGATCAGCCGGTTGGCTCGCTCCACGTCCATCATGTCGAACAGCGCGTCGTACAAGGGGCGCAGGTAGGGATTGACCTTCTGATAGAGGTCACCCGGCAGAAACCCGAGCTTTTCTCCGGCTTCGACGGCGGGTCTCGCGAGAATGATCCGGCTGACTTCTTTTTTCATCAACGCGCTCACCGCCATGGCCATGGCCAGATAGGTCTTGCCCGTCCCGGCCGGCCCGATGGCGATGACGACGTCGTGCTTGTTGATCGCCTCGATGTACGTTTTCTGGGTCGGAGACTTGGGACCGATGAGCCGTTTTTTGGTGACGATGGTCGCCTGCCCGCAGAGAACGTCCTTGATCGCGGCGTCCGGCTCCTGCCGCAAGGCGCTCAACGCGTGGGTGACGTCTTCCGTTTGCAGGATGATCCCCTCGTTCGCCAACGCGGCCAGCTCGAGCACCACCCGCTCCGCTTGACGAACGGCTTCCGGCTGACCGTCCATGGTCAATTCTTCGCCCCGAGCCGACAACCGCACCCCCAATTCCTGTTCGATCAACTTGAGATGCCGATCATGATGACCGAACAGGACGGCGGTATTGGTGCCCTCTCGTAATTTCAGCTTACGCACAAGCGGGGTGTGGACTCCTTCGTCCGACATGAATCCGTGGTTTCATCTTACCAGAGCGGGAAAATACCCGACAAGCGGAAGGGCGAGATCGGGAAATGCCCCGGTTACGTTCCCGGCCGGGCGACGAGAGGCAGCGAGGTCACATGAAGGTCGAACTCTTGCAGCGCGGCTCCGCCGCGCCCGTCTTTCACGACTATTTTCACGTGTCGGACTCCCGCTTGATCTGGAGGGACGCGCCAGTCGATCCGGCCGGTCCGCTCGCCGATCGTCATACCGGCGGGGGCGGTTTCCAACGCATAGACCAAGTCGTCTCCATCGTCGTCGATCGCCTGGACTTTGTACGTGTACGATTCGGAGGTGTGGGGAACCGGCGGCGTGGAGACGATCCGAGGCGGCCTATTGCCCATCGACCAGGGAGCGGACCGCGCCGTGTCGCTTGCACCGCTGGGATCGCGAGCCGTGACTTCGACGACGACCGTCTCGCCCACGGCGACTTCTCCGACGTCGAACAACGCTTCTTCGCCTTCCTTCACCAACACCTGGTTCTTGTACCAACGGTAGGTCACGCTCAAAGGATCGAGATCGGGATCGCTCGCATCGACCAACGCCTCAATCAGATTTCCGGATGACTCATCGCGACGGACGATCATGGCCGACCGAACGACCGGGGGCGCGTTGCCCACCGACACGGGAGGGACGCGATAGGAAGGCCCCTTTTGCTTGGCATCAGCCGGAGTAATCTCCACGCTCACCCGTTGGCCTCGACGAAATTTGGCGGAAGACAATGTGGGATTCGTTTCACCGACGAGGGGGACACCTTCCACGTACCATTGATACGACAAGGTCACAGCCTCGTGTTCCGGATCTTCGGTAACGACCTGGACGGCCGCCGGCTCCGCTGCCGACAAGGGTTCGTTGAGAAACCGAGCCGATAGGACGGTCGGAGGTCGGTTCCCAGCCGCCGGAGAGGTTAAAGAGGGTGATGACGGGCGGTCCGTACAGGACGCCATCGTCCAGAGTGCGGTAACCGCCACGATGACGGCTATACGAAGCACGACGCTCTTCCTGTTCTCGCCGGGCAAACGACGATGTCGCCCATCAATCCCGCTGATGAACCCAACTGACATAGCGGCTGAAATAGTCCCCCGCGCTCGCGCAGGGCTGAGTCGCCGCGCCGGTGCTCATTTGAATCGCCCCGGTCATGCCGCCGGCGCATCCCCCTCCGCCCGTGCCACCGGTTCCGAGATTGCCGGCCCCTTGCGATCCGATCTGGACGGACATCGATGAGGCCAACCCCACGCCCAGCGCGACTTTGGTCGTGACGTTGACATTGGCGCCCGCCGTCGTCGTGCCGACCACCGGCGTCGTGGCGGCGGTGCCGGTCTTGTAATAGAGGGCGTAGAGATAACTCAAGCCGGTCGAAGCGCAGTAGTCATTCGTCGGGACGAACGTGGGGAAGAACACGGTGCCGCCGATCAGAGTCGGGCTGACCACCGATCGTTCCGCCGCATTGGTGCCCGAGCCGGTGGGCAGGGTGACGCGCCAGCCGTCTCTCTGGTCCACCAAACCCACCATCGAGGTCGTCCCGGTTCCATGGAACGTGGTGACGGTCGGATTCGTCGGATCCGTCACTTGATTGGTGCCGCCGTCACAGACCAAACAGACCGTCGCATTGGTCACGTCCACCAAGTCATCGTCATGACAACTGGCCGCGCTGGTCTGTGTGCAGATGCCGTTCACCACGGAATCCTTGATGCCGAACAGCCGTTGCACGTTGTTATCGACCTTGTCGGAATTGCCGAAATACCGCCCCGTGCCGAAAAAGACCCAGAGTTTGTTCGCATCGTCGATCGTGACCGTCGGCGCGGCCGTCAGGGGTCCGACCTCTACGGTTCCCAAAATAGGATCGGAGAAGGTATCGATCACTTCCGTGGGCCTGCGGCCCGATCCACTTGATATCCCCCAAGTCTCGGGCGTGCACGGGCTGGATGGACAACTCATCGTCAGCCGGTAGAGTTTCCCGCGCCACGGCAATGCTCCGTCATGAATGGTCCTTCCCATATAAGCGACATCGCCGCGCCAATCGAGATCCTTGTCCACCGTGATAATATGCCCCATAAACGAGCGCCAGGTCCCCACGGGCATCGTCGTCACATTGCTGTTGCTGATCCCCGGTCCTACGGCCAGATCAACCGCATAGAGTTTGGCCGTTTGGCTCGGTGTGGAAGGCAAATCTGCCTGATAGCCATTGGGGCCGGACCCGAAAATGGCGTACCACTTTTCGTTGGTCTTGCTGGTCGGCGTATCGCTCGTCGGGTTCACCCGCGTAATGGCCGGATAGGCCGTCGTGAGTCCCAATCCGCTGTCGGTGAACACCCACAAGAGCTTCGGATCGACTTCCGGGTTCGTAATGTCCAACACGAAATAGGCGCTGTAAAACGTCCGGGTCGTGCCGCCGATATTGACCGTCATGGGGGGGGCACCGGTCGAAGCCGTGCAGTTACCGCAACTACCTCCCATGCGGAAGCCGCCGATCAAGATCGTTCCCCAGCCGTCCGGATGGTCGGCATCGGGCGTAAAAATTCGGACGTCCGACACTTTCGGTTTCAGATCGACGTAATACACGTGGCTATAGTCGGCCCTCGCGAGCCACTGAAGTTGCGGCAGAAGCTGATAGGGGATGAAGGCCCAGAGCTCCGCCCCCAAATTGGGGCCTCCCGAATTATCGGTGGGTGTTTTGGTAAACCAACCCCGCTCGACCACGTTCGTCGTCGCCGGGTTATCCCCGCGATGATAGAATCCCGCGTTGAAGGCATGGAGCATCCCGTCGTTGGCTCCAACATAGGCCACTTGGCGCCGGTTTCTATATTGCTGATAAAACGTGTTGTAGGTCGCATCGCCATAAATCAAGTCGTACCGTTCTTTCGGTGGCCCGACGATCGTCGGCGTCGAGTGGATCGGATCGCCGAGTTTCCAGACGTGATACGACCCGCTCCCAACCGGCACTTCAATCATGCGGGTCCGCAGTCCTGCCACTTCATCACCACGAATGAAGTTAATCAAGTTCATCGCGTTGCTGCTGCCTGTACAGGTGTCACCGGCGTAGCGCAGATAGTCGCGCAGCGTCGTACAATTGGTCGTGCCGAAGTCCATCTGCTCGCCCGGATCGACGAGACCATTGTTGTTGACATCGACCCAGGTCAGAATTCTGCGCGACGACGAAGGGGTCAGCGCCAATTCCTTGCCCGCCTCCCAGATCGGGATGATGGACTTCAAGTTTCCACCCAGCACGACGGGCGTCGTGCTGTCCGCCAATCCGTCTCCATTCAGATCTTCATACTTGTCCACGAGGACACTCCGATAAGTGGGGCTGGACGGATCGTCGTCATACCTGGTCGTCACGATCCGATCGACGCTGTAATTCAACACCCCGTCCTGATCGGTGTCCTCACGGAAATTGCCGAACGAGTCGATGAACAGCGCATGGGTGTAGCCGGTCCATTTGACCGTGTTCCCGCTCTGGCCGATGTCGCTCGTAAAGAAGTACGCTTGATAGATGGACCCTTCGCCAGACGCCGAGGTGGCCAACACGGAGATCGAGGTACCGGAGGCGCTCCGTCGCAAAATCGACGTGATCGTGGCCATGAGCCGCTCCTGTAAATCATCCACGTCGGATGATTCGAAATAATTGTCGGGAATGCCGTCACTCCCAGGAGCACCGGTCGCATTGATGACCTTGTCCCACTCATTGACGAGATCCGGCACATTGTTGCCGTTTGTATCCTCGAAGCCACCGAGCAATGCTGCTTTCATGAGAAGTTCGCGACCGGAGATCGTGCCAAATGCATAGAAGGTATAAACCGTGACATTCTGAAGTCCCTCTAAACAGTGACCCGTCACATTCAACACGGCGAGTGTTCCGTCCGCCGTCCCGTTGCAGGGCCGTAGATCGTTGATATGGGCCCAATAGGCGACATCGTCCAAGTAGTGGCTTCCATTGGTAAATCCCTGCGCGTTGTAATCAGTCCGATGCTGCATCAGCAGCACATTGGATGGTGTCGCGGGATCGTTATTGCACGTCGCCCCCGGGGGATTGGCATAGGGAACACCTCTATTTCCCGTGCAGAGGGTGCCGACGTAGGAGGGTGCATTGGTGACGGCATAGTTGTTGAGGCCCGATGGAATGTTGAGGTCTTGCGTCGGCTCTCCGTCCGTGAACACGATCACGAATGTCTTGCAGCACCGGACTTGGGTCGAAGTGCTCGCCCATGCCGGAGTGTGATTGCTGCCGTAAAAGAACGGATCACGGCCGCAGGCATTGGTAATATAGCCGGACGGGCAAGTCTCTGATCCCGTGAGCACAGTGATTTCCGCCGACCCGACACTCCCACGTCCAGACGCCCCAAAGGCAACACCCGGAGAATAGGCGATGGGGTAGACATAAGTATCGGGATAGTAGGCCGAATTGATTTGCGCCACATAGCGGGTGACCTCGTAGAGCGACTCCGCCAGGGGCGTCCAGGTGGCCGGGTAGGATTCCTCCACCGCATCCACCATGGCCGCTATATTGTCATTAAACGTTTCCACCGTGGACCCGTTGAAATCGATCGATTGGCGGCTGCCGGCACCGGTCAAGATCCGCATGCCATTGTAGGACGAACTAGCATTGAACACGGCGAGCGCAAACCGGGCCTGCGCGCCGATCTGTTGGATGACGCCAGTCGGTTGGGAAGAGACTGCCAAACGGAGCCGGTACTGGCTCTCGGCGAATCCATCGGAATCGGTACAGGAGGTGGCGTTTGATGCCGGTGCTGTACTGTCATTGTCCACACAAAATGTTCCCTGCATGCCAGACGTGCCGCCGCGAAGATGGATGTACAGATTCGAGGGGGTCCCTCCGGTTGCAGAGGTCGGGACACGGCCGCTATAGCCGTTGGTGCCGCTGCTTGGGACGGCTTGGGTTGTATGATGCTGGCAGCAGGCACTGGAGCTAAAGACGTCTTGGCCGACCTTGATGGTGATCCTGGCCGGAGATCCACTCGCCGGACAGGTGCCGTCCGCCGCACGGGTGACCGCACAATGCCCCCCGATCAAGGCCTTTTTTACCGCGTCAAATCGGCGAAAGGTCGCCCAGTTGAGAAAGTTGCCGTCCCATTCGCTTGCTCCACACGTAGCGGTGAGCGAGGATTTACTGGAAGCCGCGTCGAATCGAGTATTTGTGGCATCGTAGGTGTAACACGTCAACGAGTCGAAAAAACCGCTATAGGTGGTGCTCGCCACGAAACTTTCATTGACCGGCGAGGTTCCGCCGCCGGCCAGCACGCCGCACCAGGTCGAATCGCACGCCCGTCCTCCCATGCTCCCGGAATTATCCATGAGGAGGATGATGTTCGGCGGCACCTGATCCGCCACGAAGGGGGGCACGCTGTAATACTGATCCATCGTCTGAGCGGCAAGCGGCTGTGTTGACAAGAAACCGGCGAGCGCAATCAGGGCCGCGGCTCCACGACATGCGATGTTCCGGCTGTTCATGGCATTCTCCTCGTTTGTTGGGCGGCCCTGCGGCCGATTGCATCACTATCGCGCCAAATAAACCATGATCTTGTCGATTTTGTGGACATCGTCTTGTTTCACCCGGAATCGGACTTCCACGTTCCGTGTAACGGCCGATAGGTCGGTTTGATTGCCTTCATCATCAAAGACCTCCACCGTGCGGTCCACTTCATATGCTCTCCCATCGATGACAATGGTCCGTTCGGAGAGATCGGTCACGATACCGCGCTCCGTCAGCCCGGCAACCACCATGGGGCGGGGCTGAGCCATGGCGATGGACGGGGTCACACTGTGCCATCCGCCTACGCAGGCTACAGCGACCGCGATGCAGCAAATCACAGGCCGCATTGTTGCTTCCACGCTTCTCATTCCGATGGCTTTGTCCATCTGTCTCTGTATGAAGACCGTTTTCATTGTTAACCCCTTCCAGTCAGCCGGTTCGCCAATCAGCGGTCCAATTGATCGGTTGTGAAACGTCTCTGCTAATACGCCCGCCTCGTGCAGCCATCCCCCGCCGCCAGACAGTCGTAGACCGCAATCACGCGGCTCGTGGCCCCTGTCGCCGCGTTCTGGGCGGTGCAATCGATGCGATAGAACATGTCCACCGACGCGGCACCCGTGCCTGTTCCATCGTAGCCGGATGCCAAGCTCGCCACTCCTCCGCTCTTCTGCTTGCGGTACTGAAAATCGATGTCGCCGTTGACCACGTAATTATTGACGTTCATGACGATGTTCGGATTGCCGCCGGCCCCGACGGCGACGTCCGGATCGTTGGCTCGCACACCGTTGATCTCCTCGCCGAGAAACACCGCGTTGGCGGCCGGCACCGGTCCGCTGGGTGAAATAAGCGTCGCGGGTACGGTTCCCGCGTCGATGCTTTGCTGGATCACGTTGACCGATGCCCCGATGCACGACTCGGCCGCATGGGTTCCTTCTTCGACCATGCGCATGGCGCCGGCCATGGAGTTTTCCATGCCGGTCATGGTCAAAGCCGCCACGCCGAGCACGCCCGCCAGCAGCAGGATGATCATCATCGCCAACAGGGCGATGCCACGGTCATCCTGCATGAGGAGGGGCCGGACTCCACGACGGCTTTCTTCATCCATCGCCATCTAGTACCTCTGATTTCTCAATTCGACCGTTCGGGTGAGGATGCGCCGCCGTAATTGCAGATAGGCCTGTTGTTGGACCGGAGTTCCGTTGTCACCCGCGACAAACAATCCGTCGGCGTGGTTGTGGTCGCTTACCGTGAGAATGCCGCCGTTGATCCCGCCGCCCATCGCACCGCTGCTTAAGCCCGTATGCACCACGACCTGATTCGCCTCGCCGAATCCCTGATCCGGCCTCGCCTGCCGAGCCACAAGCGTCACGCGAACCAGCCGGATCTTATCCGGCGTCATGTACGTGCCGAACGGCGCGCCGGTCCCGAACCAATCACGGTTCGTGATGAAGTCTCCTTGGTCGAACGAATTGCTGCCGTTGAGGTCGTCGATCTGGCCGTCGGGATTGCCTCCGTTGACGAGGGGACTGCATCCGTCACAGGCATAGGCCAGTTGCAAATCCTCGACTCCGTCCATGATGGGCACGCAGGTCGAACCGGCTTGATTACAGTTGGGGGCCGTGCCTGCGGGAACTAACGCGACCGGCACGGCGCCCCGAACCAGGCAGGGCGCGTTGCCTTGACAGAGATTGAGATTGTCGGGCGGGGGAATAACTTGATAGGTGATGCACTGCAACAGATAGACTTGCGTGCCGGTTCCAAACTGAACCGGCGCTGGAATAGGCGGATTGAGCACCAGCCCGCTTCCTCCGGCGTTCTGGATCACCGATCCCGCGGTGCCGGCGATCGACACGCTCATACCGGGGAGCAACGCCGCCCCTCCAACCGCCTGTTCCATGGCCGCAATCGCCCCGGCGGGGAGTGGAACATTGGTGATGGGACTGTTCGGCCCGCCGATCATACCGGCCGGCGGAACCGAGACCTGCCAGAGAGGTCCGGCCGCCGCCACGGAGTTGGTCATTGGGACCACGATGGAAATCCGGTCAGGGCCAATGTCCGCCCCGGCCGGATTGTTGTCCGTCGGCACCAACGCCGCCGGAGTATTGTTGATGCGACAGCCCCCCACCGTTCCAGGTCCACCACCGGCTCCCACCAAACCCTGCATGCCGAACCCCGCCACCTTCAAATCCGCCGCGATCATGTCGATGGCGCTCCGAACCGTCGCTTGAGTTTGACCCACCTGGCTGGTCATGCGTGTGGTCTTCTGCGTCATGGTGACGGCGGCAAACCCCGCGGCCAGAATGGCCGTCGTCATGGCCGCGGCGACCATCACCTCTGTCAAGGTGAAGCCTCCCTGGCCGGGCCGTTCCCATCGGCTATCGACGGCTCCGTGGTGAAATCCGGTGAGTCGCATTGCGTCGCTCACTCCGGCACAATCTGGGTTTGAAACGCCACCTGGCGCAGCCTCTGGCCCTGCGCCCGTTCGTTCCATTGGACTCGGACGGTGACGAGCACCGAAGCGGAATCGGCCGTAACCGGCGCAACCGGCGTCACCGTCACGGTCCCTTGCACGTTGAGGAGATTGGAGTCTTGAACCAGTTGTCTCCATTGCACGCAATCGCCTTGCACCTTTCTGGTGGCCGCCACCGAGAGCGGCGCCGCGGGAAACGGCGGCGCCGGTTGCGCGGCCGGAATCGCTCCGGTCAGGCAATTGCCTCCTCCCGCCGTGTTGATGGCGTTGTACGCCCAGGCGTTGCGCCGGCTGTTTTGAATACGTTCCACCATATCCGACGCCAGGTTGGTCACAATGGACAGGTCGTTGGCGTCCACGTTCTTGGTGAGCGAGATCCCCTGCATGGCCGCCATGCCGAGCACGCCGATGCTGAGCACGGTGGCCGAAACCAGTACTTCAACCAAGGTGAATCCACCTTCTTGACGCCGCACGCTCATGCGCCGAGCCTCATGATCAGCTCCATCCATCAACCCATCAACCGGACTGGACCAGGCAGGGATTGACCGCCTGATTGCACCAGGTCACTTTTCCGGAAGGAGCCAGCGAAATCGTATAGATCAAATTGGGGTCTCGCAGACTCTGGAGCTGAACGGTTTGCGTAGCCAGAGGGGTCGTACTCAAGCCGCGGGAGGTAAAGCCGATCGGTTGCGCCGGCAGCGGCGAGACGAATCCCACCGTCAGCGGAAACGGCTCCGCCGTCATCACCGCATTGAACACCACCTGCCCCTGACCGCTGGGAAGATTCGATGGAGTGGCGGTGATGACCGTGTTGCGGGTGACGGCCGCCGATCGCGCCAACATCAGCGTTTGGTAGAGCGACGTCGTCGTTTGATAGAGCTCATAGCGCGCATACATGGTCATGAGGTTCGGCCCCGCCAGGGCCGCCGCGATGCCGATAATGGCCAGTACAATGGCAATTTCGACCAGCGTGAACCCCTCTTCGCGAACCAAAACTTCCTGACTTCTTTGGCTTATAGGGTTAAGTTGCACCATGGCTCATAGCAGAGTGAGCAAGCGGTGTGCCCCAGGGGCTTTTTATGAAACTCGCTGATAACAGATTGATTCTCTTGTCAAATCTTCCCAGGTCGCCAGGCAAGTTCGAGAGAACGGCAAAGCGGGATGGCCGATTTTCGTGCAGAAGGACAAGAATTGTCCGTTCCTCTTAATCTTGTACGGGCGGGGCTTCTCAGAGTCGAGAGACGGCTCTCTTTGCGGGGAGTGTCTTACACGCGAGGTGTTGCGAGAAGAGCGGGCGGGAGTTCCAACAAATCCTCGTGCTCTCTCATGGCGATGGCTCTGACCTGCCGATAGGTGGTAACCCCCTGGATGACTTTCTGAATACCGTGTTGCAGCAGCGTGATCATCCCCTGTCGCACGGCGACCGGCATCAGCTCCGACGCTCTCGCTTTTGATTGAATCAATCGCTTGATTTCTTTTGTTCCGATCAACAACTCATGAATCGCCACCCGCCCGCTGAACCCTCTGCCATGACAACGATCACACCCCGTCGCTCGATACAACGTCCAGTCCTCTGAGTACGGCACTCTCAGCGTTTCCCATTGCGACCGTCCATACCCTTCGACCAGTTCGTCATATTCCTGTTTCGTCGGACGATACGGCTCTTTGCATGATTCGCACAGTCGTTTACAGAGACGGACGGCCAGCACGCCCACGATCGTATCGGCGACGTTCAACGCATCGCATCCCATATCGAGCAGTCTCGTTATGGTCTCCACCGCGCTGTTCGTGTGCAACGTGCTTAAAACAAGATGGCCGGTCAAGGACGCCTGGATCGCGATATCGGCGGTCTCTTTGTCTCGCATCTCCCCGATCATGATGACATCGGGATCCGCTCGCAAAAAGGCCCTCATCGCGGCGGCGAACGTCAAACCGATCTTGGGATGAACTTGGACCTGTCTCAACCCCTCTTGTGTAATCTCGATCGGATCTTCCGCCGTCCAGATTTTCCGTTCGTCCGTGTTGATATGTTTCAAAATCGCATGGAGCGTGGTCGTTTTGCCCGATCCCGTCGGCCCCACGCACAGGAATAGGCCATACGGCAGTTCAGCCAACGCCTTCACGGCCCGGAGGACGTCGGGTGAAAACTCCATCGCTTCCAGCGGCATGATGTCCTTCTGCGCCAGCAGTCGCAGCACCATATCTTCGTTTCCCCCGGACGTCGGAATCGTCGCCACTCGCAGTTCCAGATCGTGCCCTCGCCCCAGCGAAAACCGGATTTTCCCATCCTGCGGCTTGCGCCGTTCGGCAATATCCAAATTGGCCATGACCTTCAAGCGGGAGATGACGGCCCTTTGGTACACCGCTCCTATTTTCATGCCGGTGAAGCAGGTACCGTCCACGCGAAAACGGACGACTGTCTCTTTCCCATCGACGGACGGCTCAATATGCACATCGGAGGCTCCGTGACGATGGGATTCGGCAATGATTTGATTGACGAGCCGCACGACGGCGGAGTCCTGCTCGTTCGTCGTGACGATGACCTGGTCTCTTCTCCGTTCGCCAATCCCGTTATCGACCTGTTTGGCAAGCACGGCGAAAGGCCGTGATTCAAAACCGGTGAAACGTTCTCTGCCCATGGTGGCCTTCTCTCAATAACGAACCATCCATGTCCCGGGAGCTCGATAGACGACCGGCACTCCACGGAACAGGCCCCAGCTCATGTCGTCGTCATGCCAAACTTCCAGTCGTCCCTGACCATCCGGTGCTCTGATGTTTCCTTCGGCCATCACTGCTCCGTACACCTTGACGGGGTTCTCAACCACGATGCTTCCCGCCGCGTACAACACGCCGTTGAGATGGATGCCGGAAAGGTCAACGGTCACCCGACCGCCCCCGTTTTCGCGCGGGCTTTGAACCTTGAGTCGATTCCCCGTGCCGGAAAGATTGAGCCTCACGTGCCCGTGGACCACCGCGACTCCCTCGAAATAGCCGGCATTGATCTCGATGATGCCCATATTGTCCGCACGCGGAGCGGTCCGATCGAGAGTGTCGACGAAAATCAAGCCTCGTTGATCTCCAACCTGCTGCGAAGAGAAGACCTGGCGAGGAGACAAGCCTCTCCCTGCCTGCATATTTCCATCCTCATAGAGGAGTCCATCCGAGCCCGGCACATAGTAACTCCCGAACCTGATCGCGGTTTGCTTGAGTTGCTCGTAGCTCCATTCCTCGAACGACATCCCCGGTGTTGGAATCTGTCGAGAATGGACGTTCGGAGGAACGGTTCCCACGGAGCCGGGCGTCGGCTCCACTTCTCGAATCAGCCCTCCGGCCCACAAATGCATCCAACGATCTTCGAGGATCGAACTCTCGCCGTAGCTCTGTCCCGTCACGGGGGCCGTAGGGTTGAACGCCGGGACGTCTTCGATACGCCGGATGACGACATCTCCTCCAGCCGCGACTGACGCCCAGTGGACCCCGCTGATCGATCGACTATCCGACAGAAGATCAAGGCTGCCTCCGGCCTGCACCCCCCTTCGTAACACCGGAAGCTCCAACGCTTCCAACTGCATGCCGATTGATTGCCGAAACGGCGTCGGGAAGGGGGTCGGATGGTTCGTTTCCACCGTCACCTCAACCGTGCACAGCAAACCTGGCTTCATGGGAGCATAGATCTTCAACAGCCGAACCGTTCCTGATTCGGCCATGTTTCGGAACAAGCCCAAAGCAGGATCGTTCAGCAGGTGATTATGCACGGGATCCGATGCGTCCAAGACGACATCCGGACGCTCGGAAGTCCCCGCGAATTGCGACTGCCCGTTCCGATCGAAAAACGTGGGGGCTCCATCGGTTGAAACGAAGCGTTTTTCCAAGGCCCTGGCGACCAGAGGCGGAGCGGTTTCGGGATCATGAAACCATCCGATCACGATCTCGCCGGCCGCATCGGCCAACTGTTGAGCGACGACCGATTTTTTCCCGACGTCCGCGCTCAACGATTCTTGCCAGACCAACTCCAACAACGTCACCCCCATAACCGCGAGGGAAAGAGCGATCACGAGGGAGACCACCAGCGCCACGCCCCTCTCGCCGGATTTTATCGGGAGGCTATTTTTCGACATCTCTCTTCTCACGATCGGAGCGCCACCGTTCGTCGTTCGACCCGCGCGGCATCGGCCGGCTCGATCTCTATCATGACGCGGGCCACCGCCGACGGATCGTTCGTTGCCAGCCCCTTCCGATCCCGATAGGAAAACCGCACCGCCTTCAAATCGGCGATCAACACACCGGCTCCCCCGTCGACCATGCGCATCAGCCTGACCGGCCCTCCAGCCCTTGTGTAATAGGTGACGCGGTTCCACATTTCGACGGAGGCCCCGATGGGGTACGAACCGCTCACCGGGCTCTCCAGGAACAACTGGCTTCGCTGACCGTCACGGGCAAGGCGACGGATTTCACAGCGCTGTTCTCCGCAGAGCTTCACAAACTTGCCTCTTTCCCAGTCTCGCCCATCGAGCACAGGGAGAGCCGTTTGCCCCTGTTCCACGGGCGCCGTCATATTGGTGTGCCAAGCATGGATGTTCGCCGAAAATTCCACGGTATCCCGACCGATCACTAGCAAGGATTCCGGCGTGGCCAGACGCACTTCCCGTTCGAACACTTCCAAACCGAGTCGGCGGTCCTGCTGCTGCGCGATTTTCCGGCTGCCGGCTCCGACCGCCTGTTGCCCCAGATACAGAACTTCCAGACAGGCGGCGAGAACGAGAAGAGCGGCGGCCATGCCGATCATCAATTCGGTCAGACACAGGCCACATGCGTCGGAAAGACGGCTCCTCATGATTCCCGCGCCTTCATCACGCTCTCGTTCCCATTCACCGTTGCGAGCTTCCAACGAACACCGGATTCGCCCTGATCGTCTCCATGCGCAGTTCCCGTCGGCCGTTCGGTCCCTCAAACGTAACGAGCGATCGGACGGTCACCAAGCCGACCGACGCGAGCGGGCCGGGACGATTCGCTTCGATCGTCCAGACTTCGGTCAGCCCATCGTGGTCGGCCGTGGCGGAATACTTTCCATCCCCCGCCGCCTGATCGGCCCCCAGGCCGTCGTCTCTCATCACCGTGTCCGGCGCGCCGTCTCGATCGGAATCCTCCTCCAACAGAAATTTCCAGCCGACCGATCGTTTCTCCTCCAATCTGGACTGAACGACCGATTGCGCCTTGGTCGTCAAGTCCGCATGACGAACGAACCGGACCGCGACCTCCACGGCGCCCATCGTTCCTGCGAACGCGATGCCGGCGACCACGGCGGCGATCATCGTTTCCAGCAGCAGGCCGCCTTCTTCTTGCTTTCTCGTTATCGGCGTCATCTGACAGTCACCCGCCCGTTGAATCCCACCGTCACTTCCCTCGTGCGTCCTTCTTGGCTCCGTAAACGAATCGTGGTGGCCGTCGCGGTCCGACCGCTCGGATAGAACACGACGCGGTCTCCGCCGCTCGGTTCATCGATCGTCACGCCCCTCCGGCCGTAGTGGTACACATGGTGCGCGTTCGGCTCCTGAAGAAATCCGACCGCCAGCAATTCTCCCTCTCGCATCAACGTCACCATCACTCTGTCGCGGCGGGTGATCGCCAACTGTCTCGCCAACCGCAACTCCGAGGCGACTTCCGTCGTCACCGTTTGAAGCTGCATCTGCGCGTACAGATGGGCGAGGTTCGGCCCGGCCAACGCCGAGAGGATGCCGAGCACGGCGAGCGAGACGATCAATTCCAACAGCGTTTTGCCTTGCTGGGTCATGAAACCCCGCTGCCCCCTGGAAATATACGTTCGGCGTACTCCCTTCTCAAACTGTATGCCGACCGGTCTCTCTCGGTTTTTGAGCGATGGGCAAGCCCCGATCGCGACGGGCTTTTCGTCAAACTGTCGAGATTATGGGAGGGTCGTGCCGGTTCGGCGAGGAATCACACATGACGAGGGCGCCGGCTTGGACACGACGTTCCTTCCTCCCGGCAACAATTCGGATACAGGTCGGTGAGGAAGAGATACAGGATGAAGCACCGCGCCTTGGAACAGGCGCCGGAGAAGCGTTATCCCAACAGCAATCCTTGATACCAGTTCAACAGAGGTTGTTCGAAGAACAGGGCGATCAAGGCTCCGCAGACGAGAAAGGGACCGAATGGGATGTAATCCTGCCGAGAAATCACGCGTGTGCCGATCAGCGTCAGCCCGACCAAGGAGCCGAGCAATGATCCCGTCATGATCGTCACAAGCGCCGGTTTCCAGCCGAGAAAGGCTCCGATCATGGCCATCAGCTTGATATCGCCTCCGCCCATTCCTTCCTTCCCGAACAGGTAGGGGCTGAGCCAGGCGAGCAACCACAAGAGCCCTCCGCCGACCAGCATTCCGATAAGCCCGTTCACCAAGCCGGTCGACAGGACGGTTGCGGAACTCAGAAGACCGACCGCCGTGCCCGGCAGCGTGATCGCGTTTGGAATGATCTTGTGAGACAGGTCCGTTCCGGCCACGACGAGAAGCGAAGAATAAAGCAGGGCATAGACGGCCGTTGACCATCCGAGGCCGAAGTACCAGAGCAACGCGATGTAGCCCGCCGCATTGAGGCCCTCTACGACCGGATAGCGCCACGGGATGGGTACGGAACAGGAACGACAGCGGCCGACAAGCACGAGATAGCTCGCCAGCGGGATATTGTCGTACCAGGCGATGGGGTGTGAACAGGCGGGGCAGTGAGAGCCCGGCCATACGATCGATTCGCGTCTCGGCAATCGATAAATGCACACGTTCAAGAAGCTTCCGACCAGTGCGCCGATGAGACCGGCAATCATATACCACGTGAGCATCGGCAAAACCTCATGCGCACAGGGGTTAACATCGCCGGCCTTACTGCTCCATTCATACGTTTCTCTCTATAAGTACAATTGCCGGAGCTTAACGGCCTTGGTTTACTTTACCCTGTAAGGGTTTTTATAATTCTGTAACAAGGGGGTGTCGACAGCTTGCTGTTCGACGAACAGTATATCCAAAACTTCAGCGGATCAAAGGAGAACCAACCATTATGTCCAAGACAAACGGGAAGCCCAGGGTTCGAAGGCCGGCGGACCTCGAACCGCCGCCCAGGGCAAAGCGACCGGAATCGCTCACCGCGCGTGAACAGGAAATTCTCGAACTGATTTGGGTCGGTTTCAAGAACAAGGAGATCGGCCAGCGACTCAAGATCAGCGTGAAAACCGTCGAGGCTCACCGCTCCAACATGATGAAAAAATTGCGCGTCTCAAACACCGCCCAACTGCTCAAAGCCGCGATCGAAGGAGGCATGCTCAAAATCAAGTGATCGTGGAACCGGCTTGTTCTCCCCTCGCTGTCGCACGGCCTCATAGAGGACGACGGCGAGGGCGGCCGACACATTCAACGATGCAACTCGGCCTTTCATCGGGATGCTGATGCGCCCGTCGCAGGCCTTCAGCACACCCGGTCTGATCCCCTCCCCTTCTCCCCCGAAGACGAATGCAACGGGGCCCGTCATGTCAACGGTGGCGTAGCGCGTCGTCGCGGTCGATTCCACCGCGTAGACCCAGATCCCCTCTTTTTTGAGATCGTCAATGAGACGGATCACGTTCGTGACTTGACAGACCGCCACATGGTCGATGGCGCCCGCCGATGCTTTAGCGACCACAGAGGTCAGGCCGACCGCCCGCCGTTCCGGAATAAAGACCCCGTGGACGCCGGCCGCCTCCGCAGTCCGTAACGCCGCGCCCAGGTTATGGGGGTCCTCGACTCCGTCGAGCAGGAGAAGAAGAGGCGGCTCGCCCTTTACGCGAGCTTGCCTCAC
The DNA here is from genome assembly GCA_024331095.1 of Nitrospira sp. GTDB lineage: Bacteria > Nitrospirota > Nitrospiria > Nitrospirales > Nitrospiraceae > Nitrospira_D. The sequence goes on along the minus strand of JANDJE010000006.1, from coordinate 70,642 downwards.
AATGTCATCGGTCGTGCTATAGGATTTGGCCGCGACGAAGGCGATGACCCCTTGGTGTTTGCCATGGGGAACGAGCCGATGGAAGACCGCGGGAGGTTCGACGTGGACGGGAACGTGCTTGGCCTTGGCGGCTTTTACGAGATCGCCGAACTGCCGATCCGTCCGCAGCACCAAGACCCGCCGAATCGGCCGTGCGCCGGCCCGTATCGCCTCCCGAACCGCGTGCAATCCGTAGAGGATCTCCCGTCCGTCAGCGTTTCCACCGGCTTGTTCCATCGGGCTTGTCCTCGATCATGATGCCTTGAGCCGCGAGCGACCGACGAATCTCGTCGGCCCGTTTGAAATTCTTTTGTGCGCGAGCCTCTCGTCGTTCCATCAACAGCCGGTCGATCTCCTCATCGGTCAACGCGGCTTGCTCGTCCGTCGCGCCGCCGGCTTGAGACGAGGCCGCGCCGGCCGAAGCGTCTCCGAACTGCCACGCGTGCAACTGAAACAATCCCAGGACGTCGCCGAGCGAGCGGAAGGCCTCTCTGGCCCGCGTTCGTCCTCGGCTCGACAATCCTTTCTCGAGCAATTTGTTGACGTCGCCGCGCAATCCCTGCAACGCCGCAAGAGCCATGGGCGTGTTGAGGTCGTCGTCCATCGCCCGAACGAACGATGCCGTTGCTTGCTCAACAGCAGCCGCGAGGACACCGTCGCCTTTCTCCTCCGAGCCGTTCGGCTCCTTCAGCCGTTCGAACAGGTCATAGAATCCGTTCAGGGCGTTCTTCGCCTCTTTCACCGCCCGATCCGAAAAGTCCACCGGCCCGCGATACTGGGTGGACAACAGAAAATAACGGAGGACTTCTCCCGTGACCGGCTCAGGCCAATCGGACTTGGCGAAGATCTCACGGATCGTGAAGAAGTTGCCGAGCGACTTCGACATCTTCTCCTGATTGATCTGGACGAAGCCGTTGTGCACCCAGAACCGGGCGAATTCCTTCCCCGTCGCCCCGCAGGATTGAGCGATCTCGTTTTCGTGGTGCGGGAAGACGAGATCCATCCCCCCGCCGTGAATGTCAAACGTCTCCCCCAGATGTTTGATCGACATCGCGGAGCATTCGATGTGCCAACCGGGTCGGCCCGGCCCCCAGGGACTGGCCCAGGAGGGTTCGCCGGCCTTGCTGCGTTTCCAGAGGGCGAAATCCATCGGATGACGTTTGCGCTCATCGACCTCCACGCGAGCGCCAGCCTGGAGGTCTTCCAGCCGCCGCTTGGAAAGCCGTCCATAGGCCGGATAGTGGGCGACGTGAAAGTACACATCGCCGTCCACAACGTAGGCCAACCCTTTTCCGATCAGGACTTCCGTCAGTCGAATGATCTCCTCGATATGCTCCGTGGCCTTGGGCTCCTCCGTCGCGCGCCTGATGCCCAGCTTCCCCATGTCTTCATAATAGGCCTCGATATACTTCTTGGTGATCGTCTCGCACGTCACCCCCTGCTCGTGAGCCCGCTTGATGATCTTATCGTCCACGTCGGTGAAGTTTTTCACGAACGTCACGGTGTAGCCGCTGTACTCCAAATATCGTCGCAAGACGTCGAAGACCAGCGCGCTCCGCGCATGGCCGATGTGGCAATAATCGTAGACGGTCACCCCGCAGACGTACATCCCGACTTTTCGGGGTTCGAACGGCTTGAACGGCTCCCGCTTTCCCGTCAGGGTGTTAAAAAGATGGAGCATGGGCTTACCGTCCGGATTCAACGCGACGCCTCGGCCAGTGCGACCACAGAAAATACCCGAGGGCCAGCGCCAGAAACAATCCGATGATCACGTCGAATTGATGGAAATACTCCCGAAGGCTGTCCCACTTCTCGCCCATACGCACTCCGATATAGGCGAGCAGGTAGCACCACGGAAGAGCGCCCACGAACGTGAAGAGGACGAACCGAGGGAAATTCATCCGAGCGATGCCGGCCGGCAACGAGATAAAGGTCCGCACGACGGGCAACATCCGGCTGAACAGCACCGCGGCTTCTCCGTATTTGGCGAACCACCGATCGGCCACGTCGAGATCATGGCGGGAGATCAGCACGTATCGTCCGTACCGTTCGACGAACGGCCGGCCGCCCCACACACCGGCCCAGTAGGCGACGATCGACCCGATGACGTTGCCGACGGATCCGGCGAGCGTCACCCCCAGCATCGTGAATTGGCCGGTCCCCACAAGATAGCCGGAGAAGGGCATGATGATTTCGCTCGGCAGGGGGATGCAGGCGCTTTCGATGGCCATCGTGATCACAATCCCGGTGTAGCCGAACAGCGAAATCGTCTCGATGACGAACGTGCTGAGTTCGGCGAGAATCCATTCGATGGCCTGTCCGATCATGATCGGCGCCGCTCCTTCGACCGCCCCGACGCGGACCCCCGGGATCGACTGTTCCGGTTCCCCAGCTCGGACTCCCACGTTCGGAAACGGTCCAGCACGCCATAATTCGTCGTATCGAGCCTGAGGGGTGTCAAGGAGACGGCTCCATCGGCGATCGCTTCATGATCCGAATCCTTGCCGCGACTCCAAGAAAGGCGGGTCCCGGCGATCCAATAATAGGTACGCCCATGGGGATCGACTTTTTCGATGATCGGATTATCGAATCGCCTGCGGCTGAGAGCCGTGACGCGAACACCGGTGATGGATCGAAGCGGACGATCCGGAATGTTCAGATTGAGGAGTGTCTCTTCCGGGACGCCTTTCTCAAGAATCAGACGTGCGACGCGGGCCGAAAAGTATGCCCCGACCTCGAAACGAAACCGATCCCCTCCTTCTTGCGACACGGCCATCGACGCCACCCCCAGGATCGTTCCCTCCACGGCGGCGGACACGGTTCCCGAATAGAGCACGTCATCACCCAGGTTCACCCCGCGGTTGATTCCGGAGACGACCAGTCGAGGCGGTTCCGGCATGATTTTCAAAACCGCCAAGTTGACGCAATCGACCGGCGTGCCGCTGACGGAATAGGTTCGTTTGCCCAGAGGATGGACCCGCAGGGGTTTGTGAAGAGTCACCGCGTGGGCCGCGGCCGTCCGTTCGCGATCCGGAGCGACGATCCACACCTCACCGAGTTTCGCCATGGCCTCGGCCAGCGCCATGAGACCGGCCGATTGAATGCCGTCATCATTGGTCACAAGGATGCGCATGGCTCCGATACAAGAAAAAAGCCGCCAGACGGCGACTCGTGCGTTGACGGGAACTGGTGAACGGCCCGAGCATCGACCCTTATAATCGACACTCAACGCCTCACATCGTTGGTCGGGGCGGCGGGATTTGAACCCACGACCACTCGCACCCCAAGCGAGTGCGCTACCGGGCTGCGCCACGCCCCGACTGGATGTTCATTTCAGTGCCGGCATTGTCCTGTACACGCCCCTGAAAATACAATGGGCAAGCTCATCTTTCTCATCGCGTGCTCACCGGGAATGCGAGTCGATAATGTCTACGATCGCCTGAAGGTCGCCCCTGAGTTTTTTGGCGACCTCTCTGGGCGGCAACGGCCGCGAGGACGCTCGCGTGCGCCTGACCCAGTACCGCTTCACTCCCTCCAAGGTATGGCCTTCCTCATAGAGCATGCGCTTGATTTCCAGGATCGTCTCGATGTCCCGTTGAACGTACAACCGCTGATTGCCGCCGCTTTTTTTGGGTTTGAGGAAAGCGAACTGCGATTCCCAGAACCGAAGCACGTAAGCGGGGACCTTCGTCAGTCGACTGACCTCTCCGATTTTATAAAAGATTTTGCTCCCCAGCCTGGGTTCTCCTCCCATGACCGGCCCTCTGTTCTCTTTACGGAGTGCGATTCGACCTTGTCGAACCGCCTTGGAGCACCACCGTGTACCTGGAACACCCGCCGACGAGCCGGGCCCTCTGCGCGAACAACGCGCCTCCCACGCGGCGTTTTCGTTCATCACTGAGGGAGAGAAGAGCGAATCGGGCGGCGGCGTTCCGGCACCCTGCTACGAGTTCACGTACTTCTTAAACACTTGACTCGGTCTGAAGGTCACGACTCGGCGCGGAGTGATCCCGATTTCTTCTCCGGTGCGAGGATTTCGACCCTTGCGAGGGCCTTTGTTTCGCACGACGAAATTTCCGAACCCTGCGATCTTCACCGACTCTCCCTTTTGCAGCACGGACTTCAGAAGATTCAACACGTGTTCGACGATGTCGGCCGCCTCGTTCTTCGGGATTCCTACCTGCTTGAAGATTTCGTTCGCAATGTCCGCCTTTCTCATAACGACCCTCCAGCCGCCCGCTCCTCAGCCCCAACGTGGTCTCATGAGTCACCCTGATGCCGACCAGGGTAAACGTGGAGTTTCATCAAAATTTACGGAAGGTTAGGATGGCTGTCAAGACAAATAATGCGAAGGGGTGCCGGCCTCGCTCCGCTCGTCGGCGGACAGCAATTTATATTCGATGCTGTCGGCCAATGCCTGCCAACTCGCCTCAATGATATTTTCTGAGACACCGACCGTCCCCCATTTGTCTTTCTGGTCTCCCGATTCGATCAAGACCCGGACCTTGGACTGAGTCCCTTGATTCGCGGCCAGGACGCGCACCTTGTAATCGAGGAGTTTCACCTCTTTGAGTTGCGGATAGAATTTCTCCAGAGACTTGCGCAGGGCATGATCTAAGGCATTGACCGGACCGGCCCCCACGGCCGCCGTGTGCTCAACCACCTCGCCCACCTTGACCATGACGGTCGCTTCCGACAGAGGGGGACCGTCCTCCTGTTTCTTTTCGACGATCACCCGAAAACCCAAGAGCTGGAAAGACGGTTTGTGGCTCCCCATCGCTTTGCGCATCAGCAGCTTGAAAGACCCTTCCGCCCCTTCAAATTGATACCCCTGGCTTTCACGCTCCTTCAGGGTATTGACCAATTCCTGAACCTTGGCGTGATCTTTGGAAAGCTTGATCCCGTAGGTTTCGACCTTTTCCAAGAGACCGCTGCGCCCCGCGTTATCGGACACTAGAACCCGTTGCCGGTTGCCGACCGTCGTCGGATTGATGTGTTCATACGTCGCGGGGTTTTTGAGCACGGCGTGGATGTGCACCCCTCCTTTATGGGCGAACGCCGCGTCGCCGACGTAGGGTTGATGCTTGTCCGGCATCAGATTGGCGATTTCCGTCACGAACCCGGACACGTCCTTGAGGTGTTCCAAGCGATCCGGAAGCGCGCGCCGCTTCATCTTCAATTCCAGATTGGGAATGATCGAGCAGAGATTCGCGTTCCCGCATCGTTCGCCGATGCCGTTGATCGTCCCCTGGACCTGCACGATGCCGGTTTCGACGGCGACCAGCGAATTGGCGACGGCCATGTCGCAGTCATTGTGCGCATGAATCCCCAGCGGCACCCGGCATTCGCGCCGGACCACCTCGCAAATTCTGCGGATTTCCCACGGCATGGTTCCGCCGTTGGTGTCGCAGAGAATCACCCTCTCCGCGCCGGCTTTCACCGCTTTTTGAATGGTCTTGAGCGCATACTCCGGATTCTCCTTGTAGCCGTCGAAGAAGTGCTCCGCGTCGTAAAATACCCGCCGGCCCTTCTCTCGCAAATAGGCGATGGAGTCTTCCACCAACTCGAGGTTTTTCGTCAGCGAAATGCCGAGCGCGTCGGTCACGTGCAACGGCCAGCTTTTTCCGAACAGCGTAATCGTCTTCGTGTCCGCCGCCAGCAAGGCTTGCAGATTCCGATCCTTGTGAACGGGATTGCTCGCCTTCCTCGTGGAACCGAACGCGACGACGGTCGCGTACGTCAGGGGAATCGTTTTGATGATCCTGAAAAATTCGATGTCTTTTGGATTGGCTCCAGGCCAACCGCCTTCGATGAAATGCACGCCGAGTTCGTCGAGCTTCTGGGCGATCCGCACTTTGTCGTCCACCGAGAAGCTGACATCCTCCGCCTGGGCTCCGTCGCGCAGAGTGGTGTCGTAGATCTCCAATGAAGAGACCTGACCGTCGGAGGATGTCGTCATCCTTGTCGACTGTCCATCGGCCGTCCCAAAGCCGGACGGCTTTCGTGAGTTTCGAGCCATAGGAGCACAGGGTATCAAGAGAGAGGCGCCCCTGTCGAGATATCCTTCGAGAGTCTTGATAAGGGAGCGTTCCGTGCCCGCCGTCCGTCCGGCACAATGCGACCTCGTTTGGAGCCAAATGGCCGCACACGACCGATCTTACTGGAAAATGAGATTTCCCCACGGCGGTTCAGTGTCGAGGCCCCATCCAAACCTATGGGTCGGCACGCGAGATCCGCAGGGCTTCTCCTTGACCCAGGAATTGAGAGAAGAATATTCTGGACTCGATATCGGAGGGAGTGCCGGCAAACCACCATCAATGGCCGACTCTTGTCTCCGGTAGGACGCGTTGTAGGCGTTGGTCTTCATCTCGTCTCGCCGCTGAACGGCAATGAATGTCAAATGGATCATCCCCGGCGCGCTCATTGTCGTGGTCGGCAGTCTATCTCTCCTTGCTTATCTGCTGTTGAGTTCGCCCGCCGGCCCGCCCGTAGAAAAAGAGGAATTGATGGCGGAAATCGTCCGGAACTGGCAGGCGGCGCACCCGGCGGAGAACCGGTTCGAGGTTCTGCCCGCTTTTCAGCACGAGGCCGTGCTGGACAAAGAAACGGGTCTCATCTGGGAACTTGCGCCGGACAGCGCGCGTGTCACATGGAACGAAGCCCGAGCCACTTGCATTCGTCGAGTGATCGGAGGGCAAAAAGGGTGGCGTTTGCCATCCCCCGCCGAAATGCGGAGCCTTGTCGGACCGGCGATCGATGCTCCCGGCCCCAACATTCCTCCCGGCCATCCCTTCCTCAACATCGTCCAGACCTCGTACTGGACCGTAGTGCCCGAGGCCAATCAGCCGTCGTATGCTCGATACCTGGATGCCTTTCTGGGAAACGTCCTGAGCATGACCAGGCTTTACACGTTCCCGGTCTGGTGCGTGCGCGGCCCTGTCGCGACCGGTCCGCCTGTCGGAGGATGAAACGATGGTCGTCGCTACGAACGGGAAAACGGAGAGTGAACCGACAGCAGGGCGGTGAGCCGATCTTGGAATTGCGCCAGATCATCAAGGAACTCGACCCTGGTTTGGCGCAGAGCCTCTTCCAGAGCACGCGCTCCCTGCCCGCCGATGGCGACGGGCCACCGTTCTGCGAGCGCGTCAAGCTCTCGCAACAGGCCGCTTCCCTCTTCAACCGATTTCACTTCTGTCAGGGACAAAAGCACCAAATCCGGCTTGATTCGGTCGCAGAAGGAAGCAAGAGCCGACGTCGGAAGATTGGGGCCTAGATAATACACGTGGCAGCCGCGCGTCGCGGCCAGATACGCCACGGCTTGGGCGCCAATTTCATGCAACTCGCCCTCGGGGCAGGCGATCAGAAGCCGAGGCCCATACTCGTTGGCCGGCAACTGATTCATGACGGCGAACAACTTCTGTTGAATGAGCTTCGTGACATAATGTTCAACGGCAATGTCGATTCTCCCTTGGTGCCACAGCTCACCGACCAGCCGTTCCAATGGGAGCAGAATCCGTTGAATCGCTTCATCGAAGGGAATCACCGCCACCGCTCCGTTGAGCTTATGTTCAAACCGCACCTTATCGAGCGGATCAAGACACGCGACCAGCTCATCCAGCAACGACTTGTGCGGCGTCAGTTCCTGTAACTTTGGGGTCGCGCACAGTCGCATGCGCTGAAGCAGTGAATCCCGCCCTTCAATGGCAAGAGATCCGATAGTCTGACCACGGTCCACTTCCTCTTTCAAAAACCTGAGCAACGCCACATCTTCATCCGTGTACTCACGATAGCGGTTTGCGCTGCGCAGAGGCTTGACCAGACCGTATCGTTTTTCCCAGACCCGTATCACGTCTCTCGACAAACCGGTCAATTTTGCAACCCTATGAATTCTATGATTTTTCATAGTTTCAGCTTATCGTGATGTTCAGTCTTTGTCAATATTTTAAAAAATAACTGTTGACAACTATGGACAAATTAGATATACATTGAACATATGGTTGACGAACATTAAACAAAAAGGAGTCTCCTATGGCTTCACTACTCTTAGGGCATATAAGTGAACGGGAAATCTCGGAAGGTCATCCCGCCAATGCTTCCCACCAGACCTGCGCCCGATGCGGAGGACTCTTGGTCGGCCACATCTGCATGGATCTGTTGAACAGCGACCGCGAGCTGGAGTTTGCTGCCCTTCGCTGCATCCAGTGCGGTGACATCGTCGATCCTGTGATCCTGCGGAATCGCCGACTTGGTCAGAGCCGACAAGCCACCGAGCCAGGCGGGACCGCAACCGTTTCTGCGGAACTGTGGGTGGCAGCCTAGAACACAAGAACGACCAAGGAGGACTATCATGCGGAGTCAAACGCTGGCGATGCTCATGGTGGGGGGAGCCATTTCTCTCACTGCGGTGACGGACATTTCCGCCGCCGAAACCGACATGGTGCTGATTCCCCACGGTGAGTTCACGATGGGGAGCAACGAACATTCCGATGAACCCAAACATCAAGTCGTGCTCGATGCCTATTACATCGACAAGTACGAAACGTCCAACGCGCGCTATAAAGAATTCATGAGGGCGACGGGCCATCCCGCTCCGGCCTACTGGGACGATCCGCGGCTGAACAAATCCGATCAGCCTGTTGTGGGGGTCAGTTGGACCGACGCCGCCGCCTTCTGCAAGTGGGAGGGGAAGAGACTGCCGACGGAAGCGGAATGGGAACGGGCGGCTAAGGGCCCTTCCGGAGACAACCATTATCCCTGGGGACACTCGCTCGATCCGAGCAAGGCCAACTACGGTCAAAACGTCGGGCGCACGGCCCCGGTTGATTCCTATCCGGGGGGCGTGAGCGGCTTCGGCGTCCATAATATGGCGGGAAACGTTTTCGAGTGGGTCCAGGACTGGTACGATCCTAACTATTATAGGCAGAGTGTGGCCCTCAACCCCCAAGGGCCGGAGAAGGGCTACAACTTTGCCAATCAAGGGCCGGTCCGCGTTCTGCGCGGAGGATCATGGCTGGCGCCGGAGACCTCGCTCCATACCAGTCACCGGTTCTGGAACCAGCCGGAGAATAATTCTTATGGGGTGGGGCTGGGTTTTCGCTGCGCCAAATCGGCCCGGGTCGTTTCCGACGACATGCGGCAGGAGGCACGTGACGCCTTTATCCAAACACTTGTGTTCATGGGAGCCGAAAAGTACGCGAACGCGTTGACCGCTATTGAAAAGGCGTTGGCCATCGACCCGGACAACCAAGAATATCTGGCGACCCGCGATCTTATCCAGAAAGCGATGAAACGAAACAAATGATAGGCGCATACAGGGGAGCCGTTCCGCGCGGCCTTGGAGAACGAACGAGTGCATCGAACCACGTCATCGACCGCTCATGACGGAGCATCGTTTATGAAAACGTTCGTAAAAAAAGGATTGCTGATTCCCGGCATGTTGCTCGTCTCATGTCTGGGGCCTTCTCATCTCACCGCCGGCCCTCTGGAAGGGGAAGGAACGGATCATCCGTATCAGGAAGTCCTCCGAACGGTGCACCAGGCCGCCCATGAGGTCGATGACGCCTGGGAAGTCTATCACCGGGCGGCGTTGGGTGGCACCGTGGCATCGCCCGCACTCCAGGCCACGATCGAAGAACACCTACACGAAGCCAGAACCCTTATCACACAAGCGCTCGAAGCCGCGCGGCAAGGGGACAATCGAACGGTGGAGCGACTCGTGAATCTCGTCCGGATCCACACCGCCCATGCCATCGAGGGGAGCAAGGAGCCCAAGAAGTGAGAACCGGTCTGAAAGATACCGTGAGTCGACTCGTCCAAATCACGTTGATTGCGGTGACAATGTTGGGAGCGGAGCAATGGGCGTCTGCGGGCACGTCATCCCCTTCCTCGCACGGACCCGACCCGGTCCCGATGATTATCATCCCGGCCGGTGAATTCCTCATGGGCAGCCCCGAGGGACAAGGCCGCCCGGACGAATGGCCGCAGCGATCCGTCTATCTCGACGCGTTCGAGATTGATCAAGTTGAAGTCACCAACGAACGGTATATGCGATTCGTCAAGGCAACCGGCCACCGTCCTCCTCCCGACCCCTTCGGAACCGGTCCGCTTCAATCCATTAAGGGCCTTGAGCAACTGCCCGTCGTGCAGACGACCTGGTATGATGCCACAGCCTATTGCACCTGGGCTCAAAAACGATTGCCCACGGAAGCCGAGTGGGAAAAAGCCGCTCGTGGAACCGACGGACGCCTGTATCCATGGGGCAACGACCCGCCGACTCCCCGGCGGGCGAATTTTGACCGGGAGTGGGACGGGCAGAGAACCCTGCACGCCGTGGGATCGCTGCCCGAAGGAGACTCTCCCTACGGTGTCAAGGACATGGCGGGCAACGCGCGGGAGTGGGTGGCCGATTGGTACGAGGCGGACTACTATGCGCAGGCGCCGAACCGAAACCCCCAGGGGCCGGAGAAAAAAGGAGTGGTTCGGTCCATTAGGGGAGGCTCTTGGCACAGTCCCGCAAACGACGTTCGGGCCGCGGCCCGGGGGCGGGGCGGGTTCGCGCTTCAAACGCATGGCACCGGTTTTCGATGCGCCAGAAGTCTGAACACAACGACCGAATAGAAGGACCTTGATTCGACAATCATGAACGGGATGGAACTGAACCAACAACACAAGCGAGGCGGAGGCCGGTCGCCCGGGTCGTGCCGCTACTCCGCACGGCGCGGCCCCTGAGGTAGCCGGGCTCTCGATTTCGAGAGCCCGGCTCCTCGGCGCGCCGAGCCACTCCGACGTCCTGGCCTTGCTCGACACATGAGGAGGAGATGATGGTGACGATAGCGATCTTGGCGCTGGCGGTGGTGATGGAGGCGGCGATTCGCAGATTCATCATCGAGCATTCGGCTCGCGCGGTTCCAGTGCGACGACGTGCGGACAGACAGCAGTCTCGGAAGGATTCCTTGAGAACGCCCGACGGCGACTCAAGAGTATGACAGAGACCTGACACAGGGTGGCTCATGAACACCGACATGATCGGCCTGACGGGCGGAACATCATGAACATCATCGTGGCCGGGGGGACGGGATTCATCGGCCGAGCCTTGTGCGCCTCCTTGGTTCAAGACGGCCATCGCGTGACCGTGCTCGCCAGAACGAGAGAAACCCCGCAAGGGGTGCAGGCCAACCCAACAGTAGTCGAGTGGGACGGCATGCGGGAGGGAGCCTGGGAACGGTGTTTTGAGGGGGCCGATGCCATCATCAACCTGGCCGGAGCACCCATTGCCGAATCGCGCTGGACGGAAGCGCGAAAGCGCCGGATCACCGACAGCCGAATTCTCACGACGCGCCTGCTGGTCCGGGCCATCTCCCGTCAATCATCGCGCCCGTCGATCCTCATCAACGCCTCCGGTATCGGCTACTATGGAGCCGGCGATGACCGAATCCTGGACGAACGTTCGCCCCCCGGAAAAGGCTTCCTTGCGGATCTTTGTCTTCAATGGGAAGCGGAAGCGTTACTCGCCGGGCAATTCGGAACGCGCGTGGTGCTGCTCAGAACCGGCATGGTGCTGGAACGGGACGGCGGCGCGTTGCCGCGCATGGTGCTCCCGTTCAAACTTTTCATGGGGGGGCCGATCCTGCCGGGAAGCCAGTGGGTCTCCTGGATTCATCGACAGGATCACATCGGACTGATCCGCTGGGCGATCGAAACGCCCCATGTCTCTGGCCCTCTCAATGCCGTCGCGCCGGAGCCGGAAACCATGAGGCAATTCTGCAACGCTCTCGGACGGGTCCTTGGCCGCCCATCATGGCTCCCCGTCCCCAGCGCGGCATTGCATCTGGCGCTGGGAGAGTTGGGATCGCTCTTAACAACCGGACAGCGTGTTCGTCCGGCCAAGGCGCTCGCCGGAGGCTACATGTTTCGCTATCCCTCGTTGGAGCCGGCCCTGCGAGCGATTTTCTCGGAGGAATGAGCGCGCTAGCGAGAACGTCCGCTCTCGTTCCGTCCGATCTCCTTGGCCGGCGGCATGGCTTCCAAGAGCATGGGAGACGCTTGCACCGACGCACGACCGTGGCTCCCGACGGAGCGACAACCCTTCGCCCGTCACGACTCTGAGGCGACACATGCGCGGTATCGTTTGGTTTCGAAGGGACCTTCGCCTGGCCGATCAGCCGGCCCTGAGCGCGGCTTGCGCGGAATGCGATGAAGTGATCCCTTTTTTCGTGTTTGATGACCCGCTGCTCCGGTCACGCGAGTTCGGAGCGGCCTGCGTGAACTTCATGCTGGGATCGCTGCGCGAGTTGGCCGCCTCGCTGGCTGATCGAGGTCTCGCACTCGAGTGGCGGCGCGGCGAACCGGTGGAGGAGGTGGCACGGGCCGCGCGAGACTGGAAAGCCGACATCGTCTATTGGAATCGCGATTACGAGCCGCGGGCACAGGTTCGTGACCGGCAGGTCCGGCAGCAACTGGAGCGCATGGGAGTATCTGTCAGAACTTTTAAGGATCATGTCGTGTTCGAAGCCCACGAAATCAGGAGCTCGACCGGAGAACCGCTGCAACGATACAGCGCCTATCGGGCACGTTGGTGGGCCCACTGGCGCGCCGCCAAGCCCACGGCGCTTTCTGTTCCGACTTCCTTGGCCGTCTCGAAGCGGGCGGCGGTTCCGCCGTCCGGCCCGCTGCCATCCGCGGAAGAGTTGGGCTACGCGCCGCTCTCCCCTTGGATCGCACCGGGCGAACGCAAGGCCTGGGAACGGCTGCGTCGGTTCTGCGACGGTCCTCTGCATCGCTACGGCACCGGCCGTAACGTTCCCGGAATCGACGGAAGCTCTCAACTTTCTCCCCACTTTCGTTTCGGCACGATCTCCCCCCGCGCCGCTGTCCAAGCGGCGCTCAAGACGTTGGCCAAAGGCGGAGGAAACGTTTCTCGTCCCGACGTGCTCATCTGGGTGGATGAGCTGATTTGGCGAGAGTTCTTTCAGCAGGTGCTGGTTGAGTTTCCCCACGTGGTCTCGGGTCCCTTCCGTCACGTCCCCGTTCCGCCGGCACGGGAGCCGGGGCCGGAACGAGACCGGTTGTTTCAGGCCTGGTGCGAGGGAAAGACCGGCTATCCGATCGTGGATGCCGGCATGAGGCAATTGACGCAAACCGGCTGGATGCACAACCGAGTCCGGATGATCGTGGCCTCGTTTTTGATTAAAGACCTGCGTATCGACTGGCAGAGCGGCGAGCGGTATTTCATGGCGCACCTACTCGACGCCGACGTGGCCGCGAACAACGGCAATTGGCAATGGTGCGCCTCGACGGGAACGGACGCCATGAGGGGCTATCGCATTTTCAATCCGGCGTTGCAGAGCAAGAAATTCGATCCGGAGGGGCTCTACATTCGGCGCTATGTGCCGGAACTGGCCTCGGTGCCGACGGCCAAGATTCACGAACCCCACTTGATGCCCCTCGGCGAACAGGCGGACGCCCGATGCCGGATTGGAATCGATTATCCCGCGCCGATCGTGGATCATCGTTTGGCGCGCGAAGAGTATCTCGCCCTCGGCAAGCGCGAGAGGGTCCCATGACGGCCATCCCGCTTCGTCTGGGAATCAGCCGGTGTCTGCTCGGGGACCCGGTTCGTTACGACGGGGGGCACAAGAAAGATCCTTTCTTGACGGAAGTCCTGGGCCCCTACGTCGAGTGGGTGCCGGTCTGCCCGGAGGTGGAGGCGGGCTTGGGTACTCCTCGCGAAGCAATGCGGCTGGTCGGGCGATCGCACCAGACCCAGCAGGTTCGTCTCGTGACCGTCACGAGCGGAATCGACCACACAAGGGCGTTGATGACCGCAACCGCCAAACGGCTGGAGGAACTGGCAAGCCTGGATCTATGCGGGTACGTCTTTAAGAAGAATTCGCCCAGTTGCGGGATCGAGCGGGTTCGCATCTTCAACGAACACGGCATGCCCAACCGAAACGGCACGGGACTCTTCGCCCAGGCCTTTATGGCGAAGTTTCCGCTGATTCCCGTGGAAGAGGAAGGACGCCTCTGCGATCCCGCCATCAGGGAGAACTTCATCGAGCGAGTGTTCTGCTACCAACGTTTCCGGCAATTGATCCGCGCCGGCGTCACGCGGCAGGCGATGGTGCGGTTCCATACCATTCACAAATATCTTCTGCTCGCCCACAGTCCGCAGGACTATGAAAAACTCGGCCGGCTGGTCGCCCAGGCTCATCGGTACGGACCGAAAGAATTGGCCGTGAAATACGGATCGCTCTTCATGAAGGCCCTCGCCGTCAAAGCCACGGTCCGTAAACACGTGAACGTGCTGCACCATATCGCGGGCCACTTCAAGGATCGACTCCGTCCGGAGGAGAAATCGGAATTGCTGAGCGTCATCGGCGACTATCGGCTCGGTCTTACGCCGTTGATCGTGCCCCTGACGTTGATCAAACACTACGTCCGGCTCTTCGACGTCGGGTACGTGCGCGATCAGATTTATCTCAACCCCCATCCCAAGGAACTGATGCTGCGCAACCACGTCTAGCCTTTAGGAGGAACCATGAGAACGGGCATGCAAGGAGTGGTGTTGGTCGGACACGGAGGAATTCCCAAAGACTGTCCGCAAGATCTGGTGACGAGACTGAAACGGTTGGAAGCCCGGCGTCGGGCCGCCCACCAACCGCCGTCGCGGGAAGAAATCGAGCTGGATACGACGATCCGGCGTTGGCCGAGGACGGCGGAGACCGATCCCTATCTCTTCGGGCTTCAAGCGGTGGCCGCCCGCCTGCAATCTCAACTGAACGGCGCGTTGTTCGGCATCGCCTTCAATGAATTCTGCGCGCCGACGCTCGAAGAATCGGTCCGCGCCTTGATCGATCGAGGCGCCACCGACGTCATCGTGACGACAACCATGTTCACGCCCGGAGGATCCCACTCCGAAGTCGAGATCCCGGAGATCCTGGCACAGCTTCGCCCTCTCTATCCGCACGTCACGATTCGGTACGCCTGGCCCTTTGATTTGGACCTGGTGGCTTCCACGTTGGCCGAGCAGATTCGGCGGTTCGGCACCCTTTCCTGACAACAGAAAATCATGCGAGCATTTTCCCGCCCTCCTGATCCCGTTCGGTGTACAATGCGTCGCTCGTCGGCTCGTATGAGGAATCATCCATGACAACGATTCGTGACCGATTGGTCCGCGCCTTTCACGATACCCGCTCGTTCAAATGGGACCCCGACAAAGGTTTCAAACTCGCATCGGGACTGACGAGCCCCTTTTACATCGATTGCCGTTCGCTCATGGCCCATCCCCATGCTCGGCGATTGGTGGCTCAGATGAGTTACGACATCCTGAAGCCCGTCGAATTCGATTGCCTGGGCGGTCTCGAGATCGGAGCGATCGCCATCGCCACTTCAATTTCAGACTATGCGTTGACCGCCCACCCTCCGAGAGAATGGCGGACGTTCGTCGTGCGGAAACAGGCCAAGGACCATGGTCTGGGCAAGTTGATCGAGGGAGCCGCTCGCTCCGGAGACCGCGCGGTCATCGTCGATGACGTGCTGACCAGCGGAGGATCCTTGTTGAAGGCCGTCGCCGCGGCGAGGGGAGCGGGACTGACCATCACGCACGCGCTGGTGATCGTGGATCGGAACGAACAGGGAGGGAAACGCAACGTCGAACAGCAAGGGGTGACGCTGCTCAGTTTGTTGAACGTCCGCGACTTGACGGATCGACCGGATCTCCCGTCGGCGCGTTAGGTGGGAAACTTGCCCTACCTGCATTGAAACTGAATACCCCACCGCCGTTCTTGGATCACTTCTTCCTGGCCTTCGAGGGGGCTGACGACGCGGGTTCGTCCCTTGGCCTCTCCCTCGCGGAGGATGTCGTAGGATCGCTCCCCGCACTTTCGACGGATGACGGTGAGCGCCTCGGCCCGAAACGAAGAAAGCAGCGGCCCTTGTCCTTCTTTGAAGGGATAGACGACCACTCCGCCGTTCTCCTGTTCCTGCACGAGTTTCACGCCATCGGCGCAACCGACGAGGAGGGCGAAGAGGGCGAGCATGGCCGTCGATCCGACTCTTGACCGGACTTTCGCCCCGCTTTTATGATGCAACCGAAAGCGGACTGTTTTGAACACGACACGGAAGGAGTCACGAGGATGAAACGTACCGTCGTGAAGCTGCTGGGCTGTCTGCTGGTTGTCATTTTCGTGATCGGCGACTTCGCATATGGGTATCATTCCTATCTCCTCACCGTGCAACAGCTCCATTCCGCCCTCTCCAAGGGATTCTCCAAAGAAGAGAAGGGATTCATCCTGGTTGACGTCCGGACACCCGAGGAACATCGGGCGGGAATGATCCCGGGCACCGACCTCAATATCGACTTTCGCGAGATCAAGACTCGCCATCGTGAAATCGGAGCGCAACTCGACGACCACATTGTGGTCTATTGCCAATCAGGACGTCGCAGCAACATCGCCGCCGAAACACTTGCCGACTTGGGCTATCGTCACGTGTACAACGTCGAGGGCAGCATGAACGCCTGGGTCGAGTCCGGCTTCCCTGTCGAGCATCCCAAACGATAGGCTCCATCCCTGTCGTTCATCGGTGCACCCATGGGATCGCTCGGCGCACCTCCCTTCGTACTGATCTGAGAGCCCGGACTCAATCCTTTCTCCACCCCTTTTTTTTCACGTCATCGCGGGCTGACTCCGATCACAGTCGGCAAGGGGATATGGGTGCTCGTCTTGCCGCCGAACAACGCCTTCCAGGAGACACGACCGGCGGTTCTGCGATCGTCTCGCCAGAGCGACTCCACGACCAACACATCCGACGACGCCCCCCCGTCCATCGCCATGGCTTGGCGGACCCACGGCATGGCATCGCGCAGACATCGTGCGAGATCGTAGAGGCTGGTGACCTCCCGGCTTTTCATGATGACGATGTGCCCCGCCTCGGTTTCAGCCACAATAGTTTGATAGGCCTCTTTCCCTGACTGACGCACACGGATCATGCGCCGACGGTCGAGCAACATCAACGACTGCGCGGCTTCTCGATACGGAGGCCGATCCTCATCAAAACTTTCCATGGCCAGATCCAGCACCCTCGCCTTTCTGAGCCCTTCGTGAACGGCTTCGGCCGCGAACAATCCCTGCCAAGTCCCGTGTCGGCGATTTCCCAAGGCCCTCCCGTCCTTGTACAGCAATCCGAGATACGAAAAGTTTTCGCGAAACAATCCCGCGTTAAACAACACGGGATGTCCCGTCAGTTTTTGCCATTGTTCGATGGGAATCGGCCGTGCGAGCTTCTCATCGGCGTAATAATGAATGGAGAACCTGACGCGCTCGGGGTCCGCGTCGATCGCCAGCAGGTCCGGCACGGCCGGACAGGAAGAGCCGGGCGTCCATACCG
This sequence comes from Nitrospira sp., assembly GCA_024331095.1. GTDB lineage: Bacteria > Nitrospirota > Nitrospiria > Nitrospirales > Nitrospiraceae > Nitrospira_D. The sequence goes on along the minus strand of JANDJE010000006.1, from coordinate 53,218 downwards.
AGACTGCCAGACCGTCCATCAGCGGTTCCCACTGAATGGTCGTCGCGGCCCCAGGAAGCGGTGCCAGGATCAGCATCGCCAGCACGTATCCGATTCCGACAACGCCGCATTCCTTGCTTTTCCGCCGTCCTCTCAATGGAGGGCCCGACGTCAATGAATCGAAGACGTGCGACCCACGTCGTTCGGGTCGGCGACCGAACCCTGTCCAAATGAGACCGTGTGTCATGATTTCGGAAGAGGGGCGATCGTCGATGCCCTGGCTTTCCCATCGAGCAGCTCGCGGATCGTTCGCGCCAACGTTTCCGGGGCAAACGGTTTCTGCACGTAGGCGCTCGCCGGATCGTTGTCCCCGATGCCCGCGTCATCGGGATAGCCCGATATAAACAGCAGTTTTAAATCAGGCTTGCTGACGCGAAGATGCCGAGCCAACTCGGTCCCGCTCATTCCCGGCATCACGACGTCCGTCAGCAGGAGATCGATCCCGCCGATTTGTTGAGTCCCGATAAGACAGGCTTCCAAGCCGTTTCTGACCGCGCATACCCGATACCCTAATTTCTTCAGCAGATCATGGATCAATTCGCGGACGCCGCTGTCGTCCTCCGCCAACAAGATCATCTCGTGTCCTTCGACGGACTGATGAGGCGACGATCGGCTTGCTTCCCCTTGCATCTCACCGACGACGGTCGGAAGATAGATGTCAAACCGCGTGCCCTTCCCGATCGCGCTCTCGACGTCGATTCCTCCGCCGCTTTGCACCACGATGCCGAACACCGTCGAAAGACCAAGCCCCGTGCCCTTGCCTTCTCCTTTGGTCGTAAAAAACGGTTCGAACATGTGGGCCTGGACGTGCTCGGACATCCCGCAACCGGTATCCGACACGGACAGCTTCGCGTAGGCGCCCGGCATCAACGGCCTCAAAGAATACATCGGCATGCCACGGAGATCGGCTTTGCCGGTTTCGATCGTCAACGTTCCGCCTTGCGGCATGGCGTCTCGGGCGTTGATGACGAGATTCATCACAATTTGCTCGATCTGTGAAAGATCGGCCTTGATCCGGAGCGGATCGGGGCTCGATTTCACGATCAGATGAATGTCCTCTCCGATCAATCGTCTCAGCATGGTTTCGATGTTGCCCACAATACCGTTCAGGTCGAGCACCTTGGGTTCGGACGGTTGCTTTCTGCTGAAGGCCAACAGTTGCCGAATGAGAACGGCCGCCCGTTCGCCGGCTCCATGGATTTCTTCTATTTTGCCTCGCAAGGGATCTCCCACCTTCAGTTCACCCAGCAAGACCTGACTTTGCCCCATGATGACGGTGAGCAGATTGTTGAAATCGTGGGCCAATCCGCCGGCGAGCCGTCCCACCGCCTCCATTTTCTGCGATTGTCGCAGTTGCAGTTCGCTCTGGCGCAAAGCCTCTTCGGCCTTCCTCCGTTCCGCTCGGTCATGGGCCTCACGCAGCGCGCGCTGAACGGACGGGACGAGACGACCCAGCCGCTGCTTCAAAATATAGTCCGTGGCGCCCCGGTGCATCATATCAATGGCAAGGTCCTCACCGATGGTCGCGGAGACGAACAGGAAGGGGACATCCGGCGCCAGGTGCCTAGCCAGGTCAAGGGCCTTTTCTCCGCTAAAACCGGGCAGAGAATAGTCGGCCAAAATCATATCGACCTGGCCTTCCCGGAGAGCGGCTACAAATGCGTCGCGACTTTCGACGCGCCGCGCCTCGCAGACGATCCCGCCCTCGATCAGAAGGGCAACGACAAGATCGGCATCGGTCTGATTGTCCTCAAGGATGAGGAGTCGAAGCGGAATCGTCACGAAACCTCGTTGGTTGATCGCCGTCAACCGTGGAATCGGACAACGGCCTTCCGGCCAACCCCGCCGACAAGCTAGTATGCGACGGGCTCTACGTCTTGGACGTCGATGGATCCGGAGGGGGCTCATTGATGATGCCCCAAAACAGGCTCAGTTCTTTGACGGCGGAGACGAATCGGCCGAACTCGACCGGCTTGACGACGTATGCATTGGCGCCCAGCGCATAGCTTTCCCGCAGGTCCCGCTCCTCGCGCGACGACGTCAGCATGACCACCGGAATGGATCGAAGATTCGCGTCCGACTTCATCGTCCGCAAGACTTCCAGCCCGTCGACTTTCGGCATTTTGAGGTCAAGGAACACCACGACCGGGTTCCCTCTATGACGCGACGTGAACGCACCCCGACAATACAGATAATCGAGCGCCTCCGCGCCGTCGCGACACACGACCACTTTGTCGGAGATGTGATGCTCCTCCATCGCGGCCAAGGCCAATTCCGCATCCCGTGGATTGTCCTCCGCCAAGAGGATCGGTTTTGCAGGACTCATCGAACACCCCCCTCCGTCGGAAGCGCCACATAAAACGTCGCCCCTTGATCCGGCGCTCCCTCGGCCCATACCCGCCCTCCGTGACGATGCACGATTCGGCGCACGTTGGCAAGTCCGATCCCGGTCCCCTCGAATTCGTCGGCCCGATGGAGCCGCTGAAATACCCCGAACAACTTCGACGCGTACCGCATGTCGAATCCCACGCCGTTGTCGCGCACGAAGATCACGACCTCCGTCGGCGTCCGCCGGTCGACGCCGATCGCGATCTCCGCCGCCGGTCTGGTGCTCGTGAACTTCACGGCGTTTGCGATCAAATTCATGAACACCTGCCGGAGCATAGCCGGATCGCCCGGCACGCTGGGCAACGCCCCGATTGTCCAGGATATCGTTCTCCCGTGCAAGTCAAGACGTAAGTCCTCGCGGACCGTCGACACCAATCGGGCGAGATCGACGGTCGTCCGAAACATTTCCTGACGTCCCATCCTGGAAAACACCAGGAGGTCGTCGATCAACTGCCCCATCTGTTTCGCGGACGCGGAAATCGTGTCCAAGTATCTCGCGGCCTTCTCGTTCATCGAGTCGGCCATCGCCTTGCGCAAGAGAGCCGCGTAACCGTCGATGTGCCGCAGCGGCGCCCTGAGATCGTGCGAGACCGAATAACTGAACGATTCGAGTTCTTTGTTCGCGGCCTCCAACAGCGCGCCGTGCCGCTTGAGCTCGGCGGCCACGCGCCGTCGCTGCGTAATATCATGCCGGATGAGATAATACACGGCCGCCAGGAGAACCAGTTGGAGAAGAGCCCCGGCGGCGAGCAGCGCGATGGTCTTCCTGGTTTCGGCCGCCGATTGCCTTACCCGCAGGCGCAAGGTTTCCCGTTCGTGCTGGTCCATCGCCGCGACGATCCGGTGAATCTCGGCGATTTCCTGCTTCGCCGGACCGTCAAGCGCCGTTTTTTTGACGGCCTTGATCCCTCCCTCGGCCAATTTGGCGATGGCGGCGGCTTGCGCCGCAAGTTGCCGTTCCATGGTCCGGTTCAGCCGCTCGGCGCGTTCTTCCTGGTCCACCGATCCCCTGGCGAGATCTTGAACGTATGTGACGAGAGTTGTTTTCTGCTTCACGACTTCCCGATAGTTGCCGAGATAGATCGGCTCGCCCGTGACAAGATACCGGCGGAGGTGTTTTTCCGCTTCATCTGTCGCAACGTCCATGTCGCGCAACACCTGAATCAATTCATAACTTCTGGTGTCGCGGCCGCTGTTGTCGAGCAGCACTCGGGTATTCCTGTAGGAGATTGCGCAAATGAGAAGAATGCCGATAAAGACGAGGCTGAATCCGAACAAGATTCGCCGCTCGATGGTCAGCCATCGAAACCATGGGACCTGAGTTGTCCCCGAAGAATCCGGCTCTGGCGCGGCTACATCAGAAACGGCTCCGTCGGTTTCCGCGTGGGAAACGCGAGACTCTTCGTTCTTCAACGATTCCATAGACGGGCATGGCGTACAGCGAACGAGCCGACCGGCGTTCGGACCCGACTCCGGACGTCCTGACGGACGGTCTCGCTATTCTAGCAAAACAAACGGCCCGAACCGGAATGACTATCCGCCGAACGGAGGAAGAGGCGGGGCGACGACGGCCGAGGGACCAACCATGTTGGAAAACATCAGGGTGGCGTCGACGACCCACTCGATGACCGGCTGGGGATATATGCCGATCACCAACGTGCCCGCCAGGCCGATATAGACCACGGCCTTCATGGGACCGGAAACACTGACCGGCGAGGGATCGGTCGGCTCATTGATGTACATCTTCTTCACGACGACCAAATAATAGTACATCGAGATCACGATGTTGATCAGCCCGACCGTAATCAGCGTATACAGACCTTCTTTCACGGCGGCGATGAAAATATAGAGCTTGCCGATGAATCCGGCCAGCGGCGGAACTCCGGCCAACGAAAGCAAAAACAGCAGCATCGCAAAGGCCAGGAACGGCGACCGTCGGTTCAAGCCGCTGTAGTCGTCGATCTCTTCGCTGCCGATGGCCTGCGCAACCGCGATCACGACGGCGAACGCGCCGATATTCGCAAACAGGTAGGTGAGGAGGTAAAACAAAATGGCGTCGCTCCCCATCTTCGTTCCGGCCGCCAGGCCGATGAGCACGTTTCCGATCTGCGCGATTCCCGAATAGGCCAACAGGCGCTTGATGTTCCGCTGCGCGATGGCCACGATGTTTCCGTACGTCATCGACAAGATGGACACCGCCACCAACAGCAAGACCCAGATGGGTTTGAAGGACGCCAACGCGACGAAGAACAGCCGGATCAGGATGGCGAACGCAGCGCCTTTCGGAGCGATCGACAAAAACGCCGTCACCGGCGTCGGCGCGCCGTGATAGGTGTCAGGGATCCACGAATGAAACGGCACCGCGCCGATTTTGAATCCCAGCGCGGCGAAAATGAGCAAAAATCCGATCATGGCGCCTGTCGTGTGCGTCGGCGTCATCTCTGAAAAGACCAGCTTGCCCGTTTCGCCGTACACGAGGCTGATGCCGTAAGCAAGGAGTCCGGCCGCGAACACGCCGAGCACGAAAAACTTGAGCCCCGCCTCGTTCGAGGTGAGATCCTCGCGCAGATAGCCGACGAGGATATAAAACCCCAACGTTGAAAACTCGATGCTGACGAAGAGCGACAGCATGTCGTTCGCCGACGCCATGAACATCATGCCCAGCGCCGACATCACGACCAGAAAGTAATATTCCCCCCGGAACAACGTGAAGCGATCGACGTACTGCATCGACGCCAGAATGACGAGCGCTGTGGAGCCGACGACGAACATCTTGAAGAAGATGGCCATGCGGTCCAAGACGAACATGTTGCCGAACAACGAACCGGACACGTGGGCCACGTCAAACCACGCGAGGCAGGCCATTGTGGCGGCCAAGCCGATCACGCTGAGGAAGGCGAGTCGCGTATGGGGCAGGCGTGGGCAGGAAAAATCGACGATCAAGACCACGCAGAGCCAGCAGGTCAGAAAAATCTCCGGCAGCAACAGCAGCAGATCGGCGACCGATATGGTCAGGTCGAAGGTCATTCGTGCCCTCGCGAGGCGTAAGACGTAAGGGCCCGGGGATGGGTCGCCAGCAGCGGAGGCCGGTCCGCTCCCGGAGCCGGATCCCGACCGATGCCCCCCGTTTCGTCACCGGTCCGAGCAACCGGCGCGACATAGGTGATCTTCGCGACCAACGGATCCACTCCGGAGCGAACCACGTCGTACAGCTGCATCGGGAAAATCCCGAAGCCGACGCTGACTGCGATCATCACCAACAGCGGCAGCCGATCCACCGTGGCCACCGCATCGCGGGTATGGCTGTACTTTTGGCTCATCGGTCCGTAGAACACGGCCCGCATCATGTTAAAGAGATACGCCATCGTCAAGACGATGCCGAGCACGGCGACGATGACCTGAAGCGGGTACTTGTTCCAACTGCCGACGATGATCATCACTTCCGCGATAAAGTTCACCGTGCCGGGCATGCCGATCGACGCCATGCAGCCGACTACGAAGCATCCGGCGATGAACGGCATCTTGTTCGAGAGTCCGCCCAGAGAGGGCAGATCGCGCGTATGGGTCTGGTCGTACACCCACCCGGCCATGGCGAAGAGCATGCCCGTCGCCATCGCGTGCGCGAACATATAGATGACCGCTCCGCTCAAACTGATGTAATTGAGCGCCGCCATGCCGAGAAACACGTAGCCCATGTGGCTGGAACTCGAATAGCCGATCACATACTTGGTGTCCTTGGCGTAAAACGCCACGAGCCCCCCGTAGACGATGCTGAACACGCAGAGCACGGCGGCGATCGGCATCAGCTCCCTGGTCGTATCGGGAAGAATTTCAAACGCGACCCGGATGATCGAGAAGTGCCCCAGCTTCATGAGCACCCCGGCGTGCAGCATGCTGGTGGCCGCCGGAGCGGCGGCGTGCCCGACGGGCGACCAGGAGTGCAAGGGCCAGATCGGCGCGATCGAGGCGAACCCGAAGAACACCAGAATCCAAATGATCTTGTCCAACGTCGTCCCCAGCGCCGGAATGTTCATCAGATTGGCCTGTTCGCGAAGCACCAGGATGTCGAACGTATTCAGGCCGGAATATTTGTAGATCAGCAGGATCCCCATCAGCGCCATCACGGCAAAGGCCGATAAGAAGAGAACCAGTTTCATCGCCGCGTACTCTTTGCTGTTGGCGCCGAAATTGAAAATGAAGCCCACGGAATCCCGGAGCTTGACCCCCTCCGGATCCGTCATCTCCAAGTACTTCTTGGTGTGGCTGCCCCACATGCCCAGCAGCAGATACATGGGAATCACGGACATCTCGTAGAAGAAGTACAGGAAAAACAGATCCAGCGACATGAAGACGCCGATCGTGGCCGCCGCCAGGATCAGCAGCCAAATGTAAAATTCCTTGGTGCGATCCGTGATGTGCCAGGACACGAAGACGCCCGTAAAGAGCAGGACGGCCGAGGCCAACACGAGCGGAGTGCCGATGCCATCGACGCCCAAGTGCAGCGCAATCCCCAGTTCTTTGGACCATTGAAACTTCTGGACGAACTGGAATCCGCCTTTCACCGGATCGTAGGCGTAAAACAGATACATCGCCGCGACCAAACAGACGAAGGTCGAGGCCACCGCGATGCCCCTGACCAGCATGGGTTGGCGGTTCGACACGAAGATCAGCGCCAACGCTCCGGCGAAGGGGGCGAAGAGGATGTACAGCAGGATGTATTCGACCATAAATTTAAGGTCCGTTTTCGCCGGCAGCGGCTTCGAACGCCGCCACGGTCCCGTGATTCAACCGATCGACCAACGCCTGCACCGATCCGTTCATGATTCGAAGAAACGGGGACGGATAGAGTCCGATCCACACGATCATCACGGACAGGGCCGAGGCGATGACGATCTCTCGAAACTGGAGGTCGCTCATCGTGCTCTTCACGGCCTTCCCCGCGGGGCCGAGCATGGCGCGTTCGTAGTACCAAAGAAAATACGCCGCGCCGAAAATCACGCCCAGGACGGCGATCGCTCCCATCCACCACCTCGCCTTGAACGCTCCCATGAGGATCAGAAACTCTCCCACGAAGCCGTTCGTGCCCGGCAGCCCGATCGAGGCGAGTCCGATGATCAAGAAGAACGTGGCCAAGAGCGGAACCTGTTTGGCCATGCCTCCGAATGAAGACAACTGCGTCGTCTGTTGCCGTGAATAGAGGAACCCCGCGATGAAGAAGAGCCCCGCGGTGCTGAAGCCAAGATTGATCATGGTCAACAGGCTTCCTTGAAGGCCCTGGTAGTTCAACGCGAAGAGTCCCACCACGACGAATCCCAAATGGCTGATGCTGCTGTAGGCCAGCAGCCGCCTCAAATCGTGCTGAATCAGCGCGATCCAGGCTCCATAGAGAATGGCGCAGAGACCGAGAACCACCACCACCATGACGACCGGTTCGCTCTTGGACGCGTCGGGAAGGAGCGGGATGCTGAACCGTATGAAGCCGAACGTTCCGAGCTTGACGCCCGCCAAGACCACCGCCATCCCGATCGGCCCCTCCAGCAGCGCATCGGGAAGCCACGTGTGGAACGGAAAGAGCGGCGCCTTGAACGCAAATCCCATGAACATCAGCCAAAAGATGAGCACCTGCTGGTTGTACGGCACGGGGACCGACAGCAGTTCCAACAAATCAAAGGAGTAGGCCTGCTCCGCGTGATGCAATGAGGCCCACTGGTGGAAATTGATGTTCAGGAGGGCGATGCCGACCAGCAGGAAGACGCTGCCCAGGAGGGTATAGAGCACGAACTTCAGCGCCGCGTAATGACGCTCGGCTCCGCCGCCCCAGAGTTTGATCAGAAAGTAACTGGGGATCAACATCAGTTCCCAAAAGACGAAGAACAGGACGAGATCGAGGGAGACGAAGACTCCCATCGTCGTCGTCTCCAGCGCCAACAGACACATCATGTACAACTTGAGTTGATAGCGGACGGTGTCCCAGGAATAGATCACCACCAACACGGCGAGAAACGCCGTCAGTCCGACGAAGAGCACGCTGATGCCGTCCACGCCGAGGTGATAGCTGATGCCCAGGGCGGGAACCCATTGAACCCGCTCCGCGAACTGCATCGCGGCCGATTCCGGGACGAACCGCAGCAGCACGAACACGGTGAGCGCGAGCTCGATCAAGGAGATCGCCAAGGCCGAGGTCCGCACCAGATCTTCATCCTCGATCAGCCACAGGAGGATCGCGCCCGCCATCGGCAGAAAGAGAATGCAGGAGAGAATCGGGAAACCGGCCGTGAGTTCTTCCAGCATGATGAACGACGTCCGAGTCGGTTCGTCCTTCGGTTTGTCCTATTGTTGTTGGATGATGACTTGCACCACCAACGCGATCAGAAAAATTCCCGCCACGAGCAGAGCGGCATAATGGTGGACCATGCCGCTCTGGATTTTTCTTCCCTCGCGCGCGGCGAGGTGATTGCCGTATCCGATCAAGTTCAATCCGGCGTAAATCACGTGCTTTTCAATCCAGGTGGACCCGGCAGACCCCCAGTCGGCCAGACGCCCCACGCCCCGCACCACGCCGTCGATGACGGTCCGATCGAACCAGTCGAGGAATTCCCCCAGCCGCTTCGTCGGCTCGACGACTGCCACGTCGTACAACTCGTCCACGTAATACTTGTTCAACAAGGTCGTATAAACGCCGGAGAATCTCGCGGTCCATCCCTCGGCGGTCTGCGGGCTGACGTGATAGAGAAAGTGGGCCAGTCCCCATCCGAGCAGCGCAATGGCGGTGGCGCCGCTCATCAGGAGGAGCGTCAATCCCAAACCGGCATCGTGGTCCGTCGGAAGATCGACGACCGGCTCTAGAAATTGATGCAACCAGCCGTGCTCCGGCGGAAACCCCAACAGCAGCCCGCCGACCAGCGACAACAGCCCCAGCGCCATCAAGGGACCGACCATCACCATCGGCGACTCATGCACGTGTTCTTCGGTGTGATGGTCCATCCGGGACGACCCGTAGAACGTCAGATAGGTCAGCCGAAACATGTAGAACGACGTGAGAAAGGCGCCCACCGCCGCAATGCCGTAGAGCAGGTAGTGATCGCGGACGAACGCGTGCGCCATGATTTCGTCCTTGCTCCAAAACCCGGCGAGGGGCGGCAGACCGGCGATCGCGACGGTGCCGATCAGGAAGAGGCGATAGGTCCAGGGAATTTTCTTGCTCAAGCCGCCCATTTTGCGGATGTCCTGCTCGCCCGCGAGGGCATGAATCACCGACCCGGCCGACAAGAACAACAGCGCCTTGAAGAACGCGTGCGTGATGACGTGGAACACGGCGGCCGCGTAGGCGCCGATCCCGCAGCCGAGGAACATGTACCCGAGCTGACTCACGGTCGAGTAGGCCAACACCCGCTTGATATCGGTTTGAACCAGGCCGATCGTCGCGGCGAACAGGGCGGTTCCTCCGCCGACGAACGCCACGACGGACATCGCGACGGGCGAGAGATCGAAAATGGCGTGATTGCGGACGATCATATAGACGCCGGCCGTCACCATCGTGGCCGCATGAATCAGCGCGCTGACCGGCGTGGGACCCTCCATCGCGTCGGGCAGCCAGGTGTACAGAGGGATCTGCGCCGATTTCCCCACCGCGCCCACCAACAGACAGAGGGCGATGGCCGTGGCCATTTCCGGAGAAAGCGAGCCGGCCTGGGCGAATACGCCGGTATAGTCGAGCGTATTGAAATTGACGAACACGAGAAAGATGGCCAAGAGGAATCCCGCGTCGCCGATGCGGTTCACGACGAAGGCCTTGGTCGCGGCCTTCGCCGCCGATACACGCTCATAGTAGTAGCCGATCAGCAGATAGGAGCAAAGGCCGACGCCTTCCCAGCCGATGAACAGCACCACGTAGTTGTTCCCCATCACCAACAGCAGCATGGAGACCATGAACAGGTTCATGTAGGTAAAGAAGCGCGTAAACCCCGGTTCTCCGTGCATGTATCCGACGGAATAGACGTGGATGAGAAATCCCACGCCGGTGACGACCAGCAGCCAGGCGCAGGTCAACGGATCGATCAGGTAGGCCAAGTTGATCGTCAGGTCCCCGCCGAAGATCCATCGATAGACGACCACTTCATGGACGATCCCCGTCCTCCATACCTCGATGGAGACGCCGATCGCGCAGAGAAACGACAAGCCGACCGATCCCCACGCCAATCGATGGGCCACGCCGGTCGAATACCGGCTTCCGAACAGGCCGTTGGAGATGACGGCCAAGAGGGGAAGCACCGGAATCAGCTTGATGAGCAGATCCGTCACGTCCATCGCGTTCACCACTTCAACAAGTTCATTTCATCCACGTTCGTCGCGACCTTGCCGCGAAAGACGACGATGATGATCGCCAGCCCGACGGCGGCTTCCCCGGCCGCGATGGCGATGACGAACAGCGCGACCAGTTGTCCGGCCATGGATTCCAGATAGTGCGAAAACGCGACCAGATTGATGTTGGCGGCATTCAACATGATCTCGACGGCCATCAGTACGATGATGAAATTGCGTCTGATCAACACGCCCAACAGGCCCGTGACGAAGAGGATCGCGCTGACGGCGACGTATGCGCTCAATGGAACCATGCCTCGCTCCAGACCTTAGCGATTGCTTCGTCTCTCGCCTCCATCCATCGGCTTGGGCATCGGCTTGGGTGTCTTTGCCAGCACGATTGCCCCGATGATGGCGCCCAGCAGAAAAACGCCCACGATTTCAAATTGCAGCAGATGGTCGCTGAACATTTTGATGCCCACCGCATACGTGTCCCCATGTTCGAGCACGACTGAAGCGGGTGTATTGCCCTTCGCCCCCTCGTACGGCGACTGAATCAACAGGAAGAGGACATAGCCGGCTCCCGCGACGGCCGGACCGAGGAAGTACGGATATGACGAATGGAGATAGCGTTCGTCGGTTTTGAGATTCAACAGCATCAAGACGAACAGGTACAACACCAAAATGGCGCCCGCATAGACGATGACCTGGACGGCCCAGAGAAATTCGGCGTTCAGCAGCACGAAGAGACCGGACACGTGCATCAACAAAGCCAGCAGGGCAAGCCCGCAGTGGACCGGATTTCTGAGCGACACCGTCAGCACGGCGGCGACAATACTGACCACTGCGAAGTACGCAAAAAACACCAGGATCATGTCGATGGCTCAGCTCAGATGCTTCGGAGGCGGTTGCGTGGATCGGAGCACGGACTGTGGAAAGTAGTACCGATACTCGCGGCTCTCCTCGACGTTTTGTTCCTGATTATGGGCGTACAGATATTTCTTGCCGTCTTCCAGATGACGCTCGCCGATTTCATACAGTTTCTTTTTGTCGAACAGCAAGGCCCGTTTGTCATGGGTGGAAAATTCGTACATCTTCGTCATGGCGAGCGCGTTCACCGGACAGGCCTCGACACAGTAGCCGCAAAACACGCATTTGGTGATGTCGATGTAGAATTCGACCGCGTACCGCTGAAGGGGACGGGCCTCGTCCTCCGCGCTGATCACCTTGATGCAGCGCGAGGGGCACGCCGCCTCGCAGAGATCGCATCCCACGCATCGTTCCCGCCCGTCGTCGTAACGGAGGAGCCCCAAGGCGCCCCGATGGGTATCGGGAATCGTCCGCTGCTCGCGCGGATATTGAAAGGTGATCGGACGGTGGAACATGTGACGGAACGTCACTTTCATCGCCGTCCAAATCTCATGGAACAGAGCCGCTTGCACGATTTTCTTCGTCAAGGCACCCACGCTCATCGTCGTCTCCTACTCCGTCACCACCGGACCCGCTTCCATTCGATCACGCCGGTTCAATACTGACCCGGCACTGCTTGAACGCGGGCACGCCGGTCGCGGCATCGACCGACACGGTCATCAGATCTTTCACGGGCGGTTCGTTGAAATGCTCCGGAAAAAAACAGGTCCCCGGCGCGACGGATTGATCCGGTTCGACGCCGATTTGGAGAGAGCCACGTTCTGACGTGACGCGGACTTTGACTCCGTCCCGCACTCCAAGCCGTTCCATGTCAAGAGGATTCATGCGCAGTTTCCCGGTGTTGGGAGCGATCTTCATCAGACCGGGAGCTTCGGTCGACAGCTTGCCCGAATGGGTGAGTACCTGCCCCATTTGCAACGAAAAGGGACGGGCGCCTTCTCCGGGATCGGCCCCCGCCGCATAGCGGGCACGGACGTCCTCGGCGTACCCGTTCGCAAGGTAGTCATCCGGCAGCGGCTCGACCTTACGGGGCTGACCCAGGTTGTAATAGCCGGGCACCAACTTTCTGACCTCGGCCTGAACGTCGTTGACGGATTGATATTCCCACTGGCACCCCATCGTGTTGGCCAGTGCGGTCATGATATGCCAATCCGGCAGACTCTCTCCGATCGGGTCCAGCGCCTGGCGCACGCGGAGCACGCGGCCCTCCAAGTTCGTAAATGTGCCGTCCTTCTCCGCATAGGTACAGGCAGGGAGCACGACGTGCGCCATCCTGCCCGTTTCCGTGAGAAACGGATCCTGCACCACCAGCAATTCGAGCTTCTCCAAGGCGGACCGTATCTCCATGGAAGCCGGAAGCGTCGCCAACGGATTTTCTCCCAGCACATATAGCGCCTTGATCGTGCCTGTCTTGCATCCCTGAAGAATATCGACCAGGCGCAATCCGGCTCCTGGGGCGGGGAGCGATGCGCTCCAAGCCCTCTCAAAACGTTCACGCGCGATCGGATCATCGAACCGAGCCTGGCCGGGCAGGAACTCGGGAGCCGCTCCCATATCGACGACGCCCTGTTCGTTCGGCTCCTCCGTGACGGTGTTCACGCCGCATCCGGGGCGGCCAAGTTTGCCGGTGATCCACGCCAAATCGACAAGTTTCAACACGTTGCGGTACCCGTCGGCCTTTCTGACGATGCCCTCGGCGCAGAGAATGATCGATCGCGGCGACTCGGCGAAGATCCGCGCGATCTCATGAAACGCCTCGACGGATACACCCGTTCGGGAGGCAATCGCTTCGAGCGACAGATCGGAGACGGCCGCTTTCAACGCGCCGAACGCTTCGGGGTGCTTGCGCACGACTTCCTCGTCGATCAAATCCTGGTCGATCACGGTCTTTACGAGCCCGTCGATCACCAGCCCCTCCGTACCCGGCTTGATCAAGAACGGATGGGAGGCCAGCTTGGCCATGTTCGTGACGGCGGAATCGATCGTCACCACCTGCGCTTTGTACACGCGGATGGCTTCCTTGATCCGCACCGACGTCAAGGGATTGGTCTCCGTCACGTTCGAACCGATCAACAGGATAGCCTTGGCTTTGGTGAACTCCTCCCAGCCGTTGAGCGACCGGCCGATTCCGACCGCGCGCTTCATCGCATGCACGAAGTTCATATGGCCGTAGCGGGCGCTGCTGTCGAGATGATTGCTCCCAAACCCGACGCGCATGAGTTTTTGAAACACATACGCTTCTTCGTTCGTGCATCGCGCCGTGATCAGACCGGCGATGGCGCCGGGACCGTGTTTCCGCTTGATCTCGGCAAATCGGTCGACGAGCAGATGCATCGTCTCCAGCCACGGTTTCTCGACGAGCCGATCGCCCTCACGAACGAGAGGCTGCCTGAGCCGCGCCTTGCTGTCGATGGACTCGAACCCAAAACGGCCTCTGACGCACAGTCCCCCGTGCCCCTTCGCCGTTTCCGCCCGGTCGCCCCACTTGTTCTTCCATGACAAGGTCGAGGTGACGCGGATGACTTCCTCGTCTTTCGTTTCCAAATACAACTGGCACCCGTCCCCGCAATAGTTGCAGGTCGTAGCCGTCTTCTTCATCTGCCACGGTTTGTACAAATACTTGGAGAATTTGTTCGTGATGGCGCCGACGGGGCAGACCGCGAGACAATCCCCGCAAAACTCGCACTGGAGCGCCACATCGCCTTTGGGGACGACCTGATTGAATCCTCCCTTTTTCATGAACTGCAGCGCGTCGATCATCAACACGTCTTTGCACACGTTGATGCACTCGGCGCAGGCGATGCACCGATTCATGTTGAAGTCCAGCACCAAACTGCGAGTGTCTTCGGGAATAAATTTCTGCTTGGCGTTAGAGAGGTTCGTGACGCCGTGCTCGAACGCCATGTCTTGCAGCTCACAGTGGCCGTCCGCGTCGCAAACCGGACAATCCAGAGGATGGACGGAGAGATGTTTTTCGACGGCCTTCTTGCGGGCGAGAAAGAGGTCTTCACCCTCCGTGCGGATGACCATGCCGGCTGCCGCCTTGGCGGTGCATGATCGAACGGGAGCCTTCTTCCCCTCCTGCATGACAAGGCACATCCCGCAGGAGCCGAAGGGATCGAACGTGTAGTGGTAACACATGGCGGGGATGATCCTCCCCGTCATGGCGATGACGTCGTACAGCGACACCCCGTCTTTTGCGACGACACGATTGCCGTCGATCGTCAGCTCGATCGTCGCCGCTTCGACATCGGGATTGGTGGCCGGTTTCAGTCCCATGGCGTTTCCCCGTACCCCGTCACCGTTTCACTCGCTCGCGAGTCTTTATGCCCCACACCCATCCGATTCCTAATCGCCGACTCCTATCGATCGCACTCACCCATGACGATATCGTAGGTTCCGAAAATCGTGCAGGCGTCGGAAATCATGTAGCCCCTGGCCATGTGATCGAACGCCCCCATGTGAATGAATGACGGAGCGCGGATTTTCAGCCGATAGGGCTTGCCGCCTCCCGTACTGACAATATAGAAACCGAGCTCCCCCTTGTGCGCTTCGGTCCCGCAATAGATTTCACCGGGAGGCGCCTTGAATCCCTGAGAGAAGAGCTTGAACTGCTGGATCATCGACTCGAGATTCGTAAAGACTCGCTGCTTGGGCGGAAAGGTCACGCTGGGAACCTCCGCCATGACGGGGCCCTCCTGCATCTGCTCCAAACACTGTTTGATGATTTTCACGCTTTCGTACAGCTCCATCATGCGGATCCAGTACCGGTCGTAGGTATCGCCGTTCTTCCCGACGGGCACGCTGAACTCGCACTTGGGATAGGCGCTGTAGGGCTCATACTTGCGCAGATCATAGTCCACGCCCGACCCGCGCAGCGTCGGCCCGCTCAAGCCAAAATTGACGGCGTCCTCGGCCGAAATGACGGCGATGCCCTTGGTGCGGGCGAGCCAAATGCGGTTCTTTTCCAGGAAGACCTGATACTCATCGATCTTGGGCGGAAAATAATCGAGAAACGCCTTCAGTTTCGAAATCAGCGACGGCGTCAAATCCCGTTCGACCCCTCCGATGCGATACCAACTGGTCGTGAGACGAGCGCCACAGAGTTCATCAAACCAATCCAACAGAATTTCCCGATCGCGGAAGCAATAAAAGAAGACCGTCATGGCGCCGATGTCCAGCGCCTGGGCGCTCAGCCAAAAGAGATGCCCGATGATGCGCTGAACCTCCGCCACGATGGTCCGCAGATACTCGGCTCGATCCGGCACCTTGAGATCCAACAGTTTTTCGACGGCCCGGCAATAGGCGAAGTTGTTGTACATGGCGCAGACATAGTCGAGCCGGTCCGTGTGGGGGATGAACTGATGATAGGTGCCGTCCTCGGCCAGCTTTTCGACCCCGCGATGGAGATACCCCATGACCGGCGTGGACTTCACCACCCGCTCCCCCTCCAACTCCATGATGACCTTGAGCACTCCATGCGTGCTGGGATGCTGAGGCCCCATGTTTAAGAGCAACTCTTCCGTCCGCAACGCGGGCAGCGTCTCGCTTTCCGGATGTTCCGGATCGACTTTATAGATCGTGGTTCTTTGATCCTCGAACGCCATAAGCCGCCGTCACACTGTCAGGATCGCTCGTCCAAAAACTCAAAGGTGTCGCGCCACCCCTTGCCTCGGAGCGGGAAATCCTTCCGCAAGGGATAGCCTTCGGCAAAATCGTCCGGCAACAGAATTCGTCGGAGGTCCGGATGGTTTCGGAATCGAATCCCCATCATGTCGTAGACCTCGCGTTCCATGAAATCCGCCCCTTTCCACAGATCCGTCAGGGAGTCCACGACACAATCGGACTCCGGCACTCTGGTCTTCAATCGAAGGCGGTGCCGCTTCCGAATCGAGTAGAATTCCCACACCACCTCGAACCGCTCCTCGTCGTCCGGCCAGTCCACCGAACTCACGTGGACGATATAATCGAAATCCATCCCCGGATCATCACGGAGAAACTCGGCGATGTCATGAACCTTGTCTCTCGTGACGGTGACGGCCACATCCCCTCGCCATTCCGACGCGCCGACGAACCCGCTTGTAAACGACTCCTGAATCCGCTTGGCCAATTGGTGCATCCGAAACCGCCGGGGCTTTTATACTTTCAGGCCAATCTGCACTTCTTTCGGCTGACTGGTGAACACGCGCCTTTGCATGATCCGCTCCTGGAGCTTCAAGATGCCGTCCAGCAGGGCTTCCGGCGTCGGCGGACAGCCGGGCACATACATATCAACCGGAATGAATCGATCAACCCCCTGCACGACGCTGTAACTGTCATAGATATTGCCGGACGTCGCGCATGAGCCCATCGCGATGACGTACTTCGGTTCCGGCATCTGATCGTAGATCTTCCTAATCACCGGCGCCATCCGGCGGCAGACCGTGCCCGCCACGATCATCAGGTCCGATTGCCTCGGTGACCCGCGAAACACACCCGCGCCGAATCGATCCATGTCGTAGCGGGAAGATACGGCGGCCATCATCTCAATGGCGCAACAAGCGAGCCCAAAGGTCATGGGCCACAGAGAGCCTTTGCGCGCCCAGTTCACCGCCTTTTCGAGGGAACCGACGAAGACGTCCGGCGTGCCGTCTTTTTCGTGCCGACCCAACTGGATCAGTCCCATTCCAACGCCCCCTTTCGCCAAGCGTACACGTACGCCACGACGAACAGACCGATGAAAATCAACATTTCGATCAACCCGATGATTCCGATGTTGCGAAACACCACCGCCCAGGGATACAGGAAAATCACTTCGATGTCGAAAATGACGAACAGCACGGCAAAGACGTAGTACCGGACCGGAAACGGCATCCGAGCATCCGAAAAGGGCTCCGAGCCGCACTCATACACCGACAGTTTTTCCGGCTCCGGATACTTGGGCTGGACAAGATAACTCACCACCAACGTCCCGATCCCAAAGGTGAGCGCGGCGAAAATAAACAGCAGAATAGGAAGGAATTTCGTCAGGTATTGGACAAGATCCGGCTCGACCATTGTCTTCGACTCGCAAGATATTGACTTGAAAAAGAAGTTATGGATCTTAGATAGAAGGTTCGCAGGATAGCAAGCGAGCAAAGGACCTAATTCGGTCAGACCCGAAAGTCCTACCACCGGTCCGTTAAGAGGACGAGCCTGTTGATGCCCTCCTGCTCAACGCAGAGCGTCCTCGCGCTTTCTTGCCCATCGCAAACGGTCTCATGAGTAAATTGCAGAGAAAACCGGATCAGAGCCTCTTTGTCTCGATTTATCCGAGAAGCTCCTCCGTCATCGGTTGTTCTGCGGAGGGCATCATTTTCAGCCGGTTCGGTGGTTCTGCTCGTGAAGCATCCCACTCCGACTCCATTGAACCGGAGGCCGGAGCGGCCCGGCGCCGATGGATCTGAGTCTCAATCCGTTTCCTCTTGGAAGAACGTGTGGGGATTTTTTGAAGAGGGACCTGATATTGATCGGCCATGAGTCTGGACTCCCTTCCGCCCGCCTCCTCCTATACCCTTTCTACCCTGCTGCATCGGAGCCCCGTTTCAAAGATATGAAAACAAGACGCCGTTCCCGCACGGAAAATCTATAACACCGCACGAAAACCGTCGTCAAACCCAGGCCGGCCGATTCCAAATTCTTGACAAGTCAAGATGATTTGCTATGGTTTTTCCATCTCTATCCCTTTGCTCACGCCTGACGTGAAGGAACCGCTATGACGAAGACGTTAACGACCTGCACCCTGATTCTCTCACTCGGTTTGCCCCTGTGTCTGGACGACGCGGTCGCACAAACTCAAGACCCCCGTGTCGTTCGCTACGGCGAGGCGGCCGTCGCCTTTGCGAGCGGGGGAATCCAGAAAGTCACTCCTCGCGACGGGATGGTCAATTTGATCACCGGAGACAACCAATCCTCCGGCAACCGGATGCTCCTCGGAACCCGCGATGTCCTCTATCTCAAACTCGACAACCCGGCAGCGGCGGCGATCGGAGATCTCTTTACCGTCTATCGACGCGTTCGCAAGGTCTTCCACCCGCTCACCAGAGAATACCTCGGCTCGGTCACCATCCGCGTGGCGGTCGTCAAGGTCACCGACGTCGGACACGAGCTGACGACCGCTGAAACGGTCGTCGGCTATGGGCCCATCGCGCCCGGAGATCTCGTGATGCGCTTCGTCCCTCCACCCGCCGGAGATGTCGAGAACGTGAACCGAGCCGCGGACGTCGAGGGCGAGGCAATGATCGTCGAGATCCAGGCCGACAAACCCATGACCATGGTTTCGCAATGGAACGTGGTGTACGTGGATCGCGGGAGCGCAGACGGACTTCAAGTCGGCGATGTCTTGGATCTTTACCGTCACAGCATCGGGCTTCCGGTCCGAAAAATCGGCCAGATCAAAGTCTTGTCCACGGAAGACCATACGGCAACGGCGCGAGTGATCAAGGCGAACACCCGCGTGTTCAAAGGAGACCGGGTCAAACGCATCGGAGGAGGACAGTCGCGAGAACCGGTGGCTCAATCGTGGGAAACCGCCTTCTCACCGGCAACGGCATCGAAAGGGGAGACGGCCCCGATCGATCTCATCGCGAAACAATTGACGACGCGGAAGGCATCCGGAGAAAGCCGGATCAACCTCGGCGATTTATCCAACGTTCTGTATTACGAGTCGGGACAAGCCGTCATTAAACCCGAAGGCCATCACGTGCTGGATCAATTGATCGCTTATCTCATCAACAGCGGCGACTCTCGGCTGATTCGAGTGGAGGGACACACGGACAACGTGGAGATCGGTCCATCATTACGAGCCCGCTACGCGAGCAACGTGGATCTTTCAAACGCCCGCGCGGACAGCGTCGTCCGCTACCTCGTCGAACGGGGAGGACTGGATCCGGCCAGACTGACGGCCGTCGGATACGGAGACGGGAGACCCACCGCGACCAACGCCAACGAGCAAGGCCGCAGCAAAAATCGCCGCGTGGAAATCGTGCTCTATGAACCAAGCCCCTCGGCATCCTCCGGTAATAACGCGCCCGGCCAGACACAAAACGACTCCGCCCCCATGAATGTCCGATCGGAGAAACACACGGAACATCCTTCTTCCGATCCCTCCCAAGAAGCAGGATCAGGGACATTCTCCATCCACGACCAGCCTCTTCGGGCGACTTCTCCCGAATACTCGGCAACGCCCGACGGCCTTGACGCCCCCGATGTCACACTCTCCGACGGCAACCATCAATCGCAGGCGACCGCGGGGGACGGGTCTGTTCCATCGAGCGATTCCTCGGGAAACAACTCGTCTCCGCAGGGTATCGGCGATCAAGCCAACAACCCCGACTCCTCCGGCTCGTAGTTTGGCTTCTTCTGCTGAACAGGCAGCGAAAAGTCGCGCCACCCCGCGCTCGAGGCGCGAGCGCGTTCCCTCTCCGTTGTTCTCCTTTTTTTCCCGTTGCTACAATACCGCATGGCTTTGCCCGAACATCCCGCTCCCGCGATTCGGACGCACGGTCTCTATGCCGACGTGATTATTCCCCGCCATATCAACAAGGCCTTTACATACATCGTGCCCCATTCTCTTGCTGAGGAGATTACCGTCGGACGGACGGTTCTTGTCCCGTTCGGGCGAACCATCGTAGAAGGGGCCGTCATTTCCCTGAGCGACCGGCCTCCGAACGGCATCAAGTCCTCCCGTCTTAAGAGCATTCATTGTTTGGCCGACGGTGCCGGGACCGAACAAGGGGCTTCATGGCTTGAGCTGTCCCGCATCATCGCGGAACGGTACGTCACTCCGTGGGGCCAATGTCTTCGACTGGTCCTGCCTTGGCAACTCAAGCAACGCGCTTCTTCCGTTCGATACCGCGCGACGGAGCCGGGACGCGCCGCTCTCGATTCCGGAACCTGCCCGGATCACCTGCGAGCCATGCTGACGCGCATCGCGCGGACCCGTCGAGGAATCTTGTTATCCGCCATCCGGAAGAGCCGCGACCGAGATAAATGGGAAGCCGTCGAAGCCCTTGAACGCCGATCATGGATCATTGCAACGGTTTCCGCCGATTCAAGACCCGATGCGCTAGGTGAGACCGGTAAGCCCCTCGATCATGAAGCAGGGCCGAGCGTCGCTCCCGCTCCATCTTCATCCCCATCTCCGTTTCTTCCTCCTCCGGCGATGGAACACATGGAGAGGGACTCGCTGTGGGAGAGCAGGATCGTCGAATATCTTCGAGCCGATCAACCCAAGAAAATCGTTCTGCACGCCCCGTGGGAGCACCGGATCAACCGACTCGCCGACGCAATCCGGCATACCCTCGCGATCGGAAAGTCGGCCATTGTCCTCTCAGGGGAGGTGGACAAAGCCCAGTGGCTCGGAGGATTCCTGTCGCACGTCGGCGAATTTCCCGTCTCCGTTCTTTCTCCGGCAGCGCCCCCCCGGCGTTTTGGACGAGCAGAGGAGGGAAGTCCGTCCGTCATCATCGGAACACGATCGGCGGTCTTCGCGCCGCTCAGGTCGATCGGCTTGATTTGGATTGACGGGGAAGAGGATCCGGCCTTCAAGGAGCCACGGGAACCCCGTTATCACGCGCGAGAGGTTGCTTGGATCAGGGCCGAAATGGAACATGCTCTGCTCGTACTGGCATCCGCTCACCCGTCCCTTGAGTCGATGTTTGATGCGGTCGCCGAAATCCATACCGTTCCCCCGGACCCAGCGGGCCGACCGATCGTGGAACTCATCGATTTGAATCGTGAGCCGCGGGGAACCCTCTTCAGCCGACGGCTTGTCGAGGCGATGGATGAGGCCGTCTCGTCCAAGGCCGGCGTCGTGCTGTTCCTCAATCGCAAAGGGTACGCGCGCACCCTGCTTTGCCGGGACTGCGGCTGGATGCCGCGCTGTTCGGCATGCGGGGTTCCACTCGCCTACTCACGTGAGTCCGGCAGGCTTGCGTGCCGCTACTGCGGGGAGACCGATCCCTTCCCGCAATCTTGCCCGACCTGCAAGGCCGTCCACTTGGTCTCGGTCGGCGAGGGAACCGAGCGAGCCGAGGCCGAGGCGAGACGACTCTTCCCCACGGCCTCCGTTCTTCGGCTGGACGGCGATCGATTGCGTCGCCCATCCGCGGCCCGCGATCTCTGGGAGAGAGTTCGATCGAACTCATGGGACATTTTGATCGGAACGCAAGCCCTGTTTCAGCATCTTCCCTTTCCGCGCCGAGGTCTCGTCGGCATCCTTCAAGCCGACTCCGGCTTGCACGTCCCGGACTTTCGCGCGGCGGAGCGGACGTATCAGCTTCTCGACGACGCCGTCGGTTGCGCACGCTCAGCCGCGCAAGGAGGCCGAGTCATTCTGCAGACGAAGCTTCCCGCGCATCACGCCGTTCAGGCCGTCCTTTCCGGATCCCCCCATCGGTTTTATGAGGAAGAACTGGCGGCTCGTCGCTTGCTGCATTTTCCACCGGCCTGCCACTTGGCCGCCCTTTCCGTCTCAGGCGCGGACCAGTCGGAAGTCGCAACGGCTGCCGAGCAATGGAAAGCGCGTTTGGAGGAATGCGGCGGGGCGATGCTGACCGTTCTGGGACCGGTCCCCGCAATGGGCCGCACACCGAAGCGGCACGTTCGCCGGCAGCTTCTCGTCAAAGGAACCGATCGTGCGCTCCTCGGTCGATGGGTACGGGACTCCCTCGAGGCGATGGAACGGGAACATCGAGGGGAGCGGATCACGTGTATCGCCGATATGGATCCCGTGGATATGGGATAAGCTTATTTGGATTTTCGGCGTTTGGCCGGTTGCGTCGGAGAGGCCGCGGGCGAGGAATGTTCCACGGCGTTCGTGGCAGTCGCCCACGCTCGCTTGAACAGACCGTATGCAAATGAGAGCCAAAACACGGAGGAGAACAGTCCCAAAACCACGGCCGAAAGGATCGCGCCCATCTCGTCATCGGACAAGGTTTCCGCCGCGCCGTTCAGTTGCACCATCCGCTGAACCGGCCAGATCACGCTTTCCACACCAAGACCAAGCGTCGACCACGCCCAGATTTCCGTGACGGACTCGGCTTTCCACCACAGAAACCCTCCCGCCGCGAGCGCCCACGCCGCGACGACCTCGGGCCAGGCGCCGCCCCAGATAATCCAAAACCCGACGGTGGTCACAAGAGTCCCCAGAACCAGATTCAGCAGCATGCGCACCAGTCTCGAAGAACGTGCGCGGAGTCTGACCGCTCGGTTTTCCGTTGTCAATGGGAGCAAAACCGGAGGGCTAGGCGTTTATCTCGGCGGCAACGGCGGCCAGCAAGGTTTGCAGTTCGAACGGCTTCTGGATGGTCCGGCACGCGCCCAACATCTTGGCGACGTCCAAAAAATTCATAATGCCGATCATGTCGCTGCCGCCGGTCATAGCAATCACGCGGACGGAGGGAAATTCTTGGCGAAGCGCCAGAATACTTTCCAAACCGTCTTGGTCCGGCATGAGGATATCCATCAGGACGACGTCGGTCGGGCTTGCCCGATACCGTTTGAGTCCCTCTTCGCCGCCGCGGGCCTCTTGGACGACGTACCCGGCCTGTTCCAAGGCCTCGCGGATCATGCGCCGGATCTGATCGTCATCATCAATCACGAGGACCGACGGCATCTGACTCCTCGATCAGCGGTTCCGGAAAGCCGGAATTCTGGCCACGATACGCAGAAGCCCGTGAACGAGAGGCGGAGAACCGGCTTTCTTCCTTTTGCATCCCGCAGGAAGCCGTGACGGGAAAAAAGACGGACACTCTCGTGCCTGACTCCAAACTGCCATTGACTATTACCGTGCCTCCATGGGCCGAAACAATGCCGAGAACCGCGGAGCGCCGCATCTCCCGCTCCCTATCGAGAGCATCGGTCGTCGCCGATGGATCAGGGGGCCGCCTCATCTCCCGTGCGTCCATCCCTCCACCGGAATCCATGACCCGCAGGCACACATAGCGACCGGCGGGAAGGCCGTCGTCCGACGCAGCTTGATCGGTCGACACGTCTTCATCGTGAAGTTGGATGTGTAAAACCCCGCCGGATCGACGCATCGCATGCACGGCGTCGGCGATCAAGTTGGCAAGCAAGAGTCGCATCTGCGCCGGATCGGCCTCAATGGGGCTGGTGATGTCGGCGATTTCCTCCTTCACCACGATCCAGGAGGGGATCGCGGACCGCAGCAACGCCAAGAACTCGTTCGCCAGCATATGGAGCGATAGCGACCCTCTGGTTTCGGGGCTCGGCCTGGCAAACATCAGGATCTGTTGGATCAACTCGCTCGATTTTCGACCCGATGCAATGACCTGCTGAACGTGACGGTGCGCTTTGTTGTCCGCGGGAATGAGCCTCAGCGCAAGCTGACCGTAGCCGAGAACGGCCGTCAGGGTATTGTTGGCTTCATGAATGATGCCGGCCGCCAACATCCCGACCGTCCGAATTTTCGACGAAGCCACCTGCTGCGCTTCGGTCAGCAGCAGTTGATCGACGTTATCGCCGCCGGCCCTTGCCTGGCGAACGACAAGCAGATACGCCGGAACTCCCTCCCAGAGAATCGGAAGAGATGAAAGGCGGATCGCCACCCGACGGCCGTCGAGCCCGAACAGATGTCCCGTCATTATCGCCCCTGTCGCCCCTCGATCTTCCCGCCGTCGAAGTTTCTCCCATGGCGGAAGTTTGGAAATCATGTCCGGATCGAGAAACCTCGACAGAGGTTTGCCGGTCACCTGTTCCAGCCGCTCGGCTCCCAGCAACAGCAAACCGCTCGGATTGACGTACCGAAGATTTCCCTCGGTCGCCACGATGACCGCCTCCGATAATTGATCGGCAAAGGCAAGGGGGAACAGAGGGACATACTCCATAAAGAGCAACACCTCATCCCATCGGGCTTCGCGCGAAGGCCCGTGCAAGGAGAGCGACCATTCCTCGATCTTGGGCCGGCACACTACGTTACCTGAATTGGGCGAGCGACTCCTAGAGCGCAACGGAAGCGCCGGTGATGAATTGTTTCCCTACTCAGGTAGGGCCGATTTGCTCGTGTGCGGGGCGCGCTTCACGAAGAAGGCGGCGGCTTGGGCGCGACGGGTGATCCGAAGCTTTTTAAAGACGTTGGTCAGATAGTTCCTGACGGTTTTGTCGCTCAAGTTCAACGAGGCCGCAATTTCTTTGTTCGTCCGGCCTTCAGCGACCAGCGCCAAGACTCGTTCTTCTTGCTCAGAAAGCGTGTCGTCGCCTTTCGCCTGGTGACCGGAGGCGAATCGCTGGACCCATCGGATCGCCCGCTCCACCACGGCGGGATCGAGGATCGACTGTCCTCCCGCAACGGTTCTGATCGCGTTCAGCAAGGAAGGCGTATCGATGTCCTTCAGAACATACCCTTGAGCGCCGGCGAGCACGGCCGCCAACACGGATTCGTCTTCGGCAAACGAGGTCAAAAAAATCACCCGCGCGTTCGAATCGGCGGCGAGAATGTCCCGGCAGGCCTCGACGCCCGATTCATCCCCCAGACGCACGTCCATCAGGATGATATCGGGCTTGAGATCCGTCGCCTTCCGGATCGCGTCGGCCGCCGCGGCCGATTCCCCCACCACCAGAATGGATGGATATCGGCTGAGCAGTCGTCGGAGTCCTACTCGAACGACCTCATGATCGTCGACGAGCAGAACGCGGATGGCATCGGGCTTGCTCGACTGCATGGCTGGTTTTTTCCGGCGACTTGACCGCTCTCCTTTGGCTCTCTACGTTCTTCGAAAACGTGACCCCTCTTGACTCCGTCCGGCACTTGAAGCAACGCCAGGGTGAATCGCCAAGTATTGTTCTGGTCCAGGCTCAATGAAGGGGAACTCTTTCGCTCCGTCGGCAGCAGGACATGGCAACGACCGTAAGACCAAGGACGACGGCGAGACCGTCTCGTCGCCGGACCGGCCGCTCAGCTTGCGTCAAGGTCGCAGCGCAGGATGACCCCTTTGGTCACCCACCTACCCGGACTGTGGTGCCGAAGGCGGGACTTGAACCCGCACGGCTTGCGCCACACGCCCCTCAAACGTGCGTGTCTGCCATTCCACCACTTCGGCAACGAGGAATGAACCCTCGGACCCACGGTTCGGCCCACGCGTCTCGTGAACACTTCGTCCCGCCACCTACCGGAGAGAATTCGAAACGGGGAGCCTTTATCATAGAGGGAGCCGCATTATAAAAGCAGACCAAAATTCTTGTCAATGAAGGGCCCCTCCGGTAGAATCCCTCCGCCCCTACCGTTGATGATGAGCAGATCGTCCTGTGGAGGATCTCTTGGGTTTGGCGACCACGAGCAGTGCGTTCCGCATCGAGCCTCGGCTGACCGGTCGCGTCGCGGCCTTTTTCGACGTGGACAATACCGTGCTTCCCGGAGAAGCCAGCGAAGTCCGTTTTTTCAGATGGTTGTGGGGACGGGGCGTCGTGGGTTGGCCGGAGGTTCGCGCCAGCCTCTCCTGGCTCATCCGTCACCTGCCGCCTCTTTCGCTGCATCCCCTGCGCGAGCGGAAACTGTACCTGGCCGGGAAACCGTCGCGCGTCATCCGCCATCTCGGCGAGGAGTTCTGCCGTGAGCAACTCTGCCCTCGCGTCTCCCCCACCGCAACGCGGGTGATCGAAGAGCATCGGAAAGCCGGGCATGCGATCGTGCTGCTGACCGGTTCGCTCGACTTTTTGATCGGCCCCATTGCCGCGGCTTTGCAAGCCGAACGTTGTTTCGCGGGGCGATTGGAGCAAATCGACGGCGTCTATACCGGCCGCCTGGTCCCCCCTCTGCCCTACGGGCAGGGCAAACGGCGATTGATCGAACAGTTGGCGCGGGACTTCTCGCTCGATCTGTCCCGTTGTTACGCCTACGGCGACAGTCCGGGTGATTTTGAGCTTCTGCAAGCGGTCGGCCACCCGACGGTCATCAACCCCATCCGCGGAATGGCTCGCATGGCCAAACGGAAGCGGTGGCCGATTCAGCAGTGGCGATAGGCGCGGTCATGAAGTCTCGTTCCGCGCGGCTCCGCGCAAGTGAGCGCCAACCTCCTAAAGAGACCGGTTGATTGAATTTCCCCCTGCGAAGACGTGTTCGCCCATGCGCGTCACAGAGATTTTTCACAGCATTCAAGGAGAGTCGACGTTTGCCGGTCTCCCCTGTGTGTTCGTGCGGCTCACCGGCTGTCCCCTTCGGTGTTCCTGGTGCGATACGGACTACGCCTTTTACGGCGGCACGGACCGGTCGATCGATTCGATCATCGAGACGGTCCGCGCCTACGGCTGTCCGCTCGTGGAAGTGACCGGCGGTGAACCGCTGGCGCAGCCGGACTGCGGCTCGTTGCTCTCCAGGCTGTGTGACGAGGGTTTCACCGTTCTGCTGGAGACCAGCGGTGCCGTTGATACGGCTCCGGTCGATCACCGGGTGCGCGTGGTGCTCGACGTCAAATGCCCCGGCAGCGGAATGACGAACCGGATGTATTGGCCGAACGTCGAGCGGCTGCGCGCGCAGGACGAAGCCAAGTTTGTCATCGCGGATCGCCGGGATTACGACTGGGCGAAAGACATCATGACCCGGTTCGACCTGAATCGTCGGTGTGTCGTGTTGTTCAGCCCGGTCTTCGGCGTCCTGGACCCCCGCCAATTGGCCGAGTGGGTGCTGGCCGACCGCCTTCCGGTGCGGTATCAATTGCAGTTGCACAAGTTCATTTGGTCGCCGGACATGAAGGGCGTCTGAGTTCGTTTCATGAAACAGCCTCGCGTGTCGCCCCAAGAAGAGATGGACACACGCGACGGCGAGCAGCCAAGAGAAAGGACGGAAGTATGAAGGTCATGAAAGTGGACGTGCGGGTAGGGCGGTGGGCCTCTGAGGCAACGGACGTGCTGGTTCTTTTCCAGTGCGAAGGTTCGGAACTTTCGGAACAGGAAACCGCTTCGCTTGACAAAGCGCTTGGCGGATCGATCTCCGACCTCCTTCGATCGAAGGAATTCGAGGGCAAAACCGCGGAACTCGTCCTGCTCCACACACACAGGAAAATTCCGGCCAAACGTCTGCTGCTCGTGGGGTTGGGCAAGAAGGATTCTCTCGGTCTTGAGACCATCCGCCAAGCCCTGGGTCACGCCGTCAAACGGGTTCGGCAAGTCAAGGCCTCTTCTTTCACGGCGGCGGTTCCCGCCGTGACGCCGCCGGACTCGACCATGATCGACGTCGCCCAAGCCATGACGGAAGGCGCGATTCTGGGCGCATATCAATTCACCGCCTATCGCTCCGAACCGACGCCCGGACCGGACCTACGGTCGATGACGCTGCTGACCTCTCAACAATCCGACGTGCGTCCGTTGTCGGAAGGCGTCCGGCGCGGGGTCGCCACCGCGGAGGCGGCCGTCTTCGTTCGAGACCTGTGCAACCATCCCTCCAACGTGATGACGCCGACCAAAATTGCCGAAGAAGCCAAGGCCGTGGCGAAGGAGGCGGGCGTGTCGCTCAAAATCCTCGAACGAAAGGACATGGCCAAACTCGGCATGGGGGCATTGCTGGGCGTCGCCCGAGGCAGCCACGAGTCCCCGAAATTCATCATCCTGGAGTATCACGGCGCTCGAAAGAAGAACGACCGTCCCGTCGTCCTGGTCGGGAAAACGATCACGTTTGACACAGGCGGGATTTCACTCAAACCGGCCGAGAACATGGAACACATGAAGGCGGACATGACGGGCGGGGCCGAAGTCCTGGCCGCCGTGCGGGCGGCGGCGCGACTCAAATTGCCGCTGAATCTGGTCGGTCTGCTCCCGGCGACGGAGAACATGCCCGGCGGCGGCGCGATGAAGCCGGGGGATGTCGTGAAGACGCTGTCCGGCAAAACCGTCGAAGTCCAGAACACCGACGCCGAGGGCCGATTGATTCTGGCCGACGGACTGGCTTACGCCGCTCGCTACAAACCGGCGGCGATGATCGACGTTGCCACGCTGACCGGCGCCTGTGTCATCGCGCTCGGCCAGTTCGCCATCGGCATGTTCGGCACGGACGACACTTTGAAGGAGTCGCTGCGCAAAGCGGGACAACGATCGGGTGAACGGGTCTGGGAAATGCCGTTGTGGGAAGACTATTTCGAACAGCTCAAGAGCGACGTGGCGGACATGCGGAACATCGGCGGTCGCGGAGCCGGCATGATCACCGCGGCGTTGTTCTTGAGCAAATTCGCGGGCGACTGGCCCTGGGTCCATCTCGACATCGCCAGCACCGATTGGAGCGAGCGCGAGCGGGCCTACATTCCCAAAGGACCGACGGGAATCGGCACCAGGCTCCTGATTCAATACCTCATGGACCGTTCTCTGTGACGCCCCTTCGTCCGACGCAAGCCTTTGGCCGGCCGATCGACGAAGAGGAATCGAGCCACGCGGACGATTCCCTTCTCCGCGGGGCGGTGTCCGCATCCGGAGGTGAATTCCATGCTGATGTCGCGTGATACGATCGGGCAGCTTTTTATGATCGGCTTCGACGGCACGGATCTTTCTCCCGACCTCGCCGCTTTCCTCAAGGAATATCGGCCCGGCGGCGTGATCTTGTTCGCAAGAAATCTCCAATCGACCGAACAGATCGTCGAACTCACCAATGCGCTTCAGCGATGCAGCCCGCAATCTCCCTTGTTGATCGCCATCGACCAGGAGGGAGGACGGGTGTCTCGACTCCCCAAAGAGTTCACCATTTTTCCTCCCTGCGAGATTCTGGGGCGATGTCGGTCTCCCCGATTGGCCTACGAGGCGGCGGAAGCGACGGCGCGCGAACTGCGAGCCGTCGGCATCAACATGAACATGGCGCCCGTGTTGGACGTCAACAGCAACCCCGCAAACCCCGTGATCGGAGACCGAGCCTTCGGCTCCACCCCCGAGCTCGTGTGTGAGTTGGGATGGGCCACGGTCAGGGGCCTGCAAGAGAACGGCGTCATCGCCTGCGGCAAACACTTTCCCGGCCATGGGGATACGGAGGCCGATTCACACCACGAATTGCCCATCGTCACGGCCTCGCGCGAACGGTTGGAACGACTCGAGCTGCTCCCGTTTCGGCACGCCGCCTCGCAGGGCATCGCCTCACTGATGACGGCCCACGTGCTCTATCGCGCCCTGGACGAGAACCATCCGGCGACCCTTTCCCCGACCGTCATCGGAACTCTGCTCCGTCAAGAACTGCGGTACGACGGTGTCGTCTTGACCGACGATCTCGAAATGCGCGCGATCGTCGACCATTACGGCATCGAAGAGGCGACCGTGCGGTCGGTTCAAGCCGGCTGCGACCTCATCTTGATCTGCAAAGATCGCGACCGTGAAGTTGCCGCAATCGAGGCGCTGGACAAAGCCGTCGCGGACGGAACCATCTCAACCGACCGTTTGACCCAATCGCTCGAACGGATCGCCCGATTAAAACGGCGCTTTGTGGCTTCCTCCCAACCGGCCGTCGTCTCCGATGCGACGTCGGTCGTGGGCTGCCAGGCACACCGGACGCTCCTTCATTCGATCGACCAGGCAGCCGAGCGGCTTACGTAAAACCGACCGGCGACGAACCCACTCTTCAGTGCCAGGCCGCCACTCCGACACAACTGATTGAATCTTGAAAGAACTCCCTGACTATACTTTCTCGATCCCCACTTTCATGCCGACCTTCTGCGTTAAGTAGTCCCAGGTAATCTCCTTTCACGCTTCTAGTAACGTCCCCAGTTTTCCTTGCCTCCTCATCTCTCTAAGTATGTGGCGTGGATTGCGAAATATGCGGAGTATGGAGAACGCCCATCGACCAGGAGGTGGACCATGGTGGTGTCACAGATCATCGAGCGTGTTCGGCAAGCGCTGGAACAATGGGGCACCGATTGCGCCATGGAAGAGGTAGTGGGTCTCTGCCCCGACCTGACGTGGAACCAAGTATTTTTGGCCATCGATTATCTAAGCCGAACGGGACAAGTTCGTGTCACCCTTGACAAAAACAGGACTTACCGAGTGCGAGCCGCTTGTGTCGAAACGAGCAAGAGTTCCTATGCGTCGATCACCCAGGAGATCCGTGCCAGCCAGGCCGCTTCTGGGATTTCTCGGTGACAGAACCAGTCCGGCCTCGCTGAAAGAAAGCGCGTGTCGCTCGGCTGAAGGTCGCTCAAACCGATCGTCTTCACAATGAATATCCCTCACGAAAGAACATCGGGCAAGACCTCGCTTTCCGTTGAAAAGGAGACAGGTATGGAGACTCCGTTGGACATCAAGGGATCTCCTCCCAAGGCTCACGCCGTTACATCCTGCGTCGCACAGATCTTTTGCGCTCATCAACGTATCATCGATGACGTGCGAACCAGACGCGGCAAGCCGACGGGAAAGGTTCGGTGTTTGGAATGTGGAGCGATTTTTGATGATCCTCCACGACCGTGACATGCCCGTCGAGTCCGACAGCCTGTCATCGCCTGGGCGGCCGGGACCGTCGCGGAGTGGGCGTGGCCTCAGGGTCCATTCTCGCCCGGGCATCTGTCATGATGCCGGCAACGAGAACGGATCACGACCGGTCGGCCTGCACGGCAAGCTTACTGTGTCTGAACCCGTACGCAAGATAGACGAGAATTCCGACGACGGTCCAGACGACAAAGCGGATCCAGGTCAACTTCGGCAATCCCGCCATCAGATACAGGCAGGCCGCGATGCCCAAGAGCGGGACGATCGGCATGAAGGGGAGGCGGAACGGGCGAGGCTGCTCCGGTTTGGTGTATCGGAGCACCATGACGCCGGAGCAGACCAGCACAAAGGCAAAGAAGGTTCCGATATTCGTCATATCGGCCGCGTCCCCGATACGAAACAAGGCGGCCAAGATCGCCACGACCACCCCCGTCAGAATCGTCACCCGGTGCGGCGTCCCGAACGTCGGATGCACGACGGACAAGCCGGGACTCAACAGCCGATCCCTTGACATCGCAAAGAAGACGCGGATCTGCCCCAGCATCATCACGACGAGCACGCTGGTGATGCCGGCAACGGCGCCGACGGCGACCAGCGCCGCTCCCCATTTGATTCCGACGACGCTCAGGGCTTCGGCCACCGGCGCGTGGATATCGATTTGCTCCATCGACACCAGACCGGTCAGCACCGCCGCGACGGAAATGTAGAGGATCGTGCACACGGCCAACGAGCCGAGAATGCCCAACGGCACGTCGCGCTGGGGATTGCGGGCTTCTTCCGCGGCGGTCGAGACGGCGTCGAATCCGATATAGGCAAAGAAAATGATCGCGGCGGCGGCCCGCACGCCCTCGAATCCATTCGGCATGAACGGTCGCCAATTGTTGACGTCCACGGCGGGAGCTCCGACGGCGATAAAGAAGAGAATGACCCCCAGTTTGAGGACGACGATGAATCCGGCGGTGCGCGCGCTCTCTTTGATGCCGATCACCAGGATCAACGTGATCAGCAACACGATGATCGCCGCCGGGAAATTGGCGATGCTTCCCTCCGGCCCTCCCGCCCACTGGGGAGGATTGGTCGCCCAATAGGGCAACTCCAGCCCCGCGAGCGCGAGCAATTTGGTGAAGTAGCCGGACCACCCAATGGCCACCGCGACGCAGGCGACGCCGTACTCCAGGATCAGATTCCATCCCGTAAGCCAAGCAAGAAATTCTCCTAACGTGGCGTATGAAAAGGTATAGGCGGACCCAGCGACGGGAATCATCGCCGAAAACTCCGCGTAACAGAGGGCGGCCAAGGCGCACGTCAATCCCGACAAGACAAAGGACAGCATGATGCCGGGACCGGCCCCCGGCCGATACATGTCGCCCACAATGGCGGTCCCGACCAGCACGAAAATGCCGGTCCCGATGATCGCGCCGATCCCAAGAGCCACCAGATCCCAGACCGTCAAGGTCTTTTTTAGACGGTGCTCGGGCCGTTCGGCATCCGCCAAGATCTGAGCGATGGATTTCGTCCGAAAGAGCCGGCCGGTTACCGATCCTCCGGCATCCCTGGCCGCACCAGAAGGAGTTGTCGGTTCGCTCATCTGAGGCTCCATGCGCGACCGAGCCTGGCGAGAGCGAGACGAATCTCCTCTTCCTTCGCTTCGTCGATGTGATTCATGATCGAGTCCGTCGTGCGGCGCGCAACAGAGCCGCAAACAACTTTTTATGGGCCGCGTGGCGGTCGAAGAGAAATTCAGGGTGCCATTGAACCCCCAGGAAGAAACGGAGGGTGGGTGATTCGATGGCTTCCACGATCCCATCGGGAGCCGTGGCGCTTGCGATCAACGCGGACGCCACTCGTTTGACGGATTGATGGTGAGAGCTGTTCACCAGCAACGTGGATCGCCCGACGATGCTTCGAAGCAGGCTCTTCGGCGCGACCGCGACGGGATGAGACACCCTCGTCGCCTTGGTCTTCTGACGATGGTTCAACGCCCGATCAACCTGGGACGGGATGTCTTGAAAGAGGCTCCCGCCGCACGCCACGTTGATCGTTTGCATGCCTCCGCAAATGCCCAAGATGGGGAGATCGCGGGCGCGGGCTTGATGGACCAATTCGAGCTCGAAATCGGCGCGCCGCTTGCTCACCAACGGAAACGGATACAGTTGACGCTCGCCGTAGAGACGAGGAGGCAAGTCCGGACCGCTGCCGGTGATCAGAAGCCCGTCAACTCCGTCGAGCAATCGGCGCCTCGCGCTCGGCCCCGCCACAAGCGGGAGAATCAAGGGGATGCCGCCCAACTCTTCGATCGCCCGAACGTAGCGAGCCCGTAAAAAATACGTCGGCTCCCGCCCGCCCATGTCTTTCCTGTCACCGGCATTGAAATCCGGCGTCACGCCGATGACAGGCTTCATGACCTAGTAGGAGGGGCCGGCCGCCGGCTGTTCCGACGGCGCCACCGCGTCACCGCCCTCCGCCGTGACGCCGATGAATCGGACGGGACGATCACCGGTCAGATGCTCCGGGGTGATGACGTAGGTTCCGTAGATGCTGGGGACCCAAATGCTTTTCGCGGTTTGTTCATTGAAACCGGAAAAGACGTAGGCAAGACCGCCGACGATCCCTCCCCCGAGCGCAAAGGCTCCCTTAAACGGAAAATATAAAATCGTCGCGACGGCCGACGCGGCGCCCATCCCGGCCCCGGAAGCCGTTCCTTGCTGCGTGTCGGCGGACGACGACTGGCTCCAGGATGGAGCCGCCACCATGGAACCGTAGGTGAGGACAACGATGAACACCACAATCGAAACTCTCACGTGAAGCGCCTCCTTCCCTTGAGGGCCGCGACTGTTGATGACCGTGCGCGCATCTCGCGGCGTGATGATCACTGCGTTATAACAAATCCGCGGATGAATGCAAACCCTTTGCTCGGAAAAGCTACGGCGGCGACGGAGACGACGGATCGATCGCCAGATCCAACTCCGACACAATGTAGGCCACCACATCCTCCCGTCGATCCATGACCAACCGGTCCAGCTCCGATACAAAGGCGGCGGCCGGGATACCTTGGTTCTCTTGGGTCAAGCCGGCTTCCATTCCAAGCGCCAGTTTACACCAGGCCACCGCTTGAGCAAACAGATCCTCGATCCGTTGCTCACAGGCCGAACGTTCTTCCGGCGCAATCGCCAGCAACGCCTCCGACAACCGATCCATGAGTCGCAGCTCGTGCCGAAGGCGCGTCGCCTGCCCAAGCATGACTTCCACGGAAACCTGAATGCCGGCTTTCCAGCTCCGTTTCTTCACGTTGAACACGCACGCCAGCACGTCGGTCGCCCCATCGACCGGCTCCGGGCCGAAGAACAACGTCACTCGGTAGGAAGACGATCCGCCGAAGAGTTCTTTCATCATAAGCGTGGCATTGTAACATGAGACGTCACGGATCTCTGCGGGCGCCGATCTTCTTCGTCACGGCATTCTCAACTCAAATTGACGCCCTCTGGGTCCAACGAATAAGATGCGGCAACATGAATCCTTCGGCGCATGGCCAACGAATCGCCTCGATCCAACAGGCCCTTCGGGAAACGGAGGGGCTTGACGGATGGCTCTTCTACGACTTTCGCGGAAGCGACCCCCTGGCCTATCGGGTCCTGCTGCTCGACGCGGGTCGGCACGTCACCAGACGGTGGTATTACTGGATTCCGGCTTCCGGAGAGCCGGTGAAACTGCTTCACCGGATCGAACCCCGTATCCTGGATGAGCTGCCCGGCGACACCCGCTATTACGTGTCGTGGGAACAACAACGGACGTTGCTCTCTTCTCTATTACGGGACTGTCGGCGGATCGCCATGCAATACTCCCCCTTCAACGCCGTTCCCTATCTTTCGCGCGTCGATGCGGGCACCGTTGAATTGATCCGCAGCTTCGGGATCGAGGTCACCACATCCGCCGACCTCGTTCAGCGATTCGAAGCGGTCTGGACCGACGAGCAACTGGAATCCCACCGCTACGCCGTCACGGCGCTTCGGAGAATCGTCGACGAGGCCTTCGCCCATATCGGGACGGCCCTCTCCAATGGAAAACGGATGACGGAATACGACGTGCAGCAGTTTCTCCTCTCACGCATCCATGACGCCGGCATGGTCACCTCCGGTGCGCCTATTGTCGCCGTCGACGCCCACAGTGCCGATCCCCACTACGGACCGTCGGAATGCGGATCGGCCCCCATCTCCAGAGGCAACCTGGTGTTGATGGACCTCTGGGCCAAGCGGAGGGAACCGGGATCCGTTTACGGCGACATCACATGGACTTGCTACACAGGCGACACGGTCCCCGCCAAACACCGTGAGATTTTTGACTATGTCCGACAAGGTCGGGACGCGGCCCTGTCGTTTATCCGAGAACGAGTGTCTCGGGGGCACTTCCCGTTCGGATGGGAGGTCGATGAGGTCTGCCGCTCCGTGATCAGGGAGGTCGGATACGGCGATTACTTCGTGCATCGGACCGGCCATTCCATCGGCGAGGAAGTCCATGGCAATGGAGCCAATATCGACAACTTGGAAACGCGGGACGAACGACGTCTCTTGCCGTGCACTTGTTTTTCTCTGGAGCCCGGTATCTATCTTCCCGGCGAATTCGGCATCCGGAGCGAACTGGACGTATACGTATCGGATCGAGAAGCGACGGTCTATGGAGAGCCGCTTCAAACGGCCATCGTTCCCGTCTTTTGACGGATGTGGCCCGCCCCGCCTGCTTTGCCGACCTGCTCCTTTCTTGACACCTCCTCGATGGGGCGGCTAGAGTCAATCAGGGAGGATTCTCCCGCAGCGCAATTGCCTCTTGGCAAAGGAAGCCGGCATGTTCGGCACGATGGGATTTTCCGAACTCATTCTTATCTTGGTGATCATCCTGATCATCTTCGGAGCAGGGCGTCTACCCCAAATCGGTGAAGGAGTGGGGAAGGCTCTGCGGAGTTTTAAGAAGGAAGTTCATGACGCTCCTCAGCCTGACGCGAGTGGGACTGAAATGGAAACATCTCCGCAGCAGAGCCAGGCGCCGGCTGCCGCAGATCCTCCCTCGTATGCCGGTCCGCCTCCCGCCTCCAGACCTCTTGCCGCCTCCGTTCCCGGCCCGGAGATGACGCCGGGCACGACCGCCTCGATGCTCTACCAAGCGGGACCGGAATCTCCTCAACAAGCACGAACGGCTCCGCCGCGAGAACAGCAACCTGCAACTGCATCGGATCAGCATGTAGTCTCGATGGAAGAACGGGCCGCCGTTCCTGCTCCCCCGCCTCGCGCGCAGTACCCGCCGCTGCCCGCCGGATCTCGCCCAAAACCGCCTGCGAAACGTCCTTCGGCGATCGTCAACAAGGAGGCCGTCGCCCGCGTGCAGGCTCAACAGGCCGCCTTGAAAGCCAAAGTCACGAAGGTCGATGACCTTGTGTCTCCGCAAGAAATGCAACAGATGGGTGCAAACGTCGGAGACCTGGTGCGAACGTTTCGAGAGGCGGCGGCCGACGTCCGGGAAAGCATCGCCCCCCACGCGCGCACGATTCAAGCCGAATTGAATGCGGCACAAAAAGAACTTCAGCAATCCCTGGACGCCGCAAGACAATCTCCTTCCGTTCAAGAAGACCGGTCACCTTCAGCGTGACCTGCCTGTCCGTGCACTTGGTTCCTGTCTTCATCGCCGGAAGAGCGTAAGGAGGCGGAGACACGCCTCGGAATGTCCCTTCGGCTTCCGACCGGCAAGCGACTTCCGAGGCTATGAAGAGGAAGAAGTGGAACGTGATGGATCGACGTCGTAGCGCTGCCGGCTCCGATTCAACGCATCGACCAGGCTCACGATGGACCCCTGCGCCTGTTTGTCGATTTCGACGAATTGAACGCCCATTCCCGGAAACATCAGATACCGCTCCATTTTGTTGCGGACCCACACCACCCTTGCTTTCGCCCTTAACTTCTCAAGAGGCCGATCGGGCAGGGCAAACTCCAGAGACAGTTCGGATCCGACCGCCATGGGTGAACCGCTCTCGATAAACAGACCTCCGCCGCCGATGCCGCCCGTGAGACTCTCGAACGTTTGCCCGTCCGATGTGGTGCACCGCACTTTTATCGCGAGATTGGCCCGCGGATAGGCGCGGCAGTGGGCAAACCTGGTTCCCTCATCGGCCAAGACCCGCTCAATGACCGCGCCCCACGGCACGTCGCCCAGCACTCGGCCCGTCGTATCCTGCACGACGATGACTTCTCGATCCGGATCGATGACCAGGGACTTGCCCGCGTAACCCGGTGTGGATGTGACGGAAAATTTCACGATTGCCCGTTGCGTACAGGACGTTACGTCGGCTGAAGTACTTCCGACTCCTTGCCTTTATTCTGCACGGCGCTCACCACCGCGAGAATCCGCTCTCGGACCTCGGAAGCGATTTCTGTAAACTGCACTCCCATCCCCGGACTGAAGGTATAGTGATCGGCCTTCGGACAAATCCAGGCGACGATCCCCTTTGCCGGAAGCCATTCTTCGGGATTATCCGGCAGCGAGAATTCCATGGCCAGTCTCGTTCCGATGGAAAGCGGCGACAGGCTTTCGATGAACATCCCCCCGCCGCCGATGCCGCCGGCTCGACTTTCAAAGTGTTGCCCTTCCGGCGTGCGATAGCGGACGCGGAAGGTCAGCGCGACGCGAGGTTCCGATCGAACTTCCCTCTGAACCGGCATCTTGCGACAGGCCATGATCTGGTCGATCACAAAGTCCCAGGACAAACTGCCGATCGGCTCTCCATTGCTTCCGATCAGAATGACCATTTCTCGTGCCGCGTCCAGCTCAAGCGCTTTCCCTCGATGGCGGAGGCTCGATGCAACAGGGTATTTCACGGCTCCCCTCTCTTCGATTCGCGTCGTTCTCTCATGTCCAGTATAGCGCGCCGTTTCCACTTGTCGAGAAAAAGAGACGAACGCTCCGCACGGAGGAGGAGGGTGTTCAGGAAGGGGGCCGGAACAGCGAGCTAAAAAATGACCGCCCTGCGCCGCTTGAGGGCCTGTGGGCTTGGGGGGCAGGATGCGCCGCGGGCGGGTTATCCGCCCGCTCTCCGGAACGGATCACGCGCTCTTGGCGTCGATATCCTGTTCGAAGATGCGAATGGGTGGATTCTTGCCGATAATCGCGTCTTCGGTGATGACCACTTCTTTGATTTGTTTTTGGGACGGAGCGTCATACATGACGTCCAACATCACCTCTTCCAAGATGGCGCGCAGCCCTCGGGCGCCGGTTTTTTGGGCGTAGGCTTTTCGGGCGACGGCTCCCAGCGCTCCTTCCGTGAACCGGAGCTTGACCTTTTCAAAGGAGAGCAGTTTTTCATATTGCTTGGTCAGGGCGTTTCGCGGCTCGGTGAGAATTCGGATCATCGCCCGCTCGTCCAATTCCTCCAGCGTCGCCACGACCGGCAATCTCCCCACAAATTCAGGAATCAGGCCGTATTTCAGAAGGTCCTCCGGCTGCACCTTGGCGAGCAGATCGCCCAATCGGACGTCGTGCCGTCCGCGCACGTCGGCTCCGAATCCCATCGCCTTCCGATTGAGCCGCTGCTCGATGATATGCTCCAATCCGACGAACGCGCCGCCGCATATGAACAGGATGTTGCTCGTGTTGACCTGGATGAACTCCTGATGAGGATGTTTTCGTCCCCCTTGCGGCGGCACATTGGCGACCGTCCCCTCGATGAGTTTGAGCAGCGCCTGCTGGACCCCCTCTCCGGACACGTCCCGTGTGATCGACGGGCTGTCGCTTTTTCTGCTGATCTTGTCGATTTCATCGATGTAGACGATACCGCGCTCCGCCCG
This sequence comes from Nitrospira sp., assembly GCA_024331095.1. GTDB lineage: Bacteria > Nitrospirota > Nitrospiria > Nitrospirales > Nitrospiraceae > Nitrospira_D. Next base: position 14,312 of record JANDJE010000006.1, on the reverse strand, counting down.
CTCCACGTCATAATCGGCCGCTTGAAGGAGCTTGAGAATGATGTTCTCGACGTCTTCGCCCACGTAGCCGGCTTCGGTCAACGTGGTCGCATCGGCCAACGTGAACGGCACGTCCAAAAACTTGGCAAGGGTTTGCGCCAAGAGCGTCTTGCCCGTTCCCGTGGGCCCGACCATGAGGATGTTGCCCTTTTGAAGCTCGATGTCGTCGACCTCTTTTTCTTTGGACGAGATCCGCTTGTAGTGGTTGTGCACCGCCACGGCTAAGATCCGCTTGGCGCGCTCCTGGCCGACGACGTACTGATCCAGGTGATATTTGATTTCCGCCGGCTTTTTGAGCCTTGAAGAAATCTCTTCCTTGGCTTCCTCCCAATCTTCGGCGATGATGTCATTGCACAGGTTGACGCATTCATCACAGATGTAGACCGCCGGCCCGGCGATAAGCTTGCGGACTTCGTCACGGCTCTTCCCGCAGAATGAACACCGCAAATGCCGATCCGTTTTTTCCTGTTTGGCCATGTTTCCCCCGCTGTTACTTGCTCTTGGCCTCGTCCTTTCCGGCTGACTCGGGCAGTTTGGCCGTTTTCGGCGGCCTGGTGATGACTTCGTCGATAATGCCGTACCGCTTGGCTTCTTCGCCGGACATGAAGTAATCACGTTCGGTGTCGTGGGCGATTTTCTCGATCGGCTGGCCGGTATGTTTGGCCATGATCTCATTGAGACGGTCGCGGATCTTCAAAATTTCCTTGGCATGGATGTCGATTTCCGTCGCCTGCCCTTGAAAGCCGCCCAGCGGCTGGTGAATCATCACGCGGGCATTGGGCAACGCAAATCGCTTGCCTTTCGTGCCGGCGGTCAGCAACAACGCGCCCATGCTGGCGGCCTGGCCGAGGCAAATCGTGTTGATCGGCGGCTTCACATATTGCATCGTATCGTAGATGCCCAGGCCGGCGGTCACGCTCCCCCCCGGTGAATTGATGTAGAGATTGATGTCTTTTTCCGGATCTTCCGCCTCCAAGAAAAGGAGCTGCGCAATGACCAGATTGGCGAAGACATCATCAATAGGCGCCCCGAGAAAAATAATACGATCTTTCAGCAGCCGTGAATAGATGTCATAGGCCCGTTCGCCTCGATTGGTTTGCTCGACCACAATGGGAACCAACATGTCCTATCCTTTCCGTAACGGGATCCGGCGTCACGCCACCCGACGCGCCCGTCCCGTTTTATCCTTGAATGACCGCATGACGATAGACGAAATCCAACGCCTTGTCCCCCAATACCTTCGTACGCAACTTTTCGATCGATTCCTGCCCGCCCGCTTGGATCATCTTCACCAAATCGGCCAATGGCAGTCGAAGCTCCGCGGCCAATCGGCTCACCTCGTTGTTTAGGTCTTCCTCGGTGACGGCCAGCCCTTCTTTTTCCGCGATGGCTTCAAGGATCAACCCGACTTTCACGCGGCGTTTGGCCGTCTCACGATGAGTCTCACGAATCTGCCGACGCTCGTCTTCATCGACTCGATGAGTCGCACCGCCGCCTTGACCCCGTTGCCGCTCCTGGATCTTCTGTCGAACAATTGTATCAAGCTCCCGCTCCACCAACGACTCGGGGAGATCAAAGTGATAGGTGTCGGCCAAATAGGAAAGGATCGTCTCCTTCTGCGATTCTTCGATTTCCTTTTTGAGAGCCCGCTCCATCTCACCGCGCAACTTGTCTTTCAGCTCTTGAAGAGAGGCGTACGGCCCGCAATCTTTGGCAAACTCGTCGTCAAGGATGGGAAGTTTTTTCTGCTTGATCGCGTTGACGCATAAGCGGAAGGTGACGGTCTTCCCGGCGACACGGGCATCCGGGTGGCTGGCCGGATATGGTTGAGCGATCTCGACGACGGCTCCTTCATTTTTGCCCATGAGATGGGCGTCGATATCGATACCGAGCACTGAGGCCTTCGAGCCCACTTTGTGGAGGTGGTTTTCTTTCTTCGTGCCTTCAAGCGGTGCACCTTCTAAAAACCCCTCCAGAGAAACCACGGCGTAATCGCCTTCCGCCAACGGAGTCCCCGCAGGCGCGCCTTCCAATCGGGCCTGCTGCTCACGCAGGACATCAAGAGCCCGATCCACTTGCTCGTCCGTCACCGTTCGTTTGTCTTGTTTGAGAACGATGGGGTCGGGAGCCTTATAGCCATGCAATTCGAATTTCGGTTTGATTTCAACGGTAGCCGTAAATGTAAAGGGGGCGTCCTTTTTTATTGTGGTGCGGTCGAGGGCCGAAATTTCCACTGCCACGGGACTGATCCCCGCCTCCTTCACCGCTCGATCATAAAAATCCGGGACAAGGCTTCTGAGCACGTTTTCTTCGATCGTTTTTGCAAACCGTTTTTCCAAAAGAGCCAACGGGGCCTTGCCGGCCCGGAACCCCGGAATGTGAACTTGACGGTTTAACTCGCCATAGGCCCGAGAGAATCGTTGCGCGACCTCCTCGGCCGGCACTTCGATCTTCAAGGCCCGTTTCATGGGACCCAACTCGGTCATCTCCATTTTCATTGATATTATCTCCGCAACTTCTTTCGGCCGTCGGAACTTCTTGGCAACCGTTCTCGAAGCCCCATAAAATCCCATGGTGCGAGAGGGGGGACTTGAACCCCCACGGTTGCCCACGAGATCCTAAGTCTCGCGCGTCTGCCAGTTCCGCCACTCTCGCACAAGTCGGCCTTCCCGCAGAACGGGTTCCCTTTTTTATTAAATCGCAAAAATACGCGACATTGTACAGCTTTTGTACCGTTGGTTGCGTCCGAGTGTCAACCCATACGATCGGGTGATTTCGGCGCCATGCGGTCCGCTTCGGAGCCGCCCGACCGACGGAGTTTCTACGATGTTCTTGACGTTCTTTGCTTGATGAATTGATTCGCCGGACAGCTTCTCTCCTCACCTTGCCGCCCGATAGAGTGCGTGTTAAGATGCCGTTCTCTTAATAGCATGCCCCACTGCGGAGAGGTGCGAGAGTGGACGAATCGGCGTGCCTGGAGAGCACGAGTCCCGGCAACGGGACCGTGGGTTCGAATCCCACCCTCTCCGCCAAACAAAGCTTGCTCGATCGCGAAGCCGCGCGATTGAGACGACTGGCTTCAAGACCTTGACCGCGTGGGAGGGTGGTTTTCAAACCGTACCGATGGGGGGTCTCCCGGTCGCTGCTCACTCGGTGTATCGGACTATGTCTAATTCGGAACTGATCACGAGCGGATACTTGAACACATACTTGGTCACGTGGAAAGGGGTCGGGCCCTGTGCGACAGAACCCTGTGAACCCCGCCAGGTCCGGAAGGAAGCAACGGTAAGCGGTCAGTTCTGGGTGCCGCAGGATCACCTGGCCCCGCATTGAAGACGCAAGACAGAAGGAGTCAAACGTGAGGTGAACGGTGACGCTCGCATTCGACGTTTTCTGTACGACTTCCTCACTCCCTGCCCCTCACACCTGACGGCTTTTTATGGATTACCAGGTCTCCGCCCGTAAATACCGCCCCGGCACGTTTGCCGATGTGATCGGCCAGCCCCACATCGTTCAGACGCTTTTGAACGCGATCTCGACCAAGCGCATCGCCCACGCCTATCTGTTTTCCGGGACTCGGGGCGTCGGAAAAACCACCGTCGCTCGCATTCTGGCGAAAGCCTTGAACTGCGAGCAAGGCCCCACGGGCCATCCTTGCAATCGCTGCGCGAACTGTCTCGAGATCGCCCAAGGGAGTTCCGCCGACGTCGTGGAAATCGACGGTGCGTCCAACACCAGCGTGGACGACGTGCGGGAGATTCGAGAGAACATCAAATTCATGCCCTTCCGCGGTCGGTATCGGGTCTACATCATCGATGAAGTGCACATGCTCTCCAACTCGGCGTTCAACGCTCTGCTCAAAACGCTTGAAGAGCCGCCCGCTCACGTCGTCTTCATCTTCGCGACGACGGAAATCCACAAAATTCCCGCCACGATTCTTTCGCGCTGCCAGCACTACAATTTTCGCCGCATCGCACGGGCCGAGCTCGTCGAACGGCTTCGTCACGTCGCTCAAGAAGAGCGGTTGACGATCGAGGACCGCAGCCTCCTCGCGTTGGCCCGCGCCAGCGAAGGGAGCATGCGGGACGCTCTCAGCCTGCTCGATCAAGCGGTCTCCTTCGGAGGGAAGACGGTCCGCCACCCGGACCTTGAACTTTTGCTGGGCGCGGTCCCGCACGAATTGGTGCAGGGGTTCATCAATGCGGTGTTGGCTCGGAACGGCCCCGCGGCGCTCGGCACATTGGCGTCTCTGCTTGACCAGGGACACGATCTTCGAACGTTCTGTGCCGAGGTCGTCGAGCAGGTGCGCAATCTTCTTGTGGCGTCCGTCGTCCCGGCGTCACCCCAGCTTGAGAGCCTGATCGACGCGTCTCACGAAGACCTTCGGCAGTTGACGGAGGACGCCAAGGCCCTGACACCCGACGAGTTGCAGGGACTGTTGACGATCTTCATTCAAACGGAAGAATCCCTTCGGTTGAGCGCTCATCCCCGATTCGTCATGGAAGCGGCTGCTATTCGCGCAATCCGGTCGCTGAATCGATCCGCCGACGTTGTTGCTTCCCCTCGGACATCGTCCGTGTCGGCCGAGCGGAAGCCGCTCGTTCCTTCAGAATCTCCTTCCACTTCATCGGACAGATCTTTGGCACCGGCATCGAGTCTTTCCCCCGCCCCCTCTCCCCAAACCGGTTCGACCGCTACTTCCAGCCGTCCATTGACGACCACCACGCGGCAACCCCCACCACCTCAAGGGCAAATCCCTCCGCGGCAGCCTCATCGGCCGCGCGCCCAAGAAGCGGAGAGCGCTGTTTCGGTTCCCGCTTCTCTACCGGGCGACGATCCTTGGCAACTCAATTGGGAAGCGGTCCAGGAAGAAGTCGCCGCTTCCTTTCCCAATATCGCGCCGTTTCTGGAGGTCGGCCGATACCTCGGAATAAAAGACGGAGCCGTGACGATCGGATTTGCAAAACACAACGGCCTGGCGCGAACCAGACTGGAGAAGGAAGAAAACTTGCGCGCGCTGACCCAATTGTGCGAGCAACAAGCGGGGCGCCCGATCCGGATCCGAATCATCGAACTCGCGGACACCGATCCGCCGGGCCCGACCATGGCCCAAATACGGGCGGCCAAAGAACAGGATCAGCGGCTTGTGCTTTTTGAACGGGCGCGGGCGAACCCCATGGTGAAGCAGGCGATCGAGATTTTCGGCGCCGAGTTGGCCGAAGTTCGTCAAGTATCCAAGAAGGAGGCGACCGAATGAAAAACCCTTTCGGCAACATGAACACGATCCTTAAGCAGGCCCAAGCCATGCAAGAACAGATGGCCAAACTCCAGGAGCAGGCGGCGTCCAAAACCGCCAGCGGGACGGCCGGAGGCGGAATCGTGACCGTGACGGCGAACGGCGCGTTACAGATCGTCAGCGTGACGATCGATCCCGAGCTCGTCAAGAGCGGGGATGTCGAGATGTTGCAGGACCTGGTCGTCGCGGCCGGCAATGACGCGTTGCGGAAGGCCAAGGACCTGATGGAACAAGAGATGAAAGCCTTGACCGGGGGACTCAAGATCCCCGGCCTCTTCTGACGATCTCACGCATGGCAGTCGATCAACAGGGTCTCTTGGCGCGATTGATCAAAGAATTGGTCCGCCTCCCCGGAATCGGTCAAAAGAGCGCGCAGCGACTCGCCTTTCATCTCATGAAGATGGAACGGGAGGAGGCGTTGCGCCTCGCCGACGCGATTCGATCGGTCAAGGAAGGATTGGCGTTCTGCCGGCAATGTCGCAACATCGCCGAAGGAGACCTCTGTGAATTTTGTCTCGACCCCAAGCGCGATCGAACCAGGATTCTCGTCGTCGAGGAACCGAGCACACTGTACGCGATCGAACGGGCGGGCGCGTACCGCGGGCTGTACCATGTTCTCCTGGGTTCCCTCTCTCCCCTTGACGGGGTCGGCCCGTCGGACATCCGAGCCGACGAATTGGTCGATCACGTCAAAACGGGTGGTGTGGAAGAAGTCATCCTCGCGACGAACCCCACCATTGAAGGAGAAGCCACCGCCATCTATCTCACCAAACTGCTCAAGCCGCTCGGAACGCGCGTATCTCGCATCGCGTACGGAATTCCCGTGGGAACGGACATCGAATACGCGGACGAAGTGACCCTCCTCAAGTCCATCGAAGGACGCCGAGACCTCTAACATCCATAGTTCGCGGTCGATCCCGGCGATCTCCCCATACCCGTTGGCCCTCTGTTGACCCTCTTCGGTCATGCTGCTATAGTCCGTGGTCGTTCTCCATCTTCCATCATCGGACGGGGAGGGCCATGAAAGGCCGTTCTACCGCAAAACCGGCTCCTGCAGTTAAGTCATCGGGCAGGCCCTCGAAGTCTCGTCCGACCGATCAACAGAACCCCCGCGCCGAGATGGCCAAATACCTGGACATCCGAAAAGATCTCGAACGGCAGCGGGCTGCCATTCTCGAAGAGGCGGGCGGCGTGCTCACCAACCGACCGGACGTCCCGACATTTCCCGATGTCAGCGATCAGGCCTCGGCGGAAGTGGATCAGAACTTCTCCATGCGAATCCGTGATCGCGAGCGGAAGTTGCTCAAGAAGATCGATGAAGCGTTGGACAGGATGAATGACGCGACGTACGGCATCTGTCAACAGTGCGGAGCCACGATCCCCTACAAGCGCCTGAAAGCCAGACCCGTGACCACGCTCTGCATTGCGTGCAAGACCGCCCAAGAGGAAGAAGAACGGGCCCGCCGTTAATCTCCTTAGATCCCGCCGTTTGGTGATCTGTCTTGCTGACCGTTTCCTCGTTGCGTTGCGCATCGCAGAGAGGCCGGTCTCGCGGGTTCCCCACAACTCGTGGCTTAAGTGCCGGACGGGAGAGCGCCTGCTTCCCAGCAGGTGACACATCAGGGTTTTAAGGCTTTGATTCGTTCTCTTGCGCGAACGGCTCGGGCCTCTTCTTCGGGATTGCCTTCCACCAGAGCAAGGAACGTCTGGTATTCCGCAAGGGCGCGTCGGGGATTGCTCTCTTCGGATGCCTCGGCCAAGTTGTATCGGGCCACGGCATAATTGGGACGGAGCGTGACGGCCCGTTCAAACGCCCGTAACGCCGCAACTTTCTCGCCGAGCCTGATATGGACCGTGCCGAGATTGTTCAAGACCTCCGGAACGTTGGGTCTGATGGCCAGCGACTGGAGCATCTCCGTTTTAGCCTTTTCGAGTTGCCCCTTGGCCGCCCACGAGAGACCCAGTTTATGATGCGATTCGGCGAGCAGCACTTTGTTGCCGAATCCGCTCGCGATCGCCTTTTGGTAAGCGTCGACGGCTACGTCGTAGTTTTTGTCTCCGCAATAGGCGAGTTGAGCGGCTTGCCCGCGGGCGAATTGTTGCAGCGAAGGAAAGGGTTCTTTGTCTTCGCTTCCCTGTCCCTCGATGAGCGAGACACCCTTGCCGTCTTGCGCGCCCTGAAGCCGATTGAGAAACTCCCGCCGGTACGGGGAGAACAACCGCACGTACGGATCGATGGCGAAGGACGCTTGGAGCAGGATCGGCCGATTCGACGGGCCGGTCACCAGATATTGCGTGGTGCTCTTCTCATCGCCGGTTTCGAAAATCGCGCTCGCGTCCAGGTTTGACGCCGTTTCCAACTGAGCCACCGTCAGATAAAACTCAACCGCCGGCCTCAGACGAGACAACGTGTCCCTCAGCACGGGATAGGGACCCAAATCAAGTCCCTTGGGGAAAGTAAACAAGGCGCCGACGAGCACACCCTCTTCATCGAAAAAGTAGGATTCGTCCGCTTGGGACGCGCTTCTTGCTTGAGGAATCGTGATTTCTCGGCCGCTTCCCCACACGTTCGACAGGGGCTTCGCCGGAGCATGTTTTTTCAGAAACTCGGCTTTCTGTTCGCACAGCGCCGTCGATTTGAGCAGCACAAGATCGGACGCCGAAGGAGGGAGGCTGGGGCGGACGGACGCTCGCTGTCCGCAGCCGGCGATGATACCGACACTCATCACCAAACCGATTGTCCAATAGACGGTCCTCTTGGCGATGTCCCCCACGGAAGAGAGCCTCCCCCGTATTCTTTGCACGAGAAACAATACACGAAATGGGCTGGGCTTGCGAAGGGTGCGCGGCCGGTTTCTTGGTCAAGAAACCGGCCGCAGGCGGTGAGACCGTTTCGTCTAACGGCGCTGGGAATGCTCCATCGCATCTTCGGCCGTATAGCCGAAGAGATAGGGACCGCCGGACCCCAGCACGTAAAGCGGCCGATTGATCCCATAATCCACAGCATGGCCGAACGGATGTCCCAAAAATCCGATCCAACGGAGGGGATGGTCGTTGATCGGCGATCCGGCGGCCGGGTCCGAATAGACCAGCGCCGTCGTATCAAGAATGCTGTAAATACTCGTCGGAGGACCGTGCTCCTGGGCGCTCATTCCATCTTGGCCGGTCGTTGCGCATCCGGCGGATATCAGCGCCAACGAACCCACAATCATCCTCCACAACCTTGCCTTCATAAGGATCACCTCGCTTGTTGCTTTCTCCAGAGATGGAAGATCGACCGGAGCTTCATCCGTATCCGAAAAAAGTGTAGCCGAGGCGCCTCGTTCTGTCCAGGAACCGCGAGATCCTCGCGCCACCGCATCGCGCGTTTCACAAGGCTAACGGAAAGAGGGGGCTGTGGAAGGACAAGGAGAAGAAAATGGTGGGCGATACAGGTATCGAACCTGTGGCCTCTTCCGTGTGAAGGAAGCGCTCTACCACTGAGCTAATCGCCCATCGTGGCGGAGTCTAGCACGGGCTTTCTCATCGGTTCAATCCGCTCTTGCTTGAGAACTTGCTTCGAGAACTTTGATAAGATGAGTCCGACACGCGGTTATCCGAAAGCCGCCTTGACTTCGCAAAAACGCGGTTCCTAGAATGGACCCCCTTCACTCAAGGATTGCTGATCCATGAGAAGCGACATCGTCATCATCGGCGGCGGACTGGCCGGCTCGGAGGCGGCGTGGCAGGCGGCCACCCGCGGCGCCAAGGTGACGCTCCATGAGATGCGCCCAAAGGAAATGACCCAGGCGCACAAGACCGGAGGATTGGCCGAGCTGGTGTGCTCGAATTCGTTGGGGTCCTCGGACCTTGAGCATGCTCCGGGCATTCTCAAGGAAGAGATGCGTCGGCTGGGCTCATTGATCATTGCTTCGGCGGAACAGGCCAGAGTTCCCGCGGGATCGGCGCTGGCGGTGGATCGCGAGCAGTTTTCCTCGGCGATCACCCGCGCCTTGGAAGGTCACCCGAACGTCAGGATCATCCATGAAGAAATCACCCATATCCCCGGCGACTGCGTCTGCATCGTGGCCACCGGACCGTTGACGTCGGACAAACTCTCCGAATCAATCCGCGCCGCGACTCAATCCCAGCACTTGTATTTTTTTGACGCCATCTCGCCTATCATCGACGCGGAGTCGATCGACATGGACGTCGTTTTCCGCGCCTCCCGCTACGATGCGGATTCGGACGATTACCTCAACTGCCCCATGACGGAGGATCAGTACAACACGTTCTACGAAGCATTGATCGCGGCCGAGAAAGTGCGCCCGAAAGACTTTGAAAAGACCCCCTACTTTGAAGCCTGCGTTCCGATCGAGGTCATGGCGGAGCGCGGCCGCCGCACCATGCAGTTCGGGCCGCTCAAGCCGGTCGGCCTCATCGATCCGCGCACCGGCCTCCAGCCCGCCGCCGTGGTTCAACTGCGGACGGAGAACGTCCACCGCACCTGCTACAACATGGTCGGTTTTCAGACCAAACTGACCTATCCGGAGCAAAAACGGGTCTTCCGCCTGATTCCGGGCCTGGAACGAGCCGAGTTCCTCCGCTACGGAAGCCTGCACCGCAACACCTTCATCAATTCACCCAAACTGCTCACACCGACCCTGCAATTCAAGGCGCGCCCCACGTTGTTCTTCGCCGGACAACTGGTCGGTGTCGAAGGCTACACCGAATCCGCGGCCATGGGAGGGTTGGCCGGCATCAACGCAACCAGGGTGCTCAACGGCGAGCCGCCGATCACGCCGCCACCCACGACGGCGCACGGCGCCCTCATCGCTCATGTGGCCCTGTCCGACCCGCGCCATTTCCAACCGATGAACACCAATTTCGGCCTCTTCCCTCCGCTCACCGGCTCGCCGAAAGACAAGGTGAAGAAACGTCGGTTGATCGCGCAGCGGGCGCTTGAGGACTTCGACTCATGGAAGACCAGATTCGGGCTTTCATGAGGTTTCTCGAAGGGGAGCGGAACGCCTCCGCCGAGACCGTCCGCAATTATTCGTCGGACCTCCGGCAGTTATCGGCCTTTCTTCGGAAATCCGGAGAAGGCGGGCACCCGATTACCCCGGCCTGCGTCACGACCGACGACGTTCGGCGCTATCTCCATTGGCTGGACCGACACGGCGAGAAGGCCTCGTCGCTCGCCAGAAAACTGGCTTCCATCCGGAGTTTTTATCGGTTCCTGATCGGGCGCGGCCTCGTGTCCGCCAATCCCGCCGAGGACATTCGCAGTCCCAAATTACCGAAGCCGCTCCCCCGCGTCCTGACAAAAGACGACGCCGATTCTTTGATGGAAATTCCAGATGAACGGTCGTGGCTCTCGTTGCGCGATCGCGCTTTACTGGAAACGTTGTACTCCACCGGTGCCCGCGTGGGCGAAGCCGTCGGCATGAACTGGAGCGATCTCGATCCCGTCGAAGGGCTGGTTCGTTTGCGTGGGAAGGGGGCCAAGGAACGGATCGTCCCGATCGGCGAGGTGGCTCTTCTCGCCGTTCAGCGGTATCGGGACGCCCTGCCCGCCACGGTCGCCCGTTGCGAGTCGTCGGCCCCCGTCTTTGTGAATCACCGTGGAGGCCGCCTCACGACGCGGAGCGTCGCCCGACTCGTGACGCGCTACTCCGGACGCCTGGCCGGTGGCGCGGTGAGTCCCCATACGTTACGACATTCCTATGCCACGCACCTGCTCGATGAGGGGGCGGACCTCCGGTCCATTCAAGAGATGCTGGGCCACGCCTCGTTGAGCACCACGCAGAAATACACTCACCTGGCCGCCGATCAACTCGCGGCGGTCTACGACCGAGCCCACCCGCGAGCACGCCTCTCCGCCGACGACCTGCGTCAAAACGAACAGGAGCCGTCATGACCATTCGATCCACCACGATTCTTTCCGTCCGCCGCTCCGGGCGAGTGGCCATGGGATGCGACGGCCAAGTGACCGTCGGCACCACGGTGATGAAACACAACGCCAAGAAGCTGCGGCGGCTTCATCACGATCAGGTCCTGGCCGGTTTCGCCGGTGCCACCGCCGACGCCTTCACCCTGTTCGAAAAATTCGAGGCCAAATTGGAGGAGTATCGGGGGAATCTCACAAGGGCGGCGGTCGAGCTTGCCAAGGACTGGCGGACCGACCGCGTGCTGCGCCGGTTGGAGGCCCTGCTCGCGGTGGCGGGCAAGGACCAGTCATTCATCATCTCGGGAACCGGCGACGTCGTGGAACCGGAGGACGGCATCTTGGCCATCGGCTCCGGCGGAGCCTATGCGTTGGCGGCGGCCCGGGCGCTGCTCAAACATTCCGACCTGGACGCCGCAACTATCGTCGCCGAAGCGATGAAGATCGCGGGCGGCATCGACATCTATACGAATCAGCAGATCATCGTCGAAGAATTGCAGGGACCGTGAACCCATGACTCAACACACACAGGAAACCAAGCCATTTAATCTGAACACTCTCACCCCCCGCCAGATTGTCGAAGAGCTCGATCGGTACGTCATCGGGCAAAAGGAGGCCAAGCGCATGGTGGCCATCGCGCTCCGCAACCGGTGGCGTCGCCAGCAGTTGTCGCCCGATCTCCGCGACGAGGTGATGCCCAAGAACATCATCATGATCGGGCCGACCGGCGTGGGGAAAACGGAGATCGCCAGGCGGCTCGCCAAGCTGGCCCAGGCGCCCTTCATCAAGGTGGAGGCATCGAAGTTCACAGAAGTGGGCTACGTCGGGCGCGACGTGGAATCCATCATCCGCGACCTGACGGAACTGGCCATCAACATGGTGAAGAGTCACAGGCTGGAGACCGTTCATCAGAAAGCCGAACAGCAGGGTGAAGAACGGCTGCTCGATCTGCTCTTGCCTCCGCCGCCCAGGCCGCCTTTCATGGAAAGCGACGAGGCGTCCCATCCGCCCCATGATTCCTACGACACCACCAGGTCGAAACTGCGCCTACAACTGCGAGAGGGAAAACTCAACGAGCGAACCGTCGAGATGGAAGTCAAGGAGCGCGCGTTGCCGATCGGCGTCATTTCCAACATCGGCGGCCTCGATGAGCTTGAAGGAAACCTCCGGGACATGCTGGGCGGTATGTTCCAAGGCAAAAAAAAGAAACGGTTGATGAAGGTGCCCGAGGCTCTGAAACATCTGACCCAAGAAGAAGCGCAAAAACTGATCGACATGGACGACGTGGTGCGCGAAGCCATCGCCAAGGTCGAGCAGGCTGGCATTGTCTTCTTGGACGAAATCGACAAGATCGCGGGCCGGGAACGGACCATGGGGCCCGACGTGTCCCGCGAAGGGGTCCAGCGCGACCTGCTGCCGATCGTCGAGGGCTGCACGGTCAATACCAAACATGGGCCGGTGGTGACGGATCACATCCTCTTCATCGCCGCGGGCGCGTTTCATGTCGCGAAACCTTCCGACCTCATTCCCGAATTGCAGGGCCGATTTCCCATCCGCGTGGAATTAAATCCCTTGTCGAAAGACGATTTTGTGCGTATCCTCACGGAGCCGAAAGGCGCGCTGGTCAAGCAATATCAAGCCCTGTTGGCGACGGAGGGCCTGACCGTTGAATTCACAAAGGACGGCCTCGAGGCGATCGCCGACATGGCGGTGCAAGTCAACGAGCGGACGGAGAACATCGGCGCCCGCCGCCTCTTCACGATCATGGAACGGCTGTTGGAAGAAATCTCGTTCGCCGGGCCGGAATGGCCCGACAAAGTCGTGAAGATCACCGCCGACTACGTGCGTGAACGGCTGAAGGATGTCGTCAAGGACCAGGATTTGAGCCGGTATATTCTATAACCAACCCCGCCAGGACAGCCCGTCACGAGCGCCACCGTTTGCTCCCGTGCGAGTCCCGGCCCATCTCACGCTGAGAACACACCATGAACCGACTGATCAAGAAAGCCAGTATCCTCATCGAAGCCCTGCCCTACATCAGAACCTTTCGCGGGAAGACCGTTGTGGTCAAGTACGGCGGTCACGCCATGACGGAGGCGTCGCTCAAAGAACGGTTCGCGCAGGACGTGGTCCTGTTGAAATACGTCGGCATCAATCCCGTCATCGTGCACGGCGGCGGCCCGCAGATCGACAAGATGCTGGCGCGGCTTGGCATCCAAGCCAAGTTTCGACACGGCGTGCGGATCACCGACCAGGCCACGATGGAAGTAGTCGAGATGGTCCTGGCCGGACAGATCAATATGGAAATTACCGACCTCATCAACCGGCACGGCGGCAGCGCCGTCGGCTTGAGTGGAAAAGATGGAGGGTTGATCCGAAGCAAACCACTCACAGCCAAGGCCTGGGCCGAGAGTCTGGAGCGGGATTGGGACGGGGAAGACGGTGACTTTGGATTGGTGGGCGACATTGAAAAGGTGGACCCCGGCCTCCTGCGCAACCTCCAGGAGGACCACTACATCCCCGTCATCGCCCCCATCGGATCGGACCGGGAAGGCAACACCTACAACATCAACGCCGACCTCGTGGCCGGTGCCGTGGCCGGCGCCCTCAAAGCTGAAAAGCTCGTTATGATGACCGACATCAAAGGCATTCGAGACGCCAAAGGCCACCACCTCTCAACCGTCTCGCGCAAGGACGTTCAGCGGATGGTCAAAAAGGGCGTGATCACGGAGGGCATGTTGCCGAAAGTCCATGCCTGCCTCGATGCGCTGGAGGCCGGCGTCGGCAAGGCGCACATTATCGACGGGCGCATCCCGCACGCGGTTCTCCTCGAAATTTTCACGCGCAGGGGCATCGGCACGGAGATCGTATCTTAAGTTCGCTCGGCCCTATGATGCACCGCCTCCGTGCCCACCTCGAAGCGCTCGTCGGTGAACGGCATCCCCTGTCGGCTCCGCTCCATCTTCTCCAGGTCGAAGAGTATCTCCGCGGGCACTTCGCCGCCGCCGGCTTGACCGTCACGACCCAGGAATTTCATGCCATGGACGGCCT
>JANDJE010000058.1 GCA_024331095.1 Nitrospira sp. | reverse complement strand
ACGGCGTCGGGTCGATTGGGTGTTCCGGCGCTGGTGCTGTTTTTGGCCATCGGCATGCTGGCCGGCTCCGACGGTCCCGGCGGCATTCACTTTGACAATCCCTTCCTGGCGCAATCGATCGGGGTCGTCGCGCTGGCGTTCATTTTGTTCGCCGGCGGATTGGATACCGAGTGGGCGTCCGTTCGATCGCAGCTTGGGCGAGGCGTGGCGCTGTCCACCGTCGGTGTGGCGATCACGGCCGGCCTGATCGGTCTGTTCGCCACGACGGTCGTCGGGTTTTCATGGTTGGAAGGGTTGCTGATCGGCGCCATTGTCTCCTCCACCGACGCCGCCGCCGTCTTCGCCGTGATGCGATCGCGGTTGGTCAGGCTGCGCGATCCGTTGAAGCCGTTGCTCGAACTCGAATCGGGCAGCAACGATCCGATGGCGGTGTTTCTCACGATCGGGCTGATCAGCTTGATGACGGGGGCGTCGACGTCGGTGATCGATCTGATTCCCATGTTCGCGCGACAGATGGTCGTCGGCGCGGCAATCGGGTATGGGACCGGCAAACTGATGGTGGAGCTGGTCAATCGATTGCGATTGGAATATGAGGGGCTCTATCCGGTGCTTACCCTGTCCTTGGTCCTCCTCACTTACAGCGGCAGCGCCTGGCTGGGAGGAAACGGATTTCTGGCGGTCTATTTGGCCGGGCTGATCATGGGGAGCCGCGATTTTCTCCATAAACGCAGTCTGTTGCGGTTTCATGACGGGCTGGCCTGGTTGATGCAGATTGCGATGTTTCTAGTGCTCGGCCTGCAGGTCTTTCCCTCGCAACTCCTGTCGGTTGCGGGGACCGGACTCTTCTTCGCGTTGTTTTTGATGGTGTGTGCCAGGCCTGTCGCCGTTTTTCTCACCTTGGCGTTCTCGAAGCTCACCGTCAGGGAAAAGACCATGATCGCCTGGGTCGGCCTGCGGGGAGCCGTGCCGATCATTCTCGCCACCTTCCCGCTCTTGGCCGGCATTCCGCAGGCTCCGATGATGTTCAACCTCGTGTTCTTCATCGTCTTGACCTCCGTGCTGCTCCAAGGCACATCCATTCCTCTGGTCGCCCGCTGGCTCCAGGTCGATGCGCCCATGGAACGATCCATCGGGACCGCCGCCGTCTCCGACAGGCCGATCGATCTCAAAAACGGGCTGATCGAGATGACGATTGCCCCCACCTCCGCTGCGGTCGGCAAGCGGCTCCTTGATCTTGGTTGCCCCAAGGAGGCGTTAATCATCATGATTGAAAGGAAAGGCCGGTGCTTTGTTCCTGACGGCGGCACCGTGCTGGAGGCCGGTGATGTGCTGTTGGTGTCCGCCGATCACGAGTCGTCCGCCCGGCTTCGCGATAGTCTCAAGGGCGCCGGGCAAGACCGATAGGACCAACACCCGACGCATCCACGCCTGGCACCGCAAGGCATCGCTCCAATTTGCTCTGATCGCGCCTGATTGAGCCGAGAGCTTGCATTCCCCAAACGATGCCGCTAAGAACGTTTCCCGGCAGAGCCATTCGTGCATCGGAAAACGGATGAGAACCGTACGGATGGCGCTCAACGAAGAGTCGGTCAGTCGGATCGCTCATCACAACCTTGAGCAGCGACCGCATGTCTCAAATCCGGCAGGCCTTACGATTCGCACTTGCGCGTTAGCGCCGGTTCGGACGGCCCTTGTGAGGAAAGAGAACGGGATCGGAAATCTTGCGCGTCCCCGTCGCGATGGGAAACCGGCGGCGCCGGCCTCGAGGGCGTAAGTCATAAACGACAGAGTGTTCCCTTATCAGAAGAAGAGGTATGAGCCGTGCCGTCGATTTACACGCTCACGATCCTGATTTGCCTGGCGGCGCTGTTCGGCTATGTGAACCATCGGCTGCTCAAACTGCCGATGACCATCGGGCTGATGGCGGTGGCGCTGGTATTTTCCTTGAGTCTGCTGGCACTGGGAAAATTGGGGCTCGGCGTCGGGACCGAAGCGCAGCGGCTCATCGGTGCCGTTGATTTCAACGAAACGTTGATGCACGGGATGTTGGGGGTTTTGCTGTTCGCCGGCGCGCTGCACGTCAAATTGGAGGAACTGCTCGATCTCAAGTGGGTGATCGGCACCTTGGTAACCGTCGGGACTGGCGGCGCGATGGGTCACTGTCGTGGCGCAGGTGGGAGGATTCAGCTTAGTGCGCGAGCTCAGCGATAAGACGGTGAGGATTTTGACCTGGGGCGGCTTGCGCGGAGGCATTTCCGTCGCTCTCCTTACCTCCGGTCCGGAGCGGGATGCCGTCGTGACGATCACCTATGTCGTGGTGGTCTTTTCCATCCTGGTCCAGGGGTTGACCGTCAGTCGGGTGGTGGGAGGGGCGGAGAGTTCCTCATTTGTGACGACATCCCCAACATGAGAACAGAGCCTCAAGGAGGAGATATGACGCAAGAAGCATGGGACACACAGTTGATCGAGCGATCGATGCAATGGGCAATGGGCTCGGGGATTCGGGTGGTGTTCATTGGCATCGGGATGGTGTTGCTGTTGACGGTTGTGAAGCAGGCCTTGACCCGTGTCCGGAGACTGCTCGAAGGGGCGTTGCCGACTCCGGCGCAGCGCCAGCGGGCCGAGACGCTCACCCACGTGCTTCGCGACGTGGCCCGCGTGTTCATCGTCGCTGTCGGGACCATGATGGTTCTGTCGGAAATCGGCATCGATCTGAAGCCGCTTCTCGCCGCCGCCGGTTTGGGCGGGTTGGCGATCGGGTTCGGCGCCCAGAGTTTGGTGAAGGATGTCATTTCGGGATTTTTTATCCTTCTGGAGGATTCCATCGCCGTGGGCGACGTGGTGGAAATCGCCGGCGTCAGCGGCCTTGTGGAGGAAGTGCGATTGCGGTCGATCCGGTTGCGCGACGTGTCCGGCAGTGTCCATGTGGTTCCGAACGGGATCGTGGATCGGGTCAAGAACATGACCAAGAGCTTTTCGTTTTATGTGTTCGACGTCGGGGTCGCCTACAAGGAGGACGTCGATCGCGTGATGGCGGTGCTGGTTGAAATCGCCGACGAACTGCGGGTCGATCCGTCGTATGCGGAGGACATTCTGGAACCGCTGGAAATGCTCGGCGTCGATCGCTTCGACGAGTCCGCCGTGATCATCAGATGTCGGATCAAGACCATTCCTGCGAAACAATGGCGGGTCGGACGCGAGATGAATCGACGGATCAAAAAGACGTTCGATGCCAAGGGAATCGAGATTCCGTTCCCGCATCGGACTCTGTACTGGGGGGAGGGACAGGCGTCGGCGGCGGTCGTTCAGACGGGGCCTGGCGGTTGCGGAGCGGGCCGGATCTGATTCATCGTGAGTGGCAAGGGAGCGCGCGTCACGCCTCGGAATTGGCCAGCCCTTGCGTGATGGCATAGCGCATCAATTCCGCGGTGGAGTGAAAGCCCAGTTCCTCCATCAGGCGGGCCTTGTGGAACTCGACCGTTTTGACGGAGATGTTAAGCAGAGCGGCGATTTCCTTGGTCGCCTTTCCCTCTCCGATCAACTGCAGCACTTCGCGCTGGCGCGGAGTGAGATCGGAGAGCGTCCCCTTGATGGACAGCGTCGATGGATCATCCGGTCTGAAAGCCCTCTCCAACACCGGTTTGGCGATCGCGGGAGTAATATAGTGCTGGCCCCGCAGGGCGGCTTCGATGGCCAACGGCAACTCCATCGGGGCCGATCGTTTCAGGAGGTAACCGCTTGCGCCGGCTTGAAAGGCCTCGGTCGCGTAGGTGGGGCTGGTCTGCATGGTCAAAAAGATGAGTTTGGTCTGAGGACACAGTTTTCGAATCTGGCGCGCGGCGTCGATGCCGTTCAGCAACGGCATGGCGATGTCCAGCAGAATCAAGTCCGGTTCCAGGCGCTGAGCCGCCTCGATGAGGGAGCGGCCGTCTTCGACGGTCCCCACCACTTCACAAGAATCTTCGACCAACCGGCGTAATCCGGCCAGCACCAGGCCGTGATCATCGGCCAACAGCACCCGCGGTTTATTCATCAGATCTCCTCCTTAACGTCTTGTTCGTTCAGCTTGCCGGCTGTTTCTTCTTGGCGCGCGTCCTGGAGCGCTGCGTCGGACAGCGGGACCCAGGCGTGGATTTCCGTTCCCTTTCCCGGTTGGGTGCGGAGACGGAACGTACCTTTCATGAGGCGAATCCGCTCTTCCATGCTGACGAGCCCCAAGCCCGTCCGTCGAACGTCTCCCGATTTGTACACAAACCCTTTTCCATTGTCTCGAACACAGACTCCGACGCCTTGAGCCGTGCCGAGCAGCGCGACCAAGACGTCCGAAGCCGCCGCATGTTTCTGAACGTTCTGCAACCCTTCTTGTGTCACGCGGTACAGGCAAGTGGCGATGTCGAGCGGAATCGTTTGCGTGACTCCTCGCTTGACGTATCGCACCGCCAAGCCGGTGCGCCGGCGGAATTCGTCGATGTAATCGCGGATCGCCGCCTCCAAGCCCAAGTGTTCGAGCAGCGAGGGGTGCAGGCGATAGGCGAAATTGTGCACGTCGTCGGCCAGTTGCCCGGCCGTGTCTTGGGCCTCCCGCAGGCGGGCGTGCAATGATGGATCGGGGGGGCAGGCCCGCACAAGCGAGCCCAAATCGACGGCCAGCGCGGCCAGCCGCTGCGTGATATCGTCGTGTAACTCGCGGGCGATCCGTTGCCGCTCGTGTTCTTGAGCGGTGAGCAGCTTCGCGGTCAGCTCTTCGAGTTGGAAGTTCTGAGAGCGTAGGGTCTCTTCCGCCTGTTTCCGTTCGGTGATGTCCTTTTCCGATCCGACCAGGCGAACGGCGCGACCCGTTTCATCCCGAAGCGCGATGCCTCGGTCCAAGACCCAGATCCAGAGTCCGTCTCGCCGCCGGATGCGATATTCCTCGCTGAATTCTTGTCGGGCGCCCGCAAGATAGTTATTGAGACGGCCAAGGACACGGGGTCGGTCGTCCGGATGAATCCGCTCCGACCACTGTGCGGGCGACTCATCATCGTCGTGATTGGAAAACCCGTGCATCGCTTTCCAGTGCGACGTATAGACGACTCGGTCGGTCGTCAAATCCCAGTCGTATACGCCGTCGTGCGTCGCCTGCGTGACAAGTTCCCACCGGTCGAGGGCGCTTTGGAGCTGTTCGGTCCGCCGGGCGATGCGGGCCTCCAACTGCTCGTTGGCGGCAAGCAGGGCTTGTTCGGCCTGCCTGCGTTGATCGATCTCCTGCTCCAGCGCCGCTTTGGTCCGCTCCAACTCAACGGTCCGTTGCGCGAAGAGTTTTCCGCCCCACAACGCCGACCAAAGGGCGGCGAAGCCGATGGCGCGGTTCACGATGGACCATGAGAGGGGACCGCCGGGCGGCGAGACGAAGAGGCCCACCACCATCAGCACCGAACAGGCGGCGCCCAAAGAAAGGGCGAATCGCCACCCTTTAAGCCAGAGACCGGCCAGGCAGATCGGGATGTACAACATCGAAACGGAGAAGCCGAGCGGGATGAACCAGTCCAGAACAAAAATTGCGGAGACGGCAAGGTAGAGTAGAAACGGTGCCAACAGATCAACTCCCGCCCGCATCGAGGATGGTTTCGTCGCTTGCGGATTGATTTGGTCTTCGTGATTGCCGGCGCGGGATTCCACGAGAGGCGATCATAGGCTTCAAGTTCGACCCTCGCAAGGGTTGCGATGGCCGCGACCGTTACAAGAACGCTCTCCCGGTAATCTTTTCGTTCCGTTCCATGTCAATCCCTAGTCGGAGGGCGACGGCAACGTTGCTCACGTTACTTGTTGAGTAGCTACGGGCTTCGCTTGTGTGGGGCAAGACGTTCCCCGTCCGAATCATGCCGGGAAAATTTCGGACGCTATTCAGGGTATTCCCTGGTAGTGGGAATCAAGGACGTTCGGTACGGTGCGATTCCGCGTCATATGCGCGGGAAAGGAGTCTTTGGGGTCTCTCACGGAGCGATCGTAACTGACGGGCGTGCCGGAATAGAGGAGCTACCATCTCTTGAGGTGGATTGAGAATCATAATGGGATTTGTCCCCGTTTGGAGGATCAGGCTTGATGGCTCCGATGAAACCACGGGGCTCCGGCTCGGGCTGCCGGGCCGGCGGTGCGTCAATTGCGGCGAGCGGATCGATCCGCTGATTCTGGAAAACCGTCGAGCCTCCCTGCCGACTTCTGACAATGCGGGAAAAACGCAAGCAAGATTGATGATCGAAAACGGGTCGGTCTCTCGTGACGGATGGTGGTGCAGACTGGGGCTCCTTCCGGAAATTCATGGTCGACTCAAACGAGTAACCGCATGGAAGCAGGTGAACGTGGGAGAAAGGAGGGACGCTCATGAGTGATTGGAACGAGGGAGGAAAAGCACGGCCCATTTCCTAATGAGCCAGAAAACTTTTCTTCAGACTTGCTTCAACGCAAGCCGGACGCGGTCGCCGTCATGGAACTCCGACACATGCTCTGGAGCGATGGGTGAAGGATTGAACGAATCGCCGAAGCGCTACGGCGCATCAACAGGCAGCCGGCGTTTCCTTCCCACTGCTTGGGCGGGCCGTTCTCCCCGCGCGCGACTCCCTTGTCTGCGACGGGAACGTGAAGCGGGAGAATGCATAAGGGCGACGGTGTTCGGAGCGATCCGTTTCGCGAGAGCCGCGCACGCACACAAATTTTTCGATGGGTGCGAGAAAAAGGATTGCATTCTGATCCGGATGGATCGAGCGGCGTCATCGAGGCATACGGCTTGCGTGCTTCTTGGAATCAGGATGAAAGACGGCGGTGCGAAGATCGCCGAACGATCATTCGGTGTATTAACGGAAGGAGGGAGCGATGCGATCGATCAAACGCAAAGGATATCTCGTGACGGGATTGGTATTGGCCGTGGCATTGGTCGTAGGGATAGACGCCACATACGGGGCGGAAAAGAAGAAGATTGAGATGGCGGATGCGGCCAAGATCACGATCAATGAGGCGATCAAAACGGCATCCGAGAAACTTGCGGGTAAGATCATCGAAGCCGAGTTGGAATGGAAACATGACAAGGTGGTATGGGAAGTCGAAATCGTGACGGCCGAGAATAAAATCATGGAGATTCACATTGACGCCGAAACTGGAGCCGTAATCGACGTTGAGGAGGAAAAGGAGAAACCGAAGCGGAAGCGAACAAAAACCAGGGAGCACACAAATTAGGAAGGAAACGGCCTCCCGGGCATGGAGGCATCGAACTGTGGCGTTTGGCAACGGCAAGAACGGAAGTCCTGCCCCGGAATTCTACGGCTGGAGCGGTCTTTCCTTGTATGACCGGACCTGGAAGGAGGAGCCTCATCGGTGCTGCAATTAAGGGTATTTGCCGGTTTCCCGGCGTGCGGTTTGCCGTTCTTTGGTCGGTCGTCGGTCGTTCGGGCGTGCGTCATGGAACTGGGTGTCGCCATTGCAGGGAGCGGACATGTGCAAACGTGGAATGGGAAGTGGGTCGTTGTATGGCAGTAACAGATCAGGAGGAGGAGAGAAGAGGAGAATAGAGGAAGTAGGAAAAAGAAGATGGTTCAACCGGTTCTCGATCCGATCGGAACGGTCGCGGAAGTCAACGGCCCGGTCGTGGATGTGGCCTGTACGCGGCTGCCCCCGCTCCATCGGGCGTTGCACGTGGCCTCAGACGGCAAACGATACACCCTCGAAGTGTATCGCTACCTCGATCGAAACTGTGTGCGCACTATTGCCCTCCAACATACCGGGGGGCTCAGGCGGGGTGTTCCCGTCTTCGACAGCGGCGCTCCACTGAGTGTGCCGGTTTCGCCTCGTTGCCTCGGCCGATTGCTGGACGTGCAGGGTGATCCCTTAGATGGAGGGAACGCGCTGGACGGGGGTGAGCGGCGCAGCATTTTGACCGCGCCGACTCCCCTGCACGAAACCACGAGCGCCACCGGCATTCTGGAGACGGGCATCAAGGTGATCGATCTGCTCTGCCCCTTCGCCAAGGGCGGCAAGACGGGCTTGTTCGCGGGGGCCGGACTGGGCAAGACCGTGCTGCTGACCGAGTTCATGCACGCGGTCATCATGCTCCATCAGGGCGTGTCGGTCTTTGCCGGCATTGGAGAGCGGATCCGAGAGGGGCACGAACTGTGGCATGAGATGCGAAAGGCCGGGGTGATGCCCCAGACCGTCATGGTATTTGGCCAGATGGATGAATCGCCGGGTATTCGATTTCGGGTCGGACTGACAGCGCTCACCTATGCGGAATATCTTCGCGACACTTTGGGGAAAGAAGTCTTGTTTCTCGTGGACAACGTCTTCCGCTTCGTCCAAGCCGGCAGCGAGATCTCAGGCCTGCTTGGGCGAATGTCGGCGACCGTCGGGTATCAACCAACGCTCCTGACGGAGGTGGCCGAACTCCAGGATCGTATTGCTTCGACGACGAAGGGAACCATCACCTCCGTGCAGGCCGTGTACGTGCCGGCCGACGACATGACCGATCCGGCCGTGGCCGCGATCTTGAGCCATCTGGACACGACCGTGATTTTGACACGAGCGCAAGCGGCCAAGGGGCTCTACCCGGCGATCGATCCGCTGCGCTCCTCGAGCAGGCTCATGGATCCCCATATTCTGGGCGAACGACATTACCGAGTCGCCCAAGAAGTCCGCCATCACTTGGCTCGGTATCGGGAGCTTGAGGACATCATTGCGATGCTTGGCCTTGAGGAATTGTCCGAAACGGACCGCCGCGTCGTGATGCGGGCCCGCAAGCTCCAGCGGTACCTCACGCAACCGCTCCACGTCACGGCGGAATTTACAGGGATCACGGGTGTGACCGTGCCGCTCGAACAGACGTTGCAGGACTGCGAGTCGTTTTTGGCCG
>JANDJE010000057.1 GCA_024331095.1 Nitrospira sp. | reverse complement strand
TAGAACCGCTGCACATCGTCGAATTCCTTGAGCTGCACTTTCGTTTCGATGTAGCCACGATGAGCCTCTATCGAGTTAGGATAGGTTTCAACGAGTTTGCGTAAATCTTTTGCGGCGATGCGGACTTCTCCCAGCTCCCGCTTACGAAGCGCGCTCCGCACCAACTGGAGCACCATGAGCGTTCGTGCGTGGGCCAGTTCTTCCTGGTTGTGGCCTGTCAAGTTGACCAGCGATTCATAGGCATGGGCTGCCTCGTCGAACCGCTGGGCGGAAGTCAGGAAGGTGCCTTTCTTGCGGTAGGCGTCGGCGACCAGGGCTGTCTCCGCCGGAAATTCTTTAATGAGTCGATCCAGGAGATCAACGGCCCTAAGCAGTTCACCCTGTTCGTAGGCTCGCTCTGCCGCGCGCAGGAGGGCAGAGGCGGCCAGATAGGGAAGGGATCGATGGGTCTCGGCCAGTGTTGTGAGAGCCACGATGGCCTTTCGAATATCTTCATGACTTTCCGTGAGGGCGACAGCTTGCGCTACAGCTCTCCGTCCCCAGAAACTCCGGTCACCGAATGACGTGACGACATCCAGAAGGACTTGCAAGAGTTTCTCCTGCTCTCCGAGGATGCGATACAGGGAGGCCCTGGTGAAGAGAGCACGGGCGCGCAGTTCGTCGTTGGCTGTTGAGTCAACCTGGGTCAGAACATCGAGGGCACTGAGCGGGTCGTCGGTCAACAATCGAGCGCGGCCGATCTCTAGGTACACGGTCGCGCGAAGGATGCCATCCTGTCCGGCTTGATTGGCAATGGCCAGCAGCTCTCGGCTTGTCTCCTCCACTGCTCGTCCGAGTTCGCGCGGGCTCATGAGATGAGCCCGTTCTTCGATTCGGACGACAGGCAACATCACTTGCGCGATCGGTCCGGTGTCCCCTTCGGAGGAAAGGTAACGGGCCAACACCTCCTTGGCGGCTCCGTAGCGTCGCGCGTCACGGAGGAGTTCCACCAGCGCCAGGTCGAACGAGGCCCGTTCCGCGGCCGACAGACGTGAGGCAAGGTTAGCGGAGATATTGGCGAGAATGAGCAGAGCGCTCTCTGTCTCGCCCCGGTCCAGCAGGGTCGCGGCGGATTCGCGGGCGCGCGACGGATCGGCATAGGTCGCGAAAAACTCCTTCAGGTTCAGCCGATAAATGTCTTTTCTCTTGAGGTCGGAATAATACACGGACGATCCGCTCGCGGCCGGATAGGCATGAAACTCCAGCCCCGGCGTGAGGCGATAGAGGCTGGTTCGTGCGCCGGTTGCCCGATCCCAGTTTGCGAGATAAAGGGACGATTCATCGTCTGCGTCAATGACACCATCGCCGTTCGTGTCGTCTTGATAGCGGGCAAACACGATCGTCGTCCGGTCCACAAAGACGGGCGAGGTGTCCACGAAGTCGCCGCTCGTAAGGGGACGCGGCTCGGACGATGGGCTCGGTCGGAGCAGCAACCGGCGGCCGTCGGAATAGACGATCGTTCCATCCGGGCCCACGGCATAGGATGTCGCCCGTTCAATGATCGGTTCGATCGTGCCGGTTCCGAGTGAGAGGCGGACCAGACTTCGGTCGCGGGACGGCTCGTTCTCCCGGAGAAAATAGACGGTCTTGTCTTCGCCCCATGAGGGGGCCATCTCGCCGTGCCGCTCATTGGTCAACCTGGTCTCTTTGCCGGTTGGGACATCCAACAGATAAATATCGCCGCGGGGGTCGGACCGATAGGAGACGTAGAGGAGGGAGCTGCCGTTTTCGTTCAAGGCCGGCGCCGTGTCCTTTCCCGGATGGGTCGTCAGGGGGCGGGGCAGGGAGGAGATTCCGGCGGTCAACGACTTGAGCCAGATGTCGGCGTTGCCGTTCTGTTCGGAGACGAAGGCCAGAAAACGGCCGTCGGCCGATGGCGAGCCGGCGTATTCCAGCGCCGGATGACTGGTCACCCGTTCGGGATCGCCGACGCCACCGGCGGCTCCGGGTGGGGTTCCAGCCGAAGCCAGCGTCAGCAACGCACAGAGCCACATCCGTCTCGCCGCCGGATTCATAGGCCGTCTCAGACTAGGGTTTGCGCGTCCATTGCCCGTCTTCCCGTTGGATCCAGTCTCCGGAACGGGCTCGGTCTCGGTTGAGGGCTGCGAAGGTGCGTCGTATCTTCGGGAGGTCCTGCGGTGTGAAGGTTTCGTTGGTCGCCAAGACCCGCTGCATGAGCGTCGCTCGGTCGGCGTTCTCCTCCTCCACGAGGTTTTTGACGAAGGCCTGGCGATCGGCGGGAACCTTTTCTGGAGCAAGGATCGTCAAGCCCCCCTCACGGTTTTCGCCCAGGAGCCCTTCCGCCTTGAGCCGGTCGATGTCGTCCTTGTTGAAGGCCGACCGCTGCATGGCGCGGATGGCCGCTTCTTTGCTCGGCGGCACGGGCGGCTGCGGCACCAATCGGCCTTCCGGATCGATGTACCGGACCGAGGCGACGAGCAGCACCTCTTGGTTTAATTCTTGGTAAGTGCCCAGGACCTGATTTTCCAACGCGGTCTTTTCATCCACGATGGTGACGCCGACGAGCGGCCCGCCACAGCCGGCGAGGGCGATCGTGCAGGGGAAGAGAACGGCCCACAAGCGGCTCCGCTTTCGTAAAACGGTGTTTCTTGCGGACCGGTCGTTCATCGCTGTGCCGCCCATCAATAACATCACTCTAAAACAAAGTTGCCCGTTTGATCCACTCCGTATCGGTCCGTGCCTAAGAGGGTCATCAGGCGACGAAGATCGTTCCATTGTGGAATGGTCGTCGTGATGTCGCGGATCTGTTTCATCTGGCTCACGGGAATTCGGTCCAGCTCAAAACGAGACAGGAGCCCTTGCTGAAATCTGATGCGGATTGCCACGAGTCCCTTCGAGAGGGTGATGCGGGCGGAAGAGGGATTGGCCAGGCTGATGGCGGAACGGGCGCCGACGATCGACGGATTGCCGCCGGTCGGATCGAGGAACCGGAGCAAGCGGTCCAACGTGTGGCGTCCGATTCTGGTCAGGGAGAGATCCACGGTGCTCTTGCCGAAATCCAGTCGACCCTGCCGGTCATCGAAGGCGAGGGTTCCGGTCACGGTGGCATCGATCAGACTGTCGCCCGGAACCTGGTCGCCGACCGGCAACAGGTGGTTCGCATCCAGCCCTGCTGCTTCCATCCGGAAATCGACGCGAAAGGCCTTGCCTCCCGTGACTACGACCTCGCCGCCCAGTCCTCCGCCGAGCAGGTTCATGGCCAGGTTTTGAACGACCAGGCGATTGTGGTCGAGAAACAGATGCCCTGATAGATTGCGAACCTCGATGGCACCGGCCTTGACCAGTCCGATGCGAAGATCCCGGCGCGCCGGCGCGGCGAGATGAAGGTCGGGGAGCAGACCGGTGGGCCGAAAGGCGGCCTCACGGGTCTTCCCGTCCGAAGGCGACATCCACTGGAGCACCTTACGGAGCTCGATGGCCCCGTCAAGGCCCTCGATCCGGTGCTCGTTCTGA
This sequence comes from Nitrospira sp., assembly GCA_024331095.1. Classification (GTDB taxonomy): domain Bacteria; phylum Nitrospirota; class Nitrospiria; order Nitrospirales; family Nitrospiraceae; genus Nitrospira_D. The sequence goes on along the minus strand of JANDJE010000057.1, from coordinate 5,613 downwards.
ACCACGGACAACCGTTGAGGCAGCATCGTCACTCGCACGTCGAGCGGCCCTCGTTCTTTTTTGGTGAAGGCCACTGTGAATCCGGCTCGCCCGGACCCGGCCACGCCGAACGATCGGACGGCATCCGCGAAGCGGTCGAGATCGAGATTGGCGTGGAGATTGGATTTGACGAAGAGAGGACCCAGCCCCTCGAGCAAAGGCGCCCCTTCTTTCCTGTTCAGAAGCCGTTTGATCCCTGACATTTCCGTGTCGATCGAGGCGTCGAGACCGTCGGCGCGGAGGACAAATCGGTCGAGGATGAGTCGGTCGAAGGACTCAATCGACCCTTCGAGCGCCAGCGCCAATTTCTCAAGGTATTTGACGGGTCCATCTCCGCCGACGTCCAGACGATCGGCGCCGATCTGCCAGGCGGTTCTGACGACTTGGCGCTTATTGGGTCCTTGTTCCGGAGGCTCAACGGATAAGGTGATCGTCCCGGTTGCTCCCGCGATTGCATGGTCTTGGAAGGAGCCTCCCACGTTCTGAAGAGCGACCTGTACGGAAGCCTGGATGGGAATGGAGAGTCGGGCCAAGTCCTCTGGTGTCGGGATCGACCCCGATCCGCTGATTCGCATTGAGAGCTGTCCCGACGGCTTGACTGCTGCAAGGGACTCCACGGCAGGTCCTGTCATGTAGTGTCGAATTTCAGCCACGTTGAGCGCGGGGACGGCGACGTCCACGGTAAATCGCCGGGTTCGAGGATTAAACGTTCCAGATGCTGTGCCATCCAGCACCTGTCCGACGGTGAGGCGGGATTCGTCCAGCACGTAGGGACCTTCGATCAGATCCCCATGTGTCTTGGCAGACGCGGTCACAGACTGAACTATGCCGGTGACGGTGGGAGTTTCGTAGTGGACATCGCGAATTTCCGAAGTCAGACGGTTGCTGGCCGCGAGGCGGCGGATGGCGAAATCCGATCCTACGCGGCCGTTGATGTCGCCGTTGAGCGTGACGGAGACAGTTCCAACCGTTGCGGTTGTTCCTTGCCGCAGGTGTGTGAGTCGGATCAATCCATTAACTACTCCCTTGAGCGATTCACTCGTGGCGCGGTACGTCGTCCGTAGCGAGAGGGTGAGCCGGTCCAATGTCCCCTCCAGCTCTTGTTCTGCCGAAACCGCCCCGAGGCCGGCGGCGTCCAGGTTCAGATCGGCGTCGGCCCGCAGCGGACGCCAGTCGGCATCCAACGTACCGGTGGTGGTGAAGGAGAGGGTTTGCGGGCCGCCGTGAGGCGTCAGCTCGAACCCTTGGCGAAGGGAGGGCGGGAGAAGTCGGATCAGTTTGATGGCATCGCTTTGGACGGTAGCCTGTAGGGAAAAAGGCCGCTGCTTCTCTGCTTGTCTGCCTGATATTCCCAAGGGACCGACGGCGCCGTTCGCGACAAGACTCACGAGGTCGCCCACAGTCACCTCCGTCTTGGTCAAAGAGAACGACAGGGTTGTTTCGTCTCCGGAGGCATCGAGGCCGAGCGTGAGCGGTTCCGTGAGACTTGGCCCGGCCGGCTGTAGCGCGGCGGAGACCACACCCTTCATGGCGAGATGGGTGGCCAATTGTCCGGTCTCGCTCCGATCGGCTTGGAGGACGAACGCCAGGTCGCGCACCGCGGCGGCTGGAGCGGTGAGACCGGTCATGTTGATCGACAGGTCGGCATGGATGGGACCGGGACGGCTGGCGCGAATGGGAATCTCGCCGGTTTGCAACTGAAAAGACGTGGGCTCAAGGACGACGCCGTATGAAGGCGCCGATCCTCGGATGCCTCCGCCCTTCACGTCGAGACGAATCGTTCCGTCGAATCCCCTGTCGGTTCGGACGCCGGTGACGGCAATCACAGGCTCGATCGTTCCCGCCAGCCGTACACCGGCGAGCGCGGGAGGAAGCAGAGGTTGCGCCAAGGACAGGAGGGCTTCCAAGTCGAGCCTGCTCTCTTGGACCGAGAAGGTCGCTTCGGGGGTGGAAACCATATGATCGACCCGGCCGTTAGCGGCGACACTGATCACGGGATCGCACCGGACCTCCAACCGTTCAAGAATCAGTCGCTCCGCGGGCAAATCGACCGAGAGAGCGAAGGCCAGGTGGAGGGGGAGCCGCCATTGGTGTCGGTTCAGCAGCGCTTCGATGCCGGCGATTTCCAGAATCCCCGACAGGTCGACGGTCTTCGGGCCGGCGTACAGGCGGGACCTCAGATTGACGTCTCGCAGGGCCACGCGGAGGTCATCATGACCGACGACGGTGATGTGAGTATGTTCGATGCGTACGGATTCGACGTTGAGCGACAGGGGGAGCGTCGGAAGAGCGACCGGCTCGTTGCGCCGCGGCGATGGTTCCGTTTGGGATGGGGCGGGGAAAAGAGCGAGATCGACGAAGATGTCCGCCTGGATCAGCGCCAGCTCGTCGACAGTCAGAGTTCCATGAAGCAGGGGGAGGAGTCGGTAGCGCAACGACAGGCGATCGAATCGAGCGAGGCGCGCTCCATCCCGTTCGATCTCGACGTTTTCGAGGCGGATGCCGCGCAGCAGATCCCATTCCAAAGCGGCGATCCGCACGGTTCCTTGAAGCTGCTGGGACAGGGTGTGTTCCAATTGCTTGCGGATTGGGTCGACAGGGAAAAAGAAACGGATCGCCGCCGCGGCACCCGCAACCAAGATCAGGATGGTGAGGCAAGCGACGGCGAGAATTTTGAGCGGTTTCATTGCCGCTAGAGAGTAACCAACGCTCCGTGTCGATTCAACCGAAAGGCGGTTCGGCCGTGAGCGAATGGTGACGGATGATCGCAACTGACAAGTGCGTCGTCTTGTCGCGTTGCCTGCTCGTCGAGAAGCCGGTTTTTTAGCCATGGCCCTTGGCCATAGTCAGATAGGCTCACGTGCGAGATTCGTCATAATGAGGTATAGTGACGGCCCATCAACGAAATGCGCCGGGCGTCTTGGGAGACCGAGGTGTTCCCGGCTTGAGCCGGGAGGAGGTCGTTTAATAACAAGGGCAAGGAGTGGAGATGAACGGACAGGAAGGCGGACTTATTAAAGATTTCATGCGTCGGTATCTGGAGGTCGTTCCGCGGGACACGACCGTCTCGTTCGCGGCGGAGCGGATGGGAATCCGGCGCGTCGGTTGCGTCTTGGTCGAGTCCGGCGAGCCGGATCGAGGACCGATCGGAATCGTGACGGAAACGGACGTGGTGCGGAAGGTGATCGCTGTGGGAGGAGACCCGACGGTCACGATGGTGGATCGGGTGATGAACAGCCCGATCATCACGATCGCGAGCGACCGCACGATGTTGGACGCCAGCCACATGATGGAAACCAATCACATCCGTCACCTTTGCGTGGTGGAGGAAGGGGAAATCGCCGGCTTGATCTCCGTGCGGGACCTCGTCCGGTCGTTCGTGGACGCGGAGGGCGGTCCCGTGAGCGAACTGGATCGCGTCTATCGACCGCTCGGCGTCCTGATGGCCACCGATCTGGCGACGATCGGCAGCGAAGCGTCCGTCCTCGAAGCGGCTCAACGGATGCGCGATAAACGCATCGGATCATTGTTGACGGTCGAAGCGGGAGAACTGGTCGGGATCGTGACCGAAAGTGATTTGATCCGGAAGGGGGCGGCCTCGAATCGGGATGGAGGAACGATTCGTGTCGGCTCGGTGATGAGTTCTCCCCTTCTGAGCATCGACGTCAACCGGACGGTTCGCGACGCCAGTCGCGTGATGGCCGAACGGGGCGTGCGCCATCTGGCCGTGAGGGAGAACGGCAAGATCGTCGGCGTGCTCTCCGTACGGGATCTGGTCAAGATGGTTTCCGTGCGGGACAGGCCTCGGTTTCTCGGAGCGAAGCCCCCTCATTCTTGAAAAATGGCCGGGCAGGGGGGAGACGAGAGGCGGTCTTTTCTGGTAGAGTGATGATCAATGAAGTCCGCTCAATTGCAACAACGACCCGATTTGCCGGAAAATGTCGTCGATGCTCTGCTGCGCGGAGAACGTCAGGAAGCGATCGCCCTCCTTCAAAAAGAAGCCGATCTTTCGCGGGAAGATGCGCGGGAGTTGATCGCCTCCTACATCCTGCTCACGCCGGGCCTGCGTATGAAGGACACCCAGCCGACGACGCCCTGGGGCATCATGCGATGGTTGATTCTGCTGCAGGCGATCGTGGTCGCGATCGGATATTTTCTCTTTTATCACGACCAGTGGTGATCAGCGCGGGCTGTCGCATCGTTGACCACTTGGTGCGATGCAGAACAGTTACGACCTATTTTCTTTCTCCCCGTCTGCCATCCTTCCGCTCACTTTGACGGTCTGGACAGTTCAGCCAATTGAGTCAGCCATTGGGCGGAGGTTCGAATCCGGCAGCGTCAGAAACGTCGGGTCGGCTCTTGTGTGACGAGCCAAGAGCCCGTACGATGCCGATAGTGCAGAGTGATTGACCGGCCGGTCCAGTGGAGCCGTCCCTCATGTCCGCAAGCGACTACGGTGCCTTCCCGTCGGCTGATCTGCAACATGTCCTTAATCTGCTGAGCGTCAAAGGGTATCGCATCGTTGGGCCCACCCTCCGTGAAGGAGCGGTGGTGTGGGATACCATTACCCGTATCTCGGACTTGCCGATCGGCTGGCGTGATCAACAGGAGCCGGGACGGTATCGGTTGGAACGGACCGGGACGGGCGAAATCTTCGGTGTCGTCCATGGCCCCCAATCACTCAAGCCGTTTGCCTTTGCTCCCCGCGAACCGTTGCTCCAGATTGAACGAACGAGCGATGGATGGTCGATCCATCCTCGGCTTCCCAAGCTGGAAAAGATCGCTCTCTTGGGTGCTCGGCCCTGTGATGTGGCGGGGCTGGCTATCCAAGATCAAATCTTTTTGAATGGTTCCTATCGGGATCTCCCTTACGCCAGTCGGCGCGAAAATCTCTTCGTGATTGTCGTGAATTGCACGAGAGCGCTTTCGACCTGTTTCTGCTCGTCTATGAAGACAGGGCCGCGTGCCCAAACGGGATTTGATCTTGCCTTGACGGAACTGGATGGCCTCTTCCTGATTGAAGCAGGCACTCAGGCGGGGCGAGAGGTGATGGCCGAACTTGCTCTCCATCCGGCGTCAGAAGCCCTGCAGGATGAGGCATCGAAGCGAATTGACGCCTGTGCCGATAGCCAAACGTGCCTTCAAGGGCAGGCAACCTTGCCACAGGCGCTCTACGACGCCCATGGCCATCACCGGTGGGATGAGGTGGCGTCCCGTTGCCTGGCCTGTACCAACTGCACGATGGTCTGCCCCACCTGCTTTTGCCATACGATCGAGGATGCCCCGGCTCTTGATGGGCAGCGCACTGAACGGACCAGACTGTGGGATTCCTGCTTTACGCACGAGCATGGCTATATCCATGGCAAGAACATTCGTCCGACGATCAAGGACCGGTACCGGATGTGGCTCACCCACAAATTTGCGGCCTGGCACGACCAATTCGGCCTGTCCGGTTGTGTCGGCTGTGGCCGCTGCATCACCTGGTGTCCCGTTGGAATCGATGTGAGAGAGGAAGTATCGGCCTTGCTGGCATCCGATGGGCACTCGGCGGCACGGAGGTCCGGTAGTCCATGA
>JANDJE010000056.1 GCA_024331095.1 Nitrospira sp. | reverse complement strand
ATCCCAGTCGATCCGACCTCGCCCGCCAGGCCGCCCACAACAAGTAGAGAAACCCCATCACCCCCAACAACTCCAGAATATGAACCAGGTGCCACCCCTCCGTGAGTTCGACCTCCAGCATCACCAGCGCCACCGTCGCCACAAGAAACACGACGATGTGGCGCCTAGGCATGCCGACCATTTCACGGAGCAACGCGCCCAGCCATGTCGATTGCTGTTGTGGTTCTTCACCCATCGCCGTGCTCCATGATTTCCTTGAAGACCGTCATGACGATTCGCCGCGAAGAGCCAATTGGCCTTGTCTGGCGTAGTCAATCGCCTCGCCTAGAATGCGCGCCGCCTCCTGCGGCGCGTGGAATCCCATCGAATTTTCCGCCTCGACGAAGTCCACCATGAACTGGGCTTTCCGCTGGAGCGCCTGGGCGGTGCTCATCCCCTGGTCGCTTCGGCCCGCCGTTCGGGCCGCGGCCAGATCACGGATCAGCGCAATCAGCGCGTCCATGGCGCGATTGCGCAGCTCGAAGGTCCGCTGCTGAATCGTTTCCGCGCGATCTTTCAATTCGGCCTCCGACCATTTATGGCAGGTTTGGCAGGCCCGGTTGATGTTGAGCAGGGGACTGCGGACATGGTGATCGCTGATCTTCATCGCGCCTTCGCGCTTGTACGGCATGTGACAATCGGCGCAGGCGACGCCCGAGCGAGCATGGATACCCTGATTCCACATTTCAAATTCCGGATGCTGCGCTTTCAGCACGGGAGCGCCGGTTTCGGCGTGCGTCCAATCGGAAAATCGCGTCTCATCATAATAGGCGAGCATATCGTCGACGCGCAGACCTTTGGCCCAGGGAAAGACCAATCGTTTCTCCGGTCCCTGAAAATAATATTCGACGTGGCATTGGCCGCAGACGAACGAGCGCATCTCCTGTCTGGTCGCCATCCGGTTGACGTCGTAACTCTTGGCACCCTCGTGGGCCTTCAAAGCCCGCAATCCTTCGATAAAGGCCGGGCGCGTCACACGGAGCTGCATGGTGTCGGGATGGTGGCAATCGATGCAGGTGACGGGATGGGTCACGTGCGGCCGCGCCTCGGCATAGGGCATGGCATTGAGCTTAGCGAACCCGGCAAAGATGTCTCCGTCACCCAGTCGTTTCATCGCCGTATAGACGGACGAGTGGCACTGGAGACAGGTCCCAGGCTGCGGAGTGACGACCTGGCGCTCGGTGTACGTCTGATCCTCCAGCATATAGGCGTGGCCCCGCTCCTCCCGAAAATCATGGGCGAAGGCGTAGCCGGCCCACATGGTTTTCAGCCTGGGGTCTTCTTCGAGTCTCGATTGCGCGACCACGGAGCGTGGATCGGCCTCGGTCGGGGTCCGTGGAATCGCCTCGCTGCCTCCGAACCGAGTCCGCACTTGATCCACGGTTCTGGTGTAGGCGTCGTACTGGAACGGGAAATTCTTCCCCCACAGGGCAGGGTCGTCGGTGTCGTCGGTCAATTCGACGACACGGAAGAACAGGGTCTTCCCTTCCTGCTTGCGCTGAAAGATCGTCACGAGCAAGGCGGTCGCCGCCACGGTCGCGATCGTCGCCAGCAGAAGCGCCACGATGAGTTTCCCTGTCACATTCATTGTTCCCTCTTCATTGTTCCCTCGCAAGTTACTGATGCCCGACGTCCCCATGACATCGAAGACAGGGCAAGTCTTCCCGACCGACGCCGGTCACGGTCATTGCCTGCACGATGGCTGCATGACATTTCAGACAAGCCCGTTCAGTCAATTGGTGCATAGGCGGGGTAATTTGGATTTCATCGGGGAAATAGCCGGTCGTAAAGGCGTAGGCGTGCAGAAAGCCGTACTTCGCCTTGGCGACGTATTTTTCAACGGGGCCGTCCGGCGTATGGCAGTCGTTGCACACGGCCACCGACCGGTGGCTGCTCTTCACCCAGCCGGCGTATTGCTCGCGCATCACGTGGCAGTTCGCGCAGGCTTCCGGCTTGTCGGTCAAGTACGAGCCGCCGCGGGCATAGACGAACGTATAGACGCCGATACCGGTGAATACCCCCAGTGCGATGGCCACTGCCCAGGACAGCAGCAGCAACGATGGCCTCCGAGCCGGCCGCCCGTTACGGATCACACCACGACCTCCGGAAGAATGACACCATGCGGACTCCGTGCGCCGTCGAGCGCCTGCCGTTCCTCGGCACTCAACAGATCCGCCTCGGAGAGGTGCAAGAGCCGCGCGGTCTCACGGATGCAATGGGCCCAACTTGAACGGTTGACGAACAACATGCCCGGCGTGCTGAGCGTGCCACCGTGATTGATGTAGCCCAGTCCCACCGTCGCAGGGCCCGTGTGCAAGGGGCCAAGAACACCGAGGATCGTTTCCGGTCTGGTATGGGTCACAAAGAGCCGGGCCGGCACATCGGTTGGGAAGAGACGAGCCGCCACTTTCGGCGAGACTCCATGCGCCCGTTCGTGCTCGGAGCGAGGCGCCCGGAATCGTCCTGGCTCCAACACATAGACGACGGTATGAGGGATCATTCCTTCCGCCAACCGGCGGGACGCCCGGAGCACTTCCATCAATTGATACGAACCGACGGCGGTCAGAACGATGCGTGCCCGTTCATGCTGGTATCCGGCCCAATCCAGCCGTAGGCCACCGTCTTCCACCAACATTCGCGCCTCGTTTGGCGTGAACAGATCAGGGATGACGTCCGCCTTGGGCACGACCAACGTCCAGATTTGGCCGTGCGTCTTATAAAGCCGCTCCATGACGGTGGCCGCGCCGTTGAAATCGGGAGGAAACAGAACCCTGGACACGTGCGACGGTTCGCCGAGCATCGCTTCCGCCATACTGGGATCTTGGTGCGACTGTTCGTTCTTGCCGTTCTCCCACGTATGGGAGGTCAAAATCAGCGGAATGGAGAGCCACCGCTGCGGGCGGCCCGCTTCCAGGCAGTGGTTGGCGAAGATGATCTCCTGCCGCACCGCCCCGTGCATTTTGCTGCCGAAGGCCTCGTAAGTATGCACCAGATTGATGCCGCCCTTGTTGGCCAGTGCGGCGGACACCACCGCCTCCTCGTTCAGCGCGGTGATAACCGCCCCGTCCACGGATTCCGGCACCGCCGGCTCCGGGTCCGTGACGCGAAATTTGAGCCGCGCCAATGTCGAGACCAGTCGGTTCGACAACATTTCATCGGGGTTGCCGACGCGCGGGCGCAAAGTCGGATTGGAATCAAGAATGGCGACGAACATGCGGTCGACCGCCGTCATCGGAGAGGCCGTGGTCCAGCCCTCCAAGTTGCGGCGCGCGTCCTCGGAGACCTGCCGGAACGGCGGTTCCGGGATGGCAGGCTCCGGCACATCGCGGTGAGCCAACACGTGATCCCGTTCGCGCACACGGCCGGACGTCTCATGTTGTTGAAAATGCGGGATCGCCTCAACCAGCTCGTTCGGCGGCACCCAGAGACGCCCCGCCCCTTCGTTGAACAGATCCGCTGCGCGGTTCTCGGCACGGGGATTGGCCATCAGAGGGAGATTGTGAGCCAAGTTGGTCCCCTCACTGGGGAAACCGGCGCCTTTCGGCGCAATGGCGATTCCATAGGGGAGTGGAACAGGATACCGGCCTTTCCCTTCCTTAACCGATTCGGCGGCAACTTCGAGGCGATGTTCCATTTCGAGGATCGCCCACAGAAAGGCGGCGGGGTCGCGGCCGTCGAAGATGATGGGGTCGAACCCGTTCAATCTGAGATGCTCGCTGAACCAGGCCGCTCCTCCCTGCTGCGACATCGTCGTCCGCTGATCGATCCGTCGGCCGTTTTTGATCATGATCGGTGTCACCAAGCCGCAATCCTCGGCCCGCCACCAACGAGGGGCCCAGTCACTGCCCCTCTGTTCCTCAAAAGCTCCGTCGGAAAGAAACGCCACCAGCCGCTCGCCGGGCAGCGGCATGTGGACATACTGCAACTCGGCGAACCCCAGATAGCCTCCTTCCGACAGCCCGCCGGCCGTATGGACGTTGACATGGCTTCCCAAGGGCGAATCCTGCCGCCCATCGTCGCGCAGTCGATACGAGTAAAAGTCGCGCACGTATCGGCTCAGCCCCTCGTCCGTGACGGAATACCGTGCGGCATGGGCCTCCGTCATGTTGCCGACGAGCAGATTCAACGAGTCGATCGCGGATCGCGGCGACACAGTGTCCTTGTCCCATCAGCCATCCGCGCGTGTGGCCGGTGACCACGTTGGCGGCAAGATAGCCGGCATAGGCCGGCACCATGTTCAGCGCGCCGCCGGTGTGGCCTTCAGGACGGACCTTGAAGTCCTCGGTATCGAGCGGCCTTCCGTCGAGATAGACATTTCGAGCATACGTCTGATGAACGACCAACCACAGACCGGCACTGGTCAGCCGATCAAGCGCCATCAGGAGATCATAGAACGCGACCGCATCTCCCGTCGTGCCGCGACTTGCCAGGCGGCGCGCCAACTCATGGACACGGACCTGCGTCTCATCACTGTGCTGGATGACTCCATAGCCCTCGGCCCAACGGGCGAACGACGGGTCATCGTTACGACATTGCGCGGCGCGCTCCGTCTCAGACTGTGCGGCTTTCATTTCCTTCACGGTTGTCCTCCTTTCCAGTGTTGCAGACAGCGCAGGGCTTCCCGCGCAATCCAAGTTTCTTCGTCAACGGCCGTGACGTAGGCTGGCAACGTCGCCTCATCCGGACTGATACAGACGGCAGAGCCGGCGGGGAGGGTGACCGCCGCGCTGTTTTTTTGTTCGTCAAGCCGGAGACCGCACCAGTCCATCCCTTGGCAGATCCGAGCGCGAATCAGCGGCGACCGCTCTCCGATCCCTCCGCTGAACAAGACAGCGTCGGCCCCGCCCAACACCGCCAGATAGGCGCCGATGTACTTGCGGACCCGATAGCAGAAGACGGCCACCGCCAGTTCGGCCCGCTGATCGCCCAGCTCCCTGGCTTGCAAGATCTCCCGCATGTCCGACCACCGGCCGGACAAACCCAACAGCCCGGACCGTTCATTCAACAGGCGATCGATCTGCTCCACCGTGAGCTCCGTATGGCGTGCCAGGTACCCCACCAGCCCCGTGTCGCAGTCGCCGGCTCTGGTTCCCATCACCAATCCTTCCATCGGGGTAAATCCCATGGACGTATCGATCGAACACCCGTCTCGGATAGCCGTCGCCGAACACCCGCTCCCCAGGTGCACCGTGATCAGCCTGGTTCCCTCGAGCGACCGTCCCACGGTCTCGGCGTAGGCGGCGGCGGACGAGGCATGTGCGATGCCGTGGAACCCATAGCGCCGCACACCATATTTCGTCGCCCATTCCTCCGGAATCGCGTACGTCGCCGCGTGGTCTGGAATCGTCCGATGAAAGGCGGTGTCGAAGACCGCGACCATCGGCACATCCGTCCCGGAAACGGCGCGAGCCGCTTCGCGCGCCGCCTTGATCGTCGCAAGACAGGCCCGGTTGTGCAGCGGCGCCAAGTCCGTCACCAGCGCGATCTTTTCCAAGACGGCTTCGTCAATCACGACCGATTCTCGAAACCACGATCCGCCGTGCACGACACGGTGTCCCATGGCATCCACCGGCGCATCTACCGATCGCAGGCCCAGCGATTCGAAGATCCACTCGACAGCGCGCCGATGATCGGGGACTTGCCGCTCCCGAATTGCCTCTCGTCTCTCCTCAATCATCAGGGATAAGGTCGCCGTGCCGCCGATCCGCTCGACCATCCCGCGGAACAGGGGGATTCCTTTGCCTGCTGCGCCTGGCTGACCACTCGCCCCCCTCTTTTCGGGCGGATACCGAATCAACAGAAACTTAAGCGACGAGCTTCCGCTGTTGAACACCAGGATGTTCATGTCAGCCCCTCATCGTGCGACCGCGCACAACCCTCTTGTCCTCTCCCGTAACCAGTTCTCATAGCCGGTTCCGCGGAATAGCCCATCCCGTCATGCGCCAGCGCCAGCCTGCGTCGAATTGAGCCCGTCCTCCCCCACTGCCTCGGCGCTTAGCATGATGACCGCGATTTCCTGTGTGATCTCTTCTTGCCGGAGCACGAAGTACTTCCGCGTCAGCTCTCCGGTCTCCTTCTCCAATCGCTGGAGTGCCTGGTCCATGTGTTGAAACCGCCTGCGATTTTCCGCCATGAGCGACGTGTAGAACATCTCGTGCAGCACCGCAAAGAGATAGTGATCGAGCAACTTGGTTGCGACCTCGATCGGCGGCATGGTGAGGAGAGGGGGGTGAGCAGACAGGGTCCGAAGCCGGCCGAATTCGCGAAAGGGGCGCCGGACGATGACGGCTCGTCCATTGTCGGCGCTTCTGTCGGCGTTCCCGTCACCGCTCCCGTGCGACAGCACGGTCACGTCCAGTCGAGTACCGGCGGGACGCCGACGCTGCAACTCGTGCAGCGCGTCCACCACGTGAACCAAGACCGACGGCACCTCCTCCGTCACACTGGGGCCTGGTAACACCACGTCCGGTTTGAGGCTGCCGATTTTCATGGCCAGCTTATGGCCGACCGTCACGATCAACGGGAGCGGATCGCCTTTCTCTGTCATTTCCTTCGTTCGACACCGATCGAATTCGGCGAGCAGTGATTCGTTGAAGTCCCCGCAGAATCCCCGTTCGGATCCGATCAAGAGAAAGACCGGGAAGGCCCCCTCCATCGACGGAAGCAGCGCAGGATGGAAACGGAAGAAATCCGCGGCGGCTTCTTCGATGCCGCCGACAACCCGCTGTTGCGCCGAGAGGAAGCGGCCCAGTTTATGGACCTCCATCAACGCCAGGTTTTTCATGGCATTGAGAATTCCCTTGATGTCGGTTAAGGCTTGAATCCGCCCGGAGAGCTCATGGCGTTTGCTCATGATGAGGCAGCCTCTCGACCAATCCAGCCCTTGACGGCCTCTGCCCATCGTTCGTTCGAGTCTTCAAGCGTGAGGCCGCTATCGCTTGCCGCCGTTATCAGCCGGCCGAGCCTCTCCTTCACCTCGTGAACCGGCACATGGTCAAAGTATCCACGGTTGAACGCCGCCAACCAGGCCATGTGCGCCTCGATGGGGAGAGGAGCCAAGCGCGGCTGCTTGAGGATCTCACGCAGAATGCGGCCTCGGTTGATCTTGGCCTCGATTGAGGCTTCAAGCTTTGCGCCGAATCGCGTAAACACCTCCAGCTCGAGAAACTGGAGATAGTCAAGCTTCATCCGCCCCGCCTGTTCTTTGATGCGCGGGTGCTGGCCCTTGCCGCCGATTCGCGAGACGGACCGTGTCACGTCGATAGCGGGCAGGATTCCGCCGGCGAAGAGGTTCGCGTCCAGATAGACCTGGCCATCGGTGATCGAGATCAGATTCGTCGGGATGTACGAGGCAATCTCTCCCTGCGCGGTCTCGACGATCGGCAATGCCGTCATGCTGCCGCCGCCGGAGGAGGCGGCCAGACAGGTCGACCGTTCCAGCAGGCGTGAATGGAGGTAAAAGATATCGGCCGGATAGGCCTCTCGTCCGGGGGGACGGCGCAAGAGAAGAGACAGTTCTCGGTAGGCCTGCGCGTGGGTGGTCAGGTCGTCGAATACCACCAACGTATCTTTCCCTTGCCACATCCAAGCCTCAGCCAGGGCGCAACCGGCAAATGGAGCCAGATATTTCAAGCCGGGCAATGCCGTGGCATCGGCGACCACAACTGTCGTGTGGGTCATGGCGCCATGGGCACGGAGCGTCTCGATGATCTGGACCGCTGTCGAGCGTTTCTGGCCGACCAACACGTACACACAAAGCACGTCTTTCCCCCGCTGATGGATCACCGTGTCCAACGCGAGCGATGTCTTCCCCACGCCGTTGTCGCCGATGATAAGTTGCCGTTGCCCCTTCCCGATCGGAATCAACGTGTCCACCACCTTGTTGCCTGTGTAGAGGGGCTTATGCACAAAATCTCGCACAGTGATCGGCGGAGCGGGAGTGAAGAGGGGTCGGCGCCCCATCGACTGGGGAATCGGTTGTCCGTCCAGCGGACGTCCAAGCGGATCGACCACCCGTCCAAGCCATGCGTCTCCAACGGGAATGCTGAGCGGCCGGCCAAGTCGATAGGCAGTGGTCTCCGAGGTTAGGTTGTCCGCCCGTTCCAACAGAATCCCGCCCACCAGTTGTCGTCCCAAGTGAAAGGTCAGCGCCAGGCTCCCACCCTCGAACACCAGCAGCTCATCCATCGCGACGGAAGGAAGCCCGTCCACCCAGACGATTCCATCCCCGACCGAGCGAACGACGCCTCGCTCCGCCACACGCAAGGCGAATCGATAGTGCTCCAGCCAAACCGCCTGGCGGGCGATCGGCGAGGCGGCTTCAGAGTGCGGCGTCGACAGCATGGGCGGCCTCGACAAATCCTTTCAGTTCATCTCGGAAATTGGCTGCGAACACCCACGGACCGACACTGACCTGCACCCCCGCGAGCAGCGAAACATCCTCCGTCCATAGACAGGTCACTGTTCTTCCCACCAACTCTCCCAACGCAGCCGACAATGACTCCCGCTGAGACTCATCCAATTGATGGGCGGAGGACACAGAGGCGACCGCCTCTCCGTTCTGGCAGATAGCGCGGATCGCACGACGTCGTTCTTCCGGCAGGGCCCGCAGTTCTTCGACGGCCAAGGCGACTAATTGCGTCGTCAAGTGCGGATGCGCCAATCGTTCTAACAAACGGGCGGCAAACTGAGCCCCCAGCGCCAGCGCCGCTTCTTCTGCCTGGCGCCGGAGTTCCCGCTGCCGCCGTTCCTCCAACGTTTTGGCTTTTTCCCGTTCCTGCGCCACTGAACGGTGCACTTCCTCCATCAGGCGCGTGCGTTCACTATTGATCTCCTCGAGGAGACGAGATCGAGCTTCTTGTTTTTCCCGCTCCCATTCGGCCAAACGTCCCGCGTATCGTTGTTTGAGATCTTCTCCTTCGGCTCGCAACCGTTCCGCCTCGGCTCGCAATCGCTCCATGGCCGTCCGGCGGTCGGCGATGACCGTGAAGATCGGTTTGTACAAAAACCGCTTGAGCAGCCAGACGAGGACGAGGAAGTTCAACACCTGAAGGCCGAACGTCGACCAATCAAGCTCCATGAGCATCTCCTCTTGAATGTCTCCGCCCGCCAAGGAATGGAATCCGTCCGCGGGCTTATTCAGCCGCTTGCCACTCCCCGCCGGCCGTCGTTGCCGTCTCTTATTTCAACAGATATTCCAGCAGCGGATTGCGGAACAGGATGATCAACACCACGACCAAACAATAAATTGCCAACGACTCGATCATCGCCAGGCCGATGAGCAGGGTCCTCAGAATGGACCGTTCGGCCTCCGGCTGCCGCGCGATGGCCTCGAGCGCCTGGCTGATCGCCCGTCCCATCGCCACGGCCGGCAACATCGTCCCCAGCGCAATGGCCAGGGCGGCGACCACGGTGGAGCCGAGCGTGAAGAGTGTCAGATCTTGCATGGTCAGGCAGCCTCCTTCTGCTGCGATTGTCTCCTGTGCTCTTGAGTCTGAATGGCACCGCCGATGTAGATCAGCGCCAGCATGCCGAAGATGAATGCTTGGAGCAGCCCTTCGATGATATGAAGCGCCAGCAAGGGGATCGGCACCAAGAAGCCGGCGACGACGAGCACCAGCACCAACGCCATTTCCAGGCTCATGACGTTGCCGAACAGGCGCATGGCCAGGGCGACG